>CAURVK010000046.1:0-2943 GCA_963528285.1 uncultured Campylobacter sp. | reverse complement strand
TGGCTCAGGTTTATTGCTCGGTCTATCCAAACGAAGTAAAGGAGCTATATACCTTTAACGCCCCTGGCTTTGGAGGCGTATGGATATCCTTGCCGGTTATCGTTTTTAGGTTTTTAGGCTTTATAGCCAAGGTCATATATAAAGGCATAAGGTGGGTAGCTAGGATACTAGACCCGTATGGCTTTATAGGAGGCATGGTTAGCAAGGCGTTTGATAAGATAAAAAGCTTCTTTGGCTTTAGCAAAGACGATAAAGACGAGGCTACGCTAGAAGATTGCGTCGATCTCGTAAAAGAAAACAAAACGGCCTGCGAAGAGCTAAATAAGCAAAACGTAAGCTCTAATATAAGCAAGGCCAGTAAAGGAGATACTTTTGGCATAGAGATTCATCATATAGACTCCGTTATGCATAAAATTTACGACGAATACGACGAAGGATACTTTGATAAACAAGAAGAGTATAAAAATACGTTTAGCTCAGATACCGTAAAAATAGACGCAAATCAGGTATTTGAGCCAAGCGTATCGGTTATCTCGGATCTTGGCCTTAGATACGGCATGGTAAGCTATACGGAAAAATTCGACTATCAAAACACCTCCAAACTTCATCTTATAAACGTGCTAAAGGCTTCTCACTTTATGAAGCAGTTAGTAGAGAGCCTATATCTGATGGAGTATCTTTTAAACCATCCCAAAAACGAAGCCAAGATAAAAGATAAAGATATAGCAGGGGCTCTAAACTATCTAAACGACTACTTACAAACCCTAGCTTCTCAGATACTGTTTTATAAAATTTATCTAAAAAACCTTCCGAGGCTAGGCAATATGGAAGAAGAAAAGATCTCAATCCTAGAAAGCGTAATATATCCCGTAAGCCTATATGTAAACGACTTTGGATACGACGATATCGGCGAGGCGCCCAATGTAGAAGATCTGGTTAGCTGCTTGCTAGCCTATAGGCAAGATAATCTACCAATAAAAATCATAGATAAAGAAGATATCAAGGATATCAACGCAAAAACGCTCGCCTCAGAGGTCATGCAAGATGATCTAAATTTGATGTTTGCGATATATGGATGCAGATTTTTTACTCTGGATAAAAAGTTAAATGTAGAACAGGCAAAAGATAGACTCACGTATATATCGGGCTTTTATAAAGGCATAAGCCCATACGTTAGCCATAAGCAAGATAGCGCGGAGCTTGAAAAATGGATAGAGGCTAGGATAGAAATTTGCAAAAGCGCGTACGAGCTTAAATTTGAGGGGTGGAGATATCTATCTAACGATAAGAAGCGCTATTTGGTACTCTCGAAAAAATCGCACAGCGCATATAAAAAAGAGATAGACGAGGATCAAAGAAGCATAATCCTGCCCTCCATCCAAGCGCTAGAAGATATGTCCAAAGAAGATAAAGAGTACCAAGCAAAACAGCTCTTAAAGATGATAAGGTTTGAGCCTAGCGAGCTTATACATATCTATCATAAAAACTGCGATATATTTTTAAAAAACGAAAGTACGTTTGATATTAGGCGCGTAGAAGAGGATATAAATTTAAGCTTTAAATATCTAAACGCCAAAGTCTTTATGATGGGTAAGCTTTTAACGGGAGGCGAGGAAAAAGAAGATTGCGAGCTTTACTTTAAAGAAAGCGGAGACAAAAACGATCCGGAAAATAAAGAAGACGCAAATCAGACCTCCTCATCGCTTGCCCCTAAAAACCAAGCTAGCAAGGATGTCCAAGCTGGCGAAAGCTATGCCTCGTATATCTTTCAGCCCAGAGATACGCATAGCGGCATAGGAGGGCTAAATTTACTATACAAAAACTCTCAGGCTAGGCTGCTAAACTACGATATAAAAGAAGATAGCCTAAATATCAAGCTAAAACCGGCCAGTAAAAAGGCTAAGGAGCTAAAGGAGCTAAATCAAATCGCTCCCGAAGATAAAACGTTTGACGAAACGGCGGTTAAAACCGGCCTCTCGTATCTACATCCGGTCATAGAAGACGATATCATAACCTGCGAACACGGCGGCAGGGTGGTGCTAAAAAGCGTAAGAGGAAGAACGATAAAATCAAACGGCATACCCCTGATACTAGGATGCGATTTTATAAACTTACCCATAGTAGGTTGTAGCGCAAACTCTCCTTGCACTAGAGTAGCTTTCGTGCCAAGCCGCGCTCTTAGCCAAAAAACCGTAAACGGCGATCACGCCTTGATGCAAGACTTCGTAAATTTATGTAGGAGCGATAGAGGCTCTATACTAACCTGCGCTAAAAAATCAAACAAGCTTAAGATATCAGATCCTGGGGATATTAGCGGCTCTAATATCTCAAATGCGGACAAAGATAGCGCCAATAGCAACTCTGCTTGCATAAGGCTGCATTTTAAAAACTACGCCTCGCAAAAAGACAACCTACCCGTAAATATCTACTACCTAAATGGCGCTAAATTTGAAAACAAAGAGGGCTTTGAACAAATACGGCTAAATTTAAATGAAGGCAAAAATCCCAGCGACGGCAAACTAGATAAAAAGCTAAAGCAAAACTATAACGAAGACCATAAATTTAAAGAATTCGAGCTACGCTACGGTATAAATACTATAAATTTGGTATTTGTAATCCCAAACTCTCCTCAAAAGGCTTGCAATAAAGCATATAAAGATGCTGGCGAGCCTGAAAGCGGAGTTGGATACTTCACTAGGCTAGATAAATACGAAAGCCTAGATAGGTCGCAAAAAAGACCGGTGCATACTCTGGTATTTTTCTCGCCCTCATACGCTAAAAGCGTAAAACTGCAAATCGCTAAAGGATTTGATAAAGACAATGAGCCGAGTCTAGATATATGCGAAGTCGTAATGTTAAGCGGGCAGGTTTAATTTAAACGCAAGGAAATAAGGTGCAAATAAGCGATATAAGAGTCGTGCAGGATATAGAAACGCTACTGAA
>CAURVK010000045.1:0-3874 GCA_963528285.1 uncultured Campylobacter sp. | reverse complement strand
TAAGAACCAAACAGCTTGACGTCGCTGGGTTTGGATTGCTTGAATACGCATTTAGCAACGATGCGATTTTGAGCGCAAATTTACGCTACGACCGCATAAAAACGTCCTTTGATATGGATAGCTCGATGAGCCCCGCCGTAAAAGCCTTATATGAAAACGCCAACGATAGAAAAGACGGTAGAGCCAGCTACGGGCTGGGACTTATTTACCCTATCGCCCAGGGGTTTGAGTTTGTAGGAAATTTCTCTACTTCGTTTAGGGCTCCTATGAGCGGCGAGGTTGCCCCGATACTTACATTTTCAGGCAGCGAGGCGTATCTACCAAACCCTGATCTAAATATCGAAAAAGGCGTTACCTATGAGGCCGGACTTCGCTATACGGATAAGGCGCTTAGGTCAAATTTGATATTTTATACGGGGGATTATAAAGACCTGATCGTTGAGCGAAACTGGCAAAGCGGCGGCGTGACCTACTATCAGTCGCAAAACGTAAATAGAGCCAAGATAAGCGGAGCGGAATTTGACCTAGCTTATAAAATTTTGTCAAATTTAGAGTTTAAAACAAATCTCGCCTACACGCGCGGCAAAAATAAACAAACCGGCAAACCGCTTCCAGAGATCGCTCCACTTAGCGGACACGTGGCTGTTTCTTATTCGCCGGAGTTTTTGGCAAACTCATACATAGAGTATAGCGGCGACTGGGCGGCAAGAAAGACGCGCATAGACGACAGCCTAGAGCGTGAGCGAGCGGGATATTTCGTGCATAACCTATACTTTGGCAAGAGCCTTGGTAAACTAGGCTTCTTAAAAGATTTTAGCCTAAATTTCGGCGTCGAAAATATCTTTGACAAAGAATACGCCCCGAGCCTAAGCTACGAGCTAATCAGCCAGCCTAGAAGCGCTAGCAACCCGCTAATAAATCCGGGCAGAAATTTCAAACTAGGCTTTAAGGCTAGCTTTTAAAATTTAAATTTACCGAGCGGGCTTTTAAACAGGCCCGCTCAAAAGACCTAAAATTTACGAATTTAAGGATCGAATTTGAAAAAAATCATATCTGCTTTATTACTACTAGCCGCGACGCTGGGCGCGCTTGAATTTACCGATCAAAACGGCAATAAGCTTCGCTTCGACCGCTCCGTTAAAAGCGTAGCGCTGTTTCCCGTGCCGCTAGCTTCGTTTTCTCTTAGTGTCGAAAATAACGTATCTCGTCTAGCCTCCGTCCATCCGATAGCTAAAAAAAACATCGAGCGCGGAATGCTCGGAAAAATGATAAAAGGCGCAGCTAGTATCCCAGCAGGCGGTATCGGAGAGGACTTTACCCCAAATATCGAGGAACTACTAAAGCTCTCTCCCGATCTTGTCGTGCAGTGGGGCATGAGAGGCGAAAAGATCATCGAACCGCTACGAAAAGTAGGGCTAAACGTAGCTTTGGTAAATTTAAGCGGCACGGAGGAAGATCCGCTTTTTTGGTTTGAGATGCTGGGTAAAATTTACGAAAAAGAGCAAAGAGCAGAGCAAATTTTGCAAAATAGAGCCGAGGTAAGGACTAAGATCGAAAATTTCGTAAAAGGGCTTAGCAAAAAACCGAAGGTTCTTTTTATATTCGGCAGGGATAAAAGCTACGAGGCAGCCGGCGGCGGGACGTATTTTGATTATGAGATCAAGCTAAGCGGAGGAGCAAATGCGGCGAATTTCGGGGGATTTAGAATTTTAAATAAAGAAGAAATTCTCGCGCAAAATCCGGACGTTATCTTGCTTAGCAACTTTGACGAGCTAACTCCGCGGGATTTTTTTAGCGACAAAATTTTAAAAAACGTAAAAGCCGTCAAGCAAAAAGCCGTCTATAAAATGCCTCTAGGAGGAGATATGTGGGAGCCGCCTACGGGCGAATCGCACCTGGGCTGGGCGTGGTTTAGCGTGCTACTTGCGGGGCAGGCGCATATAAATTTAAAAGACGAGATGAAAAAGAGCTACAAGCTCCTCTACGGCTACGATCTAAATGACGATGAGATAGCTCAAATTTTACGCTTCGACCTAAACGGCGAGAGCAAATTTTATGAGCTTTTTAGATAATGAAAAAATATCTGTTTTTATCGCTTTTTCTAGTTTTTGCGGTTATTTTTTCGCTGCTTGCGGGCAGGATTTCTATTGACGGGCTAATTGATTATTATCAAAACGACAAAGAGACGCTTTACGCTTTGATATTCGACCTACGCTTGCCTAGGCTGATAGCGGCTTTTTTGATAGGCGCCAGCCTTAGCGTGGCGGGCGTGATATTTCAGGCGATGTTTGCAAATCCTTTGGTAAGCCCAAATATCCTGGGAGTAGGTAGCGGGGCGGGATTTGGCGCAGTGGTTTGCATTTTAGCCTTCGGCAGTCCCGTAGCCACGCAAATAGGTGCTTTTATTTTCGGCTTTTTGGCCGTTATGATGGCTTACGCGTTGGGTGTTTTGGCAAACAAAAACTCAAAGCTCATGCTGGTGCTTGCCGGTATCATCACGGGCGCGATATTCGAGGCGCTGATCTCGGTCGTAAAATACGTCGCCGACACGCAAGAAAAGCTACCCAGTATTGTATATTGGCTTATGGGAAGCCTAAGCGCCATATCTTGGAGCGACGTAGCGGCGCTTGCTCCCGTTTGCGTTAGCGGGCTTGTGCTTTTGAGCCTAATGGGCTGGAAGCTAAACATTTTATCCCTAGGCGGCGAACATGCAAGCATTTTGGGCGAGAGTAAATTTTTAGGCTTTATCTTTATCGTGCTTGCTACACTGATAACGGCCGCAAGCGTAGCCATCGCCGGTATCATCGGCTGGGTCGGGCTTTTGATGCCGCATATTACGAGGCTGATTTACGGCTCCGATAACTCGCAGCTAGTTCCGATTTCTGCGATTTTAGGCGGGATATTTTTGATGCTAACCGACGTTGCGGCTAGAAGCGTGAGCTCGGCTGAAATCCCGCTAAGTATCCTAACCGCGCTTATAGGCGCTCCTATGATCGGCATCATCATTGTTAAAAAGGGCAAAAGATGGTCTTAAGCGTAGAAAATTTAAGCTTTTCATACGAGCGTAAGCAAATTTTGCAAAATTTGAGCCTTAGCCTAAAAAGCGGCGAAACGCTTGCGATTTTGGGCCCAAACGGCATAGGTAAATCTACTTTTTTAAAGATTATTTTAGGACTCTTAAAAGCAAAAAGCGGTCAAATTTTGATCGATGGCCGCGATCATGCTTCTCTTGGCGGCAAAGAACGTGCCAAGCTCGTAGGATACGTGCCTCAAAGCGAAAATATCGCTTTTAGCTTTAAGGTAAAAGATCTGATTTTAATGGGCGTAAACGCAAACGTCGGTATGTTTTCAAGGCCGAGCGCGGAGGATAGAGCGATGGCCGAGGAAGCTGCACAAATTGCGGGTGTTAGAGAGTATTTAAATTTAAACGTAGACGAGCTAAGCGGCGGCATGATGCAGCTGGTGCTTATAGCTCGCTCGCTAGTATTACGGCCCAAAATTCTAATCATGGACGAGCCGACTTCCTATCTCGACGTCTTTCATCAAAACGCCGTTTTAAGCCTAATCAAAAAGCTAAATAGCGAGCAAAAAACATGCGTGATCTTTACCTCGCATCACCCCGATCACGCGCTTGCGGTGGCAGATAAAACCTTGCTTTTAAACGGCCCCTTGGGATATGAATTTGGCGCAACCGATCAAATTTTAAAGGGCGAAAATTTAACGAAACTTTTCGGTATAGATTTTATAAATTTAAACATCGAAGATAAAAGGAGATTGCTGGTTAGGTGGCGGCCTGCTCCGTACTCTTTATTGCACTGCTAACGCCTTTTTAGCTAGCTCGCTAAGCCATGCCGAGCGGTTATTGGTAACGGCA
>CAURVK010000044.1:0-4004 GCA_963528285.1 uncultured Campylobacter sp. | reverse complement strand
AGCTCAAACAGCCCCGACACGACGCCAAGCGTATATGCGTCCTGCAGACCCTCGTAGCTAGCGGCTTCGAACGCATTTGCCTGCGTAAAGCTCGCGACGTCCTGCAGCCCGCGCTCCTTTATCATTTCGCTGCCGGCTTTTACGTTTATGTCGCTGTAGTCGCGTAGCGTTATGCGCTCAAATTTATGCCCCTGCGCGGCGTCTAGTATGTATCTGCCGTGTCCCGAGGCGATGTCGAGCAGTCGTAGCGGCTCACCTCGCTCCTGCAGCTTTGCTACGGCTTGGTCGATCGCTAGTTTGATATTTCGCTTGCGCTCTCTGATACCGCGCCAGCCGATGGCGTTTAGGTAAAATTTATCGATAAATTTAAAAAATTTATTCGCTCCTTGCGGCTCGTTTCGGTAAACGTAATCAAGCGTACTGCCGCTATCGTAGCCCGTGTTTTCGCCCACTTTTAGCCCGCCGACCCACGGCGAAACCGCCTGCATAAATATCCGCTGAAATTTAAATCGCAAATTTTTCGGGCTAAATCTCGGCAGCGACGTAGCTAGCCTATCGGCCTCCTCGCGGCTAAAGCCGTATTCGTCCGCATGCGTGCAGTCTACCTCGCTAAAAGGCGCGCTAAACCTCTCGCCGACGAACTCGCGCACGATCTCAAACGCCCTCTCCCGTTCGCTTTCGCCCAGCGTATCGTGGTAAAATCCATCTAAAACCTCGCGCCTTTTTACGTGCGCGCCAAGAGCGTTGTAAAACTCGTGCTGCGGGGCGTGCTCCACGACCCAATCATCGCCAGAAATCAGCAGTAGCGTAGGCGTCGTGATCGCGGCGGCGTCCGAAACCACGCGCTGTGCCGCCTCGTAAAGCCCCAGCAGTATGCGTACCGAGATCGCGCGAGTGATGAGCGAGTCGGCGTCGTAGCTGGCCTGGCGCTCCTTGTCGTGCGTGAGATAGTGCGCCTTGACGTAGCTGTTTACGAAAAAATTTCCGCGCGCATTGTAAAGCGCCTTTAGCCCGGCCCTAGCAAATGGTACGTAAAGCTTCACGCTAAATGCGGGACTAGCCAGCACCGCGCAGCGAACGCGCGGAGCGTAGTCATGCAGCCACGCAGAGACCAGCACAGCGCCCACGCTTTGGGCTATCACGGCTAGATTTTGCGTCTCAAAGCCAAATCTCTGCTCGATATGCGCCACAAACTCGTCCACGTCGGCGATGAGACGGCCTATACTTGGCGCGTCTCCCCGCTCGCCCTCGCTCCTGCCGTGTCCGCGCTGATCCCAGGCAAAATAGCTAAAACTCTCATCCGCTAGCCCGCCAGCTACATGCGTCGTCCTGCCCGAGTGCTCGTGTCCACGGTGAAATATCGCTACGGCTTTGGCATTTGGCGCGGCTTTAAATTTGAGATTTTGCTCGGCGTTTTCGCTCAAATTTGACGCGCTGCATTTGCTAGCTTCGCTTAAATTTGAGTCCGAGTTTTCGCCGCCGTTTGATAAATTTTGCTCATCAATTTTACCCTCGCCGCCAAAACCCGGCTCCGTATTTTCATCCGCGCCGCCTGCTTGCTCGCTAGCCGAATTTGACGTTTCGTTTGCGGCCCCGACGCTCAAATTTGACCCGTCAAATTTATCGTCCTCGCTCAAATTTACTTCATTTGCGCCCGGATTTTCGCACGCTACGTCCGCGGCCAGGCGGTATCTGTAAAATATCCTCGCCCCGTCGCTCGTTATAAAGTAGCTCTCTTTAAACTCCATTTTTTGCCTTTCTTGCTTAAATTTATCGATTTTTACGCTTATTTTATCCTAAAATGCCCCGTTATCTCGTAAACATTTAGCACGTCCTCCTCCTGCGCGCCAAGCCCGATATTATGGATCACGAGCGGGGTTTTGCCGCCTGCAAATTTATCCGAAACTATGCCTATATGCGGCCTGCCGTTATCCAGCCGCCACGTCACGATATCGCCCGCTTTAAACTCGCCCTTCGCCTCGTAGCCTTTGCGTTTTAGATAGGTCGCGATGTTTGGCACGCGGCGATGATCGATGTTTTTGTCAGTCTTTTTCGCGCCCCAATTTTTTGGATAAACGCTAAAATTTGCACTCATATCCTCGTGGATGAGCCGCTGCAGATCAACATCCTGTCCGCGCAGCGCTCTAACGACGACGTCGGTGCAAACGCCCTTTATCATATCCACGTCGCCCATCGGATAGGCTAGCCTCTCGTACGAAGGATCATAAAACAGCGTCCGCCCGACCTGCGCCCTAGCGTCTTGTACGAGCTTTTCGGCCGAAAATGCAAAGGCAAGATTTGCCGTTAGTGCTAAAAGTAAAATTTTGCTCCAAATTTTCATCAAAACCTCACGCGTAAAAATATCTAACTATGTGAAAAAATATCGGCGCAGCAAAGCACAGCGAGTCCATACGGTCAAGCATCCCGCCGTGCCCGCTGATCATGTAGCCCCAGTCCTTGACGCCTAGATCGCGCTTGATCGCCGACATAACAAGCCCTCCTAAAAAGCCCATCATACAAACGGCAAGCCCGATAAAAAACGCCCCCATAGCCCCAAAAGGCGTGAGATGATGCAGACACGCAGCCAGCGCGCTAGCGCTAAGAACCCCGCCCGCAAAGCCGACCACCGTTTTGGACGGACTGATGCTAGGCGCGATCTTGCGCTTGCCAAAAAGCTTGCCCCAGATATACTGTAGCACGTCGCTAGATTGCACGACTATGATCAAAAATAGCATAAGCTCCATGCTGTTGCCGCGCTCAAGATCCAGCAAAAGAAGCGCAGGGATGTGCGAGATACAAAACACGCAGATCATCAGCGCCCACTGGATCTTCGTCGAGCGCTCCAAAAAATATGCCGCATCGCCGCAAATAGCCGCCAAAATCGGCAAAAACAAAAACCCGTAAACCGGGATAAATATCATCGCCATCGCGTACCAATCAGCATATATAAATATATACTGCGCGGGCAAAATCACGTAAAAGCACGCCACGAGCGCGATATGATCGCCCCTGCGGATGTAGATGAGCGACAAAAATTCGCGCAAAGCGGCAAACGAAACTAGCAAAAACAAAAATATCACGGCGTTTTTGCCCATATACGTAAACGCAAAAATCACCAAAATCATCGCCCACCAGGCGTTTATGCGCGAGGTCAAATTTGCAATGGTTTTGTTCTCGGCGCCAAATTTAGCCTTTAGGATAAAGGCAACGACGCTAGAGACGACTAGCACTGCGATGAGTCCTAAAAATAGATTTAAGATATGATTTTGCGGGTTCATTTTAGTGCCTTTTGGTTAAATTTGAAGCTTGTTTTGCATGCTGCCGAGCGAGTCAAATTTACGAGCGTTTGGTTTGCCGTGCGGACGGTTTGATTGGTTAAATTTGTTAGCCAGAAATGCTCGCGCTTTGAGCCTGCGTTTGGGTCAAATTTGATTTGCGCAGAGGCGAGCGTTTTGGCCCGGGTTTCGCATTTAAATTTGACGCTTTTAGCCGTCATTTTAGAAGGCTCGCCGTCAAATTTGCCGCAAAAATCGGTCGCAAATTTTCTCTTTTCGTTTGACGGATTTGTAGGGCTCAAATTTACCGCCGTCGCCAGAGCCGCCAAATCAGGCTTTCGTTCTGTCATTTTGCATATCGCCCATCGCTAGCAGCGCGTCTTGCGTCTTTTGTAAAAACTCGCCCTTACCCTCGCCGCCGTAGGTTATCTCCTCGCCCACTATCAGCTCGCAAAGCAGCGGGATAGGTATCATAAAGCCTTTAGGCAGGACGTTACGCGCATTTTTGATCCAAATCGGCACCAAAGGCACGGAGGGGCACTCCTGCGCCAAACGAAATACCCCGCTTTTAAACGGCTGCAGTGCTAGGTCGTCGTCCATCTTGCGCGTGCCCTCGGGAAAGATGATGAGAGAGTGCGTCTGTAGCGCTTCGCTCATTTGCGCTAGCGCTTCCAGCGGATCTTTGCGGCGACTTATTAGCACCATGTTAAACACGTTTTTAGCAAGAAA
>CAURVK010000043.1:0-4031 GCA_963528285.1 uncultured Campylobacter sp. | reverse complement strand
TTTTGGTGCGCGAGATCAAGCTTGAGATCTACATAAACGGCAAGCGTTTCGGCGCGCTCATGGCAACTCCGACCGATCAGGAGGCACTAGCTGCAGGCTACCTAATCAGCGAAAATTTGATCGCGAGCCCTGAGGATATCGAGAGTGTCGAGCTCTCAGACGACACTTTAAGCGTGCGGGTAAAGGCTAAAATCAACAAAAAGCGCCTCGAGCAGTTTGACGAGGAAAAGGTGATAATCAGCGGCTGCGGGCGTAGCTCGACGGCAAACATCGATCCAGAGGCTATGGCGGCGCGCTTGATAAAGGGCGAGGTTAAATTTCACAAAGACGAAATTTTGCGCCAGATGGGGCAGTTTTACACGCAGTGCGAGCTTTACGAGATGACTGGCTGCGTGCATACGGCTAAGCTTTTTGTTAGCGGCGAGCAGTTTTTTATCGGCGAGGATATCGCCCAGCACAACACGATAGATAAAGCCGTCGGCAAGGCGGTACTGGCAGGCGCGCAGCTGCAAAATTCGTTTTTGATGGTGAGCGGCAGGCTAAGCTCTGAGATGGTCGCAAAGGCCGTCATGCACGGCATCCCAGTGCTCGTCTCGCGCACGGCTCCGACTAGCCTTGGCGTCGTGATAGCGCGTAAATTTAACCTCACGCTATGCGGCTTTGCTCGCGGCGAAAACATAAACGTATATAGCGGAGCGGAGAGAATCTATGAGTGAGCAAATACGAGAACTGATAACTAAACTGCTAAATCCAAAGGGTAGGCTGGACTGCGGCGCGGCGTTTAAGATCGCTGCAAAGCTGGGCGTAGAGGTCGGGCTGGTCAGCGACGAGGCCGAAAAAATGGGTGTAAAGATCGACAACTGCGAGCTGGGGCAGTTTGGCGGGCTCGAAAACGGACGTGGCAAATACACCGTGATGACGCAGCTAAAGCAGATGACCGACGAAAAGGGCAGAATCCTGTGCAAAGACGCTAGAGACGCGGCTGCAGGCGTGGGACTCAAGACGATCCGCTCGGCGCTAAAAGACTATAAAATCGACGTAAAATACTGCCAGCTGGGGTGTTTTAAGGAGAAGAAAGGAAAAAAGATGAGAGTAAAAACCAAAACTTGGATAGAAAACGACGAGGGCGAGCTTATCTTCGGTAAGGGTAAAACCGAAGTCCTAGACGTCATCGCCGAGGTCGGCTCGATCTCAAAGGCCGCCGAAATCCTAGGCATGAACTATAAAAAATGCTGGACTCATCTGCAAATTTTGCAAAAAAATCTAAAAGAGGAGCTCTTCACCACCAAACAAGGAGGCGGCGAAAACGCAGGCACGACGCTAAACGAACGCGCACACGAGCTCATAAACGCCTATAGGCAGCTTCAAAACGACATAGAGGATTTTGCAGATAAGCGCTTTAAGGAGTTGTTTTTGAAAAAAGACGGCGAGAAAAAGGACTCGGCCAAAGACGACGCAAACGATAAAAAGAAATAAAACCACATCAATTTAAGGGAGAAAAAATGTACGTAAAACTAAACGATAGGGTCTATCTAAACAAAGACAAGATCACTAGAATAAAGGTAGATAGCGTCCAAGACGGTATCAGGATTCGCTTCTACGAGGGGCAAAATCAAGTCGCTAAAAGCGGACGCTTCGAAACCGAAGCAAAAGCTATCGAGTGGCTAGAGAAAAATTTTATAAACAAATAATAAAATGGTCGTGAGCCTCTGTGGCTCGCGCTTCTGTGCTTTATCAAGTTAAATTTGCCGCTTTGCGGTTAAATTTAACTTGTTCAAATTTAACCTCCAAATTTACTAAATCATTTCCACAGCAAAAGCCCGAAATTTGCGAAAATTTACTATAATTACTGTATCAAATTTAAAGAGTAAAAATGGCAAATTTAGACGAAATTCGAAAAAATATTATCTTAAAGCGTGACGTGCATTATTTTGACTGCACCGCTTCGGGGCTTGCTTATGAGCCCGTAGAGCGCGAGATAGGCGAAATTTTAAAAACCTACGCCAACACCCACTCCGACAGTAGCTCCAACGCCATCATCACGCAGCGGCGCTACGAGGGCGCGAGAGAGAGCCTAAAAAAGCTGCTAGGGCTTGACAAGCGGTTTTATCTCATCGCCTGCGGACAGGGCGCGACGGCCGCTATCAAGAAATTTCAAGAGCTGCTAGGCATCTACCTGCCGCCTGCGACTAGAAGCGCGATCGGCGAGGCAAATTTGCGCGCAGCGCAGCTTCCGCTAGTGCTTGTTTCGCCCTACGAACACCACTCAAACGAGCTTAGCTTTCGCGAGGGGCTTTGCGACTACCTGCGCGTACCGCTTAGCGAATCAGGCGAGATCGATCTGCTAGCACTCGAGCGCATCTTGAAGCTAAATGCGGGACGCCGCATCATCGGCTCGTTTAGCGCCGCCTCAAACGTAACGGGCGTCATCAGCGACTACAAAAAAATCAGCGAGCTAATCAGAGCCGCAGGCGGTATCGTGGCCTTTGACTGCGCGGCGCTGAGCTCTCACGCAAATTTAGACTGCGATTATTTCGACGCGATTTTCCTCTCGCCGCATAAGTTACTCGGCGGAGTCGCAAGTTGCGGGCTTTTGGCGATCAAAAAGGAGCTGCTTAACAGCGATGTGCCGACCTTTGCCGCGGGCGGGACGGTCGCCTACGCCAGCCGCGAAGGGCACGTGTTTTTGAAAAATCCCGAGCAGCTAGAGGAAGGTGGTACGCCGCCTATTATCGGGCTAATGCGAGCAAATTTAGCCTACGCACTGCGAAATGAGGTCGGTTTTGAGAGGATAAAAAGCATCGAGGACGAGCTCGCACGTCTTTTTGAGAGCGAACTAGCGGGCATTGACGAGATTATAAACTACACTCCAAAGGGCGTGCCGCGGCTACCGATAATTTCCTTTAACGTGCGCGGCGTCTCGGCGTATGATTTCGCCGCGAGCCTTAGTAATGACTTCGGTATCCAGACGCGCGCGGGCGTGATGTGCGCGGGCCCGTACGCTCACGATCTGCTGGGTATCAAGGAGGGGCGCATGCCGGAAGTCAAGCCCGGCTTCGTGCGCATGAGCCTGCACTACACGCACACCGAGCAGGACGTGCTCTATTTAGTTGGCGCGATAAAATCCTGTATCAAAAAGCACCGCGAGCTTTGGGGCGAGGAAAAGGCGATGTATGAGATGTTCGGCGGGAAGATTTTCTAAGCAAAAAAAATAAAATTTAATATATAAAAATTGGAATTTATACAAATTATATAAACTATTTGGAGTATAAAATGAAGATTCAAATACTAACTAAACGCACTTGCTTTTTGAGAGATGAAAGTTTTTGTATAAGCAAAATAAGCGAGCCGAGAAGTTTTGATGAATTTGACTTTAATATAATAGATTTTAATGATGGTAAGCTCTGGAAATCTGATAAAAGGAAAAGTATATGTTTGGACATTAAAGGATTTGCTAGCTTATTATCAGAAATACTTAAGGAAACTAAAAAAAGTAATACTTTGATAATAATGCCACAAAATATAACAACAGAAGAAATTGGTGGCGATGGCTGGACAATAAGTATTTCCAATATAAAAATATCTAGTATAATCCAATATTTTCCGGATTCTTTATCGCCAATGATACGTAATTTTCCAACTATCAGATATGAAAGAAGTGTAACTAAAATAGATGATTACACATTCTTATCTGATTTTGTTTTTGATGAGTCTATACACAGATCGTTAAAAAAATCAAACGGCGGAAAAAATGTTATATTGGAGATTAATGGCGTATATATAACAACACTAGACATAAAAGACAATAATGCGGCTCGCGCGGTTCTTTATTTTATATTGTCTAAATATCAGAAGTCTGTAGCTCCGGAATGGATAAACAATATAGAGCATTTTAGTAATATAAGTTATTTGAGTGAAAAAGATGAAATATTAAAACAACTTGATGTATTAGAAAAAGAAATATCTAAAAATAATAGATTTAAATCAATCCTATATTCAACAGGAGATGAGCTAGTTGGTGTAGTGAAGGA
>CAURVK010000042.1:0-6471 GCA_963528285.1 uncultured Campylobacter sp. | reverse complement strand
ACCAGCGACCCCTTCATTAAAAGTGAAATGCTCTACCGACTGAGCTAACAAGACATTTTTTCAAAAAACGAAACGTGATTATATATAAAAAAGGCTGATTTGTCAAGACAAAAAGCCTCTGTTTTTCAAATTTAGCCTCAAATTTGATTTATTTTGACAAATTTTGTATTCGTCAAAAACGCATAAAAAGTCAAATTTGGCCCAAATTTAAAAAGGTCAAATTTGACTGAAAAAACTAAAAAGGGATTTTATAGTCCCTTAAATTTAGCAAGAAAAGCAAGTCTTAAACTCATACGGAGTAGGGCGTGCTTCGTACGGCCATACTTGACTCTCAAATTTATAATGCTGATACGCGTTTATAAACGTCGGTGTCATGATTGGACGCAGGTATTCGTTGTCGCGAATTAGCGCCTCTAGGCTGCCCCTCAACGTATGCGGAAGCTGCTCGATACCGCGCTCGCGGATCTCGTCAAGCGTGAGTTTAAATAAATTTTCGTCCATCGGACCGACCGGCTCCATCTTGTGTTTTACGCCGTCAAGTCCCGCCATCAGCATCGCTGAAAACGCCAAATACGGGTTTGCAGTTCCGTCAGGAAAACGCATTTCGGCGCGGACTGATTTTTCTCCCGAGCCGTACGGGATACGGATCGAGGCGGAGCGGTTTTGGCTAGAATACGTTAGGATAGACGGCGCTTCAAAGCCCGGTATTAAGCGTTTGTAGCTGTTTGTGCTAGGGTTTGTAAACGCCGCGACGCTCCTTGCGTGTTTTAAAATCCCGCCGATATACCAGCGTGCAAAATCGCTTAAATTTGCGTATTTTCCCTCGCCGTAGAATAAATTTTTGCCGTCTTTCCACACCGACTGATGCACGTGCATACCGCTACCGTTGTCGCCGTAGAGCGGTTTTGGCATAAAGGTCGCTGTTTTTCCGTTTAGGTGTGCGACCATTTTGACGACGTATTTGTAAATTTGCACGTTGTCGGCGGCCTCGAGAAGGGTGCCGAATTTAACGCCAAGCTCGCCTTGTCCTTGCGCGACTTCGTGGTGTCCTAGCATGACTTCTAGGCCAACTTGTTCTAAAACCTGCATCATTTCCGCGCGTAGATCGACCATGCTATCAGTCGGTTGCGTCATCAGATAGCCGCCTTTTCTTCTTGGGCGGTGACCGGTGTTGTAGCTATCTTTAAAGTCTCTAGCGTCGTTCCATTCGCCTTCTTCGCTGTCTACTTCAAACATAGCGCAGTTTGGGCTATCTACTATTTTTACGTTATCAAATATAAAAAACTCATTTTCCGGCCCAAAATACGCCACGTCGCCCATGCCGCTCTCTTTTACGTAAGCCATGGCTTTTTTGGCTATCGAGCGCGGGCATTTTTCATAAATTTGACCCTTGTAAATGTCGTAAATATCGGCAAAAACCACGACCGTAACGTCGGCGGTAAAAGGATCCAAAAAGGCACTGGTCGCCTCAGGACACATCAGCATGTCGCTTCTTTCGATCGGTTGCCACCCTCCTAGTGAGCTCGCATCCATCGGTATTCCGTTTACGAAATGATCTTTTTCTACGAATTTTATGTTATAAGATATGCTGTGCCAAGCGCCGTTCATATCGGTAAATCTAAAATCCACGAATTTAACCTCGTGTTCTTTGCAAAAATCAAAAAAATGATCGACGCTTTTTACAAATTTTCCCATTTTTCGCTCCTGTGTTTATTGATTTCGTAATTTTATCATAAAATTTTGCTTTTAAGATTAATTTAAATAATTTTTTCTACCCGATCTAAAATTTTACAAATTCTCTGTCGCGGTTTTTAAATACCGCACACTTGCTAAAGCCCAAATTTCTAGCGATTTGCTCGCATTTTTCGCCGTTTAGACCGACTTGATCTTTTGCGTGCGCGTCCGAGCCAAACGTAATAGGTATGTCTTTTTCGGCGATCATTTCTAGTAAATTTACGCTGGGATACTGCTCGCCGATGGGTTTTCTAAAGCCCGCGGCATTTATTTCTACCGTCAAATTTGCCTTTTTTATAGCGTCGATCGCGTCTTTAGCGAGGAGTCTAACGTCGGTTTTTGGCATAAATTTAAATACTTTTAGCAAGTCTACATGCCCGACGATGTCAAATTTGCCCGATTTTGCCATCTTTTCTACGCAGTAAAAATAATCCCGCCAAATTTGATCTATGTCGCGCTTTTTATATTCGCCGATAAACTCGGGATTGTCAAAGCCCCAGCCGCCCAAAAAATGCACCGAACCGATGAGATAATCGACCTTGCGCGTTAAAACCCGCTCGTCCATAAAGCCCTCTAAAAAATCGACTTCGTAGCCAAGCAAAATTTTGATCCGTCCGTCAAATTCGTCTCTGAGGCGCAAAATCTCGCTCTCGTAAGAGGGCATTTGCGAAAACTCCATGCGGTACGCTTCGTCAAATTTCATCGGCGCGTGATCGCTAAATCCAAAATACTCGCAGCCCGAATTTATCGCGCTTAAAACATACTGACTAGGCTCATCCACGGCGTGCTTACAAAGCGGCGTGTGGTTGTGTAGATCGACTCTCATTTTTATCCTTAAATATTTTGCAAATGCTACCTAAAATTTAATAAATTTAAGGATAAAGTTTGGGTTTTTAAACTTATATTTCGTTAATTTTCTATATAATCAGCCCAAATTTAAATAGGAGTTTTTATGACGCAAGAAGAACTTGACGCCTTGATGGCGGGCGATCTGGATGACGTCGTAGCTGCAGACGAGAGCGACGCGCAAGCTAGCGGAGATGAAAATTTAGACCTAAATGCTGCCGACAAAGAAGTAGTGGAGCGCAAAGATGATGATGTCAAATTTGACGGTGACTATAGAGCATCCTCAAACATATCGTGGCCTCCGCCTCCACCGACGGATGATCACAAGATGGTTCATCAGCTAGACGACGTCACAAAGGATAGCGAGGAAAAAGCTACGCAGATGTTTGACAAGCTCGACGCGATCAATAACTTCTCTATGGACGCTGAAAGCGGGCTTAGCGAGATTATCAGCGGTATAGAGGCTAATATCGAAATTTTTACCAAACTGCATGAAAAATTCCCAAATATCTCGACTTTTTCTGAGGCGCTAGAGAAAAATAACGCCCTAAAAAGCTCCGCCGAAATGACGCTAGATAACGTCAGAATGGCGGAAGACGAGATAATGATGGCGATGGATATGATGCAGTATCAAGACATCCACCGACAAAAGATCGAGCGCGTTATCAACGTCATGCGCGCGCTTAGCAAGTATATGAGCAGCCTGTTTGAGGGCAAGATTGACGACGAGAAGCGCGTGGCCTCGGCCGTACATATCGCGGGCGATACGCACACCGAAAATCTCGTCAGCAACGACGATATCGAGGCTCTAATCGAAAGCTTGGGCAAAAAGTGAAAAAGCCCGAGCTTTTATCTCCAGCAGGAAATTTAACCAAGCTAAAAATAGCTCTAGAATACGGTGCGGACGCGGTTTACGCATCGGTGGCAAGCTTTTCGCTTCGCACCCGTTCGGCACGCGAATTTAACCTTGAAAGCTTTAAAGAAGCCATCGAATACACGCACGCAAAGGGCAAGAAATTTTACGCGACGGTAAACGCGTTTCCTTTTAATTCGCAAATCGAGCCGCTAAAACGCCACTTGCAAACGATTTCTGCAATGAAGCCAGATGCCTTTATCATCGCGACTCCTGGCGTCATGAGCCTGGCAAAAGAAATAGCCCCCGACATCGAGATCCACCTCTCTACGCAGGCAAATGTCATGAATGCGCTGGATGCTAAAATCTACCACGAAATGGGCGCAAAACGCATTGTCGTGGCGCGCGAAATGAGCCTAAAAGACGTCGTGAAAATAAAAGAGCAAATCCCGACGCTAGATATCGAAATTTTCGTGCACGGCTCGATGTGCTTTGCGTATTCTGGGCGCTGTTTGGTTAGCTCTGTGCAAAGCGGCCGCCAATCAAACCGCGGTAGCTGCGCCAACGACTGCCGATTTAAATACGAACTCTACGCAAAGAGCGAGGAGAGCGGTGTACTGTTTCGCCTCGAGGAGGACGAAGGCGGCACGCATATAATGAACTCTAAAGACTTAAATTTATCCGCGCACATCAAGGATATCATCGAAAGCGGCGCGGTCGATAGCCTAAAAATCGAAGGCCGCACAAAAAGCGAATACTACGCCGCCTGTGCGACTAGAGCCTACCGCATGGCCGTTGATGACGCCGTGGACGACAAATTTGACGCGCAAATTTACGCGAGCGAGCTAAATACGCTAAAAAATCGCGGTTTTACCGACGGCTACCTAGTAAATCGCCCGTTTGAAAAGTCTGATACGCAAAATCATGCTAGCAGCCTAGAGGAGGGCACTCATCAGGTAAACGCTATGACTTTAGACGGCGAGTTTTTTAAATGCAAATATAAAATTTTCCCCGGCAACGAGTATGAGATCGTAGCGCCTCTGGGCTCGCAGATAGATGAGTGCGAGAGCGAAATATCTCAAATTTTCGCTCGTGACGGCAAGAAATTTATCAAATTTAAAAAACTAGTAACAAAAAAAGGCAAAGAGATCGCCGAGATCCACAGCGGCAACGAAAACGAAGTAAATTTGGGCGCGAGGCTACCTAAATTTAGCTTTTTAAGAGAGGAAATAAAATGAAATTTGTTTCAATTATAATGGGAAGCAAAAGCGACTACGACGTAGTTAGCGAGGCGGCAAAGGTGCTTGAAAAATTTAACATCCCTTATGAGCTAATCATTAGCTCGGCGCACAGAAGTCCAAAGCGAACGAGCGAATATGTCGCCGCGGCTGAGGAAAAGGGCGCGCAGGTATTTATCGCGGCAGCCGGTATGGCGGCGCATCTAGCGGGCGCTATCGCGGCAAACACCACTCGTCCCGTGATCGGCATACCGATGGCTGGCTCCGCGCTTAGCGGCGTGGACGCTCTATACTCAACCGTGCAGATGCCAGGCGGCATGCCCGTGGGCACCGTGGCGATCGGTAAGGCGGGCGCGGTAAATGCAGCCTATCTGGCACTGCAAATTTTGGCTCTAAACGACCAAAATCTAGACGAAATGCTAAAAGCCGACCGAGCGACGAAAGCCAAGCAGGTAGAAGAGGACTCGGCGAAGGTGGAAGTTTTACTCGCCTAAAGGAGCAAAGATGCAGACATACTTAAGCATAGACGAATTTTGCAAGCTCGTGCACCTAGAGCGCGAGGTGATCGAGGGGATGATAAACCGCGGCGTGCTAAATACGAAAGAAGAAGGCGGCGAGATCCTCATAGAGGCTAGCCAAGGCACGATGAGCGTGGTGCCTAGCGTCGTGGCTGTGCCGGCTCCGCAGATGGGCTCAGAGGGCTTTAGCTTCGTGGAAAAGACGATTGGCACGATATTAAATTTGCACGAAAAGGTGCTCGACGCCAAAGACGAGACGCTAGAGACTCTGCGCAACGAAAATAAGTTTTTAAAAGAGGCGCTAATCTCGATGCAAGAACTCTACGACGAGGATAGAAAAACGGTCGAGATGCTCACGAAGCAGCTAAAAAATTCGCAAGATGAAGTCGAGTTTTTAAAACGAAAATACAAGCTCATGTGGAACAAAGCGGTTGAAAATTTCAAGGGCGATAAGGAGTAGTCGTGGAAATTTTAGCGGTAGAGGGTTTTAAAATTTACGGATTAAAAACTCGCACCAAAAATACCGACGAGATTAACGGCGACGGTAAAATCCCGGCCTTGTGGGCTAAATTTACAAAAGAAATTTATGACGGCAAAAGCGAAATTTACGGCGTTTATTGCAGTTACGAAAACGGTGTAAACGGGCTTTATGATTTATTTATCGGTACGAAGTCGCTTTGCCTTGGCGGCGAAATTTTAGAGATAAAAAGCGGCAAATACGCTGTTTTCAGCTTTCCGAACGAGCCGCAAAACGTAGCGAAATTTTGGGGAGAAATTTGGAAATATTTTGAAAACTCTGAGCTAAAAAGAGCCTACGAAACGGATTTTGAGAAATATTTAAACGAAAAAATAGAAATTTACATATCAATAAAATAAAAGGTAAAAAAATGACGTTTTCAGAGATTATTTTGACGTTGCAAAACTACTGGCGCGAGCAGGGTTGCGTGATACTGCAGCCATACGATATGCCTGCGGGCGCGGGCACCTATCATCAGGCGACTTTTTTAAGGAGCCTGGGGCCAAAGCCGTGGGCGACGGCGTATGTTGCCCCATCTCGCCGCCCGACCGACGGTAGATACGGCGAAAACCCAAACCGCCTGGGTGCTTATTATCAGTTTCAGGTGCTCATTAAACCAAGCCCGGAAAATATACAGGAGCTTTATCTAAAAAGTCTTGAAAAGCTCGGTTTAAATTTGAAAAATCACGACATCCGCTTCGTCGAGGATAACTGGGAGAGCCCGACGCTGGGCGCTTGGGGGCTAGGCTGGGAGGTCTGGCTAGA
>CAURVK010000041.1:0-6716 GCA_963528285.1 uncultured Campylobacter sp. | reverse complement strand
AAAGGCTCATGCGGGACTACTGAGCCGTCGCCGAACTCTGAGTCCGGATCGTCCGTAAACGGCACGACACGCATACTAAACTCAAATCCCCAGCCGCTAAATTCCTCCTGCGCGCTTTGCGGATCGTAGTAAAAATCGCTAATGCCAAAGCTCACGAGATGGTGGCGCGCCTTTGATGGAGTCCAAATATACTACGCCTTCTAGATAATCCTCGCCGCCCAGGCTCGCATGTAGCCGCGACGGATAGTAACGCTCGTTTGCGGGATCGTAGACCTTTTCTATTGCGCGCGCTATCGCATCCCAGCCAGGCGCATCGTCTTTGTAAATTTAGCCTCATACTCTTGCGTCGTCATTTTAGTAGATTGCGTTAAATGTGGGTACTATATATAAAATTTGCAAATTTAAGGGAGTGGGGATAAATTTAAAAAGCTAAAATTTACGCCCGATATTTAGGCGTAAATTTCATCCACGATAGTATCTACGAAATCGTGCGGGTCAAATTTAACTAAATCGTTCATCGTCTCGCCAGTGCCGATGTAGAGTATCGGCAGCTCCAGCTCGCGCGCGACGCCAAAAAGCGCTCCGCCCTTTGGCGTACCGTCAAGCTTGGTGATGATGACGCCGTCAAGGCTCACGATGTCGTTAAAGGCCTTTGCCTGCGCTAGACCGGCGTTGCCCTGAGTGCCGTCTAGGATGAGGATCTTGCGGTGCGGCGCGCCTGCGTAGGCTCTGTCTGCAATGCGGACGATCTTGCTTAGCTCGTTAGCTAAATTCGTTTGATTTTGCAGGCGACCGGCGGTGTCGAGGATGACGTTATCGAGGTTTTTAGCGACGGCCGAGCTGATCGTATCAAAAGCGACCGCAGACGGATCGTGACCCTGCTGCGTAGCCACGATAGGCACGTCCGCTCGCTGCGCCCACTGACGTAGCTGCTCGATGGCTCCTGCCCTAAACGTATCGCAAGCGCCCAAAATAACGTTTTTGCCTTCATTTTTATATAAATTCGCAAGCTTTGCGATCGTGGTCGTTTTGCCAGCTCCGTTGACGCCCAAAATCAGCTCCACAAAAGGCTTTCCGCTTTTTGCGTCGCGCTCGTTTTCGTATATGAAATAGGTATTTAAAAGTCGCTTCAGATCGTCTCTTTTTACTTCGTTTTGCGGCGGCAGGTAGTAGAGGAGCTCCTCGACGATCTCGTAGGCGATGTCGGCCTCTAGCAGGATCTCTTCTAAAATTTCCTTTGAGATTTTTTTATCGGCAGGTTTTGACGAGCGGATCGCCGCGAGCGTCTTATCAAGCCCCTTTTTTAAAAAGCCAAACATTAGTTGATTACCTTATTTATATCGCTTTCTAGCATCTCTTCGGGCACGAGCCCGACGTAGTGCGTGGCGTATTCGCCGTTTGGTTTATAAAGCACCATGTACGGGATGCCTACGACGCCGCCTAGAGCCTTTGCGAAGAGGAAGTTATTTTCGCCGTAGCTAATGCCGAAATTTATTTTAAATTTCTTCATAAACGCGTCTATTTCGTCTTTTGATTTATCTTCCATCAGTACGCTTACGATTTTTAGCTTGCCTTTAAATTTATCGCTTAAGTTGTTTAAGTGCGGGATTTCAGCCTTGCATGGCGGGCACCAAGTGGCGAAAAAGTTAAACAAAATCGCCTCGTCGTTGCCCTCGACTTTGAAACCCTTGTCAAATTTTTGTAGCGTCATCTTGCTCTCGTCCATTAGCGTTAGTTCAAACGGCGCTTCTAGGCTTGCGCTTGCGCTTTGGCTTTGAGTCGGAGCGGACGTGGTTGTTGTCGGCGTCGTGTCGCTAGTTTTGTTTGCGTCGCTTTTATTTTCATTGTCGCAACCGCTTAAAAATAGTGCCAAAAATGGTATAATCAAAAGATTTATTTTCATTTAATAATTCCTGTCTAAGATTGATTTTAGGCTTGAATTATACATAAAATTTATGAAACGAGCGTTAAATTTGATAAAAGAAGAGTTTAGGCGTAACGCGAAACGGATTTTAAAAAAAGAGGTTCAAATTTCGGCGCCGGCAAAACACTACAAGATGTTTAAGCCGCTTTTAAATTTGCTAACCGAGCTTAAAGCGAAACGGATTTTGATATTTAATCCCCTTTCGTATGAGCCAAATTTCTACATTTTGAGGCGCAAGCTAGCCAAAAAGTATGAAATTTTCGTTCCGTTTATGCTTGGTATTAGTTTAGAAATGGTAAAATCTAGGCTACCGCTTATATCTCGGACGAAATTTGGCGTAAAAGAGCCGCTAAGTACCAAGATATTTAAAAAGCGTATAGACGTAGCTATAGTTCCGACTCTCGGGGTGGACGGAAATATGGCGCGCATAGGGCACGGTAAAGGTTTTTACGATAGATTTTTTGCAAATTTGCCTTACCGACCTACCTTGATATTTGTTGAAATTTTAGACAATTTTACTAATGAAATCATATCTGAAGATCACGACGTCACTTGTGATTTTTACCTGACCCCGAGCAAAATTTACGTAAAAAGAGGAATCTATGATAGAAATTTTAATCGGCTTAGGAACAGGTGCGGCGGGCGCTGGCGTAGGCTATCTCATCGCTAAAAAAATCAATGACGCTAACTACAATATATTTTTAGAGCAGGCTAAAGCAAAGGCTAAAGCGATAGAATTTGAGGCTGAGCGTACACTAAAAGACGCTAAAATCCAAGTCCAAGAGGCTGAATTTGAAGCCAAGAAAAAATACGACGACAAAACCGTAAAACTCCAAAAAGAATACACTCAAAAATTTGAAGAGATCGGTAAAAAAGAGCAAACTCTGCTAAACGAGCAAGAAATTTTAAACGAAAGCAGGGCTGAGCTTGAAAAATCTCGAAACGAAGCAAAAAGCATGTACGAGGAAGGGCTTGGGTTAAAGGCAAGCTATCAAGCCAAACTGCAAGAGGCGCTAAAAGTACTCGAACACGCCGCCGGCTTAACGCAAGAAGAGGCGCGCGAAGAGGTACTAAAAAAGGTAGAGGAAAAAAGCCGCGCCGAGATCGCTCACATCGTGCGAAAACACGAGGAAGAGGCTAAGCGCGAGGCTAAAAAGCGCGTGAACTACATCCTGGCGCAGGCTACGTCGCGATTTGCGGGGGAATTTGCCGCTGAGCGCCTGATAAACGTCGTGGATATCAAAAACGATGAGCTAAAAGGCCGCATAATCGGCAAAGAGGGGCGTAATATCAAGACCCTGGAAATGGTGCTAGGCGTAGATATCATCATCGACGATATGCCTCACGCTATCACGTTAAGCAGCTTTAATCTCTACCGAAGAGCGATCGCGACGCGCGTGATAGAGCTTTTGGTGCAAGACGGCCGCATACAGCCGGCAAGGATAGAAGATCTGCACAAAAAAGTATGCGAAGAATTTGAAGCATCAATCCTAGAGGAGGGCGAAAATATCGTCATCGACCTAGGCCTTAGCAAAATCCATCCCGAGATAATGAAGCTAATCGGCAAGCTAAAATTTAGAGCCAGCTACGGACAAAACGCCCTAGCGCACAGCCTCGAGGTAGCGCATCTTGCTGGCATCATCGCTGCTGAAACGGGCGGGGATGAAAAGCTAGCCAAAAGAGCAGGCTTGCTGCACGATATCGGCAAGGCCTTGACGCATGAATTTGAGGGTAGTCACGTCGATCTGGGCGCTGAAATTTGCAAACGCTACAAAGAACATCCCGTCGTCATAAACGCAATCTATGCCCACCACGGACACGAGGAGGCAACTAGCGTAGAAAGCGCCGCCGTTTGCGCTGCGGACGCTCTGAGCGCGGCTCGCCCGGGAGCGCGCAGGGAGGTGCTTGAGAGCTTCCTAAAACGCGTTGAAGAGATAGAAAATATCGCAAAAAGCAAAGAGGGTATCAAACAGGCATACGCGATAAACGCCGGTCGCGAGATCCGCGTCATCGCAAACGCAAAGCTCATAAACGACGACGAAGCGGTACTCGTAGCTAAAGAGATCGCCGCAGAGATCGAGAGCAAGGTGCAGTATCCGGGCGAGATCAAAGTAAACGTGATCCGCGAAACTAGAGCCGTAGAAATGGCGAAATAGGTCAAATTTAGGTAGAAAATGAGAAAAATTTTACTAGCGATTTTTTGCGTTTTAGCGCTTGGCGCCAACGACGAGCTAGTGCTAAACGCATCAAATTCTTTTACGACGACGATGCGTAAAAACTCTGATGCGCCAGTTAAGGCTTTGCTTCAAAACGCAAAAGCGGTCGTCGTTTTTCCAAGCATTACTAAAGTCGGCTTCGTGCTGGGCGGCATGCACGGCAAAGGCGTGATGCTTGTTGGAAACCCGTATGCGCCAAGTGAAATGATGGTCGTGGACATTAGCGGCGGCAGTATCGGACTGCAGGTGGGTTACGAAAATAGCTCGCTTGTGTTATTTGTCCTAAAGGATAGCCTGGTGGCCGACATAAAAGACGCCAAAATCACGATAAATGCCGACGCATCGTTTGCGTTTGCCGATACGGGCAGATTTTACGGTAGAGTGAGCGATTTTAGCTTTACAAGCGATATCTACGCATATACTGACAACGACGGGTTTTTCGCGGGAGCGAGCTTTGGCGGAGCGGTGCTAGCTAAAACTAACGACGCACCTCTAAGGATGGATAGCTACGGATATAACGCGCTAATGGGCGCTATCTCAAAATACTAAAGGCCAAATTTGCAAGAGATGCTAACCTCGCTATCGACCTACGGGTACGTGATAGTGTTTTTATATTCACTTGGAGGCGGCATGGTCGCTATCATCGCGGCCGGCGTGCTAGCTCATCTAGGCAAGATGGACATAACCGTGAGTATCGTACTGGCGGCGGTCGCTAACGCTATCGGCGATACGCTGCTTTTTTACGTCAGCAGGTATAACCGCGCGGCCGTGATGCCGTATCTGGCTAGACATAAACGCAAGCTTGCCTTCTCTCAAATTTTATTCAAGCAGCATGGAAATAAAATAATATTTTTCAAAAAATTTATCTACGGGCTAAAGACTCTTATCCCGCTTGCTATCGGACTTACGAAGTATTCGTTTGCTAAATTTAGCGTCATAAACGTTGTTAGCGCGGTAGCTTGGGCGATTTTGCTCGGGCTAGGCAGCTTTTGGGCGGGCGAGGCGTTTGAGCAAGCGTGGGATTTTATGGGCGAAAACGGCTGGCTGATGCCGGTTGTGATGCTTTCGCTACTGACTCTCATCTGGGTATATCTACAACAAGCAACAAAAAAGAAAGGAAGGTCGGAATGAAAAAGTTACTCATTGTATTGGTGATTATAGCCGCAGTGGTTTTTGGCGGGCTAAAATTTAACGCAAACAAGGTAGAAGAAAAATATAACGAGGCTTTGAACCTAATCAAAGCAAACGGTATGGAGGTCAAAAACAGCGTATTTGAGGGTGGTCTACTAAAGTCGCACGCAAACTACGACGTGGTTTTGTCTAAAAACTACATAAACGAGCTCGTTTCTCTTGGCGAAGAGTACGGCGCGCCCGAGGACCTAGCGATAAAAATTGATATGAATATCTCGCATGGATTTGACAGTTTGCTAGGTAAATTTGAGGTTGCGGGCGATGCCGAGTTTTTAAACGATCCGTATAAAAATTTTATCAAAGAGATATTTGATACAACAAGACCTATCAAATTTCACGCCGACGGCGCTTCTGGAGGAGATAAAAAATTTGTCTTTGAACTAGTCGGAGTGCAAAAAGAACAAGATGGCAATAAGCTAAATCTCGCTAAATCGTTTTTAAATTTTGATTTAAACGGCGAAAAGAAAATAACCGGAGCCACTTTTGTAAACGACTTTATCGATTTTGCTAGCAAACAAGGCGTCGCTATAAAGATAAAAAATATCGACTACGACGTGAAGTACGAAACTCCGATCGAGCCGAAAATGATCTCTAAAGCGCTTGTAAATAGCACTTATAAATTTGAGCTTGGTGGCATAGACGTGATTTCGGGTTCCGAGGCTCTGCAAATCGGAAAGATAACGAGTGACTCAAAACTAACAGTGCTAAGCGATACTCTAACGCAGGATGATACGAGCACGATAGAGAAGATAAAATATGGAAAATATGAATTTAAAGACTTTTTGATCAAAACGAAATTTGCAAATTTAGATAAAGGTGCGTTTGAGGATATTATTAATGCAAAGGGAGAGCCTGAAGCTCAGCTTGCGGCGATAATGCAAGCGCTTGATAAATTTATAAAAAGAGCGCCGAAACTTACATTTGACAATTTAAATTTTAAAAATGCGGCAGGTAAGAGTTATGTCTCAAATTTTGAGATTTCTATCGATCCGGACGGCATAGATACTCAAAATCTGCTTGAAAATATCCCGACTGCTATAAATTTTAGCGGTAAAATCGAGCTTGATACGACGCCAGGAGAGTTTATGTTCGGTAGCGGCGAGGAAAAAGAGGGGATAAATGCCATGCTCGTAAACGGCGGACTATTTAAAGAAAACGGCGGCAAATACGTAACTATCTTTAAATACAATAAAAGAACGCAAGATTTGATCTTTAATGAAAATTTATCCTTAAAATCTCTTCTTCAATAAAATTCAACATGCTTAGACAAATTTTATGTTTGTTTAAGCATGTTTTCTATATAATTCACTTTCCGCTTCACAGAAAGCGAGTTTTTTAAATTAACACTGTTAAACTAATTAGTCAATCTTTGAAATCTAAACAAG
>CAURVK010000040.1:0-7387 GCA_963528285.1 uncultured Campylobacter sp. | reverse complement strand
AAAGTTTTCGCGCACCAGCTAGCGTTTAACGTCATCCCGCACATCGACGTGTTTTTGGACAACGACTACACGAAAGAGGAGATGAAAATGGTCAACGAGACCCAAAAAATCCTTCACAAAAATATGGAAGTGAGCGCAACCTGCGTGCGCGTGCCGGTGCTTCGCAGCCACTCAGAGGCGATCACGATTCATTTTGATAGAGACGTGGATGCCGCAGCCGCTCGCGAAGTCCTGCGCAAGGCGCCTAGCATCGTAGTCGTGGACGAGCCCGCTGCGAAAAAATACCCGATGCCGAGCATCTCAAGCGATACCAACGAGACCTACGTCGGACGCATCCGCACGGATAACTACCGCAAAAACGTCCTGCATCTGTGGTGCAGCGCCGACCAGATCCGCGTGGGGGCGGCGACCAATGCCGTGAGAATCGCGCAAAAATGGATAGAGATGCAGGAATAGCCCGTCCGCGTTTTTTAAATTTGCCGAATTTGCGCTTTTATTTGGCGTAAATTCGGCTAAAATTTGATTATCTTAAAATATAAAATCGAGTTTTTCCGATACGAATTTTCTACTAGCTTTTTAAATTTGACGCTTAAATTTACCAGCATCTTTACGGCGCAAATCGCCGCAAGCAAACAGTACCGTCAAATTTACGCAATCAAATTTAATAAACTCAAATTTGACTCGCCCGTCAATCGGCCGCGGCTCGTCTAAAAGGGCATTATAAACCGCGCGAAACTCAAATTTAACCCCGCCCGATAACAACCCAAGCCTCACACACCGACTCAAATTCCCGCCAGACTAGTGCTTGCTCAACGTACTAGCTTTAAGGAAAATATTATAAAATACGCGTTTTATTTTTAAACAAAGGAAATTAATGCGTAAAGCTTTTGAAAAAATCCTGCTCTTTAGCAACAACTTCACGCTCCTACCAGTAGTGTTCGGCTTGCTTGGCGCGATCGTGCTTTTCGTCATCGCTAGCTACGACGTGGGCAAGGTATTCGTCGCCGTTTATCACTACTTTTTCGGCGATTTTCACCCGGAGAACTTCCACTCCGAAGTCGTCGGCGAGATCGTGGGCGCGATCGACCTTTATCTCATGGCGCTCGTGCTTTACATCTTTAGCTTCGGCATTTACGAGCTGTTTATCTCCGAGATCGAGGAGCTCAAGCAGTCAAAACAGAGCAAAGTCCTCGAGGTGCACTCACTAGACGAGCTCAAGGATAAACTGGGCAAAGTCATCATCATGGTTCTTATCGTTAATTTTTTCCAGCGCGTTTTGCACGCAAATTTCACCACTCCGCTTGAGATGACCTATCTCGCGGCCTCGATTTTGGCGCTTTGTTTGGGACTTTATTTCCTGCACAAAGGCGAACACTGAGGCCTTTTGCGAGCCTGGCTTCGGGCTCGCTTTTTAAATTTCGATTCAAATTTTACCGCCGTGCCGCATGTGAATAACTTTTAAATTTCGCCTTTATCATTAAGTTTTATTTCAAAATTTCTCCAAATTTAAAGCTATATAAATTTAAGTTCTGTTTTAGCAACAAATGCCTATTTTATGGGCATTTGGGATTAAATTTAAGATTACAAAATTAACCAAAATAATATAAATTATTTCACTTTTCACTCCGTGAAAAAAACGTGAAAAGTTACGTTTAATTTCAGTCTTTTTTGAGTAAATTTTACGCGATCAAATTTGAGCGGCACGACCCGCATCTTTACGGGATGAATCGCTTAAATATAAATTGATTTAAGGTTGAGAGTCTTAAATAAAGAGTTAAATTTGACGCTTAAAGATAGGTATAAATTTAAAAACGGCGCAGACTAGTCGCATACGCCGTCAAGGGGTAAAATTAATCAAAACCAGCGACCAAAGCGCCGCCTAAAATCAATCAAATAGCGAATTTACGCTTTCGTTGTGATACACGCGTCTGATCACCTCGCCAAAAATCGGAGCGACGCTGAGCACTTTTATCTTCTTGTTTTCTTCGCGAAGCGGTATCGTGTCTGTCACCACTAGCTCGTCTAGCGCGCTATCTGCGAGGTTTTCGTATGCTTTGCCAGAAAGCACCGCATGCGTGCAGCACGCCATCACGGAGGTTGCGCCGCGCTCTTTAAAGACTTTAGCCGCCTTTACTATCGTGCCGCCCGTGTCGATCATATCATCGACCAAGATCACGTCCTTGCCCGCCACGTCGCCGATCACGTTCATTACTTCGCTCTCGTTAGCTTTTTCGCGGCGTTTATCGACAATGACGATGTCGAGATTTAGGGCTTTTGCGACGCTTCTAGCGCGCGCGACGCCGCCGATATCGGGGCTAGCGATGATTGGATTTTTGAGATTTTTATTTTTGATATGGTCGTTAAAGATGATCGAACCGTAGAGGTTATCGACGGGGATATCAAAAAAACCCTGAATTTGGCCCGCATGAAGATCGATCGTGACGACGCGATCGATGCCTGCCGTTTGCATCATATTTGCCACGAGCTTTGCCGTGATAGGCACGCGGGGAGCGGCTTTGCGGTCTTGGCGCGCGTAGCCGAAATACGGCACCACAGCCGTTATCGAGCTAGCCGAGCTGCGCTTAAGCGCGTCGGTTAGGATCAAAAGCTCCATCAAATTTACGTTTGCAGGCGCGCAGGTAGGCTGGATGATAAAAATATCCTTGCCGCGCACGCTCTCGCCGATCTGCACGCTGATCTCGCCGTCGCTAAAGCGTTTGATCGTAGCTTCGCTAAGCGGAAGCGATAAATAATGCGAAATTTTCTTTGAAAACTCTACGTTTGCGGTGCCCGAAAAGATTTTGTAACCTCTCATAACGATTTGCCTTTGTGAAATTTTTATTCAATTTTACCGAACTAAAACTTAAATTCGTAGATTTTGCGGTTAAATTTTATCTTTTGTCGGCTCAAATTTCAGTTTTTAGCGCGCCAACTCGGGCTGTCGGCAAACTAATATTTTTAAAAATTATACGACGTCGAATGCTTTAACAGAGCTATTTTTGAGACAAATTTTACCTCTAGCTTTAAAATATCGCGAATTTATCTCGCGTCAAATTTGGCCTTAAAAACTGCAATCCTGAAAACGCGAAATTTAAGCCTCGCTAGAGCTTGGCGTCAAATTTAACTAAATCAAATTTAGCGTTTTGCCGTGCAGGTCTGGGAGGGTCAAATTTGCAAATTTATCCACAAGATACTTTTGGCGTAAGCAAAGCAGATAAACGATTACGCACCAAAAATCAAGCAAAACCATACGACAAAGGCCGCGGCTACGCAAATTTAGTCTGCCACGCCCATCATCACGCTTGAGTATTCGCCCTGCTTGACGTCCGTTTTTTCAGGCTTTTTGACAGTCATCCTATCCTCGGCCAGTCCCGCCTGCGCTAGAGCTGCCTTGATAGCCTGAGCTCTTGCGTTAGCGAGTTCCAGCAGCTGCTCTTTTTTTATCTCGATACCCTTTAACGCAGCTTCTCTCAGCGCCTTTTCGTCGGTACTTTTTTCTTTTGGAGCTAGCGATGCGAGCGCTCCTGCGTAGTCTTTACCGGTTTGATTCATCGTTTGGCTTATTTTTTCGTTTAGTTTCGCATTTTTTAGAGCCGTTATGTCCACGTCCGAGTAAGCAGGCGTGATGCTTAGTTTCATCTTAGGCTTTGCCGTCGTTAGCTTGATAAAATCAGCTATCTTGGCCTGCTCGGATACGATGAGCTCGGCATTTGCAGGCATAAAGTCAATAGTGTTTAGATCCTTGCTACTTAGTCCGAGCATATTACCCAAAAATCTAAACGGAGCCAGCGTGATGTCTGCAAACAGCTTCTTTACAGCTTCCCAGACGATGCCGCCGTATTTAAAATCAGGGTCGTTTAGATCACCCTCCACCGGCAAGTCGATGTTTATCTGGTTGTTTTGATCGCTCAGGATCGAGATGGCAAGTGATAGAGGCAGGTTTACCGCGTCTTTAGACTCGACCTTTTCGCCAAGCGTGAGAGTATCTAGATTTACGACGTTGCTACCGTTTAGCTTAGAGTCCTTAACATCGTAGTTTAGTGTCAAATTTAACTTACCTTTTTCTATCTTGTAGCCCAAAAACTGTCCGCTATAAGGCGTCACATCGACTAGGTCGATATCTTTAAAGCTAAATTTGACTTCCGTACTCTTTTTAGGATCATACGGCAGTAGCTTGAGCCCGATCTTGCTAAAGCCGCTCTTGCCGACTACGCCCTCAAACGTACCCATCGTCGGGCGAGTGCTGTCGATATCCATCAGCACGCCCTCTAGCTTGGTGATCTTGGTCGCAAACGGCATAAATAGCGACGCGTCGGAGAAGTCTACGTCGCCGTTTTCTACGAGGATGTTCTTGATAGCAAAATCAAACTCGCCCTCTTTTTTCTGCGCTTTTACAGCCTCGGCAGGTTTTTCGTTTTTAGGGACGGCTTGTTTTACGTCCACTTTTTGCGCGTTTTCGCTCTCGCTCTTTTTCACGAGGCGGCCTAGGTTAAATTCGCGCTCTTTGTTTAGGTGCGTCTTTAAAAACGGTGCGCTCAGAGTCACGCGCTCTAAATTTAAGAAATTTTTCGCGAATGAAATTTTAGAGAGTTTGAGGTTTTTAAAGGCAAAAACCTTGTCGCCAGAGCCGTCTGTAAGCTCGATATTTGCGATATTTGCTTTACCGCTTACGGAGGCGTCCGCGGCGTACTTTACGTTTAGCTCGACGTTTAGTTCGCCGCTTTTTAGGCTCGCGTCCAGATAGTTTTTAGCGTAGACGAAGTAGCGAGGCAGATTTGCGTCGTTTAGCTTCACGTCCGCCTCGATATTTATGGGCTCTGGCGTGATTTTACCCTTAATAGCCAAATTTAGCTTTTGCGAGCTTTTCATGTCGATTTTAGCGCTCACGGGCGAGGCTAAATTTTCGCTGATATTTTGCAAATTTATATTTAAACCGTCAAATTTATGCGCTATCTTTTGACCTTCGAAAATATGCGTTACGCCGATATCTGCACTCGTAACGGCGACGTTTTTGACGCTAAATTTAAATCCGCTCTTTGTATCTTGAGCGCTTTTTTGCTCGGCTTTTTGGCTTTTTTTAGTGGCTGTTTTTTCTGCCGTTTTTTGAGATTTGGCAGGTTTTTTCGCGTTTTCGGTTTTACTTTTTGCTTTTGATTTTTGGGCGGCGGTTTTTTCGCTGTTTAAACCAAGCTCGCTAATAGCGCTAAGTTCACCATTTTCTTTTATATCGGTTGCAAATTTAGGTTTATTTATGTTGACGCTTTCGATGCGAAGAGCGGTTTTGGCTAGATCAAAATCCGCGTCCTTCACGCCGATTTCAGCGATGGTAGCGAGCTCTTTATTTTTTGTTTTTAGCGCGATTTTTTGCACTTTTACTTCGCCGATAGAGACGGCGCTGGCGTTATTTTCCAGCGTAAATTTAGGCGCGTTTATAACGAGCTTTTCTAGGCTTGCCGCACTGTTTTTACCGACCGGGGCGGAGGCGGCATTAAGCGTCAAATTTTTTAGGCTAGCAGCAATATTTTGCCCGTTTATTTTCGCGCCCAGCTCGCTTGCGTTTGCGTCTTTTAGCTTTATCTCGCTGACGCTTTTTTCGGTCAAATTTATCCCGCTAACGCCCAGAGCTTTGAGCGCTGCGGAGGCGTTTATATCGCCCTTTTCGTTTATATCGGCCTTAAGCGCGACGCCGCTTAAATTTAGACTGTTTAAATTTGCCTGCGCCTCGCCTTTAAAGCTCGTGTTTTTAAATTTTATCTCGCTAATATCGGCCGCAAAGCTTCTTTTTTCGCTAACGTCGGCATTTACCTCGATGGCAGGTAGATCAAGCTCCTCTAGGCTCAAATTTTGCCCATCAAGTTGCGCTTCAAACGACTTTAAATTTAAAGTGGCGTTTTTTAATGCAGCCTTGATAACGCCGCCGTCCGCGCTTAGTTCGTAGCTAGTTTTTGCGTTTATGAGCGCGCCGTTTATGCGCAGATCTTGCGTGTCGATGAAGCTAAGAGCGACGGGGCGGACGTTAAAGTCCTTTAGGCTAAGCTCACCGTAAACTCGAAGCGGCGCAAGGTCGATGCCGCCCTGCCAGTCTAGCTTTTGCGCTAGCGTGGAGTTTGCGTCGAAAACGTGCTTGCCCGCGCTATTTTGCTCGGTATTTATACCTGAAATTTCGTAGTTTATGCCCTCAAATTTGGCGCTAAAAGGCTGTTTTAAACTCTCGTCCGAGTAGGCAAACGAGCCGCCGATTATCTTTGTGCTGTTTAGGGCGAAATTTATACTGCTAGTTTCGTTATTTTCGGTGCTAGTAGCGTTTGACTCGCCTAAAAACGTAGCTAAATTTAGCGTGCCGTTTTTATCTCTAGCGATATTTACGCTTGGACTCTCAAGGCGCAAGATATCAACCTCCGCAAGCTTGTTAAATAGCGAAAAAGGCTTAAGTTTGACGTCGATTTGCTCCGCGCTAAAAAGCGGTGCGGTCGTGTTTAGCTCGGGGCGCGTGACGTTTAGCTCGAAGGTAAAGGGGTTAAATTTAGCCTCCGCCACGCTAAGGCTCGCGTTCATATCCTTTAGCTTTGCGGGCAAGGTATTTTTTAGCGCGTAAGGAACACCTAAAAAGCCCGCGAGCGTATAGATGAGCAACAAGCCCGCAAGCGAGCCTAGGATAATAAGAGCGATTTTTTTACTTTTTTGCATAAATTTGCCTTGATTTTTTTGGCGAATTTTACAAGGATTTTGATTAAAGAGCGGTTATTTTGGCAAATTAACACAAAAAATTAGCGCCGTTTCTTAGAAAATTAAAGCCGAAATTTGATACAAATAAAAAAATCAAATGCGGCGTATGATTTCTTTTTGATAAAACTTGGCACCCGTAAACTGCGGAGATAATTTAAAATCTAGTCGATAAAATAGCGATTTTACTGTAAAATTCGGAATCAAATTTGTCAAACCGGGGAGTAAAAATGTTTCAGGCTTTCAGAATTTACGATTTTATAAAAGGCGATGAAAATAGCGATTTTTACGGCGTATTCGTCGATAGACTCTATCCTCGCGGAGTGAAAAAGGAGATATTTTGCTCGTTTTTATGGCTAAAGTCGGTTACTCCGTCAAACGAGCTTAGGTCTTGGTTTCATGGGGACAAAGAGGCTAGATTTGAGGAATTTAAAGTTAAATTTAAGACCGAACTAGCCGATAAAGAGGCAACGGCAGGGCTGAACGAGCTAAAAATTCTAGAAAAAAAGCACGGCAAAATCGCTCTATTAACCGCGACTAAAAATATAAATTTAAGCCACGTTGCGGTACTTTTAGAACTACTCAGGGAGTAAAATTTAATTTACCTTTTATTTTTCATATTTTTTCGCTATAATCCCCCAACTTTTTAAATCGATTTTAAGTT
>CAURVK010000039.1:0-7693 GCA_963528285.1 uncultured Campylobacter sp. | reverse complement strand
GTGGAGATAATAGCTTTGGTGTAAGTGGAGGAAGTGCTGTTGGGGCTGGAGCTGGAGCAACAGGACCTACTTTACCAGCAGGAAGTATAAAAATTCCATTGTCAGCTTATACAGGAGAGGATGTATCATCAGGATTATTAACTTCATTTCACTCTTCTATACCTCATGGATACCACTTATATAGACATACTGATGGCAGAGATTATCTAACTCCTGACGATCCTACTGCTCCTAGTGCATTTGAATATAAAGAAGGTTGGTATGTAAGTAATGACGGTAAGCTAGCTATAGGTCAAGATAATGCTAAAGATTTAGCGGTAACTAGCACAGCAAAAGCTTCAAACTATCCAGATGATGGCTCAGTAGCTAAGATAGTAGATCCTAATCCAAGTTTAAAGGTGTTTGGGTCGGATAACATAGATAAAATAACAGTAGACAATGCAAAAATAGAATCTGTATATGGTGGAGTTGGAAACGATAATATCGATCTCAAAAACGGTGCAGAGGCAGTAGAAATTTTTGGTGGTTCTGGAAATGATGGTATAACCGTAAATAATTCTACGGTAAGTGGACGAGCTGCTAAAGATTATATGGGAGATGATACCACAGATGCTATTAGCGGTGGCGACGGCGTAGACAGGATCTCTTTACAAAACGGATCTAGAATAAACGGAAACGTATACGGTAATGCGGGAAAAGATATTATAACCGTAGATAGCGGTGCTAAAGTAGAGGGTATTATATACGGAGACACGAAGACAAAGAACGATAAGTATGAAAAGGCAGTAAATCCAAGCTTGGATATAGAAGATAAAGGTGCCGATGCCGATACTATAACGCTAAGCGGCAGAGGAACGAGTGCAAAATTCATAGCCGGTGGAGACGGTGACGATATCATCACGGTAAAAGATGGCGCAAGGACTAATTACATCCAAGGCGACGAAGGCGGGGATACTATAACCGTAAGTGGTAAAGATGCTTATGCTGCTTACATAAATGGTAGAGGCGGCGACGATAAGATATTTGTAGAAAATGGCGCTAAAGCAGGTTATGTATGGGGTATGTGGGGAAATGACGAGATTACGGTACGCGGTCAAGGAACTACGATACTAAGAAACGTTGAAGGTAGAGAAGATAGCGATACTATTAAAATTTTAGACGGTGCGAGAGTAAAAGGATACGTTAGCGGCGGACGCGGCGAAAGTCCTAGCGCATACGGCGGAGCTGAAAAATCAGATAACGATAATATCACTGTTGAAAATGCTATAGTTGACGGTAATGTAGAAGGTAGTATGCGAAATAATTATTCCGGTGATGACGGAATAAAAATTAAAAATTCTCATATAGGCGGAATATCTGGTGGTTTTGGTGAAAATAATATAGATATCTCAAATGTTACTAATTTAGATGCAAAAACTATTTGGGGTAATAAATTTAAAGATACCGTAAATATTGACGGAACGCTAAAAAATTCTACTATTATAACTGTTGAGGGCGAGGATACAGTTAATATTAACGCTGGTGCGACAATAAATAATATTAGTATAAATACTGGAGCTGACAAAGATACTGTAAATGTCAATGCCAACATTACCGCTGATGTTGGCAAGCAATCAAATATTATGACCGAGGGCGGTATAGATACTATAAATATCGCTAGTGGAGTAACGCTAACTCGTACTGTTATTAGCACGGGTGCTGGAGAAGAAACTATAAAGATCAATGCTGGTAAAACAGGTGTTGCAGATCGTATAACATTTGAAGGATCTTCTTTGGATACTGGAGCAGATAAAGATATAGTAGAAATCACAAATACTATGTTCAAGAAGGGTAGTAACGGTGAATCATCTAATCTAAATACTGGTGACGGCGACGATAAAATCACTATAAAAGAGGGAACTATATTCCAAGATAATTCAGTCATTACAGCTGGACGAGGCAACGATAGAGTATATCTGGAAAGCGGCGTTCAGTTTAATAAAGCTGCCGTTTGGGCTGATGACGGAGATGACGAGATACATGTTAACGGAGCAGAATTTAACGGTCCTAGAGGTATAGGCGGCGTATCCGGCGGAGCTGGAAACGATAAAATTTTCATTAACGATGGAACTAAATTTACCGGCGGCTCTATACTGGGCGACGGCGGAGCTACGCTTGATCCTATAAATGGACCGGGAAATGATGAGATAACTATTTCAGGTACAAATACCGTTCTAGATAACGTAAATATAGATACTGGCGATGCTAATGCTAATGCGGTTGGCGGAGCTAAAGATACTGTAAAAATCGAGGATGCGAAACTTAAGTACACTAATATTAAGTCCGGTAATGGTAATGACGAGATAACCATAACCGGAAACGCAAATTTAACCGGCGGATATAACAAGAGCGGAAGCGGCGATGATACTATAACAGTAAGCGGCAATGCAATCTTAAATAACACGTATCTTCAAGGAGAACAAGGTAGCGATACTATAACTATAGGCGGCAACGTTAAGGCTAAAGGTGGTAATTTTAACACCGGAGCTGGAGCGGATGATAAGATAGAAATCAAAGATAATGCCGAGTTGGATGGCACTACATTACAGTTTGAAGGCGGTAAATCAACAGATAAAGCTACTCTAAACGTAACCGGAAACGCCGTACTAAAAGATATATCTATACAGGCATCTTCATCTCTAGGCGAGCAATATATGAATTTCCATCAAAGCGGCGAAGCTAAAGTAAAAAGCCTTATGGGTAGCCAAAATAAAGACGTTATAGATATAGCGGGCGACTTTACTTATACTAATGCCAATCATCTTCAAACTCACGGCGGAGACGATGAGATAAAGATGCACGGCGGAGCTACGGTAAAAGTTAGTGTAGATATGGGCGATGGCAAAGATACTTTAACAATAGATAATGCTACATTTAAAGATTCTCTTGTGAATATGGACGGCGGTAACGACGAGATAAATATAAATGCCGGAGCAAATTTAACCGGCACAAGAATTTATACCGGTGACGGTAATGATACGGTGAATGTAAGAGGCGGTACGTTTAGCGAAGCAGAGATCGGACTAGACAAGGGTAAAAATGAAGTAAATATAGAGTCTGGCGCAGTATTTGGCGACCAAGATCCGAGTCTTTTCTATGGCGAGCATAAAACTTATATAAGATCAGATCATAGGGCTAGTCAAAATTCAGAAGATACTATAAACGTTAAAGCCGGTGCTACCGTCAAAAATGCCGAAATACAAACTTATGGTGGAGAAGATACTTTAAATATAGACGGTACGGTTATAAATTCGAACATAAACTTAGGCTCAGGCAATGACACCGTCTCTATCGGTAAAAATGCAAGTATAGACGGCAGCTCTACTATCGACGGCGGGGCCGGCATCGATACGCTAAAAATTGCCGACGGCAGTATAGATTTTAGCAGAGTTAAAAATTTCGAAAAACTAGATTTAACCCAAGGCAATAACAATATAAATCTATCAGCTAAAGACGTTTTAGATATGACTGATAGTAATAACAAGTTAAGAATAGATGGTAATGGTGACGATCACGTAACGCTACAAGGAGGTATAGGTACATGGAATAAATCTGCTATCCCTAATAGCGATGGTTATACAGTCTATACAAAAACAGAAGGAAGTCACACCGTCACCTTAGAAATTAAAGACGTAGTAGTACACGAGATTTAAAATTTAACTAATTACTTTAATCCCAAAGGAAATTCCTTTGGGATATTCTTTCTTGTCATTAAATTTTTATAATTGTTTATCTTTTTAATCTATATAAAATAACCTTTTGTCTATTTTTGTATAAATTTATAAATGCTTAATAATAGTTTTATGGCTTATGGTCTGGTAAAAGCTATTATAAAGGCCTAAGCACTCTATAATTAATTGATGTTCCACCTAACCAGCAACCTTCTTTTATCTTCGACGTTTAAATTTATAAAATCGATACCGAAAAGTTTCGTTAAATTTTCGCCCTTTAAAATTTGACCCGTTGCGCCGAATTCATATCCTAAGGGGCCGTTTAAAAGCAAGGTTTTATCCGCCGCCGCAAGCGCGTGATCGGGGTGATGCGAGGTAAAGATCACGCAGGTTTTTCGCTCGCTATTTAGCTTTTTGATTAGGCTTAAAACGGCATTTTGATGAAAGACGTCGAGGTACGACGTAGGCTCGTCCATGACGAGAATTTTAGGCTGTAGTACTAGCGAGCGAGCTATAAGCGCCAGCTGCATCATGCCGCCGCTTAGCTCGTCTACGTTTAAATTTAAATACTCGCTAACGCCCGCTATCCGCGCGGCTTCCTCAGCCATCGCTCTATCCTTCGCGCTCGGCCTTGAAAACATACCGACGTTTGCGTTTACGCCCATTAAAATCAGATCTTTTACCTTAAAGCTAAAAGCGATATTTTCGCTTTGAGGCACGTATCCTACGAGCTTGGCACGTTCTTTGCCGCCAAGAGAAGCATGATCGCGGCCATCGATCAAAATTTGACCGCTTTTTGCTTTTAAGAGTCCTAAAATAATCTTTAAAAAAGTAGATTTACCTATGCCGTTTGGGCCCAAAATCGCAAGCGTTTCGCCGCTTTTTAGGCTAAGGCTCAAATTTTGCAAAATTTGCTTACGCTCGTATGAAAAGCTTAAATTTTCTACGCTTAAGACCATCTTTTGCCCTTTTTAACAATGATGATGCCGATCATAGGAGCGCCTATAAGCGCGGTTAGGATACTTAGCGGGATTTCAGCCGAGCTCACGCTTCTAGCCGCAACGTCGGTTAGCATCAAAAATATCCCGCCTAAAATCGCAGAAATCGGAACTAGCTGCGAGTTATCGGAGCCGTAAATCAGCCTCGTAATATGCGGCATCAAAAGCCCGACCCAGCCGATGATACCGGCGATGGCTACGCTTGCGGCCGTTATCAGTGTAGCAAGCACGATAAAGATAAAGCCTAAAAATTTACTCTCGCCCAAAATGCTTGCATGTTCGCCGCCTAGGGATAAAATGTTTAGCTTCCAGCCCATTAGGCTCAAAAGCACAAGCCCGCTAACGCAAACGGGAGCAAGCGCCGCTACGTCGCTCCAAGATATGGCGCTTAGGCTTCCCATAAGCCAATATACAATACTGGGTAGCTTTTCTTGCGTGTCGGCGACGTATTTTACGACCGAGATCAGCGCCTCGAATATCGCGCCCGTGATGATACCGGCAAGCACCAGCATGAGCTTTGAGTTTTTGTTTGCCAAAACACCCAACGCGTAAGCTATCATGACAGCTAAAAAGCCAAAAACGAAAGCGCCTATTTGCGTGGCTACGGGACTGCCGAAGGCTAAAATGCAAACCACCGCGCCAAATCCCGCTCCACTGCCGACGCCCAGGATATTCGGGCTTACCAAAGGATTTGCAAACATCGCCTGAAATATCACGCCCGCCGCGCTAAGGCTGGCGCCTATCAAAAACGCCGCTATCAGCCTAGGTAAGCGCAGGTCCAATATCAAGGCGTAAAGCGTCTCTTTGTCGTTTTGATAATAATCAATTAGCCCGTCAATAGAAATCCTGCCCGCAAGCAGCGAAAAAATAACCGCAAAAACTAGCAAAAGCGATAAAAATAGATATTTTTTCATTATCTAAAAAGCTCGTAAAATTTGCTCTCGCCGTTTAGGTCGAATCGTAAAATTTGAGCTATCTCATCGTCACTTAGATCGTAGTCGTAGAGCAGTTTGTAGCTCTTTTTCATCTCGTCTTTTAAATTTATATGCGCCTGCCCCGAAAATAGCACGCTAAACCAAGCCCAGCCCAGGTGCGATTCGCCCGTAGGAGGCTCCCACATATCGCCTCCAAGGGGCATTTTATAGACGGCTTTTTGCTTGACGGCCTTTACGTTTTTTAAAATTTTGTCATTAAAAAAGTCCCGCGGAGCTAGCTCATCAAAGTTGCTAAGCAAGATAACGTCTGGATTTTGAGCGAGAATTTCTTCTTTATTTAAAATTCTAAATCCCCCGAAATTCGCCGCATTTGCTCCTCCGCTTAGCTTGATCTCATAATCAAAATACGTCCCGCCGCCGGCTGCCTCGTAGCTTTTATCCCTGCCGAATATAAAAAGAACCTTCGGTTTTTTGCTAAGCCCTTTTACGAAATTTTCGATCCTAGCTCTTACCTCGGCTCTATTTTGCAAAATTTGCTCCGCCCTTTGCTCTTTTTCGTAAATTTTACCCAGCATACCAAACCAAAAAAGTGGGGCTTCCTCCGTGCCGCTTAAATTTACCAAAGCTACGTTTAGGCCTACTTTTCGCAGCGGTTCGATGATCTTTTCGCCTCTCATGCCCCACTGCACTACTAGATCCGGAGATAGTTTTAGTAGCTCCTCGATATTTGGAGTAAAATCCTCTCCTATACCGCCTGCTGGGATACTAGCTGCGCCCTTGATCATTTTTCCCAGCATTCCGCGCTCGATGTTTTTCTTGGCTACGGGATGGACGGAGGCTAGGCGAGATACGTTGTTTTCGACGCTAAGAGAAAACGAAGCTAGTGGCACCGGAAACAGCGCTACGCTCTTAACGGAGCGGTCGAAGCGAAGCTTATTGCCGTTTTGATCGGTAAATTCAAGCGCGCCCAGCGTCGCGGCTAGTAGTAATAAAGCAGATATGATTTTTTTCAAATTCGATCCTTAAATTCGTAAATTTTAGGTCTTTTGAGCGGGCCTGTTTAAAAGCCCGCTCGGTAAATTTAAATTTTAAAAGCTAGCCTTAAAGCCTAGTTTGAAATTTCTGCCCGGATTTATTAGCGGGTTGCTAGCGCTTCTAGGCTGGCTGATTAGCTCGTAGCTTAGGCTCGGGGCGTATTCTTTGTCAAAGATATTTTCGACGCCGAAATTTAGGCTAAAATCTTTTAAGAAGCCTAGTTTACCAAGGCTCTTGCCAAAGTATAGGTTATGCACGAAATATCCCGCTCGCTCACGCTCTAGGCTGTCGTCTATGCGCGTCTTTCTTGCCGCCCAGTCGCCGCTATACTCTATGTATGAGTTTGCCAAAAACTCCGGCGAATAAGAAACAGCCACGTGTCCGCTAAGTGGAGCGATCTCTGGAAGCGGTTTGCCGGTTTGTTTATTTTTGCCGCGCGTGTAGGCGAGATTTGTTTTAAACTCTAAATTTGACAAAATTTTATAAGCTAGGTCAAATTCCGCTCCGCTTATCTTGGCTCTATTTACGTTTTGCGACTGATAGTAGGTCACGCCGCCGCTTTGCCAGTTTCGCTCAACGATCAGGTCTTTATAATCCCCCGTATAAAATATCAAATTTGACCTAAGCGCCTTATCCGTATAGCGAAGTCCGGCCTCATAGGTGACGCCTTTTTCGATATTTAGATCAGGGTTTGGCAGATACGCCTCGCTGCCTGAAAACGTAAGTATTGGAGCAACCTCGCCGCTCATAGGAGCTCTAAACGAAGTAGAGAAATTTCCTACGAACTCAAACCCCTGGGCGATAGGGTAAATAAGCCCTAGTCCGTAGCTCGCTCTGCCGTCTTTTCTATCGTTGGCGTTTTCATATAGCGCCCTTACGGCGGGGCTCATCGAGCTATCCATATCAAATGACGTTTTTATGCGGTCGTAGCGTAAATTTGCGCTCAAAATCGCGTCGTTACTAAATGCGTATTCAAGCAATCCAAACCCAGCGACGTCAAGCTGTTTGGTTCTTA
>CAURVK010000038.1:0-7856 GCA_963528285.1 uncultured Campylobacter sp. | reverse complement strand
GCCGAAAAGCTGCTGATGGAGGCGTGCTTGGAGCTCTTTAAAACCGACTACGTCGTGGGCATCCAGGATATGGGCGCGGCGGGGCTAACGTCTAGTAGCTTTGAGATGGCGGGACGCAGCGGCAGCGGTATGAAGATGTATCTAGACCGCGTGCCTATGCGCGAGACGGGCATGACGCCTTATGAGCTAATGCTGAGCGAATCTCAGGAGCGTATGCTCATCTGCGCCAAAAAAGGCTGCGAGCAAAAGATACTCGAGATATTTAAAAAATGGGACCTCGACGCCGAGATCATCGGCGAGGTCACAGACAGCGGCGTGATGGAGCTTTATTGGCATGGCGAGCTAGCGGGCGAGATACCTATAGCGCCGCTTAGCGAGGCCTCTCCGGTGCTTGACCGACCGACTGCGCGTCCAAAATACCTAGACGAAATCAAAAATTTGCAAATCCCGGGGAACGCGGATAATAAAACCGCGTTCTGGAAGCTGCTTAGCGAGCCTGAGGTGCTAAACAAGTCGCTGATCTACGATCAATACGACGCAAATATCCAAACAAACACCATCAAGCAGCCCGGACTCCTAGGAGCTGCGGTTATCCGCGTGAAAGAAACGGGCAGGGCGATCGCGATGGCGGCGCAGTGCGACCCGCGAGCAAATTTCGTCGACCCTAAAATCGGCGCGGCTAGAGCGGTCGCGGCTGCTGGACGAAAGGTCGCGATGAGCGGAGCGACGCCTCTAGCCATCACCGACTGCCTAAACTACGGCAATCCGCAAAATCCCGAGGTTATGTGGCAGTTCGCACAGGGATGCGAAGGCATCAAAGAGGCTTGTCGCGAACTAAATACGCCAGTCGTGAGCGGCAACGTGAGCCTATATAACGACACCGAGGGCGTGAGCGTCTATCCGACGCCCGCGATCGTGACGGTGGGCGTGAACGAGGACGCAAACGCAAGCCTTCCGAGCGTCTTTACTAGCGCTGGCACGGCGATATACGTGCTTGGCGAGACGAAGGGCGAATTTGCCGCGTCGCTTTACGCTAAGGCGCTATTTAATGCGGTGGGCGGCGAGCTGTGCGCAGTGGACTACAAAAAAGAGCGCGCGCTGTGGGATCTGGTCATCGAGGCAAATAAATCGGGCGCGCTCGAGTTTGCAAACAGCGTAGGCGTGGGCGGCGTAGCCATAACGCTAGCAAAAATGGCGTGCCTAAGCGGGCTTGGCGCGGAGTGCAAATTTGACGTTAAAAAGCCGAATTTCATCTTTGACGAGAGCTTTTCGCGCGCGATCATCGGTGTAAAAGACGAGGCTAAATTTGAATCTCTAGCCGCAAAACACGGAGTCAAATTTGAAAAAATCGGTAGCGTGGGCGGAGATAAATTTAAGTTAAACGATATCGAAGAAAAGCTAAGCGACGTGAGCGAGGTTTATTTTAACAAATTTGCCGCGATCATCCGCCAAGAGGACTAAAATTTGACGCCGCTGGGCAGGTTAAATTTGTGCGGCGCAAATTTGACGCGCTTACTAAATTTGACTCGTCTAGGCAGCGTTTGCTCAAGTATTTTAGTGCCAAATTTTACAAGCGATATTAAAAAACCGTGAAAATTTAACCAAAATTTGAAAGGAAAGTAGATGTCTTGGAAAGACTTTTTAAACAACAAAGAAGAAGAACAGCCGCAAAAGGAGGGCAGGGGAATGGATCAAAAAAGCGTAGCTAAGCCGCCGGTGTTATTTAGCGAGACGCAGCAGGTATTAAAAGAAGTCGAAGCTAAACTAGGCGGCACGCTCATCACATACTACAACTCAAACGCGGGTAGCGTCTGCGGCAACGACGCGAGCGCGATGTATGAAATTTTAAAGGGCAAAAAGATAGAAAACGCATTTTTGTTTATCAAAAGCGACGGCGGCAGCGGTATAGCAGCTCTTCGCATCATCAGCACTCTTAGAAACTACTGCAAAAACATAACCGCGCTTATCCCCGCTAACTGCGCGTCGGCAGCGACGATGATGGCGCTTGGCGCAAACGAGATCGTGATGGGGCCGCTAGCGTATCTAACCGCCGTCGATACCTCGCTAAAACACGCGATGAGCCCGATAGATAACGGCAACGAGCGCGTTAGCGTGTCGATGGACGAGCTAAACCGCGTGATAAAGCTGTGGAAAATGCACGAAAAAGATAACGACGAAAACCCGTATAAATCGCTATACAACTACATCCATCCGCTAGTTTTTGGCGCCGTAGACCGCGCCAGCTCGCTCTCGCTAAAGATCTGCTGCGAGCTTTTGCGCTATCACATGAACGACGAGGCAAAGATCCAAAACATCTCCGAGCGTCTAAACAGCGACTATCCGGCGCATGATTATCCTATACTTTTCCGCGAGGCCGAGGAGATCGGACTGCACGTGCAAAAGATGGACAACGAGCTAAACGAGATGCTGCAAGAGCTAACGCTTCTTTACTCCGAGATGGGGCAGCGCGCCTTTACCGACTACGACGAGAACAGCTACCACGACAACAACATCGCAAACATCATCGAGGCAAACGGCAAGCAGATTTATTATCAGATCGACAAAGACTGGTTTTATCGCCCCGACGAGCGCCGCTGGAACGTGATGAACGACGAGAGCTCGTGGCGCAAGAACGAGCTAGTGGGCGGCAAACTCAAAAATACGATTTATCATTTATGGTGATATTTTGAGTTTCATTTTTTGGTTTTTGATATTTTACGGGATTTATTATCTGGTTTCAAATTTTAGTCAAAATCCCGTAAATTTAGGCGGCTCGCAAAAAAAGGCGATGTTTGAAGAGGCTAAATTTCTAGTTAGCCTGCTTGCTAAAGTCGCTAAAAGCGACGGCAGGGTAAACGAGCTAGAGGCTCGCCTCATCAGCGAGACGCTAGATGATATCACTCTAAGGCTCGGCAACGACGCTGCGATGAGGGCGGAGCTAAAGCAGATCTATAACCGCGAAAAAGAGACGGTGCATAATGCTTATTTTATCGCGAGACAGTACAAAGATCGCTTCCACCTTAGTCAAGACGCCGCGGCCGCGAAGCTATCTTTTTTACTAAATTTGGCCTATATAGACGGCGAATTTAGTAAAAGCGAGCATAATGTCATCGAGCAGATCGCTTTGGGATTTGGACTTAACGAGATCGATTTTTGGTCGATTTTAAAGAGATTTGACGATTTTTACGGGCAAAGGCGGCAAGATAGGGGAGGCCGAAGCGATCCGTACGTAAAACGCGCTAAAAGCCCTTACGACGTGCTTGGACTAAAAGAGGGCGCGCCGTTTGACGAGGTAAAAAAGCGCTACCGCGAACTCGTGAAAAAATATCATCCCGATATCCTTATGGGGCGCGGCGAGAGCGAGGAGATGATAGAAAAGAGTACTCGTAAGCTACAAGAGATAAATGAGGCGTATGAAACCATAAAACAACGTGCGGCTTAGAGGCTTGTATCGCGAGCGCTTTTGAACGAGCTTAAAATTTTCTCCCTCGATGAACTACGTGTTCTATCTTCGGTCGAAAATTTTGGCGCAACGTCCAAAATCATCTCACGATACTTCGCCTTTTAAATTCGTAAATTTTAGCCAGGTTTTTGTAAAATTCAGCCAAATTTCGGTGCGGTATTTTGAGATGATTTTTCGAGTTTTGAAGCAAAATTGAGCGTGCGCTAGGCATATAGCCTGCGGAGCGAAAATTTTGCAAAATCTCGAAAAAGCACTCAAAAGACAAACCGATAAAGAAAGGAATATAAATGAGAGCATTAATCAGCGTCAGCGATAAAGAGGGGGTTGTAGAGTTTGCAAAAGGACTCGAGCGACTCGGTTTTGAGATACTAAGTACGGGCGGTACGCACAAACTGCTAAAAGAGCAGGGCGTAAAAGCGGTCGAAGTGAGCGAATACACAGGCTCGCCCGAGATGTTTGAGGGGCGCGTAAAAACCCTGCACCCAAAAATTCACGGCGGCATCTTGCACAAGCGAAACGACGCAAACCACGTGAGCCAAGCCGTACAGCACGGCATCGGCGGCATCGATCTAGTCTGCGTGAATTTGTATCCGTTTAAACAAACCACCATCCGCACCGACGATTTTGACGAGATCATTGAAAACATCGATATCGGTGGCCCTGCGATGGTGCGCTCGGCGGCTAAAAATTTTGCCAGCGTTTATATCGTCACTAGCCCGCTTGATTATGACGAGGTTTTACGAGTCATAGGGGGTGCGGACGAGAGCGAGAAGGCTACTTTTAGGCGAAATTTGATGATAAAAGCCTACGAGCACACCGCGGCCTACGACTCGATGATCGCAAACTACATGAACGAGCGCTTTAACGACGGTTTTGGCGAGATGAAATTTATCGCCGGTAGCAAGGTTTTTGACGCGAGATACGGCGAAAACCCTCACCAAAAGGGCGCGCTATACGAGTTTGACTACTTTTTTAGCAACAACTTCACCGCGCTAAAAGGCGAAGCTAGCTTTAACAACATCACCGATATAAACGCCGCACTAGCGCTAGCGAGCAGCTTTGACGTCGCGCCTGCGGTCGCCATCGTCAAGCACGCTAACGCTTGCGGCTTTGCCGTAAAATCAAATCTGCTAGAAAGCTATGTCGAGGCGCTAAAATGCGATCCCGTCAGCGCATATGGCGGCGTCGTGGCGATAAACGGCACGCTAGACCGTGCCTTGGCTGAGAAAATCAACGAAATCTACGTCGAGGTCATCATCGCCGCAAACGTAGACGAGGACGCGCTCGCGGTATTTGAAGCTAAAAAGCGCATCAAAATTTTCACCCAGGGCAATAAATTTTTACAGCGCGCAAACGACAAATACGATTTCAAGCACGTTGACGGCGGCTTTGTCTATCAGCAAAGCGACGAGGTTAAGCCTAGCGAGCTAGAAAATATGAAGCTACAAACCGCGCGCGCAGCCAGCAAGTCCGAGCTAAAAGATCTCGAGATCGCGTGGAAAGTCGCGGCGCTCACGAAAAGCAACTGCGTCGTCTACGTGAAAAACAGCGCCGTGGTCGCCATCGGTATGGGTATGACGAGCCGCGTAGATGCCGCACGCGCAGCAGTGGCTAAGGCGCGCGATATGGGGCTTGATTTACGCGGTTGCGCGCTTGCTAGCGAGGCGTTTTTCCCATTCCGCGATAGTATCGATATCGCAAGCGAGGCTGGCGTAAAGGCCGTGATACAGCCGGGCGGCAGCATACGCGACGATGAGGTCGTAGCTGCAGCAAACGAGCACGGCATGGCGATGTATTTTACGGGCGTGCGCCACTTTTTACACTAAAATTTGATCTTTTGACGGCGAGGCGGCGTAAATTTGACTGCGCCGTTTTGCCGCTTTAAGCTTATTGATTAGCGGCCCTCTTGCTCCGCTTTTCTCAAATTTTACTTGCTCGCTTTTAAATTTGGACTGCGATTTGCTTGCGCTTTGGAGATTAAATTTAATTGAAAGCGATTTATGAAGCAAATTTTGATTTTCTTGGTATTTTTGGCTGGGTTATATGCGGCTAATATCTACGTAAACGGCGAAAAGGTCGGCGGCAGCGACCAAAACTCGACCTATAACGGCGAGAGCAAAAACGAAATTCTAAAACAAGAGGGCAAAAAACAGCTCTGTAAAAAAGGCTACAAGCAGTACTGCTAGGCGGTGCTTTGTCTTTTAATCGGCGGTCAAATTTGCGCCGCCAAATTTTATCTCATCTCAAATTTCACACATCAACGCTCGGGTTTTGCCGCTCAAATTTGACTCCGCGGCCGTCAAATTTAAAATTTAATCCCTTAAGCAAGGTCAAGACGCTCGCATGCAAAATAAGAGTATAATTATCCAAATTTAAAATAAGGATAAAAAAATGAGCGATTTTTTCAAAGACGCCGAGCAGTTTAACGCCGAGGGCGCAACGGTGCCGTTTTATAAATATAGCGAAGGCGGAGTGGATTTCGTTGGCTTTGACAGCCGTCCGTGCGTACCGCCCGAGCCTATGGTAAACGCGCTGGTGGCGATCAAATTTGCAAACCAAAACACCAAAATCGTGATGGTAAATCATAAATTTCCAGCCGGACTGATCCCTAAAATCCAGGAGCAGTTTGACGTCGAGCGCGAGGATTTAGAGGGCGGGGCGGTCAAGATGACCTTTAGCCTAAAGCAGGGCGCGGACGTCAAGAACGTAGACACAAGCCTTTGCCACTGAGATAAGCTATGCTTTTAAATACCTTTGCGCCGCCTTTTAAGCTAGTCGGCGGTTATTTTATCGCGGGCATTTGCTTTTTGATTGCGAGTATTCCCGCCTTTTTTGCGGCGGATTTTGAGACTATTGCGGGGCTTGAGACGGCGGGATTTTTACACGTGTTTTTCGTCGGATTTGTTATGAGCATCATCATCGGCGCGCTTTATCAGCTCACTTCGGTGATTTTAGAAAAGCCGTTTTCGACGATCAAGGGTGCGGTGGCAAATTTAGCCCTTTACTGCGCGGGCGTAGCGTCGATGAGCTACGGGATGATCAGCGGCAAAACGGGCTTCATACACGGCGGCGGCATGGCGCTTTTTCTTGCGCTGCTGTTTTTTGGCACGACCTATATCGTTAGCTTTATGGACAATGAAAAAAAGAGCTTCGCGGCGTTTATGCTCTTTGTTTCGGCGATATTTTTACTTGCGGGCATCTCGCTAGGATTTTGCCTTTTGATGATACTTTCGGGCACTTTGCCGATGGATTTTATGTTCGCGCTTAAATTTCACGTATATTTCGTGCTCGGGTTTGTCTTTTTTATCATCGTCGGCGTGGCGACCGTGCTGCTACCGATGTTTGCCCTGGCGCACGATCTAAAATTTACGCTTAGCAAATTTGCCTTCGGATTTTATATTTTGGCTGGCGTTTTGCTCTTTTTTAGCGAAATTTACGCGTACTTTGCGTTTGGGGCGGCGATTATTTGCTTTGTCGCCGAGGCGATACACATCCTAAAAAAGCGCGTTCGCAAAGCGTATGACTACTGGAACGTCAATATCGCTCTTTCGCTCGCGGCCTTCGTACTTTTTTGCGTATTGATTGCGGCGGATAGATACGATATGGCGGTATTTATGCTGATTTACGGCTTTTTGTTTGCATTTATCGCGGCTCATCTTTACAAGATCGCGCCGTTTCTTATCTGGTATCATTACGTAGCGCCCTTTGTGGGTAAGACAAAGGTGCCGCTACTAGATCAGATGATCCTTAAAAAGCCCGCATATATCGGCATCGGCTTTAATGCCATTGGACTCGCGCTCTACGAGCTTGGCGTCTGGTTGGAGATAAAATCGCTCGCGCACTGCGGCGTGGCTTGTCTGCTAGTTAGCATCGTTTTGGTCGCGATAAATATGGTAAATGTTTTTAAATTTACGAAATTTGGAATAAAGGAAGAAAAATGAAAGAAAAAATCTATGCTGCGCTCTCAAATATCGTTGATCCCGAAGTCGGTTTTGATATCGTGTCTTTGGGGCTCATTTACGACGCTGCTTGCGACGAAAATGGCAAGGCGAAGGTCACGATGACGCTATCTACGCGCTCATGCCCGCTGCACGAGATGATACTGGGCTGGGTAGAGACTGCGGTACTAAACGTCGACGGCGTAAAAGAGTGTGAGATAGACCTCGTGTGGGAGCCTGCGTGGAGTATCGAGATGGCGAGCGACGAGGTGAGGGCGGCGCTGGGAGCGTGATTTTGGCGCTAGCTATAAGCACGGGTTACCGTGAAGCTCGGTACAGGGTGCGCAGCAGGAATTTAGCGGCTGGGGATTTGAGTTTAGTATGCGCGTCGCTCCGTTTGCGGACGATCCGGACTCAGAGTTCGGCGACGGCTCAGTAGTCCCGCATGAGCCTTT
>CAURVK010000037.1:0-8995 GCA_963528285.1 uncultured Campylobacter sp. | reverse complement strand
AATGCCACCAAAAAGTAGGCTAAAATGAAGAAAATTTTGCTCGTTAGCGACGACGCTCAGATGCAACTAAACCTCAACGCCGCGCTTTACCGCTTTAACATCCGCATAGTTCGCTTTGAAAATTTAAGCGAGCTAAAAGAGGATTATTATAGCGGCAACCGCTACATCTTTTACGTCATCGATGTAAAGACGAAGGATCTGGCAAATTTCGACTCGGTCAAATTTTTGCGAGATAACGGGAGCCTAACTCCCGTTATGATCCTTATAGATAAGGCCATCCCCGCGCTTTATAAGAAAATTTACTACGCCAAATACGACGACTTTATGGTTAAGCCGTTTTTGTCCGAGGAGTTTTTGTTTAGGGTGTTTAGAAACTGCCGAATTTTGCTCGGAAGCAAATTTGAGCTAAAAAACGGCGCCGTCTACGACAAAAACAGCCTTACTTTGCACATAAACGGCACAAATATAATGCTTGGCAAAAAAGAGGGATTGTTTTTAGAAATTTTAGCTAAAAACGCCCCGCACGTAGTAACGATCCAAGAGCTTGAGTGGAGTATCTATAAAGACGAAGAGGTATCGTCCGATCGCCTGCGCTCGCTCGTGCGCCAACTACGCGCGAAGCTACCTTTTGAGCTAATCAAAACCGTGCGCAGTATCGGGTATAGTTTGGAGGAGTAGCTAGAGCTTAGGCAGGATCACCTCTTTTTGCGCGAGCCTTTCAAAGGTGCAGACGTCGCCGTAAATTTTAGCCAGTAGCTCGTCGTTTAAAACCTGTGCGACGCTGCCTTTTGAGACGATCCGCCCATCGCGGAAAACTATCACTTCGTCGCAAAACCAAAGGATGTGGTTTGGCTCGTGCGTGCATATGACGATCGTCTTACCGCCCGCAGCGATCTTTTTTAAAATTTTCCAAAGCGTGATCTGGTTTTTAAAATCAAGCGCGGACGTCGGCTCGTCAAGCAAGATGAGCGGCGTATCCTGCGCGAGTGCCCTAGCGATAAAAACGAGCTGCCGCTGCCCGCCGCTAAGCTCGTTCATCTTTTTATCCGCCAGATGCGAGATACCGATAAACTCCATCGCCTCGCTCACCGCCCTTTTGTCGTTTTTGCTAAAGCCAAACAGTCTCTTTACGTGCATGGAGCGCCCCATTAGGACGATGTCTCTTACGAAAAACGGAAAATGCAGCTCGGTGTGCTGCGCGACATAGGCGATGTTTTTAGCCATCCACGCGGGGCTTTTGTGCTTCGTGTTTTGCGAATCTACGTAAATTTCGCCGCCTTTGATGCTTAGAAATTTCATACAGCAGTTAAAAAACGTGCTCTTGCCGCTACCGTTGGTGCCTAAAAGACCGCATATGCTGCCTCTTTTGATCTCGATGCTTACGTCTTCGAGCCCAAATCCTCCGTAGCTAAAGGATAAATTTTTCGTTTGCAGTATCATTTTAGCAGCTCCTTTGCCTTGCTTCTTAAAAGCGCGATGAGAAAGGGCGCGCCCACCAAAGAGGTTATGATGCCCACGGGAATCTCGGCCATCGCTACCGTGCGCGCGAGCGTATCGCATACGAGCAGATACAGAGCGCCTATGAGCCCCGATAGCGGCAGCACCCATCTGTTATCAGGTCCGCTTATGAGGCGCGCGATGTGAGGCATTATAAGCCCGATCCACGCGATGATGCCCACGTTTGCCACGCACACGGCGGTCATCAAGGTAGCGATCGTTATAAATATAAGCTTGTATTTTTCGGGATTTATGCCGAGACTTCTTGCCTGATCGTCGCCCAGGCTTAGTAAATTTAACTTCCACGCAAGCGTGCAAAGCGCCAAAAAGCAAACTCCCGTGACCGAGGCGATCTCGCCTAGGCTTTGCCATTTGGAGTAGTACAGCCCGCCCATCATCCAAAATGTGATCTCTCTTAGCTGTGCGTCCTCGCTTACGTATTTTACGATCGATACGCACGCCGAAAATATCGAACTTACGATGACGCCCGATAGGATAAGCCCCACCACGGGCACTATGCCGCCGTTTTTTGCGAGCGTGTAGGATAAAAATACCGCGAAAAACGAAAATGCAAACGCGCTTAGAGCGATATTAAAAAATATACCCGAAAACAGTATCGCTAGCGCCGCGCCCAAAGCCGCGCCCGAGCTAGCTCCCAGTATAAAGGGCTCCACGAGCGGGTTTTTAAAGCAGGCCTGATATATCGCGCCCGCGTTTGAAAGCGCGAAGCCCACTATCACGGCGGTTAAAATTCTAGGCATTCTGATTTCAAATATGACGGTTTGGTCCATCTTGGAGATGCCTGCAGCGGGGATGTCAAAAATTTTCAAATTTAAAACGTCTAAAATTTTAGCAATCGAATTTTTATAATCCCCGAGCATGAGCGCCGCGATCATACAGACCAAAAGCGCGCCCAAAAGAACGAATAAAAATAGTAAATTTGACTTAAAAGCGCCGGGCTTAAAAGTCATTCTCTACCGTCCAGTCTAAAATTTGCTCGTTTCTAAGCGCCTTTACCTGCTCCTCGCTCACGCCGTAAACGTCTTTGTAAAAATCAAGGACGAATTTATGAACCTTGATGTCCGAAAAGAGCTGCGGATAGGCCGCTTTTGCGATTATTAGGATATCTATCGGGTACTCCACGCGGCGCGCGCAGTTCATCGGCGACCACGGCATGGCGTAAACGCGCTTGTTTTTGATCGCTTTTAGCTCCTCTAGTTTTTCAAAATCTGCCGAATTTAAAAGCTCGCTTGCCGGATGGTAGCCGTTTGAGGTCGGCAGCACGATGACGTCCGGATCTATCGCGTAAAGCTGCTCGGTGCTTAGGATCACGTTTGAGCCGTCGCCTCTAAAGGCGTTTTTAGCGCCCGCGATATTTTCAATGATGAAGGATTCGGGGGTATTTACGCCGTAAGCGCTTGCCACGCCGCCGTTTTTGCGGATGTTTGGATTAAGCCCCATGTAGAGCATGCTGACCTTTTGATCCTCTTTTAAATTTGCCGTGCGCTCCTGCACGAGTTTTTGGGTTTTGTCGAGGTATTCAAAGAGCTTTAGAGCCTTGTCCTTTTGTCCAAATATCTCCCCCAGCACCCGCATCTCCTCTTACATCGTTGCGATTTCAGCACCCCTCGGAGCATAGATCACCGCAAGCGGGATACCTAGCGCTTCGATAGTGGCGATCGTTTTTTCTACGGCGTCTTTATTTGAGCCGCGTAGCGTGCAGTCTCCGATACGAAGGATCACTAGCTGCGGATTTTCGTTTGCTAAGGCTTCGAAATTTATGACGTTTCCTTGCGGCAAAAATTTTCCGCATTTTTAGCAAGATCAAAAACTCGTGCAAGATGTGCGTTTACGGGCTAAATTTAAGCTAAATTCGCGCTTGGCCGTTTGGTGTAAATTTGCCGTAAACGAAACGTCCGGCTAAATTCCGCGGGTTTTATCAGGCGTTTGATTTATGCGATAATCCGCCCGCAAGGCCGCGCCGCCTGATTAAATTTACTTAGATTTCGCGCCGCCGCCGAGCTACAAAAACATAAAATTTAAAATAAGCCGTTTTGGGTATAATTTTCAAAAATTTCGGAGCGGTAAAATGGATAGAAAAGAGCTTCTAGGCGGCGTAAAACGCATCGTCGTAAAGGTCGGCACATCAACGCTGGCAAACGCGGACGGTTCGCTAAACGAGGATAAGATCAAACAAATCGTGGCAAATTTAAGCGAACTAAACGAAAACGCCGAAGTGGTATTCGTAACCTCGGGCGCCGTGGGGGCTGGCATGGGTCAGATGAAGCTCGCGCACAAGCCAAAATCCATCGTCGAAAAGCAAGCGCTTGCGGCCATCGGGCAGGTCTCGCTCATACATCTTTATCAAATTTTATTTTGGGCGCACGGCAAAACGATCGCGCAGCTACTGCTAACCAAGGACGACTTTAGCGACCGCCGCCGCTACCTAAATATGCGTAGCGTCCTGCGCTCCTTGCTTGCCAAAAAAATCATCCCCGTCATCAATGAAAACGACCCCGTCGTGGGCGAGGGAATAAGGGGCGTGAAAGTCGGCGACAACGACACGCTAAGCGCGCTCGTAGCGGGGTTAATCGAGGCTGATTTGCTCGTGATTTTGACCGATATAGACGGGCTATACGATAAAAATCCAAGCGTTTTTGCGGACGCTAAATTTATAAATTTAGTCGAAAATTTAGATGATAGCATTAGAGCCGCTGCGGACGCGGAGGGCAGTAAATTTGGCACCGGCGGCATGCGTACCAAAATAACCGCAGCCGAAATGGCGACCAAAAACGGCACTCACCTCATCATCGCAAACGGCGCGGATCCGCGAAACATCGTGCGAGCAGCGCAGGGCTGCGAGGTCGGGACGCTATTTTTGGCGGGCAAAAATAGGATAAATTCGCGTAAATATTGGCTCGCCTACTCTGCCGCAGATAACGGCTCGGTCGCTATCGACGCGGGCGCGGCGAAGGCGCTAAAAGAGGGCAAAAGCCTGCTAGCAGTCGGCATCCGCGAGGTAGCGGGCGAGTTTGAGCGCGGCGAAACGCTCGTTATCAAAGACGTAGGCGGCAGGGCGCTAGCCCGCGGCATAACAAACTACTCCTCGGCCGAGCTAGCCCTCATAAAAGGGCGCAAGAGCGAGGATATCGAGGCGGCTCTTGGCTACAAATACGAGGACGAGGCGCTACATATCGACAACATCGCGCTGATTTAGGTTAAATTTGGCGACTTTCTGCGGCGAAATTTTAGTCGTAACCGCGTCAAATTTACGCTAAATTTAGAGCAAATTTTGCTGCATGGCGGGTAAAATTTAAACGGATATGGCGGCTAGTTCGGTTAAATTTAGGCTTCGCGCCCTCATAAAACGGACGCGCCGTAAAAGCGCGGGGCTAGTTTTACGCTAAATTTAGCCGCGACGCTAATAAAAAAGGAGCTTATATGGGTCAAATTTTAAACGAAACTTTGGATGAAATTTACGCCGTTTTAGGAGGCGAAATCGAAAATTTAAGCGTACATCGCGTCGTCGTCGGGCTGTTTTTTACCGGCGTGAAGCTAAGCAACGGCGTTTGCGGCGTGAGCTACACCCCGCTAAAAGCCATCCCACAGGCCGTTTGCTGCCCCTCTCAAGCCGCTTCTATGCCAAATGCGGGCAATATCTGCGGCAAAAACGTCCGAACTCTTTTGCGGGATTTAAATAGCGACGGCGCGATCAAAAAAACCATCGCCGTAGCGGCTCTAAACGCGCTTTCGCAGACTTGTTTCGAGCAAGATTCTAGCGCGCATGCGGTTAAATTTGACGCCGATCCGTTTCATGAGCTTGACGTCTGCGAGGGTTCGCTTAGCGTCATCGTGGGCGCGCTCGTGCCTTATATAAAATTTATGATGAAAAACAGCAGGGATTTTCGCATTTTAGAGCTTGATAAAAGCGTGCTAAAACCGCAGGAGGCGGCGTATTTCGTCCCGCAAGAAAGAGCGGCCGAGGCGATTAGGGAGGCCGATAATCTCATAATCACCGGCGTTACGCTGCTAAACGATACGCTAGAAGAGATACTGGCTCTAAAAAAAGAGGGCGCCAAGGCCGTAGTCGTGGGGCCGACCGTTTCGATGTCGCCCGTACCGCTGTTTGCTAGGGGCGTTAGCTACGCAGGAGGCGTATATACGCAGCGCGCGGACGAGCTTTTAGACGTCATCGCGCAGGCCGGCTCGGGTTATCATTTTTTAGGCAAATACGCCCGTAAATTTACGATGAGCGCGGACGGATTTGCGGCTAAATTTAAGAATTTTAGCCGCACGGATGGCGAAAAAATCGCATGGATTAAAAAGGCGTGATTTGCCGATTTTTGCGCTTTGCTCGTAAAGAGCGCGTAAATTTATAGCCTGCGGACAAAGACGCTGCAAGCTAAATCAGAAAGGAAAAGCATGTATTTTGCGCTTTCGTGGAAAAAATTTGATTTCGTTATTACTCCAAGCGAGTTTCGCGGCGTTTTTAACAGGGAGGATTTCGTATTTTTAGCCAACCGCATACGCGAAAAAACGCAGAGTAAGATTACGCCCAAAGAGCAAGTTTTTGGCGATTACGAAAGGTATTTCGAGCGAATTATCTTGCGCGAGGACGGACGAACGAACGAGCTTTGGGATGATGAGGTGCGGCTATATCTCATAGACGGCGAGGATAAGCTTTACTTTGACGACTCGCTTGAGGGCAAGGCCGGAGGCGAATTTAAGATACTTGATAGCACCAAGCCGTGCGCTACGCTAGCTCCTTTTAATTTGCTTTATAACGATGAGAAAAAGCGGCTTAGCACGGCGTATTTTGAGCCGAGCGGCGTCTTTGGCCTGCGACTAGCCTATCCTAAAACAGTCAGCCTAAGAGACGAAAACGGCGAACTAGGCGGTAGCTACGAAACGGACGACTACGAGATGTCGCACGTATATACGCAGCTAGTCGCGAGTATAAAAAAGCTTGCTAAAAAGGCGAAAATACAAAACGGTAGCGGCGGCGTAAAGGCGGACTTTTGGATCTCAAAAGCAGCCGCCTGCTTAGCGGGGCGGAATTTTTATCTAAAAAGCAACGGATTAAAATTCGTCTAAGTCTCGCGGGCAAATTTTACCGACCGTCAAATTTGACGGTTTAAGTCGGTATTTTTAAGCATGCTTTAAAATACTCGCAAATTTAAAGGAAAAAGATGGATAAAACCAGATACGAGTTCGTTCAAGTTACTACAGGCGAGCCCCGCAAAAGCCTGTTTTCTCGGGCGGTTTTAGCGTGCGCTACGCCGTTTTCGCTGGGCGTTATAGCTTTTGCCGCGCTTGGAGTTTGGGCGCTAAATTTGAGCCCGGACGAGATTTTGCGGTCGAATTTTTGGCCGAGCTTTATCCGCACCGTGCGGGTTTTCGCGCCGTTTTTGGATGATTTGGCTAAAAACGGATTAAAAATCGAAGTCGTAGCCTTTTACGCCTGCGCCGCGTGTTTTTGGCTGTGTTTTTTCGCGGCCGTTTTTTGCCTAAACTACGGCAAAGAGGATTTTAGGCGGGTAAATTTAGTCAAACTTGCGGCAAGCTTTGTCCTGCTCGGCGGATTTTGTTTTCTTGCGCTTAGCGGACTACTCTTTGCGCCCGAGGGAATTGGCGGCAGATGGGGCGTTTACGTGCGGTTTGACGCCTACGCGCTTGCAAACGACAGCGCGCTTTATAATCTTGCCGTAGCCCTTGTTATCGGCGCTATTTTTGCGGCGTTTGCCGGCGTAGTTTGCGATTTTATTCGTAAATTTAAGGATAAAAATGGATAAAAAACCAAGCCCTAGTTATGCTGAATTTTACGAGGCGATCAAGGCTATCGCGGCGCGCGGCAAAGAGACGCAAACTAGCTTGTTTGAGTATCTTTTAGCGCTTTTAAAGCTCGTAAAAGAGTGCGAAAAGAAGCGGTTAGATTTTGAGCTTTTATGCGAGATTTTAGAAGCGGCCTTTACGGCAAAAAGAGCCGAATTTAACCCCGCGTGGCTGGATATAAAAGAGCCGCCCCAAAATGAAATTTGGACGGCTAAATTTACTAATCCCGAGTTAAATTTAAGCTCGCTTAGGAAAAACTCGGCGTCCAAAGAGGACGCGACGTACGCGCTTAGCGTCATAAAATTTCAGTGCGCCGAGCTAGAGCGGATGCGGGCAAGCGGCGATCTAAACGACCCGCAAAGATGGCTGGGCATAGTTTCTCCAAGCGGCAACCAATGGTATAATTTCACGCCGGAAAGTCTGCTAGAATGCGGCGCGGCGGGTATCATGGACGGCGCGGAGGATGAAAACGAGGCCGTAAATATTAGCTGGGCGAGTCTGGGCGAACTGCTTGAAATCGGTAGAATATACGAATAGGAGAAAAAATGAGCGAAATTTTAGAGATTTGTAAGCGCGCAAAGGCCGCTTGCGGCGAGCTTTTAAGACTTGATAGCAGGGCTAAATTTGAAATTTTAAACGCCGTAGCAAACGAGCTGCTCGCGCAAAAGGATGCGATAAAAGCGGCAAACGCCAAAGACCTTGAAAGCGGTGAGAGATCGGGGCTTAGTGCGGCGCTGCTGGACCGCCTAAGGCTAACCGACGCCCGCATCAAAGCCATGGCGCAGGGCGTGCGCGAGGTGGCGGGCTTCGCCGAAGTCGTGGGCGAAAATCTAGGCGGCTGGAGCCATCCAAACGGCATGCAAATCAGCCGAGTGCGCGTGCCGCTGGGGGTGCTTGGCATCATCTACGAGAGCCGTCCAAACGTCAGCATCGATGCGGCGGCTTTGGCGCTAAAAAGCGGCAACGCGGCGATCCTGCGAGGAAGCGCCAGCGCGCTAAATTCGAACATCTTTTTAGTAAATTTATTTAACGAAGCGGGGGCTAAATTCGGCCTTCCAAAAGGCGCCGTGCAGCTAGTAAAAAGCCCTGAGCGCGAAGTAGTGGCGCAAATGGCGAAAATGAGCGAGTATATCGACGTTTTGATACCGCGCGGCGGCAAGAGCTTAAAAGATTTTATCGCGCAAAACGCGACCGTGCCGATCATCATGACGGGCGCGGGGGTGTGCCACATCTTCGTCGATGAGAGCGCAAATTTAAAGCAGGCCGCGAAGATAATCAAAAACGCCAAAACCCAGCGCCCAAGCGTCTGTAACGCCGTTGAGTGCGTGCTTTTACATGAACGCATTGCGGGCGAAATTTTGCCTGAGCTTGTGCGCGAAATGCCCGAAGTCGAGTTTCGCGTGAGCGAGCAGCTGCTATGCGCGTGCGAGTCGGATCTGCGCGGCGCGACAAACGTCAAGGCTGCCGGCGAGAGCGACTTTGGCGCGGAGTTTTTGGATCTCGTGCTAGCCGTGCGCGCCGTGCGAGATACGGATGAGGCAATCGGCTTTATAAATGCGCATTCCAGCGGCCATTCGGACGCGATTTTAAGCGAGGATTACGTAAACGTCGAGCGGTTTTTAAACGAAGTCGGCAGCGCGGTCGTCTATGCCAACGCCTCGACGCG
>CAURVK010000036.1:0-9209 GCA_963528285.1 uncultured Campylobacter sp. | reverse complement strand
GCCTATTTTGCTGCTTGTCGTTTAGTTTTGAAAACTCCACGTTTTGCGCCCAAACGGCAAGCTCGTTTTCGTCCAGTTCGTCAGGATCGAGAGCATAATAATCAATCGGTTCGGTCAAATTTGATCGAGAAGGCGCCGAATTTGAGATTAAATTTATAGCCTCTTTTTCCTCGCGTGCTTTTAAATTTCGCTCGTGAGCGCTACTAAAATCATAGTTTACATTTGCGCTAAATCCGTTTATACCGCTTATCATATTAATCCTTTATGCTTTTATGTCAAATTTGCCTAGTTTTGCTAGTTGATTTAAAATTTCAGTTATATCCGTCCCTTTTTCTTGCTCGGCTTTCAGGAAATTTTCAAAGAACTCTCGTCTGATGTCTTTATCCTCGTAAGTCTTGCTTTTGTTAGTGGCTTGGATGGGTTTAAACGCCGTCGCCTCGCTTATATTTTCCTTAAATTCAGCCCTGCCCTCAAGCAGATTTTGTATATCCAGACCCTTTTCTATCGCATCTCGTACGAATTTTATAAACGCCTTTTTGCTCTGCTCGTTCTTATACTCGATACTCTCAAGCTCCCTAAACTCCGCGGGAGCCTTGTTTTTATTAATGACTATTGCGATATTTTCGCCGTCTACGGATATTCTTTCCGCGCCGTTCTCGCCCAAACGCTTCAGCACGGTATATTCAGCCCACCTATCCTTAAACTCGTCCACGCTCATATCGGAGTCGAGGATTTCCATCCCCCTATTCCATGCATTATCTTCTATACCCAAAAATGGGTATTCGCGGTTTATGTATTTTTTCGCAAATTCATCGACGTCGGTCGTATCGTATCCCGCCAAATCCCGAGTAAGTTTATCGAAACCAAACGCCCCGCTACTATTTATAAATTTCTTTAGATTTTCCGCTTCGCTCCTACTAAAAGAGCCGTCTAACCCGCTTATCTTACCCCACACGCTTATCTTTTCATCCAGCGTATATCCACTCAGAGAAAAAACGCCTCGTATATTAGCCGGTGCGCCGGGCGGGAGCTTTTTTATCTCCCTGATGGTCGCTTCCATCTCTTTGATGTTAAAGCCTATGTCGATACCCTTTAGGCTTGATACGTTTTCGCTATTTTTTGGGTTCGCTTGATTTGTCGAATTTGGCTGCGCGACCGCCATATTCGAAGCCTGATTTGAGGTTAAATTTATTGCCTCTTTTTCCTCGCGTGCTTTTAAATTTTGCCCGCGAGAGCTACTAAAATCATAATTTACGTTTGCGCTAAATCCATTTACGCCGCTTATCATATTAATCCTTTATGCTTTTACGTCAAATTTGCCTAGTTTTGCTAATTGATTTAAAATCTCCGTTATATCCGTCCCTTTTTCTCGTTCGGCTTTTAAGAAATTTTCAAAGAATTCTCGTCTGATGTCTTTATCTACGTATGTTTTGCTTTTGCTAGTAGCCTGGATGGGTTTAAATTTGGCTTCCACTCTTTGCTTGGCTAAATTTGCGTTGTATTCCTCGAGTTCTTTGTGCATTTGCTCGTTCATCTCTTTGCGTGCCTTCATAGTTTTTTCGACGTCTTCCGCATAGAGTTTTTTAAAATCTTCTATACTAATGTCGGCTCTATGCATTAAACTATCTCCGAAGTCGCTCATGGCGGCTCCTTCTGGCAAAGAGTCTCTAAATGCATTAAGCTCTTCTTGCTCTTGTTTTGTTCCAAATCCTAAAATTTTGCCCCAAATCGTCGGTTTACCATCTCTGGAGTTACTCATTAGCATCCACATATAGGTTTGTAGAGTAGAGTCGATGACGTCTTCTTTGCTTTCGGGCTCTTTTTGTCCTATATAGCGTAGCTCTTCGGCCGTATATTTTTTGGATAATATGCCGTCTATCTTATCAATCGTCTTTGTTATCCAGTTTTTGTCGCTTTCGTCTATGTCGATGGCTTCTTTTACGATTTCTATGATAGTTTTACTTCTGTATTCTTGCAGCTCTTTTTGGATTTCTTCTTTACTTTTTGAAGCTTGCATTTGCTCGTTCGCTAAATTCGTCTTAGCAGTTTTATCTGCAGGAGTTAAATTTGACTTGAAATTTGCCGTAGAAATGTTTAAATTTGAGCCGCTTATCATTTTAATCCTTAAAACGAGTTTTAAACTATATCGGCAAATTTGAGAAAAAATTTAGGGTAAAGATAAGAAAGGCTATCAAATTTGATGGATTGCCAAATTTTAACAAACAATTAGCGGAGGTATTTTAAGATGGATTTAAATGCTGCGATGAAAATTTTGTCCCAAGACTAGGCATGTAGTCTGTCGCAGGGCAAATTTTCTAGCTTATTTAAAGACACTTAAAAGACACCGCATAAAATTTACTTTTCGCTGGGCTTTCTCGTCGCTAGATCGCACTTGGCGCCTCTAGTTATCATCAGCGACTGATCGTAAAATAAAATAAGCACCACAGAAACGCCCACGCCAAGCGCTAGCGAGACAGTTGTAGTCGTGATCGCGTTATCGAAAAATATAATTAGGTATTCGTTTTTCTTAGCGATATCAGACTCGTTTAGAAACGAAAACAGCGCCAAAATGCCTTTATACGCGTAGACTCCCGGCACCATCGGCAAAAGCGACGGAAACGCGATGATCTCGGCCGGCACTTTGAGCCGTTTGGCAAAGAGCATACCTAAAATTCCGCTCAAAAAAGAGACGATGAGCGTAGCGACGCTGATGTTAAAAAACCCCATCTGCATGATCCAAAAGCGGCTAGCGTGCGCAAATGCTGCAAGTAGCGCACAAAATGCGAGAGTCCTTTTTGGCGGAGAGCTAGCGTAGGCAAAACCGAGCCCCGCCACCGCCGCAAAAGCGCCGTCTACGAGAGTCGCAGTCAAAAGCTCAAACATGTAAAATCTCCGCATTGCTAAGCGAGAGCGTGATATAGACGCCCACCGCGATGCAAAGTATCAATATGCCCGTGCTTACGGCTCTACTGATGCCTACAAGCGTGTTGTCGTTTATGATATCAAAGACCGAGTTTATGAGAAAAACGCCCGGCATCAAAAATAGTATCGACGAGCCGATCGCCACGTCGCTAGTGTGCGTAAAGCCGTAAAATACGCCAAGATAGGCGATAAAAGAGACCACGAACGAGACCAAAACGTACTGGATTTTTAAATTTACGCCCATTTTAGCAAGCGCAAATCTAAGGCTATAACCCACGAGCGTCGCGAAAAATACGCAAGCTACCGAGCCCATATCGCCGCCAAAAAGTTTGCAAAACGCCGCATTTGCAAGGCTGATCAAAATAAGCGAGCTTGCAAATTTATTCGCCCCTATTCGCATGACGCCCTCAAACTGCTCTTTAGCCTCGTCTAAGCTCAAATTTTCATCCAAGATCCGCCAGCTAAGCGACGAAAGCTCGGAAATGCGGTTAAAGCTCACCTGTCCCAGCGGGATCTTTTTTACGTAGGTTCGGCGCAGGGAGTTGTCGGCCGAGTCCATGACGCTAATGGTAAAATACTTCACGAAAATCGTCACGCTAACGTCGTAGCCATAGCGCCTAGCCACGCGGTCTACGCACTTCTCGACGCGCGCGGTGTAGGTGCCCGCGCTCACCATCGCCGTCGTGTAGTCGGAGAGAAAATCGGTTAAAATTTGGATATCTGGCTTCGCGCTCATTTTTCGGCGGTTTTAAATTTGATAAAAAATAAAGCAAGCTGCGCAAACAACATCAGCTTCATCGTCCACTCGCTAGCTACGTGCATCTGCGCAAACTCGGCCGTCTGCGTCGCCGCCTCGCCAGCCGCCTGCGCGTCCATGATGTAGGGCGTGAAGTAAAATACGAACGAGAGCACGAGGGCTAAATTTATCGTGCAGAGCATATTCATGCTAAATTTAGCGGCAAATTTGACGCTGGATCTAAACGAGGCAAGCTCGTAAAGCGCGATCAGGACGCTAACGGCTAGCAAGGCGTAGTTAAATTTAACAAATATCGTAGCCATCAGTTTGCCGCTTTGAAACTGCGTGAGTACGCCCTCGCCAAGTATGCTCTGCGGATAAAAAATCGTGGGCGCAACCAAAGCGCCCAGAGCCAGCTCCGTGCCGATGAGCGCGCCCAAAAGTAAAAAATAAACGCTTTTCATGATTTTCCTTTTTTTGATTTACTGCACGCATTTTAGGGTTATAGCATTTAAAATCCGCTAAATTTGAGCAAGAAGGACGAAAATTTGCAAGCCCAAAATTTGACGCGAACTCGGTCAAATTTAGTTTACCAGCAAAAGCCAAAACTGCGCGCAAATTTAGAAATTTGCAAATATATTTCGCGCGACAAATCCGCGGTCAAATCCGGCCAAATCCTGATAAAACTCCGCCTCGAACCCGTTAAATTTAAGCGCGCTTTGCATACTTTTTCGTTGATCGTAGCCCATCTCGCAGGCTAGGTATTTTACGCCGCGATTTCGCGCGAGAAGTACGATATTTTTTAAAATTTCATCGCCTTTTGTGCCGCCAAACAGCGCCTCGTGCGGCTCGTTTAGTACGAATTTATCAAGCCTGTAGTCCTGCGCGATATAAGGCGGATTTGAAACTAGCAGATCAAACTGCCCGTAAATTTGATCCAGATACGCGCATTTTACGAACTCTATTTTGTCCTCTACGCCAAATTTCGCCGCGTTCTCGCGAGCTAAATTTAACGCCTCGTCGCTGACATCGGAGGCTATGATTTTAGCGTTTGAGTTTAGCGCGAGGCAGATGCTGATTATCCCGCTTCCCGTACCTATCTCGGCAACTAGGGGCGACCCCTTTCGTGCGGGTAAATTTGATAAAATCTCAAGCGATTTTTCGACTAAAATTTCAGTCTCGGGGCGCGGAATCAAGACGCCCTTTTTTACGTTAAAGCTAAGCCCATAAAAGCCCGCCTCACCCGTGATATATTCTAGCGGCTCGTGACTTGCGAAGCGCTTTGCAAGCGCGAAATATCCGTCCGCATCATCAAGCTTGCGGCTTAAATTTAAAAATATCCACTCGATTTTTACGCCAAGATGCTTCGTTAAAAGCGCCTTGGCTATGCGCGCCGGATTTGCGCCGTTTATCTCGCACGCAGGCGCGATCTGAGATGAGGCGGCCTTTAGTGCGTCATTTAGCGTCATTTTCCAGCTCGTTTATACGCTCAAGGAGGCTTGGGTGCGAGTGATAAACAAACGCGTAGAGCGGATGAGCCTTCGGGAAGGCCTTGTTCTCACTGCCTAGCTTTTTGAGCGCGCTTATCATGTCGGCTTTGTTTGAGATTTCGCCAGCGAATTTATCGGCGCCAAATTCATTCGCGCGACTAAAATACGAGCTAATAGGCGAAAATAAAAATCCGAAAATCGGCGAAAAAAGCAGTAAAAACACGATCACTCCGCCACCTGCAGGACTGAGCCCCAGCGCCTCGTATGCCGAGTCAGGGATGTTGCCGAATATAAAAAACATCGCAAAAAGCATAACCGCGCTTAGAGCGATCATTTTTAGGATATCTTTGTGCTTAAAGTGCCCGAGTTCATGCCCCAAAACGGCGATTATCTCGGCAAGACTTAGTTTTTTAACTAGCGTGTCGAAAAGCACCACGCGCTTAGTCGCGCCAAGGCCGCCGAAATAGGCGTTTAAGCGGTTGTCGCGCTTGCTAGCGTCTATCGTAAAAACGCCGCTACTTTTAAATCCGCACTGCGTCAAAAGCCCTTCTATACGGCTTTTTAGTTCGCCCTCTTCTAGCGGTTGCATTTTGTTAAAGATAGGCGCGATGAGCGTCGGATAGATGAGATTTATCACGAGCGCGACCGCGAAGCTCAGCAAAAACGCCCAAAACCACCAAAAATCGCCCAAAAATCCAATACAAAGCAGCACTAGCCATACAAACAGCGTGCCAAACACCAACGTTAGCACAAGCGTTTTAGCTAGATCAAGCACGAAAATTTTGGGCGTTACGTTTGAAAAGCCGAGCTTTTTATCTTTGACGAAGGTTTCGTAGATATTTAGCGGTAGCTCCAGCAGCGACGAGATGATCAAAAAGCCCATCACAAAGACGATATGATCTCTTAGTTCTCCCGTTTTATAGGCGCTTTCATACATCTCGCCAAGCCACCAGCACGCCCACATCATAAATATCGCGGCGTGATAAAACAGGCTCGCTATCTCAAATTTTTGATTCGTTATTGCGGCTGCGGCGGCTGATTCGTACTCGCCCTGCTCTAGCACGACGGCGGGCTTTTTAGCCTCCGAGCGGATGAAGTTTATCTGTAAAATAGCCAAAATCGCCTTTGCGGCAACGTAAAAAAAGTAAATCCCAAGCAAAAAATAAAACATATTTTCCCTTAAATTTTATAAAGACTAAAGCAGCCGTAGTCGGTGCGCACGGCCAAAAATTCCTCGCCGTTTATGCGCTCAAATTTCGCCTCGCAGCGTTTCACGACGTGCGAGAGCTCAAAGATAAGCCGCAAATTTCCGCTTTTTAGATCGATGATGCGAGCCTTGTCGTAGCTAATTAACGCAAGCCGCGAACCGTCCGCGCTAATGCAAAGCTCGTCCACCTCGGCGCATTCGCCTCGAAGCCATGCAGGATTAAGTCGCTCGCCGCTTGCAGCGTCAAGGCAAACCAATTTGCCTGCGTAGCACTCCTTGCCCAGCACAGAGCCGTCCGCTAAAAAGCAAATTTTATCAAAAACCCCGAAGTCGCCTTTTATTTCGTTTAAAATTTCTCCGTTTAACGTACTTAAAATTTTGATCTCGTTTTGCTTGCAATGAAGCGCGAGCCTCGTACCGTCAGCGTCGAGTGCGGCGCACAAGATCGGCGTGTAACTTTTCATTTCGGATTTGTATTCGGCCAGAGGCGAAATCTCGCCGCCGCGCAAAGTAAAAATTTTACCAAACATCGCAAACGCCGCCGTATCTTTCACAGCGCAAACGAAACTCGTAAATTCTTTGCTATTTTTAAAGCTTAACCGTTGAGAAAGATCGCTAAATTCGCCGCTTGCGGGATCAAATTTAAAGATAGAGTGATCCAGATCCAAAAGCAAAATTTCGCCCGCACGTTCTGCCTGCCACGCAAGCGGCTTTGGCAGGATGATATCGCCTCTTATCGCTCCGTCTGAGCCCAGCCTAGTTAGAAAATCTACCGAGTCCTCTTCTTTGTAGCCGCCGCATTTGTAGACGAAAAACTCACCGCCCGCGCCAGCAAAGGCTAGCGCGCCCGTATATCCGCCGCCGATATAGACGTGCAAACTCGCCTCGCCCGCTTTCGCGTCGCTGTTTTGCAGGACGTAACCCTTCTTTAGGCTCTCCCACTCCTTTTTCACGCAGGCTTTTTGCGCTTCGTCCGCGTTTGCAAACTCCTTTTGCGTCTGCCTCATTTTGCCGTTTTTGACGCTCTCGCTGATTAAAATTTGACCCTCTACGCGCAAATTTAGGCGATCGCCGTTAGCTAAATTTACGAGATTTGCCATCAAATTTACTTTAAAAAATTATCGTAAAACGAGCTGATAAAAAGCACCAAAATGATAAACGGCACGACGAATTTGATATACCAAAACCAGATGTTTACGAGTTTTGCGTATTTTTCGCTGCCCTGCATTATCTCGCGCTTGGCTTCGTCTTTTAGCACCCAGCCGACAAATATCGCGCATCCTAGCGAAGTCAGCACGAAAAATATCGTAGCGCTGATAGCGTCGTATGCGTCAAAGATATTTTTACCGAAAATTTTAACGTCCGCAAGCAAATTCGTAGCCATCAAGGACGGTAAATTTCCAAATATAAATATCGTGCCTAGAACCAGCAAAATCGCGCTTTTGCGCTTGATTTTGAATTTCTCCTGAAGCGTCGTGATGATAACCTCGTAGATCGGCAGCGAGGTCGTGAGCGCGGCAATCATCAGCAGCGCAAAAAACGCGACTGCGAAAAATCCGCCAAAAGGCATATGCGAAAAAACGATCGGCAAGCTCTTAAACACGAGGCTTGGGCCGCTATCGGGCGAGACTCCGTAGCTAAAGAGCGACGGGAATATCATAAAGCCCGCAAGCACGGCGATGAGAGTGTTTAGGATGCCCGTGATGATCGAGATTTTTACGAGGCCTTCATCCTTTTTAACAAAGCTTGAAAGCGTAATCATCACGCCAAAACCAAGCGAGAGCGCGAAAAATACCTGCCCCAAAACCTCGACAAAAAGCTTTAAATTTATCTTTGAAAAATCGGGCGTGAGGTAAAATTTGACCCCCTGCGCCACGCCATCTAAGGTCAAGTTTTTTACGATCATCACGATCATGAGCACGAAAAGCAGCGGCATGAGGTACTTCGCCGAGCGCTCGATACCGCCGACGGCGCCCTGCACCAAGATCGCATAGTTTACGAGCACGAACACAAGCGTCGCAAAGCTGATAGCCAGCGGATCGCTCACGATATTTTGCTCGTAAAACGCGCTCGTAGCCTCAAAACTAAGCACCTGCGAGAGATCGAGCATGCCAAATGCGATCTGCGCGATGTAGTTTAGCACCCAGCCGCCGATAACCATATAATAAGCCATGATACCAAATGCCCCAAGCAGCCCCATCCAGCCCACGATTTTCCACGCGGGATTTATATTTTTACCGCCGAATGCATCCACGGCGTTGCATTTTAGGCGTCTGCCGATCGCATTTTCAGCCAAAATCATCGGTATACCGATCACGATCATCGCGATACAAAACACGAGTACGTAGGCGCCGCCGCCGTTTTGCCCGACTAGATACGGGAAGCGCCACGTCGCGCCAAAACCGACCGTAGCTCCTGCAACGGCTAAAATGTATGTGAGCTTTGAACTCCACGATTTTCTATCCATCTGTATACCTTTGTGAAAAAGAGAGATTATATAAAAATTTTATTTAAAGTTTTTAGAACCATCTTTAAAATTTAAAACAAATCCGGATTAAAATTTGTAAATATTATTAGAAAAAGGCTACTTGGCATAAATTTAAAGGCGTAAATTTATGCAAATTTACGCCAAATTATTATTTTCTAACTACATGCAAGAACTGCATATGTTTGCGGTATTGCTCGATGACGTCGTTTATCAGCGTGGCCTCGCTCCAACCAAGCACGTCGTAGTCTTGACCGCCCTCTTTTAGATATACCTCGGCTCTGTAGTAAAGATCGTCGCCTTCAAGCTCTCTAGTGTAGTCCGGGCTCTGGCTTTTGGTGAGATATACGCCGTATCTAAAGTCCATCT
>CAURVK010000035.1:0-9521 GCA_963528285.1 uncultured Campylobacter sp. | reverse complement strand
ACCCCCTTTAATCCCCCTCCCCCTACGACGCTTTTAAGGTGGCGACACTGCTTTGCCTTGCAGGCAAAGCGTCGCAGTTTGGGAAGTGAATTTTATAAATTTGCCGTCAAATTTAATCAAATATCGCAAGCTAAATTTGACCTGCGATACGAAATTAAAACGAATTATCGCGGGCTTTAGGCGAGGCGGATCTAAATTTTAGAGCGCAGATAGAACATTTAGTTCATCTAGCGATAAAATTTAGAATCAACGAAGCATAAACTCGCGAGAACTTCGTTTACCAAATTTAGGCTAGATTTTCTCCGGCTATCATTCCAAAAACTATGCAATCAGTTATCGCAACCGTACCTAACCTGCTCGCGCCGTGCGTACCGCCAGTGATCTCGCCTGCGGCAAAGAGACCCGGGATCGGTTTATTCGTCTTGCTTGAGATGACCTCAGCTTTGGCGTTGATCTTTAGGCCGCCCATGGTGTGGTGAGGCTTCGGCGATAGGCGGATGACGTAGAACGGTCCAGCTTCGTTGATCTCGCTTAGCGCGCTTTCTTGTTTGCCAAACTCGTCTTTTTTAGCCTTTACGCCTTCGTTATATTTCTTGACGGTTTCTTTTAGCGCGTCCGCAGGCACGCCGTATTTTTTAGCGATATCATCGAGCGTAGCGCACTCGCCAACTATCTTGCCGCTACCCATGCCTTTTTGGATGATCTCTTCGCTTAGGTCTTTAAACGCCATTTTGGTGTCGGCGAAGGTTATCGGATATGCGCCCGGTTTTTCGCGTAAAATTTTAAACTCGGCATCCGCGCGGGTTTTGCGGTCAGCTAGCTCGTTCATAAAGCGCTTGCCGGTGCGAATATCGACGGCGATGCCGTATTTAAAGGTGCCTTGCTGAGTTAGGATCGGAGCGGTACCGAAGCCCTTTTCGTCCGGGCTCGCCCACGGACCAAACTGTATCCAGTCTACTTGCACCGGATACGCGCCGATCTCAAAGGCTTTTAGCAGCGCGCCAGCAGTCGCTCCCGGGTGGTTTGTGCTATCGACGTCGTCGGGAATGCGCGGATCTTGAAGCTTGCGGAAAATTTTATCGCGACAAAAACCGCCGGCCGCTAAAACGACGCCTTTGTTTGCTTTTAGCGTTTTTTTCGTGCCGCTAGTGTTTTCTAGGTCGTCGCTGTAGAGCTTATCGTCGAACCTATACTCTTCTCTGATCGTCACGCCCACGACGCGGCCGCTCTCGTCTAGCACGAAGTCGTCAAATTTAGCGCGGCGTCGAAGCTCGCAGCCTTTGTCTTTTAGCGCTTCGAATTTCTCAAGCATCGGTTGGATGTAGCCTGAACCGGAATCGTTTGTAGTTAGCAGCGAGCGAGCTACGGTGTGACCGCCGAAGTGCGCGCAGTGCTCTTTAAACTGAACGCCGTTTTCAAGAAGGAAGTTATACGCGTCCATACCGCGATCGACTAATGTCTCCAAAAGCTCGGTATGGTTGATACCAAGGCCGGCTTTTAGACAGTCGGCGATGAATAGCTCTTTGCTATCTTTGATGTTGGTTTTTGCTTGTACCGGGTTGTTTGCGACCGCCATGCCGCCGCCGTTGATTACGGAGTTACCGCCGATGCGACCCATTTTTTCAAGGATTAGTACCTTGCTGCCTTTTTGTGCTGCTTTTAAGCCCGCTGCAAGTCCCGCAAAGCCCGAGCCAATGATGATCACGTCCCACTCTTCGTCAAATTTGACGTCTTTTGCGTTTAACGCGCTTGCTTGCGCATTTACCGCGCCTAGCGCGAGCGCGCCCGCCATACCTAGCTTTAACAAATCGCGTCTTGACATTTGCTCTTGCATACATTCTCCTTTGGATGAAATATCATAACGATATTATAATTATAATATCGTGAGTTTGCTGTGAGTTTTATTAAAAATTTGCTCTATCATAAATATCCCTAAATTTAGGGGATTTAATGTAAATTTGACGGAGAAGATATGAATTTATGAGATTTTATTTTTAAGATTTATCAAGATTTTTCTATTAAGATGTAATCTTTTATGTAATTTTATTTTCAGATCACAGAGTGTGATTAAATTTGACGAAATAGGATCGCGTTCAAATTTTGCTTTTTACGAAAAATCGCAAAATTTAAGCTAATTTCAATATTATTTTGGGTAAATTTCCATTTTTCGGTCCCGTAGCTCAGTTGGTAGAGCACTACCTTGACATGGTAGTGGTCGATGGTTCGAGTCCATTCGGGGCCACCATTTCGCTTCTTTTGATTCAAATTTTCAAATTTGCTTTATCTTTCGCATCGTAAACTCAAACGCTAAATTTTCGTCAAATTTGCCTACTAAAGCCAAAAATATATTATGTTTTATTTTGAAGTAAAATTTTAGTGATTAAAGCGCAAAGGCAACCACTCCTTTGCGCAATTTGGGAGAAAAATGAATCAAAACAATGCAAAGACGAGATAAATACATGATTCATTTGATGAAATATTAGCGTTAGTTTTCTTAAAATATAATAAATTATATTGAGAATATTACCGATTTAACAATATTTAAAATTTAATCAATATATTCTACTATATTCAAGACTCAAATTTGACCGTCGTTTAAACCCAAATCAAATAAAACATTAAGTAAAGCTTAAAAACAATTTAGCTAAAATCAAGCCCAATTCTTTCAGCGTAAGAAAGATGTTTTGATAAAAAGGACGTAAAATGAGCGATATCATCGCATACAAACTGGATGGAAACATAGTCGATACTCAGAGTATCAACGGGCGAGAAAACGCCGCAGAACCGATTTATTTTGACAACTCCCCCGACGCGCTAAACGTCATCAGGCACTCCTGTGCGCACCTCATGGCACAGGCCATCAAAGAGCTTTATCCGCAGGCCAAATTTTTCGTCGGACCAAACGTCGAGGACGGATTTTATTATGATTTTAAGGTCGATGAGGCTAACAGCAAGCTTAGCGACGAAGATCTAGCGGCGATAGAAGCCAAGATGAAAGAGCTCGCCGAAGCAAAGCTTGACATCGTCAAAGCAAGCTCCACAAAAGCCTTTATGAGCGATAAATTTAAAGACGACGAGCTAAAACAAGAGGTGCTAAAACGCATCCCCGAGGGCGAAGTCAGTAGCTACAAGCAAGGAAATTTCGAGGATTTGTGCCGCGGACCGCACTTGCCAAATACCAAATTTTTAAGATTTTTTAAACTAACGCGAGTAGCTGGCGCGTATCTTGGCGGCGACGAAACGCGCGAGATGATAAACCGCATCTACGGTACGGCATTTGCCGATAAAGAGAGCCTAAAAGAGCACATCCGCATCATCGAAGAGGCCAAAAAACGCGACCACAGGAAGCTTGGCGTCGAGATGAAGCTGTTTACCTTTGACGAAGAGGTCGGCGGCGGCCTACCGATCTGGTTACCAAACGGCGGACGTTTACGCTCCAAACTCGAGCAAATTTTATACAAAGCACACCGCGACCGAGGCTACGAGCCGGTTAGAGGCCCAGAGCTACTAAAAGCCGACGTGTGGAAAAAGAGCGGTCACTATGCAAACTATAAAGAAAATATGTACTTTACGACGATCGACGAGGCAGAATACGGTATAAAGCCGATGAACTGCGTCGGCCACATCAAGGTTTATCAGTCAGACATCCGCTCGTACCGCGATTTGCCGCTTAAATTTTTCGAATACGGCGTCGTGCATCGCCACGAAAAAAGCGGCGTTTTGCACGGACTTTTCAGGGTGCGCGAATTTGCCCAGGACGACTCGCACATCTTTTGTATGCCAAGCCAAATCAAAGAAAATATCCTAGAAATTTTAAAATTTGCCGGCAAAATAATGGAAAATTTCGGCTTTCACTACGAGATGGAGATTTCGACCAAGCCTACAAAAGCTATCGGCGGGGATGAAATTTGGGAAACGGCGACCAAGGCGCTAAAAGAAGCACTTGATGAAAACGGCTTTAAGTACGGTATCGACGAGGGCGGCGGCGCATTCTACGGCCCAAAAATCGACATCAAAATCACTGACGCACTAAAACGAAAATGGCAGTGCGGCACGATCCAGGTAGATTTCAACCTACCTGAGCGCTTTGACCTAGGCTACATCGACGCAAATAACGAGCGCCAGCAACCGGTTATGCTTCACCGTGCGCTACTAGGAAGCTTTGAGAGGTTTATCGGCATTTTGATCGAGCACACGGGCGGCGAGCTACCGTTTTTCGTAGCGCCTACGCAAGTAGTCATCGTGCCGATTAGCGACGCACACCTAGACTACGCTAAAATCGTCGCCAAAGAACTACGCAAAATCGGCGTGGATAGCGAGATCGCAAGCAAAAACGAGAGCCTAAACAAACGCATCCGCACCGCTGAAAAACAACGCGTGCCGATGATCGCGGTGCTGGGCGACAACGAAGTGGCAAATAGCGCTATCGCTCTGCGCGACCGCACGACTAGGGAGCAAAAAGATATGAAGCTGGATGAATTCGTCGAGCTACTAAAATCAAAACTCGCCGAGGTAACTTTTTGAAATACGGACCAAAATCCGCTAAATTTGAGCTAGGTGAGGCTTTATGCTAAGCCTGGCTCTTACCAAAATCTGCAAAAATTGTCACAGCGCAATAAATTTCTACGAAAAATACAATAAAAATACAATATTTTTGGATATAATCAACAAATTTCAACTTAAAGGAAAAAACTAATTGGCTAAAGAAAACGAAGTGTTGCTCAACGAAGATATCAGAGCGAGCGAAGTAAGATGCGTGGGGGACGACGGCACCGCATACGGCGTCATCCCAAGAGTAGAGGCCTTGAAAATCGCCGAGAAAATGGGGCTTGATCTGGTGCTAATCGCGCCTGACGCTAAACCTCCCGTTTGCAAAATAATGGACTACGGCAAATTCCGCTACCAGCAGGAAAAAAAGCAAAAAGAGGCCAAGAAAAAGCAAAAAACGATCGAAGTAAAAGAGATCAAACTCTCCGTCAAAATCGCTCAAAATGACATAAATTATAAAGTCAAGCATGCGCTTGAGTTTCTAGAAGAGGGCAAACACGTCAAATTTCGCGTATTTCTAAAAGGCCGCGAGATGAGCAATCCCGAAGCCGGCGTCGCGATGCTGCAAAAGGTCTGGGAGATGGTAAAAGACGTCTCCGACCGCGATAAAGAGCCGCTGCTAGAAGGCCGCTATGTCAATATGCTAGTAACGCCGAAGAGATAAAAATTCATAAATTTGGGCGATTTCTCGCCCAAATTTATCCCAAAATTCCATCAAAGGAATTTATGACTGCACAAGAGCTAGGAAAAGAACTGGCAAATATGTATTTTACGGCGAAAGAGTAGCCATGATACATTTGTTTGGTATAAGATTTAGCAAACAAATATTATCAAATAAAATAAGTGCAAATGAAATCATCAAGTATGCAAAATCTCCGGATGGTTCCATAGTGAATAAATCATATTTTGCAGAGATAAATAAGGGCGTAAAGCTAGCAAAATATGTTGAAGAAAAGATAGATTAAAACGAATATGCAAAAAGCAAACTCGCGCAAGTCAAATCGCTACACAAACGATCAGATCAAAGAAATTTTAAAAATACATATCGAGCTAGCAAAAGAACTGATCTCCTGCGAAATAGCGGAGCGAGAAACGCTAAAAATCGTCCCGACCTATCCAACCCATAATCTAAACAACGACGCCAAACGAATGCAAAAAACTCTTGCAGGCATAGGACAACACTATCTTAGTTATCCCGCAAACTGGGCGCAGGTACTGCTTGAGATGACGAGCTGCGAAGAGCGAGCGCAAATTTTTAAAGCCCTCAACGAACAGCAGCGGCTATATCTTGAAAAATACGGCAAAAATAATAAAAAGCTAGAAAAAGTACTTCAGGCCGCCAAGCAAAATTTGACCGAGTAAAATCAAAAACAAGCTCGGCAAATTTAGAAAACACCGCTCACAATACAAATTTACAGTCTCACGAAACATGCCTACGCGATAACACCAAAGAAGTAAAATTTGATAAATTTAAGCCAGAATCAATAAAACAATAATTTTTGTATGCGAACCGCTTGATAAGTCAAATTTGGCCTTTACAAGCGGCCGCATACTTAAAGCTAGAGTTCAGGACAAACCTCGATTACTTGCCGACCTTTTTGCAGCACTCTCTCATGAGGCCACCGCTCTTTTTGCAGCATTGCGCGTAAGCTTGCTTTGAGAGAGCGTCATTTTTTTTCACTCTCTGAGGACCCGCACCACCCTTGCCGTACTCGTATATCACGCCAAGCTCTTTGCAAGAGCCCGCTTCGTTATCATTATAGTTATAACAAGCTGCCGTGAAATACTGCACCGCGTTAGCCCACTCTCCTCTGGATACGGCTCTCAATCCATCGCCGTACTCTTGACCGCCTTGTGCCGAAGACAATGCCAAACAAGTCAAAAAGATCGAGAAAATCAACTTTTTCATGACGACTCCTTTGTGTGGATTTGTAAGGCGATTATACTACAAAAACGCTTTAATGTTTAGAAAATATTTACGCTATATCGTGATTAAATTTACGTAAAATTTTATCATTGCATTCAAATTTGAGCTGCGAGCCACAAAGCCGTCCAAATTTCAAAGTTACCAAATTTTGCGGTTTAAATTTAACTCTTTTACTATCTGGGTAAAGCTTGCCATCTCGCTCTCGTAAAGCGCTATGGTTTCGTTGTTTATTAGTGATTTGCGGATATCTGGCTCAAAGTCGTCGCGCCAGGTCTCTACGGCGATAAAGATTTCATTATCCTTAAAAACGGCATTTACGGGCGCATCTAGCCTTAAGCAAAGCAGAGTAAATTTTTCCATCAGCGCCGGGCTAAGTGCGTATCTAGCGCCGATCTGATCGGTTGTATAGACGTCAAAGATCTCTTCAAATCTCGCGTCGTCCATATTTGCCTTCTGTCCGTAAACCGCTAAATTTCGCGAATTTACGTGTGCGATTTGCGTTATGGCGCTTAGATTTTTATTAAAATCCGCCTTAAAAAGCACGCCTTGAAACTGCACGACCGTCTCGGTGCTGTTTTTCTTTTTCACTTTTTTGGCCGCGTAAAAGTCGCTAAATTTGACGCTAACGCCATCTATATCGCCCTCAACAAGATCCTCGCTGCTCCACTCATCGACTCTGCAATCGTAAATCGTAAAAAAATCATCAAGCCCCAGCCCACGGTCTTTGTCGTAGCTAAGACCGTGCGTTTTTACGATATTTTCTATGATTTGACGTTTAAAATTTGCCCTAAATTCTCGCCTTTTAGACGCAGTCAAAAGGCTGGTCGTCGCGGCGTAAGAGATCGCGCCCAGCGTCACGCCGAAAATCGCGTCTAAAAAATACGCCGCAGCTGCGCCTACGCAAACGCCTACCGCAAGGGCGATTAGGTTTGCTTTTTTGATGGCGGCTACTAAATTTACGCGCTCGTTTTCTAGCTCTTTTAGCTCGGACGAAAGCTCGCTTTGGGCTGAGTTTTGAGCGTTCTTGCTTAAATTTCGGGCGGGTTTTTCGCCTAAGGCCGCAAAAAGATTAGAAGCAGCAGGAAGCGCAAAAAGCACGGCTATGGCGCCGACAAAAATAAAGGTAAATAAAGTCTCCGTTTTAACTCCTTTACGCATTTGGTGGCTTATTTTACGGCTTGTTAGCTCGCAAACTAAAGCCGCCGGGTACGGTTAAATTTCGGTGCGGCAATTAAATCCAGGCCGCGCGGTTAGATTTTAACTCCGCACTCGCACTTACATTTACGCCGTTTTGATTCCGCATTTTTTGCTTAAATTTAAGCCGTCCGCTGTTTTATTTCGTCCCGATTGTCTACAAATTTAAACTCCGCCGCTCGGCTTGCCGTTTTGTTTTGCATTTAACCGCCCTTATTTAAGCGCAAATTTAAACGATCCGCGCTCTCTTTTTATCCGCGATTGCCGTGCCTTTTTAGTTTAAATTTCGCTCTTTTAAATTTAGCGCCTTACGGAAATTTAAGATTTTGGCAAAAGCATCTAAATTTAAAAAACCTGCGCGAAAGCAAAATTTGCTTTGCGGCGCAACTTTTACGCCTAAATTTCGTGCGCTTGTCGCTCAAATTTACCGCCGCACTCGCCTTAAAGCAGCCTAAACTCGCGAGCTAGCTCTAGGCTCGCTTCGATCTCGGCACGCTTAGCCATCACGCTTTCGATGTTTGCGCTCAAATTTAGCCCGTTTTCGTCGCCGAATTTCTTTAGCTCGCGCCAAATTTCTTTTATGATCTCGCAACTTTGCGCCAGATAGTCCTCGCTAGCGTTTAACCGCGCCTCAACCGCGCTTGGCACGCTAACGCCCAGCCATTTGATAAACTCTAGCGTTTTTGGGTTGCCCGCCGTAGAAAACGTGAGAAATATCGGCTCGGTTATCTTTGCGGCCGCGCAGTCCTCTAAAAATTTACGCGTCATCTGTGCGTCAAAAATCGCCTGCGAGATGAAAAACTTCGCCCCAGCCGCGATCTTTTCGCGCATCCTTTGCGGCTCGTCGCCCTTTTTGGCGTGACGCTCGGCGATACACACTCCACCAACGGCTAAATTTTCAAATTCGCCCGCGATCTCGTACGCGCGAGCCAAATTTAACCGCACTTTTTGCGAGCTAGACGTAGCTCCGACGAGTACGTTTAAATTTGAGCTTTGAGCCGCTAGAGCCACGCGAAATCCATCCTCGTTGTAGCTGCTAGCCACGCGGTAAAAGACGCTCGGAGTCGAGACGTTTAGGTAGTCTCGGTAGTAAATTTCAGGGCTTAGCGTGCCGCTAAACTCAAACGTCCGCTCGCTTTCGTTTCTCTCACTTTCGTCTTGCACCTCGTAAAGTACGAGCCCGTCGGCGTTTATGCTCTCTATCCTGCCCGTCCAGCGATCCGAGATGTCGCGCAGTTTGGCCTCCTCAAATTCGGCCTTTGGCGGCGTTAGTCCGTAGAGTACGAGCCCCTTTTCTTTGTTTAAGATTTTTTCTTTTAGCATGAAATTTCCAAATTAAAATGTAGAAAACCGCGCCGTTTGCGGTTAAATTTACACTGCGACGGCGCGTGCGCAGGTAAATTTTGCTTGCTCGCGACCGGCAAATTTGATCCGCGTCAAATTTGAGCCGGTTTTAAACCTGAGCTCAAAATTTAGCGGACAAAGCCGCTTTGGCCGCAAATTTAAGTGGCAAAAGCGGCAAATTTAGCCGAGTCGCAAGCGGTCGAAATTATGAATTTCTTACGATCTTGACGGCTTCGACCATATTTTTTAGGCTCGGCTCGACCTCTTCCCATTTGCGCGTTTTTAGGCCGCAGTCAGGGTTGATCCAGAGCTGTTCTTTTGGTAGAACCTCGAGTAGCGCGCGGATCTGGCGCACGATCTCGTCGGTGCTAGGAACCCGCGGGCTGTGGATGTCGTAGACGCCTGGGCCGACTTCTTGTTTGTAGCCGACGGATTTAAATATCTTTAGCAGTTCGTTGCCGCTGCGAGCGGTCTCGATGCTGATGACGTCGGCGTCCATCGCCTCGAT
>CAURVK010000034.1:0-9817 GCA_963528285.1 uncultured Campylobacter sp. | reverse complement strand
ACGAGGGTCTGCAGGACGCATATACGCTTGGCGTCGTGTCGGGGCTGTTTGAGCTTTTTCCTGATAACTCGGTCGTGCGCACCGCGCTGCAAGGCTTTTCAAGCAGCGTAAAAAGCGGCGGCTACCTCATCTACACCAATCAGCCGTGGCACCCGCAGCTAGAGATGATCGCACGCGCTCTATCCAGTCACAGGCAGGGTGCTGCGTGGATCATGCGCCGCCGCAGCCAAGCGGAGATGGATCAGCTCGTGGCGAATGCGGGATTTAAAAAGGTGCGCGAATGGATAGATGGGGATGGGATATTTAGCGTGAGCTTGGCTGTTAAAATTTAGCGGCTCGTCTCGCGAGCGCTTTTAAATGATTTCGTAAATTTCGTCCTGCGACAGACTATATGTCTAGTCTTGGGACGAAATTTACTTCAAAACATTTAAAATCATCTCACGATACTTCGCCTTAACTTTTTACGTTCAAATTTGAAGTCAAATTTGCAAATTTTATTCGGCGAGACCTGCACTCTGAAAACGTAAATTTAAATTTGCGACGCTTTGCGTAAGCAAAGCCATGTCGCTACCTCTCACGTGCAGTGGGGTTGGTGGGGGTTTGGGGGGGGGCGGAAGGGGCGACGCTTCGTAAGTAGGTCTGCTGGCAGTTACGAGCCGCAGGCGAAGTAAAGCCCCTTCCGCCACCCAAGAAAAAGAAAAACTAAAAATTTCAGAGAACTTTAAATTTGACAAAACCAAATTTAGTACCTTAAAGATGCAGGTCTCGGCGAGTAAAATTTGCGGTTAAATTTTTACGTTTTTACGCCAAGCGAGCGATATTGGCGATTAAGCCGCAAAAGCGCAAATCCACTAAAATTTGATAGAATTAGCAAAAAAGGCAAAAATGAAAACGAAATTGTTTTTATCGCAGCTGGCCGCGTTAGTCGTAGTTGCAGCGATATTTTACGCTAGCTACGGCGCTACAAACGCCCTCGCGGGCGCTCGCGCAAACGTTCCAGAGATCTATTTTGCATGGGAGCGCGCGGTGCCGTTTTGGGCGTGGAGCATCGTGCCGTACTGGTCGCTAAATTTGCTCTACGCGCTTGGATTTTTCCTATGCCGTGACGGCCGTGAGCTCGCGCGCTACGTCACGCAGCTGCTCGCCGCGCAGATTATTGCGACGCTGTTTTTTATCGCTTTTCCTCTGCAAATGTCGTGGGAAAAGCCCGCAGTTTCGGGCTTTAGCGGCTTTTTGTTCTCGAGCCTCGCCGCCTTTGACCTCCCGTTTAATCAAGCCCCATCGCTGCACATCATACTTTGCGTCGTCGTGGGCGCATTTTACCTTCGCAAGGCGCGCGCGATTTGGCTTAAAGCGGCGCTCGTAGCGTGGTTTGTGCTCATCGGCTTTAGCGTGCTGACCACGTATCAGCACCATTTTATCGACATTCCGACGGGGTTAGCCACCGGTTGTTTCGTGCTGCTCGTTCGTCCGATGGATGGTGAGCCGCTTAGGTTTGCCATGGCCGCGGAGGCTACGCGCTACAAATGGACGGCTCTGTATCTGGGGCTTGCGTTTTTGACGCTTTTTGCGGCGATTTTAGGAGCTCAAATTTGGAGCTTGTGGGCGCTGTGGCTGTCGTGGGCGAGCCTTAGTTTTGCGCTGGTCGCCTGCGGTTACGCATTTTTAGGCGCGCGGGTTTTTGCTAAAAACGGGCAAGGTCGTCACGCCGCCACGGCTAAAGCTTTGCTCTTTCCCTATCTTTGTGCCGCGCGGTTAAATGCTCTTTTTTGGCTGCGCGGACGCCGGCTTTCAGACGAGATTTTGCCGGGGCTCTATCTGGGCTCAGTTAAGGATGCGGGCAAATTTGACGCTGTGCTAGATCTCGCGGCCGAGTTTGAGCGGCCTGGCGGTGCGCAAATTTACGCGAGCATACCTATGCTAGATATGATAATGCCCGGCGCGGACGAGCTGAGGCGCGGCGCGGACGAGCTAGAGCGACTTGTAAAAACGACTCTTGGCGGCGGTGAAAATTTGTCGCAAATGGAGGCGAAACTAGGATCAAATTTTAGCGCCAAGGCGGGCTACGCGAACGAGCGAAATTTGAAATTTGACGAGCAAGCGGACGCGCGGGCAAATTTGCAAACGCGCGGCGTAGCAAACGAAAGTAAGATCGCCGAGGCGGGACAAATTTTTGCTAACTCAAACGAACGAGCCGCCGAGAACGGCAAAAAGGTGCTGGTCTGCTGCGCGCTGGGCTACGGCAGGAGCGCGTCGGTGCTGCTCGCTTGGCTGGTGGTTTACGCGGGACTAGGGTTTGACGACGCGCTAAATTTGTTAAAATCGCGCCGCGAAAAGATCGCCGTCTCTAGCTCGCTACGCGAGCGGATAATGCAGCTAGCAGACGGCACCCGTGAAATTTGAAAGTGGAGTAAAGACCAGCCAAATTCGCAAAAGCAAGTGCAGCAAATTTACGCGCGAAATAGGCACGGAAATTTAAGCAAGTTTGTTTGAGGATTAAATTTAAAAAATCTGCAGGCTAGAAACAAGCGGCGTTGCAAAATTCTCGGCGAAAACGAACGGGAATTTAACCAAAGGCAAACGCCAAAAATGAGGAGGGAAAATGGCGAATGCAAAGCAAAACGAAAAAGCGGCGCAAAACGGGGAGCGCGAATGCCGCCAAAGGACGGACTACAGAGCCTTGGCGCTGGTTACGGCTAGATTTTTAGCGACGCATAGGCTGTTTTTCTTTTTAAATTTACTTCAGCTGGCCGTCTGTCTTCAAATTTTTACGCATTTTGCCGTTGTAGCCGGCTTTTTGGCGGCTTTTGCGGCTCTGCTTTATCTGCACGTTAGGCTGCATTTTGATACGCTGATTTTTAGGGATTTTGCGGAGGGGAGGCTGGGGCAGGGCGAATTTGACGCGGCGCTTTTAGAGCTAAATTTAACTAGTAAACCGCCTAAAATCCGCGATATGAAAAGTCGCTGCGCCGGAGCTTTGCGGCTATATAAACTAATCGCCGCGCTTACTATCGTCGTTGCTGTCGCGGCTTTGGCGGGTTATTATCTAGGCTAGAGTTTGGGAGCTAAATTTGACGGTCAAATTTGGCTCGCGAGCACGGTTAAATTTACGACGTTAGCTAAATTTGACTTCCGCGATCGTATGATTTTATGGTTTGAAAGATAAATTTAGGCGCAAACGGTTAAATTTGCGCCCGCGGTTTATTTGATATTTTCTAGCGTGCTGCAGCTCTGAGCCGAGCCTAGATCGCATCCTTTTTTGAAGTAAATTTTAGCCTTTTCAAGATCTTTTGCGACTCCGCTTTCAGTCGGCGGCATGTAGTACGTGTAGCCCGCAAACAAACATGACTCGACTAGGCCGTGCTCGCAGCCTTTGTCAAAATACTCCGCGGCTTTAGCAAACTGCTTTTCTTGGTAGTACGTAGAGCCCGCGTATTCGCACCCGAGAGCGATATTTGCTTCGCAGGCTTTTGCGGCATTGTCTTTATCTTTTACGTATTTTCCTGAGGCTTCGTGCTCTTTTTTCGTAAAGGCTAGGAGATAGTACTCGTACGCTTTTGCTTCGTCTTTTTTGCCGTAGGTATCGTCTTGGTAGATTTCGCCTAGTTTGGCGCATCCGTCAAATCTCTCGCCTTGGCAAATTTCGCTTAGGATTTCGATGGCTTTGTCTATATTTTTCTCTACGCCTTTGCCGTCTCTATAGCCCATCGCTACAAATTTACAACCGTCGTCGTAGCCGCTACTGCAAAGTTTTGAAAATATCTCAAAGCCCTTTTTAGGATCGTGCTCGGCACCGTTTTTGCCCTCGGTGTACGAGTAGCCCGTCCATAGGCATCCTAAATTTGAGCCCAGATCGCAAGCTTTTTGGTAGTATTTGACGTCTTGTTTTTCATAAGCGTAGTCTATGCAGGCCGCCGCATCGTTGTTTTCGCAGCCCTTTTCGGCGCTCACGGCGGTTTTGTCTTTTACTTTGTCGCAGCAGTCGCTTCTCTTGCCAAACGATATCTCGCAGCACTTTTCATAGGCCTGCTTTGCGCGTCCGGAGTCTTTTTTGACGTCAGAACCCTTGCCAAACTCATAAAGCTGCCCGAGCTCCTTGCAAGAAGAATCGACCTTTTCTTTATAGCAGCCTAGCTTAAAGTAGTTCTCCGCGTCCTTCCACTGGCCTTTTGATTTTGCGGCCAGGCCGTCGTTGTGATTCGGTCCGGCCTGTGCTACCGACAGGCAACAAAATACTAAAAACAAGGTTAAAGCTAACTTTTTCATAAGACCCTCCTTGCGAGTAATCTTAAACATTATAGCCTGTTTGCTATGTTTTTAACCTAAACCACGACCACTTCGGTTTTTAGCTCGACGCCAAACTGCTCCAAGACGCGCTCGCGAGCTAAATTTATGAGCCCGGTCACGTCCGCGAAGGTCGCGGCGTTAAAATTTATAATGAAATTTGCGTGTTGCTCGCTAAATTTAGCCCCGCCGATCGCGTAGCCTTTTAGCCCCACGGCCTCGATCAGCCTGCCTGCGTAGTCGCCCGGCGGATTTACGAAACAGCTGCCAAAGCTAGCGCCTTTTGGCTGATTTGCGCGCTTGGCGGCAAAATTGGCGGCGAGCACTGCGTCAAATTCGTGCAAGATTTTAAACTCGGCGCCAAATATCGGCTCAGCTATCCCGCTTTTGCGGTAGCTAAAGCTTATCCTCTCGCGCTCTACCCAGCCGCGTCCTAGCCGCACCGCGAGCAGATCATCGCTGATACCAACGCTGCAAAGCCCCGCGTTCATTTTTATTAGTCCGCCAAGCGTACCAGGTATATTTTGCAAAAACTCAAATCCGCCGATATTGTGCTTTTTGGCGAAGTTGTAAATTTTGCCCGACTTCGTCGCAGCGCCGATACTAAGCACGTCGCCGCTTAAATTTATATAATCAAACGCACCGCCTAACATCATCATCGCGGGCGGGTTTGGCGAAACGAGTAGGTTGTTCGCGCCGCCTATCATCACGCGTCCGGCGAATTCCGGCTTTAGCGCGTCCTCAATGCTTTCTAGCACCGCCACCTCGTGCACGCCGCCCACTCGCACCGAGCTAAATTTGGAAAAATCTATAAGCTGCGTCATTGCACGAAATTCGGGATAAACTCTATCATACGCGTCGTGAAATCAACCATCATCGAGACCATCCACGGCATCAAAAATATAATCACGACGACGACTAAAATGATCTTTGGCACGAAGCTTAGCGTCATCTCGTTTATCTGCGTCGTAGCCTGAAATATACTGATGATAAGGCCCGCGGATAGGCCAGCGAGCAACATAGGAAAGCTCAGATATAGCGCGATCTTAAAGGTTTCGATACCGAGTTCTATGAGCGTTGATTGCATTAGCTAAACCTTATATCGTTGTACTCGGTCGGCACGAGATAGTTTTCGGCCTTGATCGGTAGCGGATAAAATCCGCGCTCGTAACCGAGCGCAAACAGTCTATTGACCGCCTTTATCTGCGTTTCGTTCATTGAGATGGAGTTACCATTTGCGTAGAGATTTAGATAGGTTTTTAGCTTTTCTTTATCGACGCGGATCAAATTTCTCTCCATGAGCATGTGCGACAAAAAGGGCTTATGTGCGGTGGCGATACGTACGCCCTCGGTTAGCACGCGCTCGCACTCGGTAGCGTCCGTTATAGGCAGGCTGCGGCGAACCGCCATACCGCCTAGCGGTAGCGGTAGATTTTCGCCCGCTAGCTCGCTCCAGATATCCCAGATCTCGCGCTCCACGCAAAGCTCGTCCGAAAAATCCAAAATACTCTCGTGTATCAGCACGCCCGCGTCCACCTCGCCGCTTAAAACCGCGCCCTCGATGTCGAGAAAATTTTTATAAATCACGCGCGCCTGCGGGTATGCCATGCGAAAAAGCAAGGCGTTTGTCGTGTGCTTGCCGCTTAGCGCGACCTTGAAATTTCGCTTTAAAACCGCGCCCTTTTTCTTAACTAGCTTTGGACCATAACCCTCGCCGAAGCTCACTGCCGTGCGTAAAAGCGCGTACTCCTCGCAGATAAGCGGATATAGCGCGAAACTAATCGCCGTGGCCTCATAGGTGCCTTTTAGCGCCTCGTCGTTTAGGCTCTGGATGTCAAGCGCGGTGGCGCTAAATTTTAGATTTTTGGAGCTTACCCAGCCAAAATCAATCGCCTTATACATAAAAATATCGTCGGCATCGGGCGAGTGAGCGACGTTTATATGCTTAAAAATCTTCAAATTTTATCCTTTTTGCTCCGCTTTAAATTTCGCGCGCGGCTAGATTGCGAAATTATAGTAAATTTTTGCTACAATCGCCATAAAAATGCGGAATTTATAAAGAAAAATATGGAAAATCAGGCGTATTTAAAAGAGCAAATTTTAACTTATCTAGGCAACAAACGCTCGCTTTTAGGCTTCATCGAACAAGGCGTAAATATCGCAAAACACGCACTTGGCAAAGAAATACTAAGCTGCTGCGACCTTTTTAGCGGTAGCGGCATCGTGTCGCGGTTTTTAAAATCCCACGCAAATTTCATCGTCGCAAACGACCTGGAGCTTTATAGTCGCGTAACAAACGAGTGCTACCTCGCAAACGCGGACGCGAAATTTAAAAAAGAGCTTGATTTTTGGCATGAAAAATTAACTCGCGAAATTGGCTCAAATTTGCAGGAAGGCTTTATCTGCGAGCTTTACGCACCAAAAGACGAGGCAAACATTTTGGCAACGGATCGCGTCTTTTACACGAGAAAAAATGCCGCCTACATCGACACCGCGCGCCAGATGATCGACTCGCTCGTGCCGCAGGAGCTGCGCGTCTTTTTCGTCGCTCCGCTATTGTATTCAGCTAGCGTGCACGCTAACACTAGCGGCATTTTTAAGGGTTTTCATAAAAACAAGGACGGCCTTGGGCAGTTTGGCGGACGCGGCAAACACGCGCTATCTCGTATCACGGCCGACATCAGCCTGCTTAAGCCCGTTTTTTCAAATTTTAACGTCGAATTTGACGTGCAAAGGCGAGGCGCCGAGGAGCTTGCCGCCGAGCTTCCGCCGCTTGATCTAGTCTATCTTGATCCGCCTTATAACCAGCACCCGTACGGCTCGAACTACTTTATGTTAAATTTGATCGCTAGCTACGAGCGTCCGAGCGAAATATCGCGGGTTTCGGGTATCGCTAGGGGCTGGAACCGCTCGGTGTTTAATCAAAAATCAGCCGCCGCGCCGGCATTTTTCGAGTTAATCTCAAAGCTAAAAGCTAAATTCGTGCTCATCTCGTTTAACTCCGAGGGCTTCATCGCGCGCGAGGAATTTAGCCAAAAATTAGCCGGGCTTGGCGAAGTGCAAATTTTGGAGCAAAAATACAACGCCTTTCGCGGTAGCAGAAATCTAGCCAGCCGCCCGACGCACGTGAGCGAGCTGCTTTACGTTTTAAAAAAGGCGTAAATTTAGGCTAAATTTGACCGCGCCCAAACCCGTCTCAAATTTGCGCGAATAATCAAAAATTCATCTCAAATTTGATAAAATCAGCCCGATTATTTTAAATTTAAGGAAGCCGATGGCAAAAGAAAAAGAAGAGAAAAAGATAGTCCCGCCGACAAACGATTCGGACAAGAAAAAGGCCTTAGACGCGGCTTTAAAGCAGATAGATAAAGCATTTGGCAAGGGTACGCTAATCCGCCTGGGCGATAAGCAAGTCGAGGCGATAGATAGTATCTCGACCGGCTCGCTAGGGCTTGACCTAGCCCTTGGTATAGGCGGTATCCCAAAGGGCCGTATTATCGAGGTTTACGGACCTGAGAGCTCGGGCAAAACGACTCTAACCTTGCACATCATCGCCGAAGCGCAAAAAGCGGGAGCTACGTGCGCCTTTATCGACGCCGAGCACGCTCTAGACGTGAAATACGCGGCAAATTTGGGCGTAGATACCGAAAATCTCTACGTCAGCCAGCCAGACTTCGGCGAACAGGCGCTTGAGATCGTAGAAAACCTCGCTAGAAGCGGCGCGGTCGAGCTTATCGTCGTGGATAGCGTTGCGGCGCTAACGCCAAAAAGCGAGATCGAGGGCGATATGGGCGATCAGCACGTAGGCTTGCAAGCGCGACTTATGAGCCAAGCGCTGCGCAAACTCGCGGGCGTCGTGCACAAGATGAACACGACCGTGATATTTATCAATCAAATTCGTATGAAAATCGGCGCCATGGGTTACGGCACGCCTGAGACCACTACGGGCGGTAATGCGCTTAAATTTTACGCATCCGTGCGCCTAGACGTGCGAAAAATCGCCACTCTAAAACAAAACGAAGAGCCTATCGGCAACCGCACGAAGGTAAAAGTCGTGAAAAACAAGGTCGCGCCTCCGTTTAAAACGGCGGAATTCGACATAATGTTTGGCGAGGGCATCAGCCGCGACGGCGAGATCATCGACTACGGCGTGAAGCTCGATATCATCGACAAAAGCGGCGCGTGGTTTAGCTACAAAGCCGCCAAAATCGGCCAAGGCCGCGAAAACGCAAAAGCCTATCTCAAAGAGCACCCCGAGATATCAGACGAGATCGTAGCGACGATAAAAAGCTCGATCGGCCTAGATAAGCTAATAAGCGGTGCGGTCGGCAAAGACGAAGACGGCGAAAGCGAAAGCATAGAAGAAAATACGGAGGAATAAAATAATGGTATTTATAGAAGACGTAACGGCGATAGAAGTACTCGATAGCCGCGGCAACCCGACCGTGAAAGCTACGGTCGCTCTAAGCGACGGCACGGTAGCAAGCGCGATAGTCCCAAGCGGCGCAAGCACGGGCAAACGCGAGGCACTGGAGCTTCGCGATAAAGACAAGAGATACTGCGGTAAGGGCGTGCTAAAGGCCGTTGAAAACGTAAATTCTCAGATCGCAGAGGCTGTGATCGGGCTGGATGCATTCGATCAAAAGGCGCTTGATGATGAGATGAGGGAGCTTGACGGCACCGATAATTATTCAAATTTGGGCGCAAACGCCGTGCTTGGCGTATCTATGGCGGTAGCGCGCGCGGCGGCAAAGAGCCTTGACGTGCCTTTGTACCGCTACCTAGGCGGCGCTAACGCCAGCGTGCTACCCGTGCCGATGTTTAATATCATTAACGGCGGCGCGCACGCGAACAACAGCGTGGATTTTCAAGAATTTATGATTATGCCGTTTGGATTTGATAAATTTAGCGACGCGCTGCGAGCGGCGACTGAGATTTACCACACGCTAAAAGGCCTTCTAAACGCGGCCGGTCACAGCACGGCGGTTGGCGACGAGGGCGGATTCGCGCCGAATTTAAACGATAACGAAGAGCCGATCAAACTAATCATGCAAGCTATCGAAAAAGCGGGCTACAAGGCAGGCGAGCAGATCAAACTAGCCCTCGACGTCGCAGCTAGCGAACTGTACGAAAACGGCAAATATAAACTAGAGGGCAAGGAATTTAGCAGCGAAGAGCTGATCGAGAGATACGCGCAGCTTTGCGAGAAGTATCCGATATTTTCGATCGAAGACGGCCTAAGCGAGGACGACTGGGCGGGCTGGGCGAAGCTAACTAGCAGGCTTGGCTCCAAAGTGCAACTCGTGGGCGACGATCTATTTGTAACGAACGAGAAAATTTTACGCGAAGGCATCGCAAAAGGCGTAGGCAACGCGATTTTAATAAAACCAAATCAAATCGGCACCGTAAGCCAAACTATGCAGACGATCCGCCTGGCACAGCGCAAAGGCTACCGCTGCGTGATGAGCCACAGAAGCGGCGAGAGCGAGGATAGCTTTATCGCGGACTTCGCCGTCGCGATGAATACGGGCCA
>CAURVK010000033.1:0-11139 GCA_963528285.1 uncultured Campylobacter sp. | reverse complement strand
AGTCTTGATTAAAATTTTCTGCACAACTTTCAAAATCATCTCGCGATACTTAGCCCTGGCTTCTTGCATTCAAATTTGATTTTAAAATTTGCAGTGATTTTTATAAAATACATCTCATAATAAACGTAGTTGTCAAAAATCAAAATTTTAAAATTCCGTCAAATTTAAGTGCGTAAATTTAAGCCCACATTTGTAGGCTAAAATTTTAAGGAAAATTCTTATCTTTACTGCTACACAGCTCGTTTAAAAAGCACTCCTTGCAGTTTGGCTTGATCGCTTTACAGGTGTAGCGACCAAAAAGCACCATCGCTTGATGAAGCGTATTTAGCTGCGTTTTAAAGGCTTTGGTTAGATCAAGCTCGACTGCTTCGGGCGTCTTGCCTCTGCTAAGACCAAGCCTATGCGCCACGCGAAAGACATGCGTATCTACAGCCATCAAATTTGATCCAAAATGCTCGATTAGCACGACGTGAGCGGTCTTTTGGCCCACGCCGGCTAGACTCATCAACTCCTTTTCGGTCGTTGGTATCTCGCCGCCAAATTCGCTCATCACGCTCTTTGCCATTTTGATCAAATTTTCAGCTTTGTTATTAAAAAAACTACAGGAGCTTATGAGCGCTTTTACGCTGGCCAGATTTGCCTGCGCCAGACTCGCGACGTCCGGGTATGCTTCAAAAAGCGAAGGCGTGATCAAATTTACCCGCTTGTCGGTGCATTGCGCGCTTAACATCACGCAAACGAGTAGCTCGTAGAGGTTGCGGAATTTAAGCTCGCTGCCCGCGTCTTTGAAATTTTCTAAAAATAAATTTTTGATAGCGTTTATATCTTTTTTCGTTCTCATAGCGCCGATTTTAGCCGTTTTTATTTAAATTTTCGATGAATTATAACTTATATTTAATGACTTTCCTGCTATAATCACCCTCGCAAAAATCTAAATTTAAGGAACAAAGATGAATAAAATTTTATTCGCATCTCTTAGTTTGGCTGCGGCTTTAAGCCTAAACGCGGCGGAGTACGCCACCGTAAACGGTTCTAGCATAACCGATAAGGACGTGGCTTTCACGCTTGCTGCTATGCCTGGCGTTACTCTTGAGCAACTGCCTAAAGACACTCAGAAAAAAGTAATCGACGAAACAATCAACAGAAAACTGCTTCTAGACGAGGCTAAAAAGAGCGGACTGGATAAGACCGACGAATACAAAGCCGCTCTTGAAGAGCTAAAAAACAACCTTGCGCTTGATCTTTGGATGAAGAGAATTTTCGACAATATAAAAGTAAGCGAAGGCGAAATCAGCGACTTTTATAATAAAAACAAAGCCGAATTTGCCGTGCCTGCACAAGTAAGAGCCAAACATATCCTAGTGGCTACTGAAAAAGACGCAAACGACATAATAGCTGCGCTAAAAGGGCTAAAAGGCGACGAGCTGGTTAAAAAATTCGAAGAGCTAGCAAAATCTAAATCTACCGATCAAGGCTCTGCGGCTAATGGCGGCGAACTAGGATGGTTTGGCCAATCTCAAATGGTAAAACCTTTCGCGGATGCTGCATTTGCTCTTAAAAAAGGCGAAGTAACTCAAAAACCTGTTAAATCAAATTTCGGCTACCACGTAATCCTAAAAGAGGATAGTAAAGCTGCCGGCACAGTAGCTCTAAATGATGTTAAGCCTCAAATCGAGGGCAGTATAAAGATGGAGAAATTTAGAAACGATATCAGAAAAAGAGGCGACGAGCTTCGCTCAAAAGCTAAAGTAGAATACAAATAAGGTCGATAAAATGGGTGTTTTAGACGTAGTAAAAGCCGGCGTTTTAAGCGGCGATGACGTAACTAGGCTGTATAGATACGCAAAGGAGCAGGGTTTTGCCTTGCCTGCGGTAAACGTGGTCGGAAGCGACTCGGTAAATGCCGTTTTAGAGGCGGCAAAAACGGCTAACTCACCCGTTATTATCCAGTTTAGTAACGGCGGAGCTGGCTTTTACGCCGGCAAAGCTTGCGGAAATGCCGACGTACTAGGTGCGGTAGCGGGCGCGCAGCACGTGCACTTGCTAGCTAAGGCTTACGGCGTGCCCGTGATCCTACACACCGATCACGCGGCTAGAAAGCTACTGCCGTGGATAGACGAGCTCATTAAATTTAGCCGCGAATACAAAAAAGCTCACGGCGTGCCGCTTTTTAGCTCGCATATGCTTGATCTTAGCGAAGAAAGCTTGGAGGAAAATTTAAGCACTTGCGAGAAGTACCTAAAAGAACTTAGCGAGCTTGGCATCAGCCTAGAAATCGAGCTTGGCGTAACCGGCGGCGAAGAGGACGGCGTGGATAACACGGGTGTTGATAATGCACTTCTTTATACGCAGCCTGAAGACGTCGCGCGGGCATATGAGCGACTAAGTAAAATCAGCGATAGATTTAGCATAGCGGCAAGCTTTGGTAATGTCCACGGCGTGTATAAGCCTGGCAACGTCGTATTACGACCGGAAATTTTGAAAAATTCGCAAGCATACGTTGCGGATAAATTTCAAACCCTAACCGATAAACCCGTAAATTTCGTATTTCACGGCGGTAGCGGTAGCGAGCTAAAGGATATCAAAGACGCCGTTAGCTACGGCGTGGTAAAGATGAATATCGACACGGATACGCAGTGGGCGTTTTGGGATGGCGTACGCGGCTACGAGGCGAAAAATCGCGCTTATTTGCAAGGTCAGATCGGTAACCCCGAAGGCGAAGATAAGCCTAACAAAAAATACTACGATCCGCGCAAATGGCTACGAAGCGGCGAGGAGTCGATGGTAAAACGCCTGCTAACTGCATTTGAAGATTTAAACTGCTTAAATAGAAATTAAGGCTTACAATGGAACCCAAAAAAGAAGCGAGAAACGATAATTTCACTGATTTGGCGTTGCCTGAGGTAAAAGGCAGGCAATCTTTTTTCGTGTATACGAAAATTATATTTTTGCCGACGGCGATATATCTCGTCGCGCTTCTTGGATATTTGGGGTATATAGATTTTCAAATCGGCCTACACACGGTCGTTATGATGGGTATTATTTGGGTGATTTCGCTAATCTTTGCTAAAAATAGCGCCGAGCTTGCTTGCTGCTATTTCGAGCAAAGCGGGGCTGATTTTAAGCGAAATTTAAAAGAATACATCATCAAACACCTTTTGGTTATCGGTAAGGATACGAAATCAAACGCCGGATTTGATGAATTTGTCGCCTACTACACTAGAAATTTACGTAACGAAAATTTTGCTTCCGTGGGTGCGGGCATCTTTCCGATGCTGGGTATTTTGGGAACATTTATCAGTATCGCGGTTTCTATGCCGGAGTTTAATTCTTCAAATACTACCGAGCTCGAAACTGAAATTTCAACCCTTCTTAGCGGCGTGGCGACTGCGTTTTACGTCTCTATTTACGGTATTTTTCTAGCGCTTTGGTGGATATTTTTTGAAAAATACGGAACGAGCAAATTTGAAACGCTGGTGCGAAGACAAAAAAACGCTACGAGCGGTTTTTTCTGGACGAAAGAGGAGCTTGATAGAAGATATTTGCAAGAGAATTTAAGACACTTTGAAAAGATCGGAGTGATCTTTGAGCATGTTAGTAACGCCGAGTTCTTTGAGGAGCTTGATAAGACTATCGAGGCTAAATTTAAAACTTTTACAAATATCTTGAAAAACGAAGAAGAAGCTGTCAAGCTAAGCGGCGAACACATCAAGCAAACGATGAATACGCTGCTAAAATCCTCGAAAGATCAAAAAGATCTTATCAAAGTCCATGCCGAAATCTTGAACGTTATCAATAAATTTAACGGTAACATAAAAGATATGCAACTAAAATTTGCCGAGCAGTACAACCGTCTCTATGATGTGGGCGGCGAGCGTATCGCAAGGCTCGAAAAGAGCGTGGGCGAACTAGAGTATAATGTAAAAAATTTCAGTGAGTCTCTTTCTAAATTTAGTAGTGAAATCTTAGAAAAACAAAAACTTGCAATGGATGGCTTTAAAGAGAGCTTGATTGACGGCGTCCAGGCATTTAAAAAGGCTTTTGACGACGAAGCAATCGAGGCTTATGATGATAATAGCGCGCTCATTGAAGGGCTAAAGCAAGACATCGACGAGCTTGATAAAGAGGCGAATGAGATCTTGCAAACCATCGAAAAGGCGAGTATGCTAGATGAAAACGCGTAACGAGAACAAAAGCGGAGACCAGACCTTTTGGATATCGTATGCGGACCTGATGGCTGGGCTGATGTTTGTTTTTATGCTCATCATCGGCGCCGTCGTCGTAAAATACGTCCTTAGCCAAAGCGATCTGGCAAAACTACAAAAAGACTTGAGCGAGCGCGAGAAGCAAATCGCCTCATCACAAAGCGAGCTCGTTCGTAAAGAAAATGTCATAAAAGAAATTTTTTCAAATTTGGACCGCGCAAAGAGCGAAAATAAAGAGCTTGCCGACATAAACAGGCTCGTAAACGAGATGCTTGAAGGCGTCAAAAAAGAGAAAAACGAACTCACGAATCTAACCCAAACCTACGAGATAAATCTAAACGACGCGAATAAAACTATCGTAGATTTGCAGGATAGAGTGCTACAACTGGGGCAAATTTTAGCGCAAAAAGATGAGGCGCTAAATGAGCTAAATGCAAAATACGGCGATGAAGTCTCAAGATATGCCGCGCTGGAAGAGGATTTTAACAAAACAAAAGACAAGATCAAAGACATCAGCTCGCTTCGCTCAAATGTCATATCAAATTTACGCGCTAAACTTGGAAATAAGGTCAGCATAGACCCAAGCTCGGGCGTCGTGTCGCTACCCGAATCTATACTTTTTGACACGGGTTCGTACGAGCTAAGAGATGAGGCAAAGGCACGTCTAAAGGAAATTTTGCAGACTTATTTCGAGGCGATTTTAAATAACGAAGAGATCGCAAAACACATCGATAGGATCGTGATCGAGGGGCATACGAACTCCGTTGGTAGCTACATGTACAACCTCGATCTATCGCAAAAGCGCGCGTATTCGGTACTAGACTTTATCTACTCGTGGAACAAAGACAAGCGCCTAGAGCACTATCTCATCGCTAGCGGGCGCAGTTTTAGCGATCTGGTGATGAAAAACGGCAAAGAAGACCCCGACGCATCTAAGCGTATTGAGATCAAATTTTCGATCTCGGACAAAGAGTCGATGAAAGAGATGCAAGATCTCTTGGAGCGGCAAAATCAAAAGTATTCAAAAGACTAAATTTAACGGACTCGAGTTTTACGTACTTCGCGACGACCTGATGGATGGCGAATTTAACGGCAACAAGGCTAGAAAGCTAGAGTATTTCCTGCATGCTGGTCTAGGTGGTATAAAGCGCGTCGTTAGCTACGGCTCAAGCCAGTCAAACGCGATGTATAGCTTAAGCGTTTTTGCGAAGATGAGGGGGCTCGAGTTTCACTATGTCGTTTCAAATTTAAACTCAAATTTAGCGGCAAATCCAATCGGAAATTTTAAATTTGCCCTTGAAAACGGTATGAAAATCTACATAGATAAAGATAGGCGGACGCGAGCCAGGGCTTTAGCTTATGAGCTTGCTGGGCTAAAAGATGGTGGGATTTGCGGCGGAGAGGCGGCAAATTTGATAGATAATCGTAGCGAAAGTTGCTTAAATTTAAAAAATATGAGCGGGTCAAATTTGGGTAAATTTGACGAACAAACGGAGCTCGCGGACGCAACTTACAGTGAAAATATAAGCAATAAAAACTCAAATTTAAAAAAATCCGCAGACCAAACAAGCTCAAATTTACCCGCCGCGCAGGATTGCTTCATCGGCGATTCGCTTTTTATAAACGAGGGCGTTTGGCAGCCGCAGGCGGAGACGGGCTTTATCTCGCAGGCTAGGCAGATAGAGCGTTGGGCGGAGGCGGAGGGCAAGACCGTTGATATATTTTTGCCCTCTGGCACGGGCACGTCGGCGGCTTTTTTGGCCAAGCATGTCAAATTTGACGTTTTTACCTGTCCTTGCGTGGGTGACGCGGACTATCTAAAAAGCGAGATCGAGGCGCTGACGCCAAACTCAAAGGTTCGCATTTTGCCGCCGCCTAAGAAATATCATTTCGGCGATCTAAAGCCGGAGCTTTATCAAATTTGGCGCGAAGTATGCGAGCAAACGGGGATAGAATTTGAGCTCATTTACGATCCGGTCGGCTTTTTAACGATGATGGCAAACCCGGGTGCGTTTAAAAACGAGATTTTATACATCCACCAAGGCGGCGCGCTCGGAAATATTAGTCAAAAACTAAGATACGAAAGAAAATTTAAGGAGACGAGATGAAGTTTTTACTCACTAGCAACGAAAATTTTAAGGACTATTTTGCGGCTTTGGTAAACCGCTCAAACGGCGATATGAGCGCGGTTATGCCAGCCGTTTCGCAGATACTGGACGACGTGCGCGCTATAGGCGACGAGGCGCTTTTTGAGCAGATAGAGAAATTTGACCGCTGGAAACCCGACGCAAATAGCCTAAAAATCGGCACCGATGAGATGCAAAAGGCCTATGACGGCATAGATAGCTGCCTGCGAAACGCTCTAAATTTAGCCTTTGAGCGCATCAAAAGCTACCACGAAAAAAGCCTGCCAAAAACCTGGATGGAGCACGACGAACACGGCGTTTTGCTAGGTGCCAAGTACACTCCGCTAGACCGCGCGGGACTATATATCCCAGGAGGCAAGGCTGCCTATCCTAGCTCACTTCTCATGAACGCCGTCCCGGCCTTGGTCGCGGGAGTTGGAGAGATCGCGGTCTGCACGCCTGCCGTCGGAGGCAAGGTAAATACGCTGCTTCTAGCAGCCATGCATATCTGCGGCATCAAGGAGGCCTATAAAGTCGGCGGTGCGTCGGCGGTAGCGGCGATGGCCTACGGCACGCAAACGATCAAAAAAACCGACGTCATCACTGGCCCTGGCAACATATACGTCGCGACAGCTAAAAAGCTCGTCTACGGCGAGGTAAATATCGATATGATCGCGGGCCCTAGCGAGATCTGCGTCATAGCAGACGAGAGCGCCGACCCTCGCCACATCGCCGTGGATCTGCTCTCGCAGGCCGAGCACGACGAGATGGCTAGCGCCGTACTCATCACGCCAAATCAAGCTTTCGGCGCAGCGGTACAAAGGCATATCAACGAGGAGATCAAGACTCTAGCCAGGCAGCCCATCGCGCAGGTTAGTATCGATAAAAAGGGTGCTATCATCGTAGCTAGCGACCTGGATGAGTGCGTGAGGCTAGCTAACGAGCTAGCGCCCGAGCACCTAGAGATCGCGACAAACGACGCGATGGAGCTGGCTAGACAGATCAGGCACGCCGGCGCGATATTTATCGGGCACTTTACGCCTGAAGCTATGGGCGACTATCTAGCAGGACCAAACCATACGTTGCCAACTGGCGGTAGCGCGAGGTTTTATTCGCCTCTCGGGGTTGAAAATTTTATGAAGCGCACCTCGCTCATCTCGCTAAATGCAAAAGGCATAAGTGAGCTAGGAAATGCGTGCATGAAGCTAGCCGAGGCCGAGGGACTCGGAGCACATAGAAGGTCTGTCGCGGTTAGACTTGAGGCTTTGAAATAGATATCATCTCTTGGGAGCTTTTAACGGAACTCGCGAAAAATCGGCTTGACGGACTGGCTTGTCCAGTCTACGCCTATTTTTCGCTTCGTAACCCTTAAAATCTCTCCAAGATATAATATCTCTTTTGTTCTTGGATAAAATTTTGATAAAAAATATTTAAATTCGCTCAAAAATTCTTTGCCGCGAGTTTGGCGTGCGAAATTTGACGGCTTTTAAGAAGTGATTTTTCGGACGCTTTTCGAAAGGCTAGTAAAAATAAATACTCACGGACGACCGGTCCGCTACGTTTTATTTTATGTCGCGACTTCAAAAATCATCTCAAGATATAATGCCTTTTTGTTGAAATTTACGGGTTTTTTATGAATTCTTTGCTTCGAGCTTGGTGCTTGAAAACGACTGTTTTGAAATGCTAGAGATCGCCGAGGTGCTAGAGTAAAAGCCTATCTGTGGTATCAGCGGCTCTGTGGTGCTGGCTGACGGCGAGCTCGTGGCGGAGGCGATTAGCTGCTTTGGTTTTCACAAAATGGGCTGGTGGTTTTGGTTGATTTTATTAGCCACCGGAGTTGGTACCTTTGTTTGGAGGGTAAAAAAGGCAAAAGAGAGATCAAATTTAAAAAACAATATGAGAAGTATTATGGTAAAAAATAAAAAAATATGGATTATAGCGATCATTTTGGCCTTGGTAATACCAGAGTTGATACTCGCTTTTTTCTACTATGCGGCAGCAACTCAAGACAAATTTGAAAATATCGACAGGAGCAACTTTTACCGTTCGCCTGAGGGTGAAATTTACGCTGCTATCGCACACAGCGGTAGGTATTTGCTAAAGGGTGCGGACAAAGATAGCTTTCGCGTCTTAAATTTACCGCACTATTACTACTACTCAAACGTTGGAGCTGATAAAAACAACGTCTACTGCTCAACGAAGATCTTGCAAGGTCTTGATCCTAAAAGCGCTCACCTGCTTGGCAACGGCTATCTAACCGACGGCAAAATAAGCTACTTTTGCAGCTCAAAAAGCGAAAAGCAGCCGGGATTTAGCGAATTTACCGCCGTTATGAAGAGCATTGCTAATGTTTTTATAAAAAGCTATGAGGGTAGCTCTTATTTTTATAAAAACTTACGCATTGATAGCGTAAATTTAGAGCCTATTTTTGACACGGGCTTTGCAAAAGACGGTAGTACGCTCTACTACATGGGCGAAAAGCTAGATGCCGACCCTAAGGGGTTACAATTTATCAAGACTCTAAACGGTCAAAAAAGCGATTATTTCACAGACGGTAGGAGCGTCTTTTTAGACGGGGTAAAGCTTGACGTGAGCTACACGGAGGAGATGAGAGAGATAGCGACCGATCCTTATCAAGAAACGCGCTATCTTTTTGAGCCAAAGACGGGCGCGGTTTTTGCCAATGGGCATAAATTTAGCGAGCAGGCGATGCCGTTTACACCTATTTTTAACGAGGGCGACTCGTATATCTTTTGGCCTATTTTTGTTGGTAAAGATGGAGTTTATTTTTGGGACAAGAGTAAACCGGGGCTTGAAAAGATCTCAAATTTTAAGCCCAAAGGCAAAATTTACAGATTTTACTCCGATCTCTTTGCTGATGATGAGAGCATCTACTTCTTGCAAAATAGTGAGGAGTGGCAGCACTCTAGACACGGTAGGCAAGTTAGCGCGCGTTTGGTCGGGCTTTATAGGCTAACTAGCAAAGCCGCACTTCGTCAAGTCGGCCTCGTAAAGGGCGGCGAGTATGGCACGGTCTTTGCGGACGATAAAAAGAGCTATTTTGTTAGCAGCTACTATGACAGATTTTACGCAAAAGATGGCATTTACGAGATAGCTGATCTTAGAGCGGTTGAAATTTTAACCAGACCGCCGCACTTTCAGGGCAAAGAGTTGGAGGCAAAGGATATCTACGAGATGATAAAAACCGGCGCACTCGTGCCTGCTAGCGGCGAGGAGGTAGCGATATCTCGCATCGAGGTAGAAAAGCCGACCATCATACTTTATATCACATTTGGCATCGCTTTTATCGTTGCGATCATTTTTGGAGTGACAAAAGCTAGAAGCGCAAAAAGAGACTACATATAAATTTGATATAAATTTTTTCGAAACGCCTTTTTGCAGCGGTTTACTCCTTAAATTTAGTTAAAAATTTAAGGAGTAAATTTGACATATTTACTCTTTTTTGTTATTTTAAAAAGAAGATGAAATTTACAAAAAAGGAGAAAAATGATCAAATTTCAAAAGTCGAAATTTAACAATTCGGTATTTATCCCATCGCTTGTTGTCATATTTTTAATAACGGCATTTGCAGCGATATTTCCAAATTTCTCAAATGAGTTTTTTAAAGGTATGCAAAACTACATCGCAGCGAAATTTGGCTGGTTTTATATCCTGGCCGTCGCCGTCATACTTCTAAGCATCATTATCCTTGGCTTTAGCAAGCTTGGCGAGATCAAGCTTGGAGCCGATCACGTAAAGCCGGAGCACAAAAATATCTCGTGGTTTTCTATGCTTTTTGCCGCCGGCATGGGCATCGGACTTGTATTTTTTGGCGTGGCTGAGCCGCTCATGCACTATCTAAATCCGCCGCTCGGCGACGCGCAAACTATCGCAGCGCAAAAGCTTGCGATGAATATCACCTTCTTTCACTGGGGTATGGGCGCATGGTCGGTTTATGCCATCGTGGCGTTAATTCTCGCCTTTTTCTCGTATAGACACGGCTTGCCGCTCACGCTTAGATCGGCATTTTATCCGATCATCGGAGATAAAATTTATGGCAAGATAGGCAATGCTATCGACACATTTGCCGTCGTGGCGACCCTTTTTGGCGTGGCGACATCGCTGGGATACGGCGTACTTCAGGTAAATGCCGGCCTTACGCACGTTTTTGGTCTGCCGACTATGCACATCACGCTTCTAATAGTGCTTTGTTTTGCAGCTACTATCTCGGCGGCTAGCGGCGTTGATAAGGGGATTAAAATTTTATCAAACTCAAACATTGCGCTAGCCATTTGTTTTATGTTTTTGATACTATTTTTGGGCGATACGACGCAACTTTTAAAGTCATTTGTACAAAACAGCGGCGACTACGTCTCGACGCTCATCTCAAATACATTTAATCTCTACGCCTACGAGAGACAAAATGAGAGCTGGCTTGGCGGTTGGACGCTGCTATACTGGGCTTGGTGGCTATCTTGGTCGCCGTTTGTGGGGCTTTTTATCGCCAAAATTTCAAAGGGCAGGACGATAAGAGAATTTGTGATCGGCGTACTTTTCGTGCCAACCGGCTTTACATTTGCCTGGATGAGCTTTTTTGGCAACTCGGCGATCGCGCTTGTTCAGGGCGGATTTAGCGAGCTTGCTACGACCGTAAATTCCGACTCGGCTTCGGCGCTTTTTATGTTTTTAGAAAAATTTAGCTTTTCAAGCTTGCTAAGCACGATCGCAGTCTTTATGATCGTCATATTTTTCATCACTTCGGCCGACTCAGCGGCGATCGTGATGAACATGCTTTGCTCAAACGGCAA
>CAURVK010000032.1:0-12926 GCA_963528285.1 uncultured Campylobacter sp. | reverse complement strand
CGACGTAGTCGGTTTTAAAGAGCTCCAAGCACGCCTCCATCAGCAGCTTTTCGGCAAACGGATCGCCCACTTGCACGGTCGGGCGCAGAGATTTGTTCGCGTCGTTAAAGCTATCGCTGGCCATTACCGCGCCTCCAAGCCCGTCGCGACCGGTCTTTGAGCCCACGTAGATCACGGGATTGCCGATACCTTCAGCCCTGCCGTAAAATATCTCGTCGCTCTTACAAAGCCCCAGCGCAAATGCGTTTACTAGGATGTTGCCGTTAAAACTAGGATCAAACGTCGTCTCGCCGCCGATAGTAGGGATGCCCATGCAGTTGCCGTAGTGAGCGATTCCCGCGACCGCGCCTTTTAGCAGATAGCGCTGTTTTCTCGCATTTTCGCTCTCGCCCCTCACCTCGCCGAATCGCAGCGAGTTCATATTTGCCACGACCCGCGCGCCCATCGTAAATACGTCGCGCAGTATCCCGCCAACGCCCGTCGCCGCGCCCTGAAAAGGCTCGATGAAGCTTGGGTGGTTGTGGCTCTCCATCTTAAACACCGCCGCGACGCCGCCTCCGACGTCGATGACGCCCGCGTTCTCGCCTGGACCCTGGATCACCCACGGGGCTTTGGTCGGGAAGCCGTTTAGGTACTTTTTACTCGACTTGTAGCTGCAGTGCTCGCTCCACATTGCGGAAAATATCCCAAGCTCGAGCAAATTTGGCTCTCTACCTAGGATCTTTAGGATCTCTTCGTACTCTTGGTCGCTGATTTTGTGCGCTTTTACGGTAGCTTTGTCCATTTTTAGCCTTTAAAAAATTTTGGTTGATTTTACTTAAATTCGCATAAAAACTTGATAAACCAAAAAGCAATCAAAAAACGAGAAATTTGACTTAGTAGTCAAACTTACCCATCACTCAAAACTATAACTTTTCTCGATTTCGTCGATATCTATATCTTTTTGTAAAAAATATTCGCCAACCTCGTCGTAAATTTTCTCACAGTAAAAATATATCAAAAAATGCCTTCTAGCTCTAAAACCTAGATATTTCGTTCCAAGCTTAATGGAAGGAAACGCCGTAAATCCCCAAAAACTCCCGTTTAAAATCAAATAAAGTAAAAATTTGATCGCCAAATTCGATAAATAATAAGCAAGCCCAAGCAGTAGAATCGAGCCGTTAGAAATAAACGTCATGCCCGCTAAACAAACAAAAATAAACGCCTTGTCGCCCAAATCCGATCCCTTGTTATCTCCTACGAAAAACGGCCTGATCATATTATGGTCTTTAGTTACGTAGTAGCGTCTTTCGACTTTACCTTTTCGAATAAATTCTATATATCTGTTCGTAAATTTAATCTCGCGCCTATATACAACCATAGAAAATACATACGTCAAAAGCGTAAAAGTCAGCGCTATCAAAACAGGAGAAAAACAAGTAAAAAAGCTATTGCTCCTATCGTCAAAATAGTTTATCGCAAATAAAAAAAGCGACATAGCGCAAAAAAACGACGCTCCACAAAGCGTAAAATCGATAAAGTTACTATAATCGGTGATCACGAGCGGATCTTTGTTGTAGTCTCTTGCAAATTTTCTCTCGCTAAAATTTGCTGAATTTGAGTTGTAAAAGTCGCTGCTTAAATTTGAGGTTTGTTTGTCTGCTGTATTTAAATTTTATCCTCCAGGCCTGCGTTTTAAAAACGTCAAATCCAATTTTAGTCAAATTTGGATAAAAATTTTAAATTCTCACTTAAAAATAAACTCAAATTTGCTTCAATCTTATCTCATAATCATCAAAAGCAAGTCCGATTATCATTTTTTAGGTGGCAAAGAGTTTTATTTGGCCTACCTTACGGTCGCCGTTGTTGCCTGCGGTTTTAAAAAGCCGCCCATGGTTCATAACTAAAAGCAGACGCAAAATCGCTTCCGCATCGTCTTTTCGTCCCTCCGTCCACTATGGCGCCTTTAAAGCGACGAAATAAAGCGTCGCAAGATTTTTGCATTTTTGGGGTGTGGGTCTCGGAGGGTGGCTCAAATTTTAGATAAAAGTCGCTTTTTGCATTAAATTTTATCTCGCAACTCAAAGCTCGCGTAGTTTTTCAAACTCCTTGCAGCCCTCTTTTTCGCCCGCATCGCACGCCTTTTTGAGATACTTTTTCATCTTTCGCACATACTCGTCCGTCATCCCGTCTCGAGCCTTATCAAAAAATTTAGCATACAAACAATCCATCCCGCCGCGCTCGTCGCAGCCTTTTTGAAAAAGCGCCGACACAACCTCGCCGCCGACAAGCAAGACCTGATAGTATTTAGCGGCGTTTAGACATTCGCGGCTCTTGCCGGACTCACACGCTAGCTTCGTGCAGGCAAGTTTTGAGTCGCGCTCGTCCTTCGAGTCGCAGACTTTTTGCAACGCCGCTAGCCCCTTTTGTCTGTCGTAAAATGCGCTGTTTTCGTCCAAACGCTTGTCCGCTAGCTGCATGCATGAAGCCATACTAAACAGCAAAATCGATCCGCAAAACGCCTCTAGCATTTTTACTTCTTTTTGGTTGCGAGCGGCATTTGCGATCAAATTTACATCCTTTGACGCGTCGTCGGCAAAAACAGAATTTACGACAACCGCAAAAATCAAAATTTTAAACGGATTCATGTTTTTCTTTTTATATCGTCAGTTCTACGCAAGAGCGTCCGATACTATGCAAATTCGGCGGGCGATTACCCGTCCTAAACGACTATTTGCTCGGCATGCTATAGTAGCAAAGTATGTTTAGCAGGATGCGTCCTTGCTTTTTGAGGTCTTGCTCGACGACGTCTTGTCTAAATTTCGCAGAGGTCGCCTGCTCTTTAGCTTCGGCTAGTTTGCTACTCGGTAGGTTAAATTTAAAGTCCAGATTTTTTATCTCAAAGCCTTTGTTTCCGACTATCTTCGCGTCTATCACGGTAGCGAAAAACTCATCAGACGCGCCCACGTAGTAGTTCGTCACGCTTCTAGCGTTTATAGGTTCGCCGCTAAAAAACGCCTTACAAACGGGAGATTTTTGCGCACTATAAACCACGCTCTCAAGGATCCCGCCGCCAAATTCGTAAAACTTAAATTTCTTTGAGTTTTGCAGCTTTTTTATCTCGTCTTTATCGCTCAAATCTACATTTTTACCGCTATCTAGATCAATCACTATCAGAGTTTTTACGCCGTCGCCGCTTGAGTAAACCCAGCCTAGATTTTGGCTCGCCAAGTCGCTCTCGCCCGGCGATTTCACCTCGGCCCTACCCATATAGTCGCCGAATTTTTCCTCTTTTTTGCCGCCGCTCATCTCGTAGACCGTAGTCTCGGTTATAAACCCGATCTGCTGTATGCTAGTGTCGTTTTCCATATACGTACGCCACGCTCTCTCGCCGCCCATCTCGCCTGTGATGCCCGCGCAACCGCTAAACGCTAATGCCATAGCGGCCGCTGCCGCAGTCTTAAAAATCATCCTGTTTTTCATTTTTGCTCTCTTTTTTCGTGCCAAAAGCGCAAATTTGATTAAGCCTCAGCTCATACCCGCGCAACTCGTTTTGGATTTTTTCCTCAAATTTAGGCGTTTTTTCGGCTACTTCTTGCAAGCCGTCGGAATTTGTAAAATTTTTTATCTGAGATTTTAAAAGTAGCGCGCCGCTTTTGGATGAAATTTTTGCCTGCGTTATAACGGCGGTAAAATACCGTTTTTCTAAATTTTGCGTATCATAGTAGCTAGATGCTGATTTCACGCTCACACTGCCGCCTTTTTGAAACGCCTCGCAAACCGAAATCGGCGCCTCAAAAACTGCTACCGTCGTCAAATTTGAGCTAAATTCGTAAAATTTGATCCGCCGAGCGCCACGAAGCTGGGTCGCACTCGCTTCGTCTTTTAGATCAAACTCCGCCTCGGTATCGGCGTCTTTTAGTATAAACGCACTACCGCCGCTTTTATAGACGGCGCCGAGCCTAAAAGGTAGTCTGCTGCCCTCTTTTTTAGTAAGAGCAAAGCCCGTAGCTTCGCCGTCCTCAGGCTGAGCGCGAAAATCACGCGAGAAAAATGCCGTCAAAAAGGCAACCTCTCTAACGGCGCCGTCAGTACCCAGATATCTCGTCCAGCCATCCTCGGGAACATCGATATTTGAGACGTCGTGCTCGGCTATATTTGCGCTGCTAGTGATGCCGGCGCAACCGTAAAAAGCCAGGGCCGCAATAGCCGCTAGAAATAAGTTTTTCATCTCGCGTTCGTGTTTAAATTTGATAAAAGCGATCAGTTTTTAGGCGCGGCGCAAACGATATTTGATAGGATTTGCTCCTGTTTTTTAGCGTCGGCGTCTATGACTTTGTTCCTAAATTCCGCCGATCGAGCCCGCGTCTGCGTGCTAGCTAGCTTGCCGTCGCTAACGAAAAATTTAAAGTCTAGATTTTTGATCTCGGCGCTTTTGCCCTTTTTCACTCCGATATCCATCAAAGTCGCGAAAAACTCGCTATTGTCGGGACTTTCTTTATCGTAATAATTAGTCACGGCATGAGCTTTTACCGTCTTACCCACCGCAAAACTCTCGCACACGGCGCCCGAGTCCGAGCTAAAAACTACGCTCTCTAATATGCCACCGCCAAACTGATAAAATTTGACCTTTTTGGCCCCTCTTAGAGTCGCAAGCTCGTTTTTATCGCGCATATTTATGTATTGATAGCCAAATTTTTCCTTATCGTTAAGCTCCAAAACTATAAACGAAATACCGTTTTGCGCGTACATATCGCCAAGCTTCAAATTTTGACCGTCTCTTTTTATGAGCGCCATACCGATGATATCGCCGTTTTTTTGCGCGTGAGTTGCGCTCAAATTTTCTGAGAAAAATGCGACATCGCCGACGGTGCCGTCGTTTTCTAGATATTTGATCCAGTCCGGTTCAGGCGATACTACGCTACTTGCTAGATGATCGTGTGAAGGCATGCAACCGCCCAGCAACGCAGCTAGAGCGGCTATAGATAAGATTTTTTTCATTATTTTTTCTTTTTTATAAAGTAAATTTCGTTATTTTCCGAGGCAAAAATTGCTAAACATTTCGTCTAAAATTTCGCTTCGCTCAAACGGTTTCGTGATTGACGAGATTTGCTCTATTGCTGTATTTAGCTCGTAGGCAAAGAGCTCGAGCTCGGACTGGGCAAGTAAATTTAACGCCCTTTTTATCGCCTCGCTCGCCGCTTCGCAGCATAAAATTTGACGAGTGGAGTTTAGTAGTATCTCGCTCGTCTCCTGGGCGTCGAGATAGGTTTTTAGACTATTTACTATCTCGCCCGTTCCTTGCTTGGCGCAAATTTGTATCGCGCCCACTGGAGCGCTAAATTTAACGCCGAGGTCGCATTTATTTAAAACGTAAAAAATCTTTTTTTGCAAGTTTTTTAAAAGCTCCAGGATCTCGTTATCCTGCTCGTCAGCCTCCTGCGACGCGTCAAAAACGGCCAGGATGACATCGGCCTCCTCGATAGCCCGCAGCGAATACGAAATGCCGATCTGCTCGATCTTGCCCGCATTTTTGCGGATGCCTGCCGTATCGATGATGCGCACGAGGTGAGTGCCGATTTTTAGTGCCTCTTCGATGCTGTCCCTAGTCGTGCCCGCCTCGTCGCTGATAATCGCGCGCTCGTAGGACAAAAGCGAGTTTAGGATTGAGCTTTTGCCGACGTTTGGCTTGCCGACTATCGCGATTTTAAAGCCCTCAAGCAACCCTTTTCTACTCTGACTTATGGCTACGATTTTATCTAGTTTAGCGCTGTTTTGTTTTAGCATTTGATTGATACTTTCTAGCAGATCGGCAGGCAGATCATCGTCGGCGTAGTCTATGCTAGTCTCCACGAATGCCAGAGTTTTTACGAGCTCGGAGCGGATTTCATTTGCAAATTTAGCTAGATCGCCTCTCATCGTGCGGGCAATGATTTTGACGCTATCCTCGCTTTTTGCGTTGATTAGCGAATTTATCGCCTCGATCTTGCTAAAATCCATCTTACCGTTTATGAGCGCTCGCTTACTAAACTCTCCGGCGCGCGCGAGTCTGGCGCCATTTTTGATGAGCTCGCCTAGGATCAAATTTGCCACCACTAGTCCGCCGTGAAGCTGAAACTCCACCACATCCTCACCTGTGAAGCTATGCGGGGCTTTAAAATAAATAAGCAAGGCTTCGTCGATAAGCTCGCCTTCGGCGTAAATTTTAGTTAGAGTCGCGTAACGCGGGACAAGAGAGGTGAGTTTGGTGAGTTTGAGAGCTAGACTAAGGGCGTCTGCGCCGCTTAGCCTGATGATGGAGATCGAGCCTACGCCGTGTGCGGTGGCGACGGCGGCTATGGTCTCGTTCATTTTTTGATAAAGTCGTTCACGACCACAAACTGCCCGTCGCTATTTGACTTTACGCTTACGTATTTGTCGGGGAATTTTTCGCGCAGTTTTTCAAGAGCGATCTTAACCAAAACGCCGTCTAAAGACTTGGTTTTAGCCTTGCCCGTTTCCTCCACGCGCTCGATTATTCCCTTTAGATACTGATCGATCGCTGCTTCTTGATTTTGGAGAAACTGCGCGATTTCAAGGCGTACCGCAAGGCCGTATTTCGAGCTGATCCAGTTATAGAGCAAATACGAAATCGCCTTGTAGCGGTAACCCTCTTTGCCAATGAGTAGCGCCGCATCCTCGCCGTCAAGCTCGACTATCACGGTCTCGTCGTCAAATTTGCGCACGTCTATCTTGTTTATAGTAAAGAAATTTCCGCCAAAAAGCTTCTCTACGCCCTGCTTTATCTCAGGCAGGACTTTATCGATGTCGGCTTTTTGTTTTTGATCTTTTTGTTTTTGAGCCTGCGCTCGATCGGCTCGGGAGTCTTGTTTTTCTTTTTTAGCTAAATTTGGCGCAGCTTGCGTCAAATTTGCATCGCCGCCAGATGCCTGCGAGCCTAAATTTTCGCCAGCTGTAGTTTTTTCATCGCCTTCGTAAAAGTCGTTTTTGTTAAAGGTATCGATGATCGAGTGATCGAGGATGTTTTTACCGCTATCTTTTTTAGGTTGTTCTTTTTTGTGCTGCTCTTTTTCTTTTACCTGAGGCTCTTTTTGCGGTTGTGCTTCTTCGACCTTAGGCTCGTTTGCCGAGCTCGTTTCGTTTTGCTTTGCCGCATAATTTTTGTGATGTTCGTGGCGATTTTTATGATTTTTTTTCTTTTCGCTTTTATGATTTTGCTCTTCGCTAGAGTTCTCTTTTTTCTTAAATTCCTTCTTTTTCTCGCCGCCGTTTTCTTTATGGGCGTTTTCGCGGGCGGCTTGAGGAGCTTTTTGTGCTTCCTTATGCGCACCCTCTTTTACTGCCTCGATGATCGCCGTTTTTTTGAAAAATCCCAAAAAACCCGCACTTGGATTTTGCAAAATCTTGATATCAAGCTCGGTAACGGAGCAGTTTAGTTCCTGCGCGGCCTTTTGAAAAGCCTCTTGTAAATTTTCGGCTTCGATTCGCATTAGGCCTTTACCTCGGCTTTCTTGTGCTTTTCAAAGAGTTTATTTACGAAAACTTGCTGAACAACCGAGCAGACGTTGTTTACAAACCAGTAAAGCGTAAGTCCCGCAGGGAAGGTCACGAAGAAAAACGTAAAGATAAGCGGTAAAAATTTCATTATCTTTTCTTGCATCGGGTCGCTAAACGTGGTCGGCGTGAGCTTTTGCTGAAGGAACATCGTAGCCCCCATCAAAATAGGCAACACGAAATACGGATCCATCACCGAAAGGTCGTGTATCCAGAGTATCCACGGCGCAGCTTTTAGCTCGATCGCGTTTAGTAGTACGCGGTAAATCGCAAAGAAAATCGGTATCTGCATAAGTATCGGCAAGCAGCCGCCCATCGGGTTGGCGCCGTTTTTCTTATATAGCTCCATCATGTGCATATTTAGCTTTTGCGGATCGCCTTTGTATTTGGCTTGCAGCTCTTTTACCTTCGGCGCTAGATCTTTGAGCTTGTTCATCGATAGCATACCTTTGTAGGTAAGAGGGAAAAGTACAATCCTGATAACCAGCGTTAGCACGACGATCGCCCAGCCCCAGTTACCGATGTAACCATAAAGCCAATTTAAAAACGCAAACATCGGCTTTGCTATAAAGGTAAACCAGCCGTACTCGATGACGTCTACGAGCTCCTCGTTTATCTGGTTTAGAGTCGCGTGGTCTTTAGCTCCGATGTAGCCTTTGGCTTTAAAATTTTGCTCGCCTTTTACAAATATCACCGCATTTCCGGCGCCATCTTTTGAAACTACGGGATTTAAAAGTCCGTCAAATTTAAAAAACAAAGCCGTGTAGTATCTGTCGCTAGCTGCGGCTATGTTTACGTTATTAAAGCTCTCGGTCGCGTCTACGTCGCCATCCTCGATGATAGTTAGCTTACCGTCGTTATGCTTAAGCAGCGCGCCGTGGACGGTGTAGCTGTCGATAGCGACGTTTGGATGAAATCCCGGAGTCACGTAGTATTCGCCAGCGCTCACGCTAAGATCTAGGTCGTAGCTTCCGTTTGGATAAAATGTGATTTTTTTGGTTACGCTAGAGCCTTCCAAATTTTGCGTTAAAACTATGCTTTTTGGCTCGCTGGCTAAATTTATCTCGCTAACGTCGCTCGTGTAAGCCACTTTAAAAGCTTGCTCATTTAAAGCTTTGTCGCTAAAGCGTACTTCAAGCGGTAACGGCTGAGCGCCTGCTAGTTCGATGCGATTGCCTTCGGCGTTTTTGTATTTTTCGTCATTTAAATAAAATTTCGAAATCCTGCCCAGCTCGTCTATGCGCGCCTCAAAGTGTTCGCCCTTTATCACAGCGATCTCGCGGCTTTGAGTCGATGCGGCCTGCGGAGAGCTAGCGCCTGATGCGGTATTTGCGCTTGGAGCGGCGTTTGCTTGCCCTACCTGCTGCGCAGCTACTGTTTGATTTTGATCTAACGGCAAATTTTTAGGAATAAAAAAATAATCGTAAGCGATAAAAAAGATAAAAGATAAAACGGTCGCTAATAACACGCGTTTTTGAACTGACATATTGTCTAACACTATTTTTCCTTTTGAAAGTCTAAATTTTTAATAACGTAGAATTTATTTTTTTTATACGGGACGAACCAAAATGCGATGTGTGATTTTAAATTTTGATTGGATATAAAAAAAGAGTCGAAATTTTTACTAATGATGGGGTAGTCGATGCCGCCCTTAAAGAGTTGATTACAGCGTAAAATTCTAAAAATAACCGCGAAGAGTGCCGAGAAAAAGCCGTTAAATTTGAACTGCCAAACGGCAAATTCCGAACACGAGGGATAGTATCTGCAAGACTTTGGAGTAAATTTAGAGATATAATCTTGATACGCTTTTATCAAAAATAAAATAGCTTGTTTTATCATTTTCATATGCCTGATTTTATACATCCGAGTTTTTTCATAGCCCAAGAGATATTTTTTTTGAGCTTTAAAAACGAGCTTTTATCTAGCCCGTTTTTAACAACTATCACGTAAATGCCGTCCGCAAGCTCATTTGAAATCTCGACGACGACCGCTCGCAAAAGTCTTTTACATCGGTTGCGAACGACGGCTTTGCCCACCTTTTTGCTGGCTACGACGGCTAGTTTATTTTCATTGCAAGGCTTAAAAAAGACTATCGCCTCCTCGCAGTGCCATTTAATGGCCTCTTTGTAGACGCTTGAAAACTCCTTTTGGCTGCTTATAGAGCTAAATTTGCTTAAACGGCCAATCTTGCTCTGCCTTTTGCGCGTCTTGCGTTTAGCACTTTGCGGCCGTTTTTAGTTTTCATGCGGACGCGAAACCCGTGAGTGCGTTTTCTAGGGGTTTTATGAGGTTGGTATGTTCTTTTCATAAATTTTTCCTTATGGTGATTTTGATATAAGTCGGTGATTTTATCAACAAATCGCTTAAAATCCTTTTAATAAATTTTTAAACTTCGTTTTAAAATAATAAAAATATAATAGCTTATTAAAATTTAGGAGAAAAATTTGCCTTACGTTATTAGAAAAGCCTCTAGAGCCGACGTCTCGGCCGTTTGCGAGCTGGTTAAAGAGCTGGCCGCGTACGAAAAAATGAGCGATGATGTCAAATTTACGCCCGAAATTTTTGCCGAGTCTATTTTTGAGAAAAACTATGCCAGGATTTTAGTCTGCGAAACAGAGGGCAAAATCATAGCTTACGCCATATATTTTTACACGTTTTCCACGTTTTTGGGACTTGGCGGGATATATCTGGAGGATCTATACGTCCAAAAAGAGCATCGCAACAAAGGCATAGGAAAAGAGTTTTTTAAATTTTTAGCCGAAATTTGCAAGAACGAAAATCTGCAACGCCTCGAGTGGGCGTGCCTGCACTGGAACGAGCCGGGCATAAAATTTTACGAAAAAATGGGCGCGAAAAACCAGTCAGAACAGTGGCGAAACTACCGCTTGGACGGCGAAAATTTAAACAAACTCGCGCTTTGATTTATCTGTTTTTAACGCCCTTTTGGATATCATCGCGCGATGAGTTACGCAAACGAAATTTTAAGAGAACTTTACTATCTTAGGGCGTTCGGGTATAAATTTGCCGATTTTTCGCCTTCGTCCGCGGCCTTACCGAGTAGCCTTGCCGAACTAAACGCAAGCATCAAAGAGTGCAATCTATGCGAGCTTTGCAAGAGCGCAAACCACGCACTAACGGGCCTTGGAGATAAAAGCGCTAAAGTAGTTTTCGTATTTGACGCGCCAAACGCCGCCGAGGATGCGAGCGGAGAATTTTTGGCGGGCGACGATAAGTTTTTGCAAAATTTAAACGAGCTAGCAGGACTTAAAAAGGACGAAATTTACGTCACGAGCCTGCTAAAATGCAAGCCCGCAGCCAAAGCTCCGACAAACGCTTACGAGCTTTGCGAGCCGTATTTTAGCGCGGAAGCCCGTCTAGTCGCGCCAAAGCTCATCGTGGCGCTTGGCGAAGAGGTTTTTTACAAAATGATAAAACAAAGCGCGCAAAGCTTTGAAACCATAAGGGGAAACATAATGAAATTTAAACATTCGGCCCTGCTGGCGACCTATTCGCCGACCGTCGTAGCGAAAAATCCAAGCAAAAAAGAGCTGTTTTTCAGCGATCTAAAAAAGATAAAAGAGTACCTATGAGAAAAATTTTAACCGTTTTATTGATCTGCTCGACGCTATTTGCCAGGAGCGACAAGCCGTCGGACATCCCGCCCGCGAGCGAAATTTATATAAATTTAGAACCTGTCAAGTGTAACGACGCCTGCTTGTTAGAACTCGTTAGAGAGGGTCTTTTGCACAGCTTTTTGGCTCGCTACGAAGGCAGCTCCAATCAAGAAATTTTACAAGCCTTTAACGCGCTAAACGGCTCATACGTAAACGCCGGCACCGAAAGCCTGACGCCAAACTCCAGCGCCGAATTTAAGATCGCCGTCATCATCCCGCAAGATAGCATAAAAAGCTACGCCGGCGTCGTCTCAAACGCGGTTATCGCCTATGTAGTGAGGCAAAATGCCGCCATCGAAGTTAAATTTTACAACATCGGCAACGAAGCCCCAAGCGCTATCGACGGCGCACTAGCACGCGCTAGAGGCGAAAATATCGTATATATCATCGCGCCGTTTACGCCTGTTGGCGCAAAATATCTAAACGAGGTTTTAGACCCCGCCATGACGGCTTTTGTGCCGACTCTGCACATCTCTAGCGTCGATTCGCCGCAGGATAATTTGATATTTGGCGGTATAGACTATAAAGGGCAAGTCGAAAAACTGCTAAATTTCTCAAACGGCCAAGTCGCGGCATTTTCTGACGGTAGCGCGCTAGGAGCGGCGCTAAATCGCTACGCTGACGAGTTTAGCGGCGGGCTAGCCTACGAAAACGAGATCGCAAACGGCGTCACCGACCTAAAGTCAATACTATCTGGTAACTCGAGACTAAGCGGCGCGACCGTTTTTCTAAACGTTCCGCTCGTAAAAGCCTCGATGGTGAGCTCTCAGATGCGCCTTTACGACGTCAAATTTAACGCCCTTTTAAGCACGCAGATAAACTACGCGCCGAGCATCTTTAAACTCATGCAACCGCAAGATAGAGAAAAGCTCTACATAGCAAACTCGATCTCCAAAACTGACGGCGCGCTGGACTCAAACAACGAAATTTTAGGGCAAAATTTGAACTTTAACTGGGTAGGCTACTCCGCTAGCGCCGGGCTTGACTACATCTACGCGACCTACCTAAACCGCGGCGCGCAGAGGCTTTTTAACGAGAGCGTCGAGGACTCGCAGATCATCTATGACACGAAGGTTTTAAAAGCCGGCGAATACGGCTTTTACGAGCAATAAGAGGAGAGAAAATCCACTATCTCCTCGCTCATCTTAGCAGGCTTCAGATTGCTAACAAACGCGACCTCAACATCCGCTTCAAAGACAAGCTCGGGTTCGCATTCACCGCTTAAATTTGCGATTTTATAAATTTTATGATTTATGAGCGCGGAGGCTTTTTTTAGGTTCGCCACGCTCGTTTTTACCTCGAGCAGATCGCCTAGGACGGCCGGTTTTTTAAATTTCGCCCAAATCTCGCTCACGACAAAATGCCCGTCCTTGCTAAAAGGCTTAACATCCGAATCAAAAAACATTTGGCTGCGTGCCCTTTCGCAGTACTTTATATAGTTTGCGTGATAGACTATGCCGCCCGCGTCGGTATCTTCGTAGTAGATTCGTATTTTCACGGTCGCTCCTTAGGCTTTTAGATCAAGCCCCATTTTACCGACTTTTCTTAAAAGCTCCATTATATCCGTCCCTTTTTCCTGTTCGGCTTTTAAGAAATTTTCAAAGAATTCTCGCCTGATGTCTTTATCTACGTATGTTTTGCTTTTACTCGTGGCTTGGATGGGCTTAAATTTATTCTCTTTGGGCGTTTCTTTAGGAGCTTGATCGCTTGCTGCACTTT
>CAURVK010000031.1:0-13146 GCA_963528285.1 uncultured Campylobacter sp. | reverse complement strand
AGCCATAAATTCGACTCAAATTTGCGCGTAAATAAAATTAGTTTTTGCGACTGTTTGCGTCAGGCGTGAAAAGCGGCTTATCTAGCAGTTTAAAGTCACCTATAAATTTCTGACCATCTTCGCTTGTAGCCCATTTTATAAATTTCTCTGCATTTTCGATGTCAGTTTTAGGGCAGTGTTTTGGATTTACTGCGATTAGAGAGTAGAAGTTTTTAAGATCGTTGTCGCCCTCGTTGATGATGACCATCTCAGGATGACCTTTTTGGTTTGCTTCATATTTAATGTAAGTACCACGATCAGTAAATGTAACGCCTTTTTGCTCAGCAGCAGCATTTATCGTAGCTAGCATACCTTGGCCTGTTTGCATATACCAGCCGTCTTTTTCAGGGACTTCACCAGCGATCTTTTTCCAGATGCCTTTTTCTTTATTGTCTGTGCCTGATTTATCGCCACGTGAGAAGAATTTGATACCATCTTTTTTGATAAGCTCAAAGCTCTCTTTTATATCTTTACCTTTAAATTTATCAGCGATTGATTTATCAGCGATAACGACGAAGTCATTATACATTACGGCATTTCTTTTTAAGCCAAAACCTTTTTCTACAAATTCTTTCTCAACTTTTGGTGAGTGAACGAAAAGTATGTCAGCATTGCAGTCTTCGCCAAGCTTTAGTGCAGCGCCTGTGCCAACAGCTGTCCATTTTATATCAACGCCTGTTTTTGCCTTATAAACTGGATAGATCGCGTCAAGCAAGCCAGTGTTATCTGTACTTGTTGTAGTCGCCATGATTAGTTCATTATCAGCGCCAAACGCCAAAACTGCGGCTGCTAGTGAGCCTAAAATAATCTTTTTCATTTTTCTCCTTTAAAAAAATTGTGATATTATAGCACATTTAAAATAATCTTAAGAAATATGCTAGGAAAGAATAATTGGATTTTTTACTTCACGGCTTTGCAGAAGCCTTTAATCTACTTTTAAACGGCAATCTTGAAACATATTCAGCCATCAAGGCTACCCTTTACACATCAAGTGTGTCGATACTTTTTGCCGTTCTTATAGGCTTTCCACTTGGTTTTTCACTTGGATTTTATGACTTTAAGGGCCGCAAAATTTTACGCCTTCTAAGTGACACAGCTCTTGCCATGCCAACGGTTGCGATCGGTCTTATTTTATATGCATTTATCACGAGAAATGGCCCGCTTGGCAGCCTAAATTTACTCTTTACGCTAAAAGCTGTCATGCTAGGTCAGTTTGTGCTAGCCCTTCCTATCATTATCTCGCTTACTGCAAGCGTGGTTGAAAATATGGATAGAAAACACTACCTAACTATCCTAAATTTACGCCTTGCGCCAGCAAAGCTAGTTTTTTGCGTGCTTTATGAGTTGCGCTACGCTCTAATGGTAGTTATCGCTACTGCTTACGGCAGGATAGTGGCAGAAGTGGGCGTTGCGATGATGATAGGTGGCAACATCAAGTATTTTACCCGCACGATTACCACAGCCGTTTCGCTTGAGACGAACAAGGGCGAATTTGCCATGGGTATAGCGCTAGCTTTGGTGCTCATCTTTATCGCATTTGCGGTAAATTTGGCGATACATGCGCTAAAAAGGCTTGATAAATGAAATTTGATAAATTTAGAAATTTTATGCTCGCAAAAAGCGGCCTGGGCGCGTCAAATTTGAGCCTTTTATTTAAATTTAACGAGAAAGGCGCAAAGTGATAAACGTTAGAAATTTACGCCTAAACTACGGCGCGAGCGAGATTTTAAACATCCCGTGTCTTGATATCGACGTTAGCAAAATCACCGCGCTAACGGGCAGCAACGGTAGCGGCAAAAGTACGCTAATGCGAGTGATGTCGTTTTTGCAAAAGCCCACTAGCGGCGAAGTGCGGCTGTGGGGAAGCAGCGCGCCTAGTCTAAATTTACTGCGCGACGTTAGCGTTTTGCTGCCAGAACCCGCGCTTTTAAAACGCTCCGTGAGAGAAAATTTTAGAGCCGTTTTAAAAAGCCGCGGAGTGCTAGGGGAATTTGACGAGCGAGCGAGCGAGGCGTTAAATTTGGTCGGGCTTGACGAGAGTTTTTTAAACAAGCGTCACTTTGAGCTTAGCTCCGGACAGACGCAGCGCGTTAGTTTTGCGTTAAATTTGGCGCTTAGATCGCGTCTTTATCTACTCGACGAGCCGACAAATAGCGTGGACGTGGGCACGTCAAAGCTGTTTGGCAAAGCGGTGCTTTACATGCGGCAAAGATACGGCTGCGGCTTTGTGATCGCTAGCCACGACGACAAATGGCTAACCGCCATCGCCGAAGAAAACGTCTTTTTGCACAAGGGGCGTGTGTGCGAATTCGAGTACAAAAATATATTCGACGCGCGGGACGGGGTTTTAAAATTTGACGAAAACGCGAGCGTAAATTTACCGCAAAATTTACGTAACGCCGTAAAGATCGCCGTAAATCCAAGTAAAATAACGCTAAGCAAAACGCCGATAGAAGGCTATTTTGAGGGCATCTTGCACTCGGTTTCGCTCTATCTTGGCAAAGAGCTTTTGGTGAAAATCAAAGTCGGCGACTTTTTGATAAAAACGCTGACGGAGAATTCGCAAAATTTTAACGTCGGCGAGATGATTTATTTTAAATTTGACGAAGAAGCGTTTTTGGGGCTTGAGTGAGCCCAGAAATTTTGCAAATTTCGCTTCAAATTTTAAATTTAGGCTCGTTTAACGCCCGTTAAAAGAGCCTAGTTAAAAGTAAATATCAAAATGAAGCGTAAATGCGAGATATATGCATAAATTTCATATTTCTTTTATCCCCTAAAATTCGCTACAAGCAATATGCAATTAAGGCATATTTAAGCGTATATTAATTTTTTTAATTTATTTTTTTTTAAGTATAAGAAATAAGCCAAAAAGTAGTATAGTTTCACGATCGAGAAAAATCTCAAAAAACAGATAAAAATGATAAAGGAAGGCAATGACTAGCAAGGGCGAATTTGCAGCCGGACGCGGGCTTTACTACTCGCTGTTTTCGCGTTTTTTCGTTTTTAGTCAAGGCGCGGATAGATTTGCAGGTGTAAACGCGATGCTAGGCCTTGCCGCAGCGCACGCTCTAAACGAGGAATCGGCCGCTGCCATAATGCGCATACAGGCAAAATTCGACGAGAAAAATCCGCAAAATTTAGTGGATGAATTCGATGAAATTTTCCACGCTCCGCCAAGTCCGCTTAGAAACTCGCTGTCGTACTACGACGAGGGTTATGAGGTCGGGCATGCCTGCGCGAAAGTGCGTAAAATTTTAGCCCGCACCGACCTTAGACGCGACGAGGCTAAATTTAAAGAAAACGAAGACAACGTGGGCTTTGTATTTGCGCTGATGAGTGAATTTATCGCGCGAGAGAGCGAGCTGGAGCTATACGGCGAGCTTGAGGAGCAGCTTTTTAAAGAGATCATAAACCCAAACATCGACGAATTTATAAATGACCTTTTTAATCACGAAAGCAGCGAAATTTACAAAGACGTTGCGGTACTGCTGCAAGGATTTATCGAGTTTGAACGCGTGGTTTTAAGCGCGCCGCGTCCTATAAATCAAGGCGAAAATAAAAAGACTTTGGACGGAGTTTCAAGATCCGAAGCCATAAGAAGACAAAAAAATCGAGTGAGAAAGATAAAAGCAATGGAGGAAGAAAATGCAAAAAAATAGGCGAGAATTTCTAAAAAAAGCCGGTATAGCGGGCGCGGTAGCGGCCACGGCCGGAGTCGCGACTGCAGCGGCGTCAAACCTAAAATACGGCAAAAGTAAAAAGACCGAGGTGCTTTATAAAAGAAGCAAAAACTGGGATCTATACTACGAACAAGCGAAATAAATAAAATTTAAGAAAGGATGAATATGTCTGAGGCAAATTTACGTCTTATGCCCCACTCAAACGCAGTCGGGCGAAGATCGTTTTTAAAAATGGCCGCGCTAGCGGGCGTAGCGGGCGGCATGAGCGGACTGGCCGCTAGCGGCGTAACCAGAAGTGCGACCAAAGAAGAGATGGCAAATCCGTTTCCAAACTCTAAAATCGTAAAAACTGTTTGTACGGTTTGCTCCGTTGGATGCGGAGTGCGGGCCGAGGTAGAAAACGGCGTTTGGGTGCGCCAAGAGGTAGCCCAAGATCACCCGGTAAGCGCGGGCGGCCACTGCTGTAAGGGCAGCGACGTCATCGATATGGTGCGCTCTCACTGCCGCGTAAAATACCCGATGAAAAAAGCAGGCGGCAAATGGAAACGCATCAGCTACAAAGAGGCTCTCGACGAGATCGGCGCCAAACTAAAGGCGTATCGCGAGAAAAATCCTGAACAAGTGATGTTTCTAGGCTCTGCAAAAGATTGCAACGAACAAAGCTATTATATAAGCAAATTCGTAGCGATGTTCGGGACTAATAACCTAGATCACCAAGCACGTCTTTGACACAGCTCTACAGTCGCCGGTGTGGCGAATACTTGGGGTTACGGAGCTATGACCAATCATCTTGGAGATATCCAAAACGCGAAGTCTATCTTTATAGTAGGCGCAAATCCGGCGGTAAATCACCCTGTCGGCTTTAGACATTTTCTAAAAGCGAAGGAAAATAACGGCGCAAAGCTAATCGTGGTCGATCCAAGATACACGAGAACTGCGGCTAAGGCTGATTATTTTGCTCAAATTCGCACCGGCACGGATATACCTTTTATGTACGGCATGATGAATATCATCTTTCAAAACGGCTGGGAAGATAAGGAATTTATAAACGATCGCGTCTACGGTATGGATCTGATCCGCGAAGAAGCTGCCAAATGGACGCCTGAAGTCGTGGCCGATGTTTGCGGAATCAAAAAAGAGACGCTTCTTGAGATAACCGAAGTTTATGCCAAAAATCGCCCGGGATCGGTCGTTTGGGCGATGGGTCTAACTCAGCACACCATAGGCAGCTCAAACACTCGTATCGCTCCGATCCTGCAACTAGTGCTAGGAAATATGGGCGTATCGGGCGGAGGCTGTAATATTCTGCGCGGTCACGACAACGTTCAAGGCGCGACGGATATGGCGAATTTGCCGACCGAGCTACCTGGGTACTATCCAAAAAACGAAGCCAACTGGAAATACTTCGCTAAGATGTGGAAGGTCGATTTTGAATGGCTCCAAAAGAATTTCGTTAAGCCTGAAATGATGTTTAAACCCGGATTTACGCTATCAAAATGGTGGGCGGGCGTGCTTGACGGTAAAAACGGCAACGAAGCCGTAGATAATGCCGGCGACAGTATAAAAGCCTTAGTGGTAATCGGCAACGGTATCACATCAACCGCGCAACAAGTAAAAGTAAAAGAAGGCCTAGATGCGCTTGAGCTTTTAGTGCTGGTAGATCCTTTCGTAAACGATGCCGGCGTGATAACTGACAAAAAAGACGACGTCTACATACTGCCTGCGGCGACGCAGTTTGAAACCAGCGGTACGGTCGTAGCGACAAACCGCAGCGGCCAGTGGAGAAGCCAGGTCGTAGAGCCTTTGTTTGAGAGTATGCCGGATCATGAAATTTTGTTTGAGCTTGCCAAAAGGCTAGGCTACTATGACGAGCTAACGCGCACGATCAGAGACGCCGAAGGTAAGATCGAGTGGCCTGAGGTCGCTACGCGCGAGATCGCAAATATAATAAAAACTATCGGCATGACGGGTTGGACTCCGGAAAGGCTCAAAAAGCACCAAGAAAACTGGGATAAATTTGACGAAAAAACAAGTCTAGGAAAACCGGGCACCGTAGTCGAAGGCGAATACTACGGCTTGCCGTGGCCGTGCTGGACGGAGGATCATCCGGGCAGCCCGATACTTTACGATATAAACAAGCCCGTTAGGCAAGGCGGTATGGGTTTTAGAAACCGCTTCGGCTTAGAGCATAACGGAGTTAGCCAATTAGCCGCAGACGGTAGCGCGCCAGTAGATTCGTTTGTCAAGGGCGGATATCCGGAGATCAAAAAAGATAACATCGAAAAGGTGCTAGGCATCACGCTAACCGAGGATGAAAAGGCTAAAATAGGCGGCAGCTGGATACATGACGATAGTAATATCATCGCTAAAAAATGCATGGAGAAAAACATCGCTCCGTACGGCAACGCGCGAGCTAGGACGATCGTTTGGACTTTTGCGGATCAAATTCCTCTTCACAGAGAGCCGCTGCATACGCCTAGATTTGATCTAGCGCAGAAGTATCCGAGCTTTGAGGATAAGAAACTTCAAAACCGCGTCGATACGAAATTTAAATCCGTCCAGCTAGCAAAGGACTACTCAAAAGAATTTCCTATTATCCTCACGACGGCTCGCCTCGTAAATTTTAGCGGCGCGGGCATGGAGACGAGAGCTAGTATGTATCTAAGCCGCTTGACGCCTGAGATGTTTGCGGATATCCACCCTGAACTTGCGGCTAAACACGGCATTAAAAACTGGGATTTCATCTGGGTTCATTCGCCTGAAGGTACTAAGGTTAAGGTGCGCGCCAGAGTGGTACCGTCCGTTAAACCCGACACCATCTTTATGCCGTTTCATTATGCGGGTTATATGCAAGGCGTTGATATGACGGGTAATTTCCCGGAAGGCACCAAGCCTTATGCGGTAGGCGAGAGCGCAAATACCGTCACTAACTACGGATATGATATAAACACTCAGATTCCTGAAACCAAAAGCGGTCTATGCCGCATAGAAAAGGCGTAAAATGAGCGAATTTAACGATAACAATAGACTTAAATTTTACTGCGACGACGATAGATGTATCGACTGTAACGGCTGTGCGGTGGCTTGCGACGAGGCTCACGAGCTGCCTCTTGGCATCCGCCGCCGCCGCGTCATCACGCTAAACGAAGGCGTACCCGGTAAGGAAATATCAACCTCGATAGCCTGCATGCACTGCGAGGACGCTCCGTGCTCGCTGGTTTGCCCGGTTGATTGCTTTTACATCAGAGCCGACGGCGTAGTGCTACACGACAAAGATATCTGCATCGGCTGCGGATACTGCCTATACGCGTGTCCGTTCGGTGCGCCTCAGTTCCCGCGCGAGGGAGTGTTTGGCGCGAAAGGCTCGATGGATAAGTGCACGATGTGCGCAGGTGGTCCGCTACCGACAAATAGCGAAGCCGAGCGCGAAGAGTACGGCCAGGATAGAATTTCCGAAGGCAAAGTGCCGGTTTGTGCCGCAATGTGCTCGACAAAGGCGCTGCTAGTAGGCGAATCTGTAATGATAGAAAAAATCTACGGCGATAGGGTCAAGGCACGCGGCTACGGCTTTAAAGACCTAAAACAAACTCCGACCTGGAAGCTCGCCTACTATGCTGGCGATAGGCTTAAGATAAAATCTTAAAATTTAGCTCACTCTCGCCGAGATTGCAGGAGCGAGCAATCTCATCAAATTTGACGCAGTTTGACTGCGTCAAATTTAACTCACGCTTCTTTAGCTTTATTAAATTTTTACGCGTTAGTTGGAATAAAAGTGGATAAAATTAAGTAGAAAAAGGGCGGTCTCCCGCCCTAAATTTACGCTCTAACAGGCGACAAATACGGATTTGCCGAGTGCATCGACATCTCGTTTTGCTCTCTAAATTTGATAAATTCCTCTTCGCTTAGACGCCTGATATTTGCTATCGTCATCTTTAGAGGTGTGATGCCTGAGAGCGGATCTGGGTCGCTGGCGTTTGCTAGCTCGTTACCGTCGGCCTCGCTATAGTGGAAGGTCGTAAATATCGTGCCTTCTTTTAGATCCGGATTTACGCGAAGCTTGGCCGCGATCTGTCCGCGTTTGTTTTGCACGAGCGCGTAGCAGCCTTCCTCTAGCTCTCTCTCGCGAGCGATATCCGGGCTCACCTCTATGAGTGCGCCCTCTACGCCAGCGCCGTACTCTAGGGCAGGGCACTCTCTCGTCATCGTACCCGTGTGGTAGTGATAGACCTTGCGTCCGGTCGTAAATAGGCACGGATAGACCTCGTCTGGCACCTCGCTAAGCGCGCCGCTACCGACCGGATAGCCGTCCGGGATATTCATCTTGGCTCTAAATTCGGCTTCTGCTTTTGCGCGTTCATTTTTATCGTCTAAGTAAAGCACCGGCGCAAATCGGAATTTACCGCCCGGTAGCATGGACTTGTGATCGGAGTAAAGCACGGGCGTACCTGGATGCTCCTCGTCGGGGCACGGCCAGCTGATGCCGCCTAGCTTGCCTAGTCTATAGTAGCTAATACCGCCGAAAAATTTAGGCATAAGCTCCCTTAGCTCGTTCCAAATTTGCTCAGGGCTCGCAAAGTCAAATCCCTCTAGCCCCATGCGGTTTGCGATGTTGCACACGACTTTCCAGTCAGGCTCTACGCCGCTAACCGGTTCGCTAGCCTTGCGCGTTCGCTGGACGCGGCGAGAGGTGTTGATAAACGTTCCGTCCTTTTCGCCCCAGCCAGCGGCAGGTAGCACCACGTCGGCCTTGTGCGCGCTCTCTGTGAAAAACAAATCCTGCACTATAAAGCAGTCTAGATGATGCACGGCGTGGACGAAGTGCTCGGTCCAAGGGTCGCTCATTACGGGGTTTTCGCCGTAGACGTAGAGGACTTTTAGCTCGCCGCTATCCATTTTATCCGGCGCTTGCGTTAGCTTAAAGCCCGGAACCGGATTTAGCTCAAAGTGCCATACTTTGCGCGCTTGCTCCTGCGCGTAGGTCGAGTTTACCGCGCCGGCCGGGATGACGTTAGGCAGCGCGCCCATGTCGCATGCGCCTTGGACGTTGTTTTGACCGCGCAGAGGATTTACGCCTGCGCCCTTTTTGCCTAAATTTCCGGTTAAAACGGCTAAATTTGATAGCGAAAAGACGTTTGACGTGCCGTCGCTAAACTGCGTGATACCCATCGTGTAGCAAATCGCCGCCGCGCCTGCTTTAGCATACATTCTAGCTGCCTCTATGATGAGCTCTTTTTTTATACCGGTTTCGCGCTCGAAACGCTCAGGGGTAAAGTCCTTAACCGCTTCTTTTAGATATTCAAATCCCTCGGAGTATTTCTCGATAAATTCGCTATCTTGCAAATTTTCGGCGATTATGACGTGCATCATCGTATTTAGCGTTTTGATATTCGCTCCGATCGGGATTTGCAGATAGATATCGGCTTTTTTGGCCATATCGGTGCGCTTTGGATCTACGACGATCATCTTCGCGCCGCGCTGAAGTCCGCGCTGCATCTGCATAGCGATGATCGGATGGCACTCGCTCGTGTTGGTACCGATGAGTAAAAACACGTCCGTGTCGGTCGCAAATTCTACTAAATCGTTCGTCATCGTTCCGTTTCCTAGCGTGCTGGCAAGACCTGCCACTGTAGGAGCGTGTCAAAGACGAGCGCAGTGATCGACGTTGTTGCTACCCTGAGCTCGGAAAAATTTCTGGAAAACGTAGTTGTCTTCGTTATTTGAACGCGCCGAGCTAAAGCCCATGATCGAGCTTGGGCCGTATTTTGCGACGGTGGATTTAAATTTATCCGCGAGGAAATCATAAACCTCCTCAAAACTCACTTCTTCAAGCTCTCCGTGCTTGTCGTAGACGCCGTTTAGCTTTCTCATCATCGGTCGGCTTAAGCGTTTAGGAGAGTTTACGAACTCCCATCCGAACATTCCTTTTAAGCAAAGCTCGCCGTCGTTTACGTGGTGGTCTTTGCTAGGTTTGGCGTCTACGATTCTACCGTTTCGCACGATAAGATCGATGCCACAGCCCGTACCGCAATATGGACAGGTGGTCTTTACGATCTCTTCCATTTTTGCTCCTTTCTGGTATTACTGAAATTTATGAGATTATTATACAACGGCAAATATAAATTTAGTTTTAAAATTAGTATATTTTTTTAAGAATTATTTAAGTAATATGTAAATTTAGAATATTCCTTTTTTGGCTAAATTTGCCTTTAAAATCGTATTTTGAAAGAAAAATCACATATTAGTCATTTTGATAAAATTTGTCCTACCGGTACCACTCTATAACAATCTATTAAAGATTTCTTGCTGCCGATAACTTGCTTATATCTCCATCCCATCCCTACTGTATGCTTTGCCTTTTATCTCATTTTTTATCTCCGTAGGCTCATCATTCAACAGCTTATTAAAATCCGGTATTAAATTGCTTATTTTTAAGATAAAATTAATAACTTTCGTTTTAAAGTTTTCTAATATAGTTAACTTATCCTGTAAATTTTCTATCGTTTCGTCTTTAACTTTTGCTTCTTCTTCTAGCTCAGATATTCTTTGAACTTTGCCATTTATAGAAGTTTGTAGTTTAACGATTTGTAGTAGCTTGCTTTCATTGTCTTCCTTTAAGGCATTCTCGTTACTTAACGACGCCTCCAGCTCTTCGTTTCTTTGTTTCAAAGACTGATTTGTTTTTTCTTTGCTTTCTAGATCTGTATTAGCTTCTTCGAGCTTGCTTTGTAGGGCATCGCTTTGGTCGGCTTTTTGTTTTAGTTTATCTATTTGCGCTATATCAGCTTCAATATTTTCTAATCGGCTTTTTAGTTTATTGTTTTCATCTTCTTTTTGAATTAGCTCGGCCGAGAGATTGCCTATTTGTAAATTTCTATCTTTTATAATTTCGTCTTGATTATTTAGATTTGCGTTTATCTCTTTTAGCTTTTTATTTTCTTGGATTAGATTTTCGTTGGATTGATCCAGCTCGTTATTTTTTACAATTATCTCACCCTTGTTTATTAGTTGATTCGTTAGCTCGTAAATCCTTTGTTTTAGTTCTACGTCGGTAACTATACTTATATTATTTTGCATTTGATCTAATACTAAATTCGTAAGACTCGTTATAAAAGTCTTATCGTCCTCAATTTCCAATCTCAAATAGTCTTTGCCGAACATAGACTCTTTCTTTTTTATATACTTTCTTGCTTCATCGACTATGGATTGTCTAATTTTATTTTTAAACTTTTGCTCATTACTATACTCTTTTTCTGTTTTGTGCATTTGTTTTATATTTTTATGCCTCATCTTAGAGCCTAGCTCGCCGCGCAATGCTATGCCCTTAAACGCCGCCCCTCCCATTTCTTGCATACTTCTGCCGAATTTTAGCGTTTCGCCCTTGCCGCTAAACCTAAGATTTTTATGGTTTTCAAATTGGTAATTCGTAAAAATAAGCTGATAATGCTTAGTTTTCTCATCGTTGTGCTCAGCGATTAGCAGGCATTTAACGCCGTATTTAGCGCAATAATCGTTTGCAAATCTTCTAACTCTGTCGAGCGAGACCTGAGCGTTGATAAAATTTACTTCGGTTTTATTTAGCCCTTCTTTGGATTCTTTATTCCGATCGGTGCCGAAACTTATGACTATTTCGGAAAACCCGACCATATTTTCTCGCCAACGATTCTTTACCACCTTGCCGTTTTTATAGATTTTAGTTTGGGCTTCGTAGTCGGCTTTCATTTTTTCGTGGTATTTTTTCAAGAGTGCTTTTATATACTTTCTATCGTTAAATTCCCTATCGCTACTAGGCATCTCTCGCATATTGCCGTTATCGTTATATTCGCTAAGCACTATGTATCTATTATTTCGGCTGTTACCTCTAAGATATCCGATTTTAGAGGCGTGTTTGACCTCTCTAACATTGTGCTCATACCTTATAATAGCCTTTTTGAGCGTCAAGAATTCGCTTCTTACACAAAGAACTAGGCTGTGTCCGCCTATTTGAAGAGCATTACTCATTTTTGATCCTTTTCTTTATTATCTACTATAGAAATTAAGAGCATGTTTTAACACTTTTTTGAAAAATATAAGCTGCAATATCCGTTATCGCAAACGCTATGCGAGAATTCTTTGCATCTCCAATTTTGATATAACGTGGAATATCCCTGCCCTGCGATATACGAAGATCAAGAGTGGATATACCAATACCAAGAACCGCTGCGGTTTGCTTTCTGTCTAAAACCACCTTTCCTTTATATTGGCTAGATATGTGCTCAAGAAGCGTTTTGTATTCTAGGTCGTTATATAATTCATTAAGCATATTATTTTTCTCCTTTTGCTTAGTTCTTACATAACTAATTACAGCAACTTTTTATTTACTTTTGCTATTTTGAGCGGTTTTTGGGTAGTTTTTTGAAAAACTTTTAATACCATATGGTTCTTTAGAGTATTTTAGAGTAATTGAGAGTAAAAAATTGTTTTCTTGTTTTTTAAAACAAAAATAAGGTATCTTAGATTAACTTAGAAAGCTTGGTAAGAAATTGGAATATTAAAAAATTTCGGGAACAAATAGGGAACAAATTTTATAAAACTAAGAAAACTTAAAGCTCTTGAAATATCGGTAAAATCGGGGTTTAAAGAGATTTTTGAGTATATATGGCTCCGGATGCTGGATTCGTATAATACTATTTCTTAAAGTATTTTATATACCTCTAATATACTACAAAAATACCTAAAATAGGCGATTTTATTGATTAAGCTTATTCTAAGCTATCCTAAAATATCATGTATTTTTATAAAAATAGAGGGGAAATAAAGGGGAAAAATGCTTCGCCACTTTTTAAGTAAAAGGAGAAACCTTAAATGGCTTTAATGTCTTATAATAAATTTGCAAATACAAATAAATATCCGGGAGTTAGAATTTATATTCCCGAAAATAACGATATGATTTTTTACGTAAGATTAGACGGCAAAGACATAAAAGTAGGCTCAAAATCAGAAGGCGTAAACGTAACCTACGCCTATAATAAAAAGAAAGAATACGACACCAAAAAGAGAAACGGCGAGCTACCGGATAGTATAACTAAGAAACAGCTTGTTAAAGGTGGTTTAAAATTTGATGACATAGCAAAAGCATTTTTTGATTATAGGCTCGAACAAACGCCAGATAAAACGGAAAACATTAAAGAGCAAATTTGTATGTATGAGCAGTATCATAAAAGTAAATTCGGAAGTATCGTTACAAGCTTGATAAGCTCCGAGATGATACAAGAGCATTTTAAAAATATAAAAGAAACTGTGTCTAGCAGAACCGGTCGCAAGCTATCACAATCGCGTACAAATGCTATTATGGGCATAATAAGAACGATTTTTAACTACGCTATAAAACAAAAGCTTATATCTCATCTTAGTCCATTTGATATAGAGATCAAAAAACCAGATAATAAAC
>CAURVK010000030.1:0-13275 GCA_963528285.1 uncultured Campylobacter sp. | reverse complement strand
CATCATTATTGGTGCTTAATTCTTTTAAATAGCGAGCGGTTTATGGCGCTCGCTATTTAAACTTGCTAACAAAAAACTCAAAAACTAAAATAGGCAAAGTAAGGTTGCTTTGCCTTGCTTCAAATTTGATCTAAAATTTATATCCGCTTAACTAAAAAACAAAATCTAAAGGCTAAATTTGAGTGATTTTATTAGTGTGCAAATTTGCCGCTAAACAGCCTCCCAAAATCTCGGTTTCGTTTTTATCGTATCCTTATTTTTCTCGTGCAAAATTTGCAAGAACTCTTTAAAATTTGGCGTAAAAAGCGAAGCGGCGGGTGCAAATTTATACTCGCTCGTGCCGTCTTTCTCAAACTCGTCCGCAAAACAAATCCGCCAAATTCTAGCGCTATTGATCCGCGTTTTCGTGCCCTCAAGCGCTAAAATTTGCTCAAATTTATACCTAGCCGCAAGTTCCTGCCCCCTAAAAACATAGATGTAATTTTGATTAAACCAAAGGCTTTCACGCGAGATGAAAAACCGCTCCAACCAAAGTAAAAACGGCCGCACGGAAAGTCTTTTTATTGCGTTTGATTCGCTCGTTTCGCCTATTGTAGCAAGCTGACGCGGGCTGAGCTTGCGAGGATTGTGCCAAAATATCGTCCAAACAATCCCACCAAAAAGCAAGATGTTAAAAGTTATGATTAAAATTTCGGTTATTTTTAAAATTTGAGTCCTTTCAAAAATGCAAATTTAACCCCTGCGTCGCTTGCGGCCGAACTTAAGCCGCATTTTTACCACCGTTAAATTTAGCGCCTTTAAATTTGAGTTCGCCGCAAAATCTCTTGCCAAATTTCGCCTCGACTATAAGAACTAGCACGAAAAATATCTTTTCGTCGTTTAAAAAAGCGATTTGGCGAAAAGTTTGATCGGCACCGTTAAATTTGACGCCGTTTTCGCGCAAGGTGCGGCAAAACTCGGTCTCGTCAAAACCAAGCCTTTGCGAGATTTCGGCTATCGTATATGGCTCTAGCGATGCGATGATGCGGTCCATGTTGCACATGCTCGGGTTTTTGCGGCGAGTGACGACGTCTATGAATTCATTTGCGAGTTTGATGAGCTTTTTCTTGCGATTTATCACGTGCAAAACAGCTGCGAGCGCAACCAAAAAGCCCGCAAATTTATGCGCTCCCATCCAAAATTCGCCGTACTCTCCGAGAGCAAAATTTACTCCCGAAAACGCGAGCAGACAAAGTCCAAAAATCAGCGTGCAAATGAGGCAAAATTTATAAACGATCTCAAATTTGAGCATAAAATCTCCTAAAATATATTTTTGAAATTATACATTTTTTAATATAAGGCATATTTTAAGGACAAATTTAATCCTTTTATTGATATACATCATTTTTGCGCAAATTTATTTTGGATAAACTTTATCCGAATTTTTCAAAAGGAGACAAAGTATGCGTGAATACAAGAAGTATTGGTGGGCGCTGGTAGCAGTCGTTACTATCGCCTTCGGGATACTCGGCTATTACGGCGTAGAGGTTTACCGCGAAGCGCCGCCGGTGGTGAGTTTTGCCGATAAAAACGGCAAGATCGTAGTCGAGCAAGAGCAAATTTACAAAGGCCAAGAGGCCTGGCAAAGCATCGGCGGTATGCAGGTCGGCTCTGTGTGGGGACACGGAGCGTATCAGGCGCCTGACTGGACGGCTGATTGGCTGCATAAAGAGCTAGTCGCGTTTATGGATATAAAGGCAAATCAGCTTTACGGAGTTAAATTTAATGCTCTTAACGCCGAGCAACAAGCCAACATCAAGGCTCTAACCAAGAGCGAATACCGCACGAATACGCTAAAAAACGGCGTTATAACGATCAGCGACGAGAGGATCGCGGCGGCAAAGGTAGTGCGCGACGAGTACAACGGGCTTTTCGGTAACGATCCGAAATACCAGAAGCTACGCGAAAACTACGCGATGAAAAACAACACGTTAGCCAAAGAGGAAAACCGCGAGCAGCTAAATGATTTCTTCTTCTGGGCGACCTGGGCTACGGCGACGAATCGCCCAAATAGCGAAGCTACGTACACGAACAACTGGCCGCACGAGCCGCTAATCGACAACGTTCCGACGCAAGAAAACGTATTTTGGACGATTATTAGCGTTACGATTTTGGTTGCGGGCGTGGGCTTACTAGTTTGGTTTTCAAATTTCTACGGCGAAAAAGATCACGAGAAACTCGCTCCTATCGACGCCGATCCGCTTTCAAAGCTAAATTTGACTCCGTCTCAAAAGGCGCTTGGCAAATACCTTTTCGTAGCGCTCGCGCTATTTGTTTTCCAGATCATGATAGGCGGCTTCGTGGCGCACTATACGGTCGAGGGACAGGAGTTTTACGGTATAAATTTATCCGAGCACATCCCGTACTCTTTGGCGCGCACTTGGCACATCCAGGCGAGCATTTTCTGGATCGCGACGGGCTTCTTGGCGGCCGGACTTTTCCTAGCGCCTATCATCAACGGCGGCAAGGATCCTAAATTTCAAAAACTAGGCGTGGATTTGCTTTTCTACGCGCTGCTTTTCCTAGTCGTGGGTAGCTTTATCGGCGAGTACATGGCGATAGCGGGCAAGATGGAAACGTCTACTAGCTTTTGGCTTGGTCACCAAGGATACGAGTATATCGAGCTTGGCAGGGTTTGGCAGCTTATTTTGTTTGTCGGTCTTGTTATCTGGATGGCGCTCGTGCTTCGCGGATTCGTCGGCGGATTTAAGGCTGACGGCGATAAAAACCTGCTAGCTATCTTTACGGCTTCTGCTATCGCAGTGGGACTTTTCTACGGCGCGGGACTATTTTACGGTCAAAGAAGCCCGCTACCGGTGATGGAATACTGGCGCTGGTGGGTCGTTCACCTTTGGGTCGAGGGCTTTTTCGAGGTGTTTGCGACCGCGTCGCTTGCGTTCGTGTTTGCATCTTTAGGCTTAGTCGGCAAAAAATTCGCGACTTACTCAACCTTGGCAAGCGCTAGTTTATTCTTAATGGGCGGTATCCCTGGCACCTTCCACCACCTTTATTTTGCGGGAACAACCACTCCGATCATGGCGGTGGGCGCTAGCTTTTCTGCGCTTGAGGTCGTGCCTTTGGTGCTTCTTGGAGCAGAGGCCTTTCATCAGTATTCGCTTCAGTTTGCGCAAAGCTGGGCGAAAAACCTCAAATGGCCGCTCTACTGCTTTATCGCGGTGGCGTTTTGGAATATGCTGGGTGCAGGCGTGTTTGGCTTCCTTATCAACCCGCCGCTATTTTTATTCTACATCCAGGGTCTAAACACCACTTCGGTGCACGGACACGCGGCGCTGTTTGGCGTTTACGGATTTTTGGCTCTTGGTTTTGTTTGGCTCGTGGCGCTTTATCTTTTCAAAGGGCAAGAGTTTAACGACAAGCTGATGAAGGTGGGCTTTTGGTCGCTAAATGTGGGGCTAATGCTGATGATCGTAGCGTCGCTGCTTCCGATCGGTCTTTATCAGGCCGTCGCTGCGATAGATGTGGGCATGTGGTACGCTAGAAGCGCGGAGTTCTTACAGATGGATCACTTGCAAAATTTACGCTGGCTAAGGATGATCGGCGATACGATCTTTATCATCGGCGGCGTTTGCTTCTTTATACAGATTCTTAAATTTATCGCGGGAAGCTGCGGCTGCAAGGCCAAAGCCTAGCCCTTCTAAGCCCCTGTTTTAGGGGCTTAGGTTCTTCTAAACTTCTATCTTGTACAATTCGCCCCAAAGGACGAAAATGCAAAAATTTAAAAAATACCTTCAAATTTCCATCATTACCTTTCTGTTTGCTCTGCACGCCTTAGCGTTTGCGGCGATAAACTACGCTTTTCCGCACTACGACGAGGCGATCATCACGGGCGGCGAGGTCAAGCGCATGGATAAAGACGGCTTTATCGACGCGCAAAACCCGGCCGACGGGCCGACGCGCGACGTGTACTTTATCTACACGCGGGAGCTAAACGGCACGAAGGTGATGCCGTATCGAAACGAGGATACGGGCTGGGGCTTGCCGCTTTATTTTAAATTTAACTCCGCCGACGTCCAAGCCGCCGCACAGAGTCTAGTCGGCGAAGGCAGGGCGCAGATCAAATACTACGGCTGGCGCATCGCGATGTTTGATATGTTTAGAAACGCCGTCTCGGTAAAAAAGCTAAAAGATGGCGAGACCCACGCAAATCCTATTTTTAGCTATATCTTTTACGCTTTGACGGCGGTTTCGTTTGTGGTTTGCGCCACTTTTGTTAGAAGGAAATTTAAAGACGAGCCAAGCTCAAATTTATAATCCAAGCTAAATTTGAGCGGCTTTTCGTCGCCTCGCTCAAATTTGACTCGGCAGTAGCAGCAAATTTGACGTAAAATTTGAGGCCAAAGAAGATACGAGCTTTGCGCTCTGATAAACGAAAATTTAAAAAAGAATTTTTATTTTCAGGCGGGTTTATTTTTGGTAGTTTGGATGCAGGAGTAGTCAAATTTGAGCGGGCAAATTTGACTAAGACGAGCTAAATTTAACGGCTCAAAGACGCCGTCCGCTTACTCCTCGATATTGCTCGGCGAGGTCGGCTTGCCTAGCAAAAATCCTTGCGCGTATTTGATGCCAAATTTCTTGATTTCAGCGAGAATTTCCTCTGAGCTCACAAACTCCGCTACGACGTTATAGCCTTGTCTTCCGGCAAAGTCGATGATAGTTTGCAGCAGATAGCGGGCATTTTTGTCGTACGGTAGCTTTTTGATGATCGAGCCGTCGATCTTGATCGTGTCGATATCAAGCTCCAAGATACGGTAGTAGTTCGAGTAGCCGCTACCGAAATCATCGATCGAGATTTTGCAGTCGTAGGCGCGGATCTTGTTGATGAAGTCATTTACGATCTTATAATCATCCACGCCCTCGCTCTCTAGTATCTCAAAATACACGTGCTCGGGCCTTGAGCAGACGCGTAGCTTTTTCTCGATGAGATCCCTTATGCTCTCGTTTGCGATATCGCTGCTAGAAAGGTTCATAGAAAAGCTTGTATTCGTAAACTTCTCAACTAGCCTAAATACGTGCTCGACGACCTTTTTCGTGATATCGTTATAAAGCGAAATTTTCTTTGCTATGTCCAAAAACTCGCCCGGATAGCGAATCTTGCCATTTTCGTCGATGAGGCGCACGAGCACTTCGTAGTATTTGACCCGCGCCGTTTCGCCAGATACGTCGTAGATCGGCTGACACTCGACGATCACCGTGTCGTTATATAGAGCGTTTTCGATGGTGCGCGACATGATTTGGTTGTGGTAGTACCGCTGCTCGATGTGGCTGTTTTCGGTGTAAAACTGCACCGTTTCGCCGTTTTGCTTAGCTTCGTGGTGAGCTAGCATAGCTTGAGTTAGGCGGTTTGTTTGCGGAGTGTCTTGAGGCATGCTAACGCCGATGGTTATTTTGATATTAGGGATAAACTCGCGCGCCCCCTCAACCGTGATATAGAGATTATTTACCTTAAAATAATCGATAAATTTACGCACTACACGCTCTGCATCGTCACCGCCGTACCAGATGCAAAACTCATCAAACTGCACTCTATAAATGTTCGCATCAATCTTATAAGTATCGATACAAAGCTGAAGCGTCGTCGCAAAAGATGCGATAATGGCGTCCACGGTCTTTGTTTTGTAAAAAAACCGAAAATCCATAAAGTTGTTAATGTTTATATAGATGATCATGCCGCCCGAGCCCTGCTCCATCCTTTGTGTCAGAGCAAAATAACTACCAAGCCCCGTTAGCTTGTCTTTTAGCGCTTCGTTTTGCAGCTCTTTGTTTTTGTTTTCGAGCTCTTTTGTCATCGCGATCTCTTTGGTTTTATCAAATTTGATCGACATGTAGCCGTCTTTGTCGCCGCTTTCGTTAAAAAGCGGAGAGAAAATAACCTGCTCGTATATGAGTTCACCGCTTTTTGTTCTGCTTATTAGCTCGTCGGCTCGCCAAATTTGATCCGATTCTATCGTTTTTAGCATATCTTGATAAAATTCGTTTGAGTGCTGATGGGACTTTATGATGTTTATATTTTGATCTTTTAGCTCCTCAAATTTATATCCGAAATTTTGCTCGAAAATTTTATTTACGTATTTGACCTTTCTATCTAGGTCGGTAAATGTTATGGCGTTAAAGCTATTATCGACGGCTTGCTCGAAACGGTTTAGTAGTCTGATATTGTTTCTAGCTCTAGCATAAGAAATATAAACAAATATCGACGCAAGCCCAAACAACACAAACACTAGCGCCATTGTCCTACGTAAATTCGATAAGACGTTTTGTATGTAGCGCTCGCTACTTTCTTTGAGGTCGGATAGTTTATTGTAAATTCCGAGCGAAATTATATCGCGGTAAAGCTTTTGCGCCTGCTCGTAGTAGCCGATCAGTTTTTGCGCGCTCGATAAAAATCCTGCGTCGTTTTTATTTAGTTTTGGGTTCTTTAAATACTCGTTTAAAAGCTTTTTAGGTGCCGCCAGATCAGTGTTTAAGTCGTATCTAAACATCAAAATTTGCGGCATCAGCTCGTTAAAATAAAGCCCGTCTAAAGCCTCGAATTTTAAGATTATTTCGTTATAAACGAGCTTTGCCATTATCGTCACGGAGTTAAATTTATCCGTTAGCTCGACTCTTTTTTCAACCGCTTCCTCTAGCTCGCTAAAAGTTTTTTCGTTTAACGCTAGCTTTTCAAAGGAGATTAGATTGCTTGAATCAAGCTTTTTTAGAGCCTTTTGAAACTCCGCCGTATAGCGCATGATCGCGTCGTAGTCGGCCTCTAGAAGACTTTTTTCGAGCAAGAAATTCGCCTCGTCGTTAGCGTCCATCACCTTTTCTATCGTGCCTTTCCACTCATAAGCGGTTACTAAGTCCTTGGTGGCTTTATAGGTCATCACGGTTCCAAAAAATACGATACAAACGATAGTAAAAAATAAAATTTTATGAAAGATTATCTTGTGTTTCATTTTAAAATTTCCGGTTTTTCGCCGCTTAAAGTCAGCAAGAATTTATAAAGCGCGTGCGTCTGCTCATCGCTTAACTCGTAGCCGATACGCTCTTTGGCGATAAATTTTATCGCGTCTTTTAGATCCGCTATCTCGCCGCTATAAAGATAGGGCGCGGTCTTTTCGATATTTCTTAGGCTAGGCACTTTGTAGCGAATCTGTTTGCCTTTATCGCCGGAGCTTAGCTCGTAGTAGATATTACCGCCTAGATTGACCCCGCTGTGGCAGTTTATACAGCCGATTTTTTTAAATAGCTCAAACCCGCGTTTTTGCTCCGCATCCAGCGCGTCTTCGTCGCCGCCGATAAATTTGTCGAATTTGGCGTTTGGCGTGACGAGGGCTTTTTCGAAATTTACCAGCGCGTCGGCGATGTTTTCAAAGCTTACGCCGCCCGGGTAAAGCCGCTCGAACTCTTTTTTATAAACCGCGTTTAGACCGACCTTTTCTTCTAGCTTTTTAGGCTCCTCGCCCAACTGTTCTTTGCCGGTTAGACTCTGTTTTACCTGCTCTTTTATATCTTTTACGCGGCCGTCTTTAAAAAATATAAAATTTAACGCCGAATTTAGCGCCGTAGGCGGGCTGGCTTCTTTGTCGGCGGAGATTTTTAGGTTTTTTTTGCTCGTGCCGCTTAGCTCCCAGTAAAGGTTGTGGCATTTCTCGCAAGATACCGTGCCGCCGGGGCTTAGCGACGCGTCAAAAAAGAGCTTTTTGCCTAGCCGCGCTTTTTCGTCGTCGTATTCAAGCGGCGCCGCCGGACTTAGCGAGGATGCGAAAACCTCGGCGCAAAAAAAAGGCAAAACGCAAAAAAATATCGGCAAAAACGCTCGCGGCAACTAAAATCCTTTTTAAATTTTAAATAAATAAAGCGATTATATCTTAAAAAACCAAAAGCTTCATTGAAGAGACGATTTTTTCCGTCACGAGGCCGTCTTTCGCGATGCTTTCTAGCCGCGATCTGACCGCGTTTTCCTCGTGCGCGAAATTTGCTATCTGTAAATGCCAAAGCGTGTTTTGCGTCATCTCTTCAAGCGTGCGTTTTTGCTCGCGAGATTCTTCTAGCACGCAGGAGTTAAAGGCGATATTTTCGCGGCGCAAGTACTCTTCGAAAAAATTTGCCTTTTCTTTAAAGCACCCTCTCTGCGAGCCTTCGTAAAAAAGCTCCAAAACGCTTGAATAACGCGGTTTATTCCACCAAAGATAGACCCTTTTTTCGCCCAAATTTATAAATTTACTAAAATCCTCCTCATTCGCGATCGCGGGGCTCATCGTGCTAAAAGCCACGTCGTAAACTCGGTTTGGATTAAAGTTTTTAAAATCGCTTTGCACGGCGGTTAAATTTGAAATATTAAATTTAGCCGCGTCTTCTAGCATGACTTTTAGCATTTCGCCCGAGATATCCATACCGGTTATCTCGCGGCAAATTTGCGCTAAATGCAGCGTATGCACGCCCGTGCCGCAGCCTATATCAACGACGCTTTTGCCCTCAAATTTGACGCCAAATTCGGCGATCTTAGCGTAAAGCCCTCTATGAAAAACGCTAGGCTCGCCCGTAAATCTCGTATAGCTCGACGCCTTTTTGTCCCACATCTCTTTCATTTTGTTTGCCTTTAAATTTTTGCTACAATTTTAGCGTTTTTAGGAGCGAAAATGAAAATTTTTTACTACGAATTTATCGTGGGTGAGGACGCCATCGACGTGAATCATCACGCAAACAATGCTCACTACGTCATCTGGATGCAAGAAGTGGCAAACGCGCACTCAAACGCCGTGGGCGACCTCATCGAGACAAATCTCGCGCAAAACCGCACGTGGATGGTGCGCAGACACGAGATAGACTATCTGGGGCAGCTATTTTTGGGCGATAAGGTGCGCGTGAAAACCTGGACGCAGCCCGAAAAAAGAAGTTGCTCCAAGCGCTTTTACGAGTTTAGCAAGGACGGCGTACCGGTCGCTAGCGCAGTGACGACTTACGTATTTTATGATCTCGCGCGCGGTCGTCCGATCGCGATACCGCCGGAGATCGCAAAGCTTTACGAGGATTAGTTTTAAATCACCCGCGTCAAATTTGATTTTTAAATTTGACGTAGCAATCGCTTTTTATAAATTTGCGGCGAAATTTTTTCGGAAGCCGTTTTTTAAATTTAATGCCGGTAAAGCAAATTTGGGTTCGGAATTTATCGTCAAATTTAAGCGTAAATTTTAAAAGCAGTCGTCGCAAACGCCCTTAACCACGACGCTTTTGACGTGATTTTGTTTTAGGCGCGGCATGTCGATATTAGTCATCTTGTGGCAGACGTCGCAGACGAAATACGCCTTTGCCCCGCTTTCAAGCTCGTAGAAATTCTTGCGGTTATTTTCGCTTTTTAGCACGATACCCTTAGCTTCAAAAAGGTCCATACAGCGGTAAAACGTGGTTTTGTTTGCGCCTATATGAGCTAAAATTTCATCATAACTAAGCGGCGCGGCGGCGGCGTGTAAAATGTGTAAAATCTCTAGTCTAAGCGGAGTGATTTTGATATCATTTTTCGTTAAAAGCTCCTCAAAACCAGCTTTTTCTTCCAAATTTTCGCTCATATTTTTCCTCCGCGTTAAGAATTTTAGGGTATTATACCCTGAGAAAAATTAATTTGCAACTAAGTTGCTTTTGATATAATTTCGCCCAAATTTTAACACGGAAAGGATAAAAATGAGAAAAATTTTCGCGTTTTTATGTTTGGGCTTAGTCGCGCTATACGCCAAAGGACAAGTTAGCGTCAGTATTTTGCCACAGCAGTATTTCGTCAAGCAAATCGCGGGCGACGCGGTCGAGGTAAACGTGATGGTGGGCAAGGGAGCTGATCCACACACGTACGAACCAAAACCGAAACAAATGACCGCGCTTGAAAAAAGCGACCTTTATTTTGTTATCGGGATCGAGTTTGAAGATGCTTGGCTGCCGAAATTTCAAAAATCATATCCAAACCTTAAAATCGTAAAAACCGACGCGGGCGTGGAAAAGATCAAATTTGAAGGTCACCACGAACACGGCGAACACGATCATCATGACGCCAAGCACGAACACGCCCACCACGAGCATAAACACGAACACGCAGGTCACGATCACCACGATCACGAGCATCACCACGGCGAATTTGACCCACACATCTGGCTAGATCCCGTCTTGGTAAAAGTCCAAGCTAAAAATATCGCTGCCGCGCTAAGCGAAAAATATCCTGAAAACAAGGCGCTTTTCGAGGCGAATTTGGCTAAATTTGAAGCACAGCTTGACGAGCTTGACGGATTTATCAAAAGTACTCTTTCAAACGTCAAAAACCGCGAATTTATAGTCTATCACCCGTCTTGGGGCTATTTTGCCAAGCGCTACGATCTGGAGCAAATCGCGATCGAAGTGGATGGCAAAGAACCAAAACCCGCCGAGCTAAAAGAGCTTATCGAAGAGGCTAAAGAGCACGGCGTGAAGGTCATTTTCGTCGCTCCGCAGTTTTCTAAAAAAGCCGCTCAAACCATCGCCAAAGAAAGCGGCGCTAGCGTCGTGGAGATCAATCAGTTGCCGCTTGATTGGGACGCCGAGCTACGCAAAACGGCGCAAATTTTCGCAAAGAGCCTGTAAATGAAATTTGGACGCATACTCGCTATTTTCGCGCTTTTTGCGTCCTTTTTTAGCTTCGCGCACGCCTGCGCTCTGTGTTCGCTTTACACCCCGACCGCGCACGCCACGGTCAAATTTGACGTCCAGGGCGAGATGATCAAAACAGCCGTCGTAACCTGGACGTTTTCTGAAAATTTCACCGAACTCACGCTACAAAGCTACGACGAAAATGCCGACAAAGCGCTCAGTAAAAACGAAGCGTGGAAAGTACAAAAATCCATACTTGACTACATCGTGCCGCGCGGGTATCTAACGAGCGTGGGCTACTACGACGGTGCTGGCGAGACGGTGAATCTGCATACCAAAACGCTATCGCAGCGGGTTTATCTGGATGAGGGCAGGCTAAATTTCGAGTATATTTTAGAGCTAAATTTAGCAGTCAAAGACGGCCGCGTCGTCACGGTCGAGGTTTTTGACCACGAGGGATTTTTTAACTTTAAAATAAGCTCGCCCGAGCCCTACGCGCTCACCGATAAAATTTATCTCGTGCCAAACGTAAATTTGAGCACGGCGTTTTTTGAAATGACCTCAAAAGCGCCCAAAATAGAGCCTGCAAAGCCCGAGCTTAGCTCGCTCGTTAAGGCGCAAAATAAGCAAAATTTAGAGCAAATCGACGCCGAGGATAGGGCGAAATTTGACTCCGTTTCTGGCATGAGCCTTCAGTTTTTAGAGCGCTTAAAAGAGCTCATCAAGATAAACAGCGCCGAGCTAAACGCGCTAAATTTCGCCCTGCTGGCTGCGGTTAGCTTTTTTTACGGATTTTTGCATGCCGCTGGCCCTGGTCATGCTAAGATGCTAACGGCTAGCTACTTCGTCGCAAACGGCGGCAGCTACTCGCGCGCGCTGGCTTTTGCGATGAAGGTCGGCTTCGCGCACGTGGCGGGAGCGTTTTTGCTCGTGCTTTTTAGCTACGTTTTTTTAAACGCGTTTTTGACGGACAAGGTCAGCGACATAGCGGGTGCGATGACGAAAATTTCAGCCGTAGCGATCGTTTGCGTGAGCCTTTATATGATCTACGCCAAGCTTAAAAAAACGGCGCTAAAACCTAAATTTAGCTTTGCTAGCGCGTCCGTTTCGGGCAAAAAAGGCGCAAATGAGGCGAGTAAAATTTTTGGCTCAAATTTAAACTCCGCGTCAAATTTGAGCGCAAAATCGGTCAAATTTAGCACCGCTGTCCACGAGAGCGAATGCGGCTGCGCAGCCTGTAGGGCTTCTACCGAAGCGCCAAAAACGGCTAGCGAGTGGCTCGTGGTGCTAGCTGGCTCGCTAGTGCCGTGTCCGGGCACGCTGCTGGTTTTCGTGCTGGCCTTTAGCCTAAACAGCTACGCAGCCGGGCTTGCTAGTGGCGTGTTTATGGGGCTTGGCATGGGTGCGGTGATATTTCTAGCGGCCGTTTGCGGCTTTAAGCTAAAGGGCGCGATGAGATTTCGCGCGCTGCGGGCTTGCTGCGAGTTTGCCGCGCTTTTTGTGATGCTGGGGCTTGGCATTTTTATGTTTTATATTTCGGGTAAGGTGAGCGTTTTATGAGCGACATTTCGGTGCGAAATTTAAGCTTTGGTTACGACGAAAACCTCGTGTTTGACGGCATAAATTTAGAATACGACTGCAAGGATTTTTTAGCTATCATCGGCCCAAACGGCGGCGGCAAAAGCACGCTTTTAAAGCTGATGTTAGGGCTAAACAAGCCAAGCGGCGGGACGATCGAGGTGTTTGGCCAGGAGCCCGCTAGCGTGAGCAAGGCCGTGGGCTACGTCCCGCAAAATATCCCGATAAATCAAAGCTTCCCGATGCGCGTGCTCGAGGTGGTTTTGATGGGGCGGATAGATAAAAAGCTGTTTGGATTTTACGGCAAGGACGACAAGATGGAGGCTGAGGCAGCACTGGAGCGCGTCGGGATGGGCGAATTTACGCGGCGAAAGATCGGCGATCTAAGCGGCGGACAGCGCCAACGCGTCTATATCGCGCGCGCACTTTGTGCAAAGGCTAAAATTCTGATGCTAGACGAACCCACCGCCAGTATCGACACGAAGGGTCAAGCGGACGTCTATAAGCTGCTAAAGCAGATAAACACTGAAGGCACGGGCGTCGCGCTCATCAGCCATGACGTAAATTTGACGCTAAATTTCGCCACCAAGGTCGCCTACGTCAATCACGATCTTTTTATGCACGAGATCTCGCAGGGCTCAAAGCAGGATTTTATCGAGCATTTGGCGAGCGAGCATAGGCATTTTTGCGATGTGGAGGTGGCGTTGAAAGAGTGCGGCTGCGGAAAACATTAAATTTGGGCGGCGGCTTGTCTTTTGAGCGCCTTTGAATGAGTTTGCAAAAATATCGCTACGGCAACCTACGTGGTTAGCCTTGCTCATTTTTGCTTCACAACATTCAAATCCATTTCAAAATACTTCGCCTTATCATTGTTACGTTCAAATTTGAAGTTAAATTTGCAAATTTGAGCCACCGAGACCCGTACCCTGAAAACATCAAATTTAGAGTCAAAACTCGCGACGCTTTGCGTTAGCAAAGCTATGTCGCCACCCTAAAAGCGTCGTAGGGGGAGGGGGATTAAAGGGGGTGGGGAGCGACTTCGCAATT
>CAURVK010000029.1:0-14594 GCA_963528285.1 uncultured Campylobacter sp. | reverse complement strand
CTGGTTAGCGCATCTGGTTTGGGACCAGAGGGCCGAAGGTTCGAATCCTTTCACCCCGACCATTTGTTAGATGGTGAGTGTAGCTCAGTCGGTTAGAGCATCAGATTGTGGTCCTGAGGGTCGTGGGTTCGATTCCCATCACTCACCCCACTTGGGCGCTCGTAGCTCAATTGGATAGAGCGACAGACTTCGGATCTGTAGGTTATGGGTTCGACTCCTATCGGGCGCGCCACTTTGTTTTTATGCGCTCATAGCTCAGCTGGATAGAGCAACGGCCTTCTAAGCCGTAGGCCTCAGGTTCGAATCCTGATGGGCGTACCACTTTATTATTGTTGTGCGGATGTGGTGAAATTGGCAGACACGCCAGACTTAGGATCTGGTGCCCCACGGCGTGAAGGTTCAAGTCCTTTCATCCGCACCATCCAAAACCCCATAAAATACGGTATTTCAAGACTTAAGATTTTAAAAGGTAGCCCGATAGGTAACCCAAACTTCATACTGTTTAGTTTCTAGCTTAATTTTTCAAACACTACTATATTATTTGATCGCTTTTTTACAAAGATGTAAAAAAGTATATTTTTCTAATTTTTTATAAAATGGTTTCTATATTTTTGCTTTTGTTTGTACTAAAATTTATTTAGATCGCAACATATATTTTCTATTATTTTATATATTTTTAGCCAAACGAAATAGATAATAGAGTAGATGAGCTATAAAATGTGGATGTTAGTGAAAATTTTCCTAATTCCTCGCCAGAGGCGATGACGCAAATAAAATCAATTTATGAAATAAATCAGAAAATTATTTTTACTATCTTCGTGTTTGTATTTTAAAGTGTGGCCGTGTTTTATAAAAATTTGGCTTGCGATATAAAGCCCAAGCCCCAACCCAGAATTTGACGACTCAAATTTCCTATTAAAAGCCCTTTGAAAATCAAGCCTTTGCGGATCAAGCTCATTGCCTACACTACTTATACACAGAGCATTTTTATCTATGCTTACAACAACCTTTTCGCTAGAGTATTTTAAGGCGTTATCGATCAAATTTTTAACTCCGGTCGCGTAAAGTTCAAAATCAACCTCAACCGCACTTATTTCCGCATCCGCTCGCACTTCTATGCGGCTCGTGTCTTTTAGTAAAAGCATATCTACCGAGTGATCGACGATGTCTATAACTCGGTGCTTGTTCTTTTTAAGCTCCCATTGGCTCGATACAAGCTTTTCTACCTTTACGACTTCGCCCAGTATCATCTCAAGCCGTATAAAAATTTGTTTTAATCTATCCTTGATTTTATCATCTTGTAATATTTCGGCTATAATGTCCGCCATGATCCGCCCCTTCATTATAGGGTTGCGAAATTCGTGCAAGATGTTACGTAAAAATAGCGCTCTAGCCTCTTTTATCGCATCTATTTTTTGCATAGTCGTGTTAAATTCGCTAGCGATTTGGCCTATTTCATCATTTGCTTCTACTTTTAGCAATCTAAATTTGTCTTCTTCTCCAGCTCTTCTTATCATATTTTTTAAATTTCTGAGTCTCAGCAATTTTTTTAAGACGACTATGAAAAATGCGACCATTACGATATTTACTATAAGCCAAAGTATCCAAATGTTATGCGAAGAAATTTCTTCTAAATTTTCTAAAGGCACATCGTTTTTCGCGATGTCATCTTCGTTTGATATATTAAGCCCTGCCGCATCCATAATGCGCGAAAACATTTTAGGATCAATAGAAGAAAATCTAGGCACAAAATAAAACTTTTTGTTATACCTTATCATATCGGTATATGAGTCGCTAAAAATTTTCTCGCCGCCTTGCCTGATCTTAATAGGATCAAGCTCGCTATTTTTAAGGCCGATTTGCGCTAGCTGCTTAGCTGCGTTACCTTCTACTTGTCCTCGTATACGCATACCCAGCATAAAGCGCTCATAAGTAAGGTACTCTGCGTCTCTTATCTGCCTTTTTGATTCGATGAAAAATGCTAAATTTACGACAACTAATGCGGCAAAAAAGAAAAAAGATATTAGTTTGATTATGGATATATTACGCATTGATAAATTTATACCCTATACCGCGCACGGGGTGAATGAATCGCGGATTTTTAGGATCGTCTCCTATTTTTTGACGCAAGCGCCCTATGGCAACATCGATGCTTTTTAGTCCGCTTTGAAATTTCGCCTGACCCAAATTTATCAAAATATCCTCTCTTGGTATAACCATCCCCTCTTTTTCATAAAGGTAGATAAAGATGTCAAATTCCGCTTTCGTTAGCGCTATCTCCTCTTTGTTTTTTATGACGATACGCCTTTGTTTATCGACGCAAAAGGTTTTGGAGTCGTTGTTAGTTTGTATCCCTCGACGGAGTATCGCTCTTAGCCTAAATGCAAGCTCTATAGGCTCGTACGGCTTTGCCATATAGTCATCCGCCCCAAGCTCAAAGCCCTTTATCTTATCTAGCGTTTCGCTGCGGGCCGACGATATGATGATAGGTAACGATGGATAGCTGCGTCTTACGTGCTTGCACACTTCAAGGCCGTCCATGTCGGGCAAGCCAAGATCAAGCACCAATGCGTCAAAAGCATTTTTTGCGTCTAGAATTTTAAGTCCTTCAACCGGATTTGTGACTATGGTTACGCCAATCTCGCTTTTTGCCAATGCAAATTTTAAAAGCTCGGCCAGTTCAAGATCGTCTTCTATAAGCAAAATTTCTATCATAGTAGCTATTATATCAAATTTAAAATTTAAAACTAAAAAATATTTTTTAGTTAATGTTACCAAAATCTTACCGTTTTTGATAGGCCTACATGTTATGATTTCGCCAACAAGACCAAAAGAAGATGCCGCAAAAACGACAAAAAATAAATTTACGTGGAGCGGCTTCGATCTTAGGCGGTAGTAGCGATAATGCAATAAAGCAGGTTCAAAAAGGCGGCATTATTAAACAAGACCGGCTTACGGTTTTCTTGTAAAAGGTGCTTAAAAAGAAAATTAAAGGAGGTTGTGGTGAAAACATGTTTTTTGACGATTGGCAAGAGTAAATTTGCTCTTAGTTTGGCTGCGCTTATGGCTATGGCGACCTGTACAAGTGCGAGTGAGAGCTTGGCAGAGGCTTTGCAAACAAGCACTATGGGTGCGACAGTATTTTCATACTACGATATGGACTCGACCGAGTACTTCCCGCCAGCCAGTAGAACAAATAAAATTCGCGAGCACATCGGCGGCCTCGGCGCAGAGCTTAGATTTTTAACCGGCTCTTACTACGGCTTTAGGCTCGGTCTTACGGCTCAGGGTTTGGTAAATTTCGGTCCGTCAAAGGCCGCAAAAGATTATTTTGCATACGACTGGAATAGCGAAGGTGTAGCACTTTCAGAGGCCTACTTAGGATATGAAAATGACTATATCGACTTTAAACTAGGTCGCCAGTACTACAACTCAAAATACACCGGCCTTGTGCCGCCGCTTGTTGCTACAAACACGGACGTGGGCTACAAAGAGGCATTTGAGGGCGTGAGCGCTAGGATAAAGCTTGATAGCATAGATACCGTTATCGGCCTAGCAGACTTTTGGAAATTTGCCGGCAGATCAAGCGCCGTAACGGGCGGCGATCATGGTGCGCCAAGATTTAAAGACAGAGTTGTTATCGGCGGCTTTGGGCCTTACGGCTATAAATTTGACAATATCTTTAACTCATTTGTGACATATAGCGGCCTTCCTGGCGTCTCGCTCACGGCCGGTTATGCAAACGTATCTGGTCTTGAATACGATGACGCGGCCAACTCAAAAGGCGATATAAATTTCTATTTCGCAGCTACTGGCTACAAAACGCCTACGCTTTTTGAAAACGCGGTAGTCGGTATAGACTTTATGTATAAAGGCTCAAGAACAAACGGCACTTTAAAAGAGAATTTCGACTTTAACGGCAACTACTATGCAGGCATGATAGGACTTTATAACGCTTACGGCTTTGATCTTAGATATGCATATTCAACCGTTAGCAAAAACCAAATGGCGCTTCAAGGTATAGGTAACGACGTTGGCTCATTTACGGCTACTCCGATCTACGGTCCGTTTTTATTTATGAATTTTGCTGGTATGAATTTACATAAATTTAGCGCAGGCTACGACTTTAGCAACGTAGGCGTCGACGGTCTTAGAGTGGACGCTGACTACTGGTATGGCAAGCAGCATAACGGCAGCAACGTCAGGTCAGGCGGCTTGCACGGTCAAGCGCCAGGAACTAGGATAGATGTAGAGGGCTGGGACGTGCAAGTTAGCTATAAAGTTCCTGCAGTAAAAGGCTTAAAGCTATCTGCTATCTACGAAACTATGGATAGAAAGCTAAAATATACAAACGGTGGCTCTGACGGCAAAACGACGGATGAAGAGCTTTGGTTAAGAGCGTCTTATGACTTTGACATATTAAAATAAAACTTGAAACAAGGAGTATAAAATGGTAGAAAAAAATGAACTATCACGCCGCTCGTTTTTAAAACGTAGCGGAGCGCTCACGCTTGGCTCGGTTGTGGCTGGATCTGCGCTACTAACAGGCTGTGATAACCCGAACAATCACCTCATCCATCCAAAAAAGGAAGTTGCAAAAGCCCCTGAAGTGCCAAAATGGCTGGGCGCTGAGCCGCAAATTTCAGACAAAGATATCAAAGAGACGCTTGAAACCGATGTACTTATCATAGGTGCCGGCGTTTCGGGACTCCACGCTGCACGTGCCGCAACTGAAAAAGGCGCTAGAGTTATCGTCCTAGAAAAAGCTGGTCGCTTTCAAGTTAGAAGCGGTCAGTACGGCACTCTAGGCAATAAATTTCAAAGAGAGCTTGGTATCAAATATGACAAGAATGCAGCTATAAATGAGCATTTAAAACAGATGGGATACCGCGCCGATCAGCGCGTATGGAACTACTGGGCAGATCACAGCGGCGAGGACTTTGACTGGATGATAGAGCTTGCGCCTGCGGTGCATTTTATGAAAGAGACCGATACGCAGCTTGATAGAAGTAAGATAAATTTGATGCTCATGCACTATCCGCTCCCGGCAGGATACGATCCAAGCAAAGAAAATAGCCCAAGCTATCCAACCGTTATGACATTTTTGCCTAGCCAAGAGCCGATGATGGAGCTAGTTTATGAAAAGTCTATAAAGCAAGGCGCAAAATATATCTTCAAAACTCGTGCGAAAAAGCTACTTCGCGACAAAACAACTGGCAAAATGCAAGGAGCGATCGCGCAAAATATGGCTGATGGCTCATATATCAAGATAAATGCCAAATCAGTAATCTTAGCCACGGGAGACTATATGAATGATCCTGAGATGGTAAAAACATTTGTGCCGTGGGTGGCAAATTTCTTCTGTCCGTTCCCAAACAGAGACTACAAAAACAATCCGACAAACACGGGAGACGGGCATAAGCTTGGCTCATGGATAGGCGCAAAGCTAGAAGACGGACCGCACGCACCAGTCGCTCACACGCTTGGCGGACCGCTTGGCGTTGATGCGTTTTTACTAACAAATGCAAAGGGAGAGCGCTTTACAAATGAAGATCTAAGCGGTCAGCAAGTCACTCAGCCGCTCTCTCGCCAACCAGGAGGCTTTGGCTGGCAGGTATTTGACTCTAAATTTCCAGAGCAAGTCGGCCTCATGGGCGTATCACACGGCAGTGTAAACCACTGTGTAGAAGATAATCCAAAGCTTCCACCTGACTGCCAGTGGGCGATAGGCAAAACATCGTATATATCGGTAAAAGATATTGAAGAGATGCCTGATGTATTTAAAGCAAACAGCATAGAAGAACTTGCCGGTATGCTATACCCTAATAATCAAAAGGCACAAACGCAGTTTTTAGCAACTATAAAACGCTACAACGAGCTATGCGACAAAGGTTACGATGATGACTTTGGTAAGACCGCAAAGAGGATGTTTCCAGTACGTCACGCGCCGTTTTATGCCGGCAAAATGGGAGTAGGTGCGAGCCTGGTCGTAATGGGTGGCTTTACCGTTGAGCCAAGCACTGCAAATGTACTAGATACTGACTATAACGAAATTTCAGGACTTTATGCCTGCGGTAATGTTATGGGCGGGCGCTTTTTAGGCGATTATCCGGTAGTTTTAGCCGGCACTAGCCACGGAACATGTCTATGCTACGGACGCTTAGCGGGCTATCAGGCTGCGGCAAACGCAAAAGGAGTACAAGCATGAGCAAGAGAAGAAAATATACGATAATAGGGCTAATAATAGCTGCCGTCATAGGTTTTATAGCGTTTCATCAGGTACAAGCAGCTAGCCACAAGGCTGAATTTTGTATCTTGTGTCACAACATGCAGCCAGAGTACGACTCTTATACAAAAGGAAATTTGCTAGCCAAAAAACACAATGACGCAAACGTAACATGCCACGATTGCCATACACCAACCATAGGTGAGCAACTAAACGAGGTCAGGATGTATGCGATGGGCGATTTTGAGATGCCAACAAAACAAAGAGGATTTACAAACCAACAATGTACAAGCTGTCACAAGGTAGATGAGATCAGAAAAAAGACCGCAAACTATGGTTTGTCTAACCCGCACAATGGCACTCACAATAGGGACAATGAAATGCTTCAGTGCCAGTCGTGCCACGCCGTGCACCATCCACAAAAGCTAAATACTTGCATGTCTTGCCACCCGATAGACTGGAAAGTAGATAGCAGCTGGAAGATGTATCCGCCTAGCGAAAAATAATCTCCTACTTGACAAATCCGCCTCACTCGGGGCGGATTTGTCTCTTTTTTACAAAACACCAGATGCCCTTGGTTTAAGTTTTAATTCGTATCACCATAAAAGTTCCATACAAGCAATAATTATTGTTATACAAAATATTATTTATATAAAAACTAATTTCAGAATCTTGTGTTTATTTAAATAACTATAAATTTATGGCTCAAGATAAGTTAAAAACTTTCAAAGGAGTTTTTAACTATGATCCCGTCGATGAAAAATAAGTATATAGTCCGTTCCCGAATTTCAGAGAAGAAATTTAGAGAAATTCTCAAGTATTTTACAGAGGATATAGAGGCTACTAAAATAGCAAATTTAACCGGGATTTCTAGAATTTCCATCAACAAAATTCTAAAAAATATCAGAATTTTAATGGCTAGCGAGTGTGAAAAAATAAGTAAGTTTTCAGGCGAGATAGAGATTAACGAAAGCTACTTTTACTTCGCTTCGCTCGTTACTGCGAGCAGAACGGTATGCTTAAAAGAGACGGCAAAGTCTATACCCAAATAGTTAAAAACTGCTCGGCTAGCGAGCTAATACCCATACTACCCAAATATAGCGAGCTTGATAGCTCTACTATATACTCTGATTGTTGGAAAGCTTATGATGGATTAGTAGATTATGCAGCTTTAGCTCATTATAGAGTAAAACATTCTAAGAATGAATTTTAGCTACGCTACGCTTGCTACTTTACAAGACGCTAATGGTAAAAATCATATAAACGGTATTGAGAATTTTTAGCTGCGACTTTGTCTTGCTACTGTAAACAGACGAGAATATGCTAAACATAGATTATCTAAATTTAAAGGGATTAAAAAAGAGAATTTCTTGCTTCATCTTAAAGAGTGTGTTCTGCATGCAGCTACGAGCGAAGTGAAGTAGAGTTTAGATATAATAACAGTAAAGATACAAAAACATTCTATCATATTTTACTAAAGATGATAAGAGAGAATCCGCTTAACTTATCTTGAGCCAATCAGTTTTAAATTTGTGCGAATTTATAAGAATTTTGTCAAATCCAAAAAAGGGCCGAACAAACCGCCCGACCCAAATTTATGCTAGCAAATTTTAATAAAACGAACTAACCTTGCCCGTCAAATTTACCATGATATTTTTCATCTGAGTGTAGTGCTCGAGGATGATTTTGTGCGTTTCGCGACCGATGCCCGAGCTCTTGTAGCCGCCAAACGGGCTGCCCGCCGGGATTTGGTTGTAGCAGTTTATCCACACGCGGCCGGTTTCCATCGCGCGAGCGGTGCGGATGGCGCGAGTGATGTCCTGCGTGAAGACGCCGCCGCCTAGGCCGTATTCGCTGTCGTTTACCATCTTTATCAGCTCGTCCTCGTTTTTAAATTTGATCACGACGCCCACCGGGCCGAAAATCTCCTCTCTCGCCACGCGCATATCGTTGCTCACGTCCACTAGCAGTGTCGGCTCGACGAAGCTATCGCCCGCAGCCGCTAGTTTGCCTCCGACGGCGATTTTGGCACCTTCTTTGACGCCGATATTGATGTACTCGACGATCTTGGCTGCTTGTTTGGCGTTGATCTGAGAGCCCATCTGCGTCTTTGGATCCAGAGGATCGCCGACTTTTAGATTTTTAAATTTCTCCACTGCCGCGGCGATAAATTTGTCGTAAATTTTCTCCTCGACAAATATCCTACTGCCCGCGCAGCAAACTTGCCCTTGGTTAAACAAAATGCCCATCTGAACGCCGTCTAAAGCTAGATCAAAGTCCGCGTCGGCGTAGATGATGTTGGCTGATTTGCCGCCTAGCTCGAGCGTTGCCGGGATGATTTTTTCAGCCGCAGAGATAGCGATCTCGCGTCCGATCTCGGTCGAGCCGGTAAATGCGATCTTGTCGATGCCGCTATGCTTTTGCAAAAACGCTCCGGCACCGCTGCCTTTGCCCGTGATTACGTTTACGACGCCTTTTGGTAGCACGTCTTTGATGAGGCGCATTAGCTCTAGCACGCTCAGGCTCGTCTCAGACGACGGTTTTAGCACGCTCGTGTCGCCCGCGGCGATGACCGGAGCTAGCTTCCACGCCGCCATCAAAAACGGGAAATTCCACGGCACGATCTGCGCTACAACGCCGATAGGCTCGCGCAGGATGAGCGAGAGGTGCTTTTCCTCGAGCACGTTTGCGCTACCCTCTTCGCCCTGGATCACGCCGGCAAAATACCTAAAATGCTCCGCCGCGTACGGCACGTCCACGTTTAGCGTCTCGCGGATAGGCTTGCCGTTATCCATCGTCTCGACCGCAGCTAAAAAGTCTTTGTTTGCGTCGATTATATCGGCGATTTTGAGCAAAATTCTACTTCGCTCGCTCACCGTGCTATGGCGAAACGTCTTAAACGCTTCTCGAGCGGCCTTGACCACGGCGTCCACGTCCTCTTTGCTCGCGTCCGCGATCGCGGCTAGCTTTTTGCCGGTGGCCGGATCAAAGGTATCTAGCGTCTTGCCGCTGCTTGCGGGGACGAATTCGCCGTTTATAAAAAGGCCGTATTTTTCTTGCAACTTAACCATTTTTTCTCCTTTAAAATTATTTAATAACTGAAATATTACTCCTCGAATATAAATAATTTGATAATTAGAAAATAATCGTTATCAAAAATTTGAGCGGAAATTTGACGGGATTTCGGGTTAAATTTGAGTCGCCTAGACCCGTATCTTTAAGATGCTAAAATTTAGTTGTCAAATTTACATTTTACTTCTTTGTTAAGGGGGAAGGGGCTTGAATTACGCTCTGCTTTGCAGTTGCGAGGCAAAGCCGAAGCAAAAGAGCTCCTTTTATATCCGCCTTTCTCTTTTTTAGGGAGAGGAAGGGGTTCTACTTACGGTCTGCTTGCAGCTACGAGCGAAGCGAAGTAGAGCGTCGCCTTCCTTTGCGTCGTGCTACGCACTCGCAACTGCCGAAGGCAGACCCTCTCCCAATCCCTCTCCAACCCCACTGCACGTTAGAGGTGGCGACATTGCTTTGCTCTGCGAGCAAAGCGTCGCGGGTTTGAATCAAATTTGACATTTTCAAGGCGCTGGTCTCGGTGCGTAAAATTTGCAAATTTGAAATTTGGCTTCAAATTTGAGCGAAAAACGATAAGGCGAAGTATCGTGAGATGATTTTTGGGGTTGTGCAGATAAAATTTAGCGTAGGCTAGACACGTGGTCTGCCGAGCTAAATTTTATCAAACTCCGTAAAAAGCGCTCGCGAGACAAGCCGCCAAGCAAATTTATTTAACTAGATCGGCGAGAACCTTCGCCGCATGATCCTTCGCCTTCACGCTCTTATACACCTTCGCGACTTTGCCGTCCTTGCCGATCACAAAGGTCGAGCGCGCTATGCCCAGATACTCTTTGCCGTAGTTTTTCTTGACCTGCCAGACGCCGTAGAGTTTGGCGATTTCATGTGCGGGGTCGCTTAGCAGGATGTGCTTTAGGCCCTGTTTTTGTGCAAAGCCCGCGTGTGATTTGATGCTATCGGGACTAATGCCCACGATCACGGTGTCTTTGGCTATAAAATCGTCGTAAAGCGCGCTAAATTCGCATGCTTCGGTCGTGCAGCCCGGGGTGTTATCCTTTGGGTAAAAGTACAGCACGACGTTTTTGCCGACGAAGTCTTTTAGGTTGATGCTAACGCCGTCGCTGTTTTCTAGGGTAAAATTTGGCGCCGTATCGCCCACTGCTAGCGTGATCTTGCGCTCTAGGTCCTCTTTTGAAAATTCGCTCATTTTTGCTCCTTTCTAATCTCCTCAAGCGTCTTGCCGCCCGAGCCTATCGAGCTTGCGTCGTATGTTTCGATATAAATTTGCACTCGCTCGCGGTTTTTGCCCAGCACGCGCACCATAGTGTCGGTCATCTCCTCGACCAGCTTTTGCTTTTGCTCTTTTGTCGGCTCCGGGCCTGCCATTTTGACGTTTATGAAAGGCATTTTTTTTCTCCTTAAATTTGATAAATTCAGGCTAATTATATCAAAATTTGACCCGTTATCCGGCTCGCTCCTGTTTTAAAATTTAAGCCTTCATATTAAAACTTAGCTTTAAATTTAATATTTAAGTAAAGTTTAAAGCTAGTATGATTATTATGTGATTCGGTAGTAGTAAAATTAGCTAAATTTCCCCAAAAGGAGCGAATATGCGTAAGAATTTTTTCGGTTCTATCGTTTTGGCTACGGCCTTGGTAGGCGGCGCGTTTATAGCGGTGCCGCAGACTGCGAGTGCGGGCGTTTTGGCGCATCAGGTAAAAACCCAGGGCGAGCTTGGCTCGGTATTTATCAACCCATACGACGTGGCGCCTCTGACCGCTATCATCGATCGCGCGGGCAAGGATATCAAGGATATCCACGTGCGGGTGCTGGGTAAACCTAGCGGCGGCATCGACATCGCCTATAACGTCTCCGAGCATGCGCTGCTGACGCATGACGGCGTGCCGATCTGGGGGCTGTATCCGGACTATCTAAACGAGGTCGAAGTGAGCTACGTTTTTAACGGCGAAAAGAAGGTTGAGAAGTATAAAATTTACGCTCAGCCGATCGTGACGTATAGCCGCGATTATAGATTTAGCCACATGCAAAAGATGAAGGTTAAAAAGGTCGATCCTGCCTTTAAAAACAGGCTCTATCTCATCAACAACACCATCACGAGCGTTTATAAGCCGCTTGATTGGAAAAATGGGGGTGCTGCTAGCTGGAATGATTTCACCGAAAATTTCGTCGTAGATACGCAGGGCGAGGTCAGATGGTATCTGGATTATCAGAAATTTTACGACCGCAGCGAGCGCAGAGTGATGGACGGCGGCATGATGATGGGCTTTCATCAGCTGCCAAACGGCGATCTGAGCTGGGGCATGGCGCAGCGATATATGCGCTACGATATGATGGGCAAGGAGGTGTATAATCGCGAGCTGCCGCGCGGTTACATCGACCTTAGCCACGAAGTAATGCCATTAAAAGGCGATCACTTGCTGCTTCGCGTGGGTAAATACAACTACCACCACGCAGACGGCAGGATCTCGCACACGATCAGAGATCACATCATCGAAGTGGACGGCAGCGGCAAGGTCGTGGACGAGTGGGATCTGAATGAAATTTTCGGCAAAAATGTCTACCGCAGCAACCTCATCAAGGCTCTTGACGCTCGCGCGGTGTGCCTAAATATCGACATGGACGCCAAAGAGATCAAAATAAGCGACGATCTGCCTTTCGGCGACGTGACCTCGACCGGCACGGGACGCAACTGGGCGCACGTAAACTCGATCTCGTACGATCCTAGCGACGACGGTATCATCCTCTCACTTCGCCACCAAGGTATCGTCAAGATCGGTCGCGACAAAAAGGTAAAATGGATCCTAGCGTCGCCTGAGGGCTGGAGCGCGGACTTTAAAGAAAAAGTACTCACTCCGGTGGATAAAAACGGCAACAAAATCAAATGCGAAAACTCAAAATGCGAGGGCGACTTCGACTGGTCGTGGACGCAGCACACCGCGTGGCTCACTCCGCGCTACGATAACAAGGGCCCAATCAAGCACATCAGCGTATTTGACAACGGCGACGGCCGCGGTATGGAGCAACCTGCGCTAAAAGAGGAAAAATACTCTCGCGCGGTTGAGTACAAGATCGACGAGAAAAAGGGCACCGTCGAGCAGACGTGGGAGTTTGGCAAGGAGCGCGGATTTGACTTCTATAGCGCGGTTACGAGCAACGTGGAGTGGCAAAAGGATAAAAGCACCTACTTCATCTCAAGCTCTAACGTCTATCTGCTAAAGCCCGATAAGACGATCAAAATGGTGCTCGTGGAGATCGATCCGAAAACAAACGACGTTAAATTTGAAATGGACGTGGAGTCCGCATCTAGAGACGACGTCGCCTACCGCGCGATGGTGATCGATCCGAATATCTTTGAGTATTAAAATTTAACCTTTCTAGTTTAGTTTTTCTAGCCGCCGCTAAAGTCGGCGCGCGGCTGGATTTTCGCGGCGAGTTAAATTTACTGCGATCGCTGGAGTTAAATTTAAAATTTGCGCGGCGGGCTAAATTTGAAATGAAATTTGACTCGCCGCTTTGTTTAAATTTAACCCGTCAAATTTGCCGAGTTTAGCTCGCTTAATCTCAAATTTACCCTTTATTTTATACAATCTTTAAAATTTACCGCAAAGGAATTTGATGAAAATGCTTTCTAAATTTATACGAATTTTAGCCGCCGTTTGCTTGCTCGGCGTCAGTGCAAACGCGCTGGAGGAGGGCACGGACTATCAAGTGCTAGAAAAGCCGCTAAACGTACCAAAAGATAGCGTCGTAAAGGTTTTTAGCTACGAGTGCGTCCACTGCTACAAATTTGACCGAAGCGTCACGCCAAAGCTATTTAGCGAGCTAGACGGAGTCAAATTTATCCCGTATCACCTAAAAACCAAGGGCAAGCTCGGCGAAACGGCGAGCAAAATTTTTGCTGCGATGATCGTTTTGGACGAGGCTAGCGACGTTAGTTTGCTTAGCGACAAGTCTAAATTTAAAAAGGCCAAATTTGCGATCTACAAGGCTACTCACGACAAGGACGATGATTTTAATGGCGGCAAGGACAAGGCGAGATTTATCCAGACGGCTCTTAGCGCAGCAGGCGTGAGCGATGCGGACTACGACAAGGCTCTAGCTAGCGAGCGCGCGCAAGAAATTTTAAAAGCGTGGGACGATAGCTACGACGTGGCGAAGATTCAGGGCGTGCCCGCATACGTGGTCGGCGGCAAATACCTGATAAACGTGAAAGCGATCGGCTCGGTAGACGCGATGGCGGCGGCGGTCAAGGAGCTGCTAGCAAAATAATGGACTACAATATCGAAAACAAGGGCTTTGTCTGCTTTGTGTATAACTTGCAGCGAAGGCGGGCGTTTTGGGCGGCGTTGCTCACCGTTTTGGCGATCAAATTTATCCTGTGCGAGCTGTTTTTGGGCGGCGCGGTTGCGGACGCGCTTGTTGTGAAGCTGCGTTTTGCGACGCTGTTTGCTACGTTTGGCGTGTGTGTGGCGATGTGCGCGCCTAAGGTTTTTGGCGTCAAGCTGGCTGGATTTTTCCTGATTTTTCTGGGCGTGATATTTGGGCTTGATTACTCCATGAGCGACTTTAGCGGCGTTAGCGAGATTAGCTTTCCTTTTGCGCTACCGCTAAACGAAATTTGCCCGAGCCTTTTTGCGCCTGATTTTAGCGCGGCAAACGAGGCGGTATTTATCAAAATTTACGCATGGGCGAATTTTGCGTTTTTTGCGGTGTTTGGGGCGTTTTGTCTGGTGATGATTTTGAGCTGGTTTGTGTATAATGCCCGCAGTAGCGAAATCAATCAAATTTAAATTTGGGATTCCCCGCGCTTGACGGATTTTAAAAGTAGTTTTTGATTAAGGCGCTCGGTCATATACTATATGTATGCTCCCGTCACGCCTAATCAAAAACTATTTAAACTACGCCTATCGACGTCTGGAATATTTATTTCATAGCTTACTAAATTTGCAAATTTGACTTCAAATTTGAGTGCAAAAAGTTAAGGCGCGGTATTTTTTCTTTAGGCGAGGCGGAAATGAGCCGAGCGAGGGCGCATACATATAGTATGTAACCGAGCCTCGGCGAAATTTCCAACGACGTATAAAGAAAAAAGACAAGCCGCCAAATTTAGACTATTCGCCGCTTAGCAGTATATATCCACTTTCACTGATGTTTTTAAATTTAATCCCCAGCTCCCGCTTTAGCCTCAGCACGACGTTTTGTATCGCGCCCTTGCTCGTCTGCTCACCCTCGTAGACGAACTCCTCGATCATCTCGTAGCTCACGAGCTTGTTTAGATTGTACG
>CAURVK010000028.1:0-18591 GCA_963528285.1 uncultured Campylobacter sp. | reverse complement strand
CGTTGCCGCTGCGAGCGGTCTCGATGCTGATGACGTCGGCGTCCATCGCCTCGATGGTCTTAATAATGTCGTTAAACTCGGAGTAGCACATATGCGTGTGGATCTGCGTTTTAGGCTCGGTGGAGCTAACGGAGAGCTTAAAGCAATCAACCGCAAATTTCTCGTACGCAGGGATGTTTTCGGCGCGTAGCGGATAGCCCTCTTTAAATGCCGCTTCGTCCACTTGGATGATGCGGATGCCAGCATTTTGCAGGTCTGCGATCTCGTCAAATATGCAAAGCGCAAGCTGCTTGGCCACTTCGCTGCGAGGTAGGTCGTCGCGCACGAAGCTCCAGTTTAGCATGGTTACAGGTCCAGTTAGCATGCCCTTCATTATGCGGCTAGTGCGACTTTGGGCGTATTTCATCCACTCGACGGTCATCGCTTTTGGACGGCTCACGTCGCCGAAAAGTAGAGGCGGTTTCACGCAGCGGCTGCCGTAGCTTTGCACCCAGCCGTTTTCGCTAAATGCATACCCTTCGATCTGCTCGCCGAAATACTCGACCATGTCGTTTCGCTCAGGCTCGCCGTGAACTAGTACGTCTAGGCCGATATCTTCTTGAAATTTGACGCAGTCGTCGATGTATTTTTTGATACCTGCTTCATACGCGCCAGCGTCGATCTCGCCTTTTTTGAAGTTTTGGCGAAGCACTCTTAGCTCGACGGTTTGTGGGAAACTACCTATCGTCGTAGTCGGCAAGATGCCGTAGTTTAGGCTTTCGCGTTGGATTTTGATACGATCTTCAAATTTATCTTCGCGCTCAAATTTGACTAGATTTTTCACGCGATTTTGCACGCTTGAGGAGTGGATCAAATTTGACGTCGCGCGCGTTTTAACCGCAGCTTTGTTCTCTTCGTAAATTTTCCTTTCAGCCGCGTTTAGCGCTACGCCGTTAGCTAGTTTGGTTATGATTTTGATCTCGTCTAGTTTTTCTACGGCAAAGCTCAACCAGCTTTTAACCTCGGAGTTTAGTTTTTCTTCGTATTTTAGGGTGTATGGCACGTGGAGCAGCGAGCAGCTAGGTCCGACGTAGAAATCTTTGCCGCCGATTTTTTCGCCGATCTCTCGGACTAAATTTACCTTTTCGTCGATGTTGCTTTTCCAGATATTTCGTCCGTCGATGACGCCAGCAAATAGCGTTAAGTGGCTGTTTTTGATAGTTTCAAGCGCTTCGAAATTTCTTTTTCCGTGAACGAAATCAAGTCCGATACCGTAAATTTTAGTTTTTGCTACCTCGGCGACCGCTTTTAATGCGTGTTCGAAATACGTCATAAATACGATTTTGACGTTGTTTGCGGCTTCGGCTAGCTCGTTATACACCTTACCGATGACGCTAAGTAGGATTTCTTCGTTTTTATCGGTCGCAAAAATCGGCTCGTCAAACTGCACTAAAACCTCATCGTCAAGCGTCGAAAGTAGCTCAAGAAGCTTTTTATATTCGGCGACTAGAGCGTTTATATTTTTAAACGGACAGCTGCCATCTGTGGTCTTTGAAAGCGCCAAAAATGTGATAGGGCCGATCAAATTTACCTTGCCTTTTACGCCGGCGGCTTTTGCCTCTTCGTATTCGGCAAGGATTTTTGACGCGTCAAGCTTAAACGTAGTCTCGGCGCTAAGCTCAGGCACGATGTAGTGGTAGTTTGTGTTAAACCACTTCGTCATCTCCATCGCTACTCCCGTTTTGTTGCCGCGAGCGCAGGCAAAATACTGCTCTCGTCCGCTCAAATTTGCAAATCTAGGCGGTACGGCGCCAAATGCTATGATGCTATCAAGCATCAAATCGTAAAATGAAAAATCATTTACGCTGATAGCCGAAATTTCGGCGTCTTTTTGGTATTGCCAGTGTCTGTTTTTTAGCGTTTTAGCGACGCTTAGTAAATTCTCCTCGCTAAAGCCCTCTTTGCCGGCCCAAAGGCCTTCAAGCGCGCGTTTTAGCTCTCTTTTTTCTCCGATTCGCGGGAAACCCGTAACATAACTTTTTATCATTTTAATTCCTTTAAATTTTGATTTTTTATTTTTAAATTTTAAGCTCATTCAAAGTCGCTCAAAAGAGCGAGCTTAGAAACGGCGGATGGCAACCGCTTTTTCTCAAACTAAAATAAAATTTATAAAAAACCCTGCTAAACAAATTTCGCCCGAATTTCAAACACTGCCTCGCTTTATTTTTAAAAATGCAGTTGCAATGCATCGGACGCGGCGATAGAAATAAATTTATATTAATGTTTAAAAACGTGAAATTATTTAAAAATTTGGCTCTTTTTTTAAAGTCGTTTGCGGTTTTTTTACTAAGATTAAAGAGTCTTAGGCATGGGGCAAGGCATTAAGCTCATCCTTTTGGGGTCAAATTTGAGCCGTATTATAAAGATTTTTAAAAAATAAATCAAGAAGTTTTTATCAAATTCCAGCTAATTTGAGGCAGGCCGCAGCCCGCCTCTTAAATTTGCCTAGTCTTTTTTGCCTTTATTTAGCGATTTTAGCTTAGCGTCGGTGTCATCGGTTAGCATCGTGAAGATTTCATTAGTCAAATTTTGCGTTAAAGCTTTGGCTTCCTTCATCATATTTATCGAAAATTCGTTTAGCAGCTTGTTCGCTTTGGCTTTGTCTTTTTTGTAGAGTTTGACGTATTCGTCTTCAAATTTGGCCTGTTTGACCGCGAGCGCGTCCTCAAACTCCTTGTATGCCTTTTTTACGACCGGCGAATACTTATCGTAATCCATCATCACGAGAGTTTGTAGCTTTCTATACGTCCAGTAGATCGACTCGTCGTCGGCCTTATACGAGCCTTTGTCGTAGCCGTCGATAAATTTGTCGAGCCCGTAGTAATACGGCAAATAAACGCCAAGATCAGACATGCCAAGCGCCACGTATGTCACTCTGCCGATCTCTTGCGGTAGCCACGGGCGCACCTGCATCACGTGCGACTCGTAGGTTCTAAAGACGCTCACGGCGCGGTAAATATTTTTTTGATTTTCGTCTTTGCTCGCGTAGTTATCGTACGCAGTGCCGTCGTAGTGGGATCTAAGAGCGGTTTTTAGATCCTGTACGCTTAGCTTTTTAGCCGGTTTTAAAAAATACCGGATAGTTGCCGCCATCAAGGGTCTGCTTATCTTTTAGCTCGGGGTTAAACATCTGCTGCACCCAGCAAACGCGCGGATAGTTGTAGGTCATATCTCTCTCATCGTCTCTGGTGTAGGCCTTGGTAAACTGAAATTCGCCGTCTTTTGCCGGATCGTAGGCGCCGTTATCTTGGGCAAATTTGATTAAATTTTTCGATCCCATGAAATTCGGATCGTTTTCTTTATAGTTTTGCAGTCTGCCCTGGTTTGCGGAGACGAAGTACTCGTCTTTTGGTAGCTTAACCGCCATCCAGTGATGACCGGTGCCCGTTTCAAAGTACCAAAGCTCGTTTTTATCCACAAACACTACGCCAAAACCCTCTCCCGCGCCCGTAGTTTCTACGATCTCGCCGAGTAGCTTCACGCCCTCGGCTGCGCTTTTCATCCTAGGCAGCAAGACGTCGGGGATATCATCCTCCGTGATGCCTGTCGCTTCGTTATACGGATCGATTTTTAGCAGTTCGTCTTTAGCGTAGATGGTCTCGGTGCCGCTGATGCCCACGCCCGCGTCATTGTAGCCGACAGCGCCGTGAAGCTTGGTGTGGGAGTTTGCTATCGTCGTGTATCTCATGCCCTCTTTTGGCAGCGGATATGTGAAGTCATTTGCTCCGTCGTGTGCCTTTGAGCTGTGGACGCCTTTTTGATTGGTTTTTTTCGGATGTATCAAAAACACCTGCGCCTTTATCGCCTTGCTATCGGCACTCCTAGCTATCAACATCGAGCCGTTGTCAGAGGCCCCCTCTCCAACCAAAATAGTCGTGCAAGCTAGCGCGTTTGCGCAAAACATCGCGCTTATTACCGCCGCCGAGGCGAGAAACTTCATCTTCATCGTTACTCCTTGATTTGAGATAATAAATCTAAGTGAAATTATAGGACTAAAAATATTAATTAAATATAAAATTTAAGTTACTTTCAAGATTGTATTATAAATTTGTTTTGTGTTTTGCCGCCAACCCTATCAAATTTAAATTTCTTAAAGGAATTTTGGGTATAATCTCACTCTTACGCGTAAGGCGTAAAAGAAATTTTAAAAGGATTAGTATGCCTAAGATGAAGACAGTTCGCGGCGCTGCTAAACGTTTTAAAGTGGGTAAAAACAAGATCAAAAGAGGCTCTGCTTTTAGAAGCCACATTTTGACTAAAAAATCTCGCAACCGCAAGAGAGATTTACGCTCGCCTCAATACGTAGATAGCACAAACGTCGCAAGCGTCAAAGCGATGCTCGGAATTTAAGTTTTTGACGATAAGTCATTCCAAACTCCCCCGAATTTGGGGCAAGACTCACTCAGTGAGCGCCGATTTGTAAAGGATAAATATGGCAAGAGTAAAAACAGGCGTAGTTAGAAGAAGACGCCATAAAAAAGTTTTAAAACTAGCTAGAGGTTTTTTCAGCGCTAGACACAAACACTTTAGAAAAGCTAAAGAGCAATTAGAAAGAAGTTTGGTCTATGCTTACCGCGACAGACGCCGCAAGAAACGCGACTTCCGCCGCTTGTGGATAGTGCGCATCAACGCTGCGTGCCGCCTAAACGACATTAGCTATTCTCGCTTTATCGCGGGACTTAAAAAAGCAAATATCGAGCTTGATAGAAAAATCTTAGCCGATCTAGCTATGAATGACGCAAAAGCTTTCAGCGAGCTAGCTTCAAAAGCAAAGGCTGCTTTATAATACCCAGGGGCGGTTTCCCGCTCCTTTTTCTTTGATTATTTATTTTAGTTAAATTTGATTGTTCACCCCCCCCCCCCCAAAAAAAAAATCACAATAAAACAAATTTCGCTCCAAATTTTAATTTTTGTTTTTCGTTTTTTCCGATAAAATACCGCCTCAAATTTAAGGAGCAAAAATGGATACACAAAAGCTAAATCAAAACCTAAACAAACTCAACAAATTTTTATTTATTATCTTAGGCATCGCTGTCGCGATCTGGATCGGCGTAGAAGTTTTTATAGGCAGTAAAGTAGAATACGCAAAAGAACAAATGAAAGAAAATCTATGCGAAGCATCAAATGTGCAAGAAATGCTGGCGCGACTAAATTCAGGTCTCCCGAGAAAACTAGATGAGATAAATACGCTCGAAAAAATCAGCTGTGAAAATCGTCGCATCATTTATCAATATGCACTTGGAAAAGGGCTAGAAATGGATGAAAACGCGCTAAATGATAAAGATATAGCCGAGCTAAAAGACGAGCAAACAAAGGAACTCAAAAAAGAATTTTGCGAAGATACGCGGTTAAAGGCCGTGCGCGATATAGCCGACGGCGTCGATTTTGTTTATTATATAAAGAACAAAGAGCTTATTCGGGTAAAACTTGAAAGCAAAGAGTGCAAATAAACTGAAATAATCAACGTAGTTTGCGTCACAAGTAGCAGCAGGGCTGGATATGACGACAAACTTCCGTTGCCAAGCGACTAAAGCAGTGTTCAAATAGCATAAAATACCGTGCCATAGCAAGGTAAGCTATTTTTAAAGTCTTATATATGCAATTTTAAGCTGATTTTTTCCAAAAAAGATCCGGTTTCATCTCTTAAATTTTGCAAATCACCGCTATTATCTATAACAAAATCCGCCATAGCGCGCTTTTGCTCGATATCCATTTGTAGCTCCACGCGGTGCTTTGCGGCGGCATGATCCAGCCCATTTCGCTTCATCACGCGCGCGATCAGCGTATCTTTAGGCGCATAAACGACAGCCGCTTTGTCAAAAAACTCATACCTCTTACCCTCGAAAAACAGCGGAATATCGACAAAAAAAAGCTTTCCTTTCGCTTCCAAAGCCCGCGCCTGCGATAAAATTTCAGCCGTTATCTTCGGATGCAGCAACGCTTCAAGCTTTGCAAGCTCCGTGGGGTTTTTAAACACCAACTCGCCTAGTTTTTTGCGGTCCACAAAAGCGCGGGAGTCGGTCAAATTTTTCTCATCTCGGCTAGCATCAAATTTGACCTGCGCGTCTTTTTGCACGACGTATTGCGCTCCGAAAATTTCAGCCACCTGTGCGGCGCAGCGATCCAAAACGTCATGCGAAATCTTATCGGCATCGATGATCTCAAATCCACGATCACGAAGCAGCTCGCAAACCGCGCTCTTGCCGCTACCAATGCTGCCCGTGATGACGACGGCGTGTTTAAATTTCAAGGTGGGCCTTTATAGCGTTTTTATTCGATTTTAGCTAAAATCTGCGAAATTATACCATCTTGGAGGATAAAATTTGATAAGCTACAAAGACGCAGGCGTCGATATAGACGCGGGAAATGACTTCGTAAACGCGATAAAACCGTTCGTCAAAGCGACGCAAACTCCGCATGTTTTGGGCGGTATCGGCTCGTTTAGCGGCGCGGTGAGGCTACCTACAGGCTACAAAAAACCCGCGATCCTAGGCGCCACCGACGGCGTGGGCACAAAGCTGCGACTCGCGATCGACGCGCGTAAATTTGAGGGCGTGGGGCAGGATCTAGTCGCAATGTGCGTGAATGATCTCATCTGCAACTTTGCCGAGCCGCTATTTTTCCTCGACTACTACGCAACGGCAAAGCTTGAGATCAGCGATGCAAAAGAGGTCGTAAAAAGTATCGCGCAGGGCTGCAAACTCGCCCGCTGCGCGCTAATCGGCGGCGAAACGGCGGAGATGCCCTCGATGTATGAAAAGGGCGACTTCGACCTTGCGGGCTTTGCCGTGGGCATCGCAGAGGAGGACGAGATCGACCGCTCAAAATTCGTCCGCGAGGGCGACGCGCTCATCGCGCTTCCTAGCAGCGGCCTGCACTCAAACGGTTTCTCGCTCGCGCGAAAAGTGGTCGCCGAGCTGGGACTAAAATTTGACGACAAGGTAGGCAATCGCACGCTCATCGACGTGCTTTTGGAGCCGACTAGGATTTACGTCGGCGACTTTTTAAATTTAAAAGACAAAATCCACGCACTCGCGCACATCACGGGCGGCGGCATCGTGGAAAATTTGCCGCGCGTATTTCCGGAGGGACTAGGTGCGAAGATCGAACATGCCGCCATCCGCACGCCTGAAATCTTTAAAATCATCGCGCAAAAGGTCGAGCCTGCCGAGATGATGAGAACGTTTAATATGGGCGTTGGCATGATCGTCGTAGCTCCGAAAGAAAATGCGGACTTTGTGCTAGCAAACACTGACGGCTACATTATCGGCGAGGTCGTAAAAGGACAAGGTGCGCAGCTAGTTTAAACGGTCAAATTTAACTTTGGCTCGCCAGCAAATACGCTACGAGCCAAAGATTTATAGGCGGTAAATTTATGTTGCCAACCGCTTTCCTCAAAAACCACTGCTTTTGTTTAAATTTGACCATCATATTTTCTGCAAATTTATATCTCAAACCGGGCAATTTGTTAGTAAAATTTAGTATATTATGGTATAAAGTTTTTACTTTGCTGTTTATAAATTTTATATTCAAAGCTGATTTTAGAGCTAAATTCTAATAAAACTAACGTTAGCGTTTGTTAGCTCTTAGATCCCAAACATTATCTAAAATCCAAAAAATTAAATATTGTATTAAATAAAAATATTAAAGTATAAATTTAATGCTTCTTGGCTAGAATTTGGTAAATTTTAAATACGAAGGACGGGCGATGAGCATAAATTTAGATAGACTTAAGGCGCTTTTTAGCGAGATAAACGCGATCAACGACGAGGGCTTCGGCGCAGGGATGAGTCGCCTAGCCTACACGCGCGAGGATAAGGCCGCCAGAGAGCTATTTATCGCGCGCTGTAAGGAGGCGGGGCTAAAAGTACACATAGACGCCATCGGAAATATCTTTGCTAGGCGCGAAGGTGTTGAGCCCGAGCTGCCAGCGGTAGCGTTTGGCTCACATCTAGACACCGTAATAAACGGCGGCGAATTTGACGGGATTCTGGGCGTCCTGGGCGGGCTAGAGCTGATTAGATCGCTAAACGACGAGGGCGTGCAGACGCGCAGACCGCTCGAGCTCATCGTCTTTGAGTGCGAGGAGTCAAGTAGATTTAACATCGCGACGCTTGGCAGCAAGGTAATGTGCGGCAAGCTAGGTTTTGAGAAACTTAAAGACGTGCGCGACTTTCAAGGGCGCGCTATCGGCGAGATTTTTTCTGAGTTTGGCATCGATCTAGCGAGCATCGAAAAGGCTAAAAATTTAACGCCGGGCTACGAGAGTTTCTTTGAGCTGCACATCGAGCAGGGGCCGCTACTAGATAACGAAAACATCCAAATCGGCGTAGTGAGCGCCATTGCCGCGCCGCATAGATTTGGCGTACGCGTGCAAGGTCAAGCCCAGCACTCCGGCACGACCGCGATGAAGTATCGCCACGACGCGCTTTGCGCAGCGGCGCAGATAGTGCTAGCCGTCGAGGGCGTCGCGCAGAAAAACGTGGCAAACGGCGTGGTAGCGACCGCGGGCAACTGCACGGTAAAACCGGGCGTCATGAACGTCGTGCCGGGCGAGACAACGCTACTAATCGACCTGCGCGGCATTGACCTAGTCACGCGCGAGGAGGCCTACGAGCAGATCCTAGCCGAAATCTCGCGCATCGAAACCCAGCGCGGCGTCAAATGCGAGATCAAGCAGCTAGCCTTTGACGAGCCGTGCGCACTGGACAGCCGCCTCATCAAGCTCATCGCCCAAAAAGCCGCAGCTCTCGGTCTTAGCTTTGAGATCATGCCAAGCGGCGCAGGACACGACGCGATGCATATGAGCGCACTTTGTCCGACTGCGATGATTTTCATTCCGTCTAAAGACGGTATCAGCCACAATCCGGCGGAATTTTCCAGCTGGAGCGACATCGCTAACGGCGTAAATTTACTAAAAAGCGTGGTTTTAGAGGCAGCGGAAAGGGTTTAAATCGGCTCAAATTTGATGCCGCAAAAGTTGGTCGGTAGACCAAATTTGAAGTATAAATAAGCGCGGGAAATTTCTATCCCGCTAGTTAAAAGCAAATTTTACGGCAAAATCAACTGCCGTAAAATTTGATCGCCGATTAAGACTTTCTTATATACTCGCTTGGATCGTACTCTTTGCCTTCGTCGTGGTCTTTTAGGAGTTTAACCACGACGGGGCTTAGCGCGATGATGGCGATCAGGTTTGGAAGCACCATGAGGCCGTTAAACATATCGGCTAGCTCCCAGACGAAATTTATCTTAAGTAAGCTACCCGCAAAGACGAATCCGACGACAAATATCTGCAAAATTCGCACGAATTTAGCTCCAAACAGATAACGCACGTTGATCTCGGCGAAGTAATACCAACCCAAAATCGTCGTAAACGCAAAGAAAAACAAGCAAATCGCCACGAATCCGTAGCCGCCAGCGTGCCCCAAAACATGCGTCGAAAAGGCCTCTTGCACGAGCGAGATGCCAGTTAGCACGGCTTTGCCGTTTTCAAAATGTATCACGTCGGCGCTAAGCACGACGAAAACGGTGATATTTAGCACGATAAATGTATCGACGAACACGCTCATGATGCCGAGCACCGCCTGATCTACCGGGTGTTTGACGTTAGCCGCAGCGTGCGCGTGAGGAGTCGAGCCCATGCCCGCTTCGTTTGAGAACAGTCCGCGCGCGATACCGTATCTCATCGCCGTAGCGATCGTGGCTCCAGTCGCACCGCCCCAGGCTGCGGACGGATTAAATGCGGCTTCAAATATAAGCGCTATGACGCCCGGAATTTTATCAAGATTAAAGCAGATGATCACAAGTCCGACCGCGACATAGAGGATGGCCATGATAGGTACGATCTTTTCGGCGACTCTGGCGATGGCTTTGACGCCGCCGATAAAGATCATAGCGCAAATCGCCGCCAAAAATAGTCCGCTCGCCCACTGCGGTATGCCAAACGCGCCCTTAAAGCCGTCCGAAATGGAGTTGGCCTGCACCATATTTCCCATAAATCCGAGCGCCAAAATGATCGCCAGCGCAAAAAACGCCGCCAAAACTTTGGCGTAACGGCTCTTTAGCCCGCGACTGATATAAAACGCCGGCCCGCCGATCATATGGCCGCTGTCGTCTTTGGTGCGGTAAATTTGCGCGAGGCAGATCTCTGCGAAATTCGTCGCCATACCTAAAAACGCCGCGCACCACATCCAAAATATCGCGCCCGGCCCGCCCATGATGAGCGCGGTTGTGGCACCGACGAGGTTGCCCGTGCCCACCTGCGCCGCAACGGCCGTGGCGACTGCCTGAAACGAACTCATGCCCGATTTTCCCGCCGCTTCGCCGTGCAATGAGAAGTTGCCAAAAAGCCTGTTAAGCCCCATTTTAAATTTAAAAATCTGCACGAATCGCAGCCTAATCGTAAAATAAAGCCCCGTACCACAAAGTAGCGCGATGAGGAAATACGGCCCCCAAAGGAATGAATTTATAGAGCTTACGAGGTCGGTGAGCATGGATTTGCCTTTATTTTTTAAAATTTTTAAAGTATATTTAAAAAAATATAAAACTAAAATAAATAATAAAAATTTTTTAGCCTATTTTAAAAATATACATCAAATTTGGATCAAATTTCGCAAAACACCGATTTTTGAAGCATTTTTAAATTTGATTTTGCCGTTACGTTTGGAGTTTGCGCAAATTTACCGAGGAATTTAACAAGCCTGGTAAAAACCAAAAGATGAAATACGGCAAATTTGAGCGCAATGCTTTTTGTAAAATTTGGCGCGACACCATAGGTAAATTTGATCGGCATAAATTTAATGTAAGCCGTTTAAATTTTGCCGCATGCCATAGGCCTTGTAAATTTAGCCCTTAGATTTTATTTTAGCCAGCCAATCATCTAGCGTCTTTTCAAAGCCGATGCCGTTGCTCTCGTAAAATTTAAGCGGCTTTTCGAGATATTTTTGCTCTACCCAGCCGCCAAAGCTATGCGGATACAGATAGTCCTTGGCCTCGGGCGCGGTGTTGATGAGATAGGGCGGGATGGCTAGCGGCGGCTCGTTTTTGACGTAGGACAGTGCGGCGTTTATAGCCTTGTAGCTGGAGTTTGACTTTGGCGAGTGGGCTAGATACATCGCGCATTGAGCCAGGATTATACGCGCTTCGGGAAATCCGATCTTGCTAACGGCAGCTAGCGCGTTAGCGGCTAAATTTAGCGCGTTAGGATTGGCGTTACCGATATCCTCGCTAGCAAATATCGCCATCCTACGTGCGATAAAATCAGCACTCTCGCCAGCGTCGATAAGCCGCGCCAGATAATATATAACGGCGTTTTCGTCGCTACCGCGCAGGCTTTTTATAAATGCGCTTGCCAGTCCATAATGCACGTCATCCTCGCTAACACCTTCGCTAACCGCGTTAGCTCGTAGCGTTTTTAAATTCTCTAACGTTATTTTTTCATCCAAACTCACGGCAAACTCGAGCAAATTTAGCAGCCCACGCGCGTCTCCTCCGCTGCTTTTTACGAGATAGGCTTTGGCTTCGTCCGAGATGTCAAATTTAATCTCGCCGCGCACGCGCTCGAGCAGCTTTTCAAAATCCTCGCTCGCAAGCGGCTTAAACTCAAAGAGCATCGAGCGGCTGCGGATGCCTGAGCTTAGCGTAAAATAGGGATTTTCGGTGCTGGCTCCGATGATGGCGGCGCAGTAGTTTTCCATCGGGATTAACAGGGCTTCTTGCTGCGTTTTGCTGAGGCGGTGGATCTCGTCGATGAAAAATAGCGGCTTAGAGAGCGCGTTTTCGTGGTTTTTTAGGATTTTGCGAAATTCCTCAATCTTTAAATTTCCGCCGTCAAATTCGTAAAAATCATACTCCATCGACCGCGCGACGACGCGAGCAAAGCTAGTCTTGCCGCAGCCTGCCGGCCCGTAAAATATACTGTGCGGGATTTTTTTGTTTTCGATAAATTTTTTAAAAACTCCCACCAGCTCGCGCTGTCCGCAGATCTCGTCCAAACTCGTCGGGCGAAATTTCAAGGCGAAATTTTGCAAATTTGCTCCTTTTAAATTTTAAGACATTATAGTCAAATTTAAATTAAGAAGCGGATTTGCGGGAGCGGGCGGGTTAAATTTGGGCGGGTAAGAAAAGGCAAATTTGACGTTAGCGCCCTACCCTCGCAAATGCAGAATTTAAACAAAAACGAGCCCTCAAAAACGGCAAATTTAACGGCAAAAGCGAACCAAATTTAAGCCAAATTTGGCTCGCTCGCCGCGTTAAGCTAAAACGTCTTTTCAAAATCTACGTAGAAGTTTCTACCTTTGCCCACTCTAGAAGTATTTTTTAGTCCGTTAGCGAAAATGTACTCTTTGTTAAAGATATTGTTGATGCCAAAACTGATTTTTAGCCCCTTGTTTAGCAGGTAGCTGTCGAAATTTTTCGGTTCCCATCTACCTTTAAAATTTACGATAGTAAAGGTTTCGTCTACGTTTTCGTATTTTTGACCGCGCACGACGTAGTATTTCTCGTCGTTGTTAGGCCTAAACCAGTGCGTCATATCGCCGCCCAGACTAAGTCCCCACGGCTCGTATCTATACATCGCGCCTAAAGTTAGCTTGTCGGCGTAGACGGTGAGTATCTTTTTGGTCGCTTTGTCGTAGATTTTCGTATGATCGTATCCGAGCGAGAATGTAAGATTGTTTATCGAGTATTTGGACTCGATCTCGATGCCGCGGCGTTTTGCGTTATCGACGTTTTCGTACATGCCGTAACGTCTGCCCGGCGCTTCTGCGTCAAACGGTGGGTTGCCCTTGTCCGGTCTTGCTTTTAAATTTATCATATCCTTGATGTTGCCGTCGTAGTAGGTGGCCTTAAAGTACAGCTCGTCATCGCCCAAAAGCCCCTGCTTGTCGATAGAAAAGCCTACTTCGTACTCTTTTGCGATTTCAGGTTTTAGGTCGGGGTTTGGTATGTACCAGTAGTGCGGATTTAGCGGGCCTGCCGATGACGTTTCGTTTGGCGTCGGTCCTCTAAATGTCTCTGCGTAGCCTGCGAGTAAATTTACGCCGTCAAAAACCTCGTACGCAAGGCCGAGTTTTGGAGAAAATCTAGACTCCGAGTATGAGTTGTGATCGCCGTTTTTGACTCCGCGTTTAAATTTATCAAACCTGCCGCCCACAGTAAACTCGAATCTACCTACGCTAAATACATCCTGCGCGTAGATACCGAGATCTTTGTAAAAATTCGGAAACGAGCCAAAGTCGCTAAGCTCGCCGTTGTGCCAAAATATCGCGTCCTCTTTTCTATGCTCGTAGTCGATACCGGTAACTAGCCTATGCTCTAGTATGCCGGTTTCAAAGAGGCTTTCGTTTTTGAGCCTAACGCCCCATCTGTCGTCTTTGTTTTTGTAGTCGATGTAGACGGGATTGCCTCTGCTAAAGCCCGTTCTGATTCTATGATTTAGGGCTTTTGCGTTGTAGTACTGAGCGGAGAAATTTATCCATCTGTTATTTAGCGGAGTATATTTGTATATCACGCTATAGTCTCGCTGTTTTAGCCGTCCAGAGGTAGGCAGCTCCGCATCCTCGCTCCAGAAAAGCGACTGCCAAGGCGAGGAGGAGAATTTTTCGTGGTAGTTAAATACGCTAGCCTCCAAAGCATGCTCGTTGGTTATCGCCCATTCGGTTTTGGCAAAGACGGTGTTTACCTGCTCGTCGTTTTCTGCGTATTTCACGCCCGAGCGCTTGCCGTCTCTAGCCATCTTTATCTTGCCGAAATCCGCATGCTTGCCATATAGTAAAATGCCGAAATTTTCCGTAGGTTTAGCTGCGACGGCGGCTCGATTTGAGTTCATGTGGTTGCTTTCCTGACGGTGTCCGATCGTGACGCCGTAGTCGCTGCCCGGGTTTATAAAGTCGCTCACGTCTTTTGTTTTCATACTAACGATACCGCCGACCGCGCCGCTGCCGTGTAGCACGGAGCTAGCGCCCTTTACGACCTCGACTCGTTTTAGCAAGTCGTTATCCACGCGAAAGGTTGAAATTTGATTAGAAAAAAGCGAAGGCGAGCGCTTGATACCGTCTTGTTCGATGATGACGCGCGCTTCACTTTGATAACCAAAGCCGCGGATGTTGTAGTACTGGCCGACTTGTCTACCGTGGTCGTTTCCTAGCATGACGCCGGGCACCGAGCCAAGGGCGTCGATGACGGACGGCGATTTTACCAGGTCGTTTTGATTTAGGACGCTGACTTGGCCCGCGTATTTAGCGACGTCGGTTTCGCTCCTGTTTGCCGTGACCGAAACCATATCGAGCTTCACCGATCCCGTAGTATTGCTATCGGCGCGCTTAAATTTGCCGTCCGCTCCTCCCGTCTGCGCGAGAGCCGAGGCTACACTCAGTAAAACTGCAGCCGCAATAATGCTAAATTTACCCATGACATCCCCTTTATATTAAGAAATTGATAATAGGTATAATTTTATCTATTTTTATTTAAATTAACTTTTATTTTTAACGAGATTTTTAAATTTGATTTACTAAAAAAGGAAAGAAAAAGGATATAATGCTCGCCTATTTCATCTAAGGAGAATATATGAAAAAGTCATTGTTAGTAGTTGCCGCACTGGGCGTTATGGGCGTATCTGCCGTAGCAGCTGAGCTTTCACCTTCTTGCGAAGAGTACTTTAAGCTAGTTGACGAGTTCGTCGAAAAAACAAAAGACAATCCGCAAATGGTAGCTATGAAATCCACTTACGAAGACCAAAAAGCTCAGTTTGCTCAACTTCCAAAAGACTCTCAAGAGGCCGCTTGCAAACCTGCTCTTGACCAAATGAAACAAGTTATAGCTACACTACCTAAATAATTTTTATCCCTCCGCTTGGAGGGATTTTTCGTCTTTTTTATTTTTTTATCGCCATCAAATTTCGTGTAATTATTTTTTAAAATTTAGCATCAAATTTGCCTTCCCAAAGCGCAAATTTAATCCCGAATAATCTTCGCCTTTGCCGTTATGTTCGCGATCTTTAGCTCGTAGATATTCATCGCCTTTAGCCCGTGAGCCGCCGCGACGTCAAAGGTTCGCATGTAGTTTGGCGTGTATTTTTCACTAAGCAGCCGTAGCGCGTGCAGCCTCGCCGCCTCGTCCGCCACGACGTAGGCCTTGGTTACGGCGACGGCGGATTTGTATTCTGTCGTAAAGACTTTCGCGCCAAGCGCCTTGCCGTCGTCCTTGATCGCGTCTAGCTGCTCGTCCGTCAAAACCGGCACCCGCGCGTAACTCACGCAAACTAACGTCACGCTCTTGCCGTCTTTTAGCAGCTTTGCCTTAGAGCCTGCGGGAGCGCCGTGCAAAAATACGCTCTCGCCCTCGCGCACGACCGAGATCGGCACGCTAAAAATCTCGCCCTCTTCACCAACGCAAGAGATCGTGCCGTACTCGCACGCATCGATGATCGCAAGCCCCTCCTGCGCGCTTAGTTCTCTATCTTTTCGTCTCATTTTTCCGCCTTTAAATTTTTGAAAATTATAAAATTTAAAACCTAAAAAAGTGTATAATTTCGCAAATTTAAAGGACGACGATGAGAAAAATATTGATGTTTTGTGCTCTGGGCACACTGGTTTTAGGCGCTCAAAACGCGTGCGAGGAGTACGTAAAGCAAAGCAAAATTTACCTAAACGAGCTTTACGAAACAAAATCCAAGCAGCTAAAAGACGATCCGCAAGCATTTAGGCTGTTTGAGCTCAAATTTAGCGAGCTGCAAAAAGCTCAGGAGGGCCAAGCGGCGCTAATCATGCAAAGCGGCGACGAGAAATTTTGCGAGCGCGAATCGGCCAAGATAAAATCCGTGCTAGATGAGATGAGAGCAGAAAAGGCGCAAAAGTAGGCCTGTTTTATAGAAAATTTGAGTCGCTTTTGCCAAGTAAAGCCAAAAGGCTCTACAAGTAAATTTTAAGCCCGCTAGAGCTAGTTTGACGAGCTTTTTATTGCAAATTTGACGTAGCCTGGCACAATCAAAACCGCATAGTTACCAAATTTTGCAAACTCGCTTTAGCCAAATCACAAAAGCTCATTTTGTCGCGGCCCCGCATAAAAGCACCATAACTAGCGTTATTTAAATCCCAATTTATCGGCGCTTTGCCGTGCTCGGCGAGATACAAATTCGCCTTTGAAAAGTGCCTGCAGCCAAAAAACGCGCCGCGTGCTAACGGGCTTGGATGCGCTGCCGTTAGTACAAGGTGTTTGTTAGCGTCGATGAGAGGGATTTTGGCCTTAGCCGGGTTGCCCCATAGCATGAAAACGACGTTCTGGGCGCAATCGCTAAGCTTCCTGATCGCAGCGTCCGTAAACTCCTGCCAGCCGAAATTTGAGTGCGAGTTAGCCTGCCCTGCACTAACGCTTAGCGTCGCATTTAGCAGCAGCACGCCCTGCTTCGCCCAGTAGCTCAGATCACCTGAGTTTGGCTCAGTTATGCCCAGATCGTCGCGGATTTCTTTGTAGATGTTGGCGAGGCTCGGCGGGATTTTGACGCCGTGCGGTACAGCGAAGCTTAGCCCCATCGCCTGCCCCGGGCCGTGGTATGGGTCTTGGCCCAGGATCACGACCTTGACGGCGTTAAACGGCGTGAGATTAAAGGCGTTAAATATCAGCGCGTTTGGCGGATATACTTCGCCGGCAGCCTTTGCGCGCAAGAAATTTTCCTTTACGCGAGCGAAATTTTCGCTCAAAAACTCCTCTTTTAGCGCTTCTTTCCAACCCGCTTCGATTTGGATTTTGTCGATCTGCATGATTTTTCCTTTGTAAATTTGCTCTTTTTCTTTACGTTTATTTTAAGGCAAATTTACGAAATGATAGCCAAAAATATTTAAATTTAAGCGGCTCAAGATGTGGTCAAATTTGGACGCGTTTATCTTGTTAAATTTCCAAAAAAGAGCAGGGCGGTTTTAAAATTTGCTGTATAATTTAAACTAAATTTTGAATAAAGGAACAACGATGTCCGAGCAAATTTTTGAGAAGCTAAAAGAGCTGCTAAGCGCGCAAAATGCAGACTTTCGCGCAGTGTCTCACGCGAGCGCCAAAACGTCGGCCGAGGTCGCAGTGGCGCGCGGTACGGAGCTAGGACAGGGGGCGAAGGCACTAGTTTGCGTCGTAAAAGGCAGCGGCGCCAAACGATATGTTTTGGCTGTGCTGCCGGCGGATTACAAGGCTGATTTGCAGCTCATCGCACAGGCACTGGGCGGCACTAGAGCAAGCCTGGCCAGCCTCGATGAGGTCATGCGGCTCACCGACTGCGTCTTTGGCAGCGTTCCGCCGTTTAGCTTTCATGAGGAGCTAGAGCTTATCGCCGATCCGAGCCTATTTACGCGCTACGCCGAGCTTGCCTTTAATGCGGGTTTGCTAGATCATTCTATCATTTTAAACACGAAAGACTACGAGCGAGTAGCTCAGCCGAGATTGGTCAAATTTGCAACGATAGAGTGATTCCGACATACCAATTACGCAAAGAGCAAAAAATAATCAAAAAGCATAGTGTGGAATTGTTTTAGGTTCGAATTTGACCAACTTATTTGTTAAATGCTAATTTATTTAAACACAAAAGAGCTCGCATGAGTAGCATAGGCAATCTATATGCCAAAAATAATAGCGGCAATACTACCTATATTTTGGCAAAATTTAGAGGAGTATAGAGTGTTTATGTGCTGCATTTATGGTATTTGCAGAAATTTCTAGTGTGGTTACGGCTGATAGGATAGATATCTGGACACAGGGTTTATATTACGGTTTTGATATAGATTTTTTAATTTTAAATCATTTGATGAGAATTTTACTGAAACAAGAAAAAATCCCTACGACTACTATCGATAAATACGGCGTAGAATCTGAAAAAAGCATAAACTCGCTTTTACAAGAACCAAAAATATATGAATTGCTCGGGAGAGATTTGACGGAAGAGCTAAAATTTTTACTAACGGAGCCGATGGGGCTAAACTACAGAAATAAAATATGTCACGGACTGGTCAGCGAATCTCCAAATAGTGCCGATATTTATATTTGGTAGCTTTGCCTTAGGCTAACGGTTAATAACTGCGTTTTATTTGGGGTTACTCGCTGGAATATATTACTTTAACTGCAAATAATACACGCAATAAAATCAAGAAGTTATTCAAAATTACAAAAATATAGCCAAAAACTAGGAATACTAATATAGTAACAGCCAAGACAGTAATTAGATAGTGGCCGGGAGATAGGGATTCGAACCCCAGGAGGCTTTCACACCTCAACGGTTTTCAAGACCGCCGCTTTCGACCGCTCAGCCATCTCCCGTAAAAATATTTTGGCTAATTATAGCCAAATTTATTCGGTTTTTTCCTTAACGTAGGAAGCGCCTTTGTTGACTTTTTCCTTTGACCATTCAACGGCGTTACTCGTGTCTTCTTTGGCTCCGCGCCAAGTATTTGAACAGCCAACCATAAACAAAGTAGCAGATAATAGCACTAGTAAATAACGCATTTTCTCTCCTTATAATTTTTGGAGGCGACACCCGGATTCGAACCGGGGATCAAAGCTTTGCAGGCTCATGCC
>CAURVK010000027.1:0-20839 GCA_963528285.1 uncultured Campylobacter sp. | reverse complement strand
GCTGATAAACGGCACGGCAAAGTCCATCCCGCAGTAGTTTGCCGCGATCTTAAGCGGTGTTAAAATTTCATCCAAGCTAAAGCCGATCGCGCCCTGTTTAGAGTATTCGCTAAGCGGGGTACTGACGCTTAGCGCAAGCTGCAAGACCTTGCCTTTAAGCGCGCCGGAACCCACCAGCTCGTGCGAAAAGACGATATCGATATAGGCTTTTAGCATAGGCGGCACGTTTAGCCAGTGCATCGGGTACAAAAATACGATTCGCTCGGCAGCCGCTAGCGCGTCTTGCTCTGTGCGGGCGTCTATGCGCGCGATATCTAAGCCGTAAAGCCCCTCCAAATGGCGCACTTCGACGTCCGCAGCAGCCTTTGCTACCTGTGACAAGGCTTTGTTTACGCGCGATGCGGCGAGATTTGGGTGCGATAAGATAACTAGCGTTTTCATGTTGTTTCCTTTGTTAAAATTTGCGGAATCATATCGTTAAAAAGCTAAAAGTGGATTAAAAGGGCTTGTGAGAGCGAACTTTTGCAAGCACGAAAACAAAAAATTAGAGTACTAAGCCACGCCCGCTCGGTGATTGCAGCGATTAAATTTAAACGGCTCCAGGCCGCCTAAACTCCAAGCAGGCGGCATACCTGGCTGGTGCGTCAAGCGGCAATCTTGATTTGATTGCGAGGCATCGCTAGACTGAGTAAATTTGGCCAACGAGAGGCTGAATTTGCCGACGACCCGTTTGCCGGCAAAGGACAACCGATTTTTACTCTGCCGGCTTATGCTTACGCGTTTTTGCTATTTTGCACGCTAAATTTAACATCCAAAACATCAAAATCCAATGCTCAAATTTTTGTCCGTCATTACGCCGTAGTTAGTCGAAATTTAACGACATTTAACCGCAACGGATTAAATTTACGGTCCAAATTCGAGTCCGAAATCCTCGCCGTCAAATTTAAAACGCAAATGCCGCCCACGCTCAAAATCAAATTTCGCGGCAAATTTTACGACCAAAATCCTACAAATTTAGTGGTAAAGACTAGCCAAACATGAGCGTAAATTCGCATCACTCAGGCGGCTTGTAGCCCTTTTCTTTGCGGCGAAGCTCCAGCTCATAGGCGTCGTTTAACGCATCTTCGTCGTCAAATTTCGCCCCGTCCAAAAACTTTCGCTCGTCGTCAAACTGCCTGGTCTTTAGCCCCCATAGCAGTGCCGCCAGCCCGCACGCGCCAAGCAGCGTAGAAACCCCGATCATCATCGCCACGACCGCCCCGCTCATCGCTCGCTCCTAGCCCGCATCGCGTTTAGCACGACCGCGACCGAGCTTAGCGACATCGATAGCGCAGCCACGGCAGGCGCGACGTAACCGGCCATCGCCAGCGGTATCGTCACGGCGTTATAAACGAGCGAAAAGGCCAAATTTTGCCGCACGATGCAGTAGGTCCTGCGCGCGAGCGCTACGGCAGCCGCGAGCGAGGCGGGGTCGTCTCTCATCAGCACGACGTCGCTTTTTGCGATACTCACGGCTGCTCCGCTGCCCATACACACGGCCACGCTTGATAGCGCAAGCGCGGCGGCGTCGTTTATCCCGTCGCCTACCATCAGCACGTTTCGCTCCTGCTGCGCCAGTCTCTCCACGTAGGCGGCCTTGTCCGTAGGCAGCGCGTTTGCGACCGTTTCGTCGATGTCAAGCCCCTCTGCCACGCGCTTTGCGGCGTATTCGTTATCGCCCGTTAGCATCGCTACGCGCATACCGGCGTTTTTTAGCGCAACTACGCACTCTTTGGCGCCCTCTTTTAGGCTCTCTTCTAGCTCAAATACCGCCGCGATCTGACCGTCCTCGGCGAAAAAATAACAAGTCCCGCGCGCCGCTTCGCCGTCATAAAGCCCTAGCTCTCGCATAAATTTCTCGCTACCGCCCGCTAGATTTATGCCGTCAAGTTTAGCCTGCGTGCCGCGTGCTGCGATGTTTTCAAAGCCGCTTAGCTCTAAAAGTTTTAAATCCCTAAAATTTGCGCGCAGATACTTGCCAACGGCGCGGCTAACTGGATGATCCGAGCCGCTAACCAGCGAAAAAAGCGCGTTTGCGTCAAATTTGTCCGCGTGCGTAAATTTACTCACTTTAAGCCGCCCCGACGTGAGCGTGCCGGTCTTGTCAAACACGGCCGTATCGCACTTAGCTAGACTTTCGATGATGCGAGCTTCTTTAAAAAGTATCCCGCGCCTAAAACCCGCCCCAAGCGCGACGAGCGTGCTAACCGGCGTGGCAAGTCCTAGCGCGCAGGGACACGAGATCACCACGACCGAGATCGCGACGATGAGCGCGGCGGATAGCTCGCCCGTGCGCCAGAACCAAAACGCAAATGTCGCTAGCGCCAGCGCCGTGATAGCGGCCGAAAACCTCGCCGCGATAGCGTCTGCGAGCGCCTGAATACGCGGCTTTTTGGCTGCGGCGGTTTCGAGCAGGTTTATGATACGGGCTAGCACCGACTCGCTAAAGACGGCGCCGACCTTATAAACCAGCGTGCCGTCCACGCACACGGAGCCGCTTTTTATCTCGTTTTCGCCCTCTTTTGCGCTCAGATACGCTGGCGCGCTCTCGCCGCTAAGGCTAGAGAGATCAAAGCTCGCCGCACCGCTTATGACGATGCCGTCTAGCAGCACGCGCTCGCCCGCTCTCACGACTACGAGTTCGCCCACTCGCACCTCCTGCGCGCTTTTTAGGGTTATTTCGTCGCCGTTTTTGACGCTAACGGAGTTTAAATTTAACGAGTTTAGGTTATCGAGCGTATCGGCGGCTTTTTTCTTGCTTAAAATTTCCAGATATTTGCCGATAAATACGAAAGTGATTATCATCGCAACCGAGTCGAAATACGTCTCGCCGCGCCTAGAAAACATCGCGTATATCGAGAAGATATAGGCAGCGAGCGTACCAGTAACGATGAGGCTATCCATGTTTTGCGTTTTGTTTTTTAGCGCGCCCCAAGCACCCCTAAAAAACCCGCTTCCCGTGTAAAAAAGCACCGGCGTAGCGAGGATAAATTCGGCGAAATTTATGATAGAGCGCACGTCGGCGCGCATACCCGTGAAGTAGCCGCCGTACTGCGCGACAGCCAGCCACATGATGTTCATCGTGCAAAATATCCCGACAAGCAGCCTAGCGTAAAATTCGCGCCTCTGCCCCGCGAGTCTTTGCTCCTGAGCCTGCGCGTCGTATGGGTAGGGCTCGTAGCCGACAGAGTGGATGAGGGCGAAAATTTGGGCCAAATTTACCTCGTTTTCGTCCCAGACGATGAGGGCTTTATTGTTAACAGAGTTTATATTTACTTCTAAAATTCCCTTCTGCGCAAATAAAATCTTCTCGTTTAGCCAGACGCAAGCCGAGCAGTGGATGCCCTCGATGATGAGCGAGATTTTACTAAATCCGTTCTCGTTTTTGACATAATTTTGATAAATAGCCGCGAGGTCTTCTTGCGACTTTTGCGCCGCGTTTTTTGCGCCCCGAGCGGGATTTAGCGTAGTTTTGCCAAGCCTTTCGTAAAACTCGCCAAGCCCGCTTGAGTTAAGTATCTCGTAAACTCCCGCGCATCCCTCGCAGCAAAACAGCTCCCCGCCGCGCTCTATCAGCGCCTTGCGCTCAAATTCGCCCCTGCAATGCGCGCACTTAAATTTGCCCATCGGTTACTTTTTTCTTTCGTTTTAAGATTTTAGATTATACGCAAAATTTCTAAAGCCTCGCTTGATTTTGCAGGCTTTGGCGCGGATTTCGCTTGCGTCCGAATTTGACGGTAAAATTTAAAGAGTTTTTGCTAGCACACCAAACTTTGTTTTAAATTTACGCGATAAATTTGCTAAATTTAGTGGTTTTTTTAGTAATTTTCAGCCCAAAACCCGCACCTTTAGAGTGCTAACAAATTTACGGACGATTTTTTTAACGCTCGAAAATTTGAGCTGCGCAAATTTTATGAGTCGCAAGTTTAAATAAAATTTGGCTCGTTAAATTTCAGCCATAAATTTAATTACAAAAAAGTAAATTTAGGCAAATAACCCGTCGAATCAATCCTGCCTGACACACCGGACAAACGCATAACTAGATGGCTCCATTGGGCTACTTTTACCATCATAAAAATTTACAACCCATATTTTTTGCAAATCCTCTTTGGCAGTATACTTGGTAGAACTCCAATAATAATTCATAAAATCAAGCAACCAATCAAGCTTATCTTTATTAGACCCGTGCTTCCTCTTTTTAAACGCCATATTTGCATTAAAATTTATATTCGTCTTATTTGTTATACTTAAAAGCTCAATTCTAGTCGGTAATCTCCAGTTGGCATATCCTCCCAAATTAACTAACTTGCAATATTCTTCCGCTTGTCCGTATGTGCCTTCAAAATCTTGTATTTCATCTTGCCACATCAATTTACCAAGCTTTTTGTCGCTACATATAACTACATTTTTTATATTATCTCTGTAGCAAGTAGGGTTTAGTACCTCACTTGTAGCAAAAAATTCGCAAACAAATAAAGTTAATATAATATATTTTTTCATTACAGTGCTCACTAGTTTTATAATTAATATTGTCTAACGCATCTAACAAAGGCGTAATAAGACATTTCTTGCTCAACATTTTCACCATTATCAAAATTTATAAGCCATGCACGACCAAAGGAGTGTTTATACTTTGTAGAACTCCAATATAGTCCATATAATAACTTTCCATTACCTATTTCTTCATATCCTGTATGATTAAATATGCTATTTACAGCAGGACTATGTCTATCATCATCAGTTATGCTTAAAAGCTCATTTACGGTTGGAAGCCTCCAATCATTATAACCTGCATAGTCAAGCTCGTCACAATATTTAATAGCTTGACTAAGTGAAGCTTTATATATATCTTGATTATCTTGCCATATTAAATTATAAACATCGTCTTTTACAATACCATACTTACTATCTATAAAGCCAGATTCGATACCGATTCTGCCATTTATAATTCTTTGAGTCAATTCTTTAATAATCTTTTTCGGGCGAATTTCATAATAGTTAATAATTATTCCAACTGCCAAAAATACACCACAAAAAAGAACTACAAAAATTTCTTTCATAGAAACACCATTCATCTTAAAATTACCTCACTAAAAAAGTTTACGAACTTCAATTATATCACCTTAAAAATAATTTTCACGCAAACTCCCTATCTATCACGATGAAAATTTTATACCCCGGAAAGCTTAGCGCGACTTTACGCTCGATTTGGGCGCGCAGCCGGCTTAGGTTTTTCTCGGCAAAATCGACCACTACGTCAAACCTCACGCTCTTTTTCTTAGTATCTATAAAAAACGCGTGAAATCCGCGCACGCTGCTAAACTCCGAGAGTAAATTTGCCACACAGGCGCGGCTCTCGTCCTGCCCCAAATTTACGCTATAAACGCCAAAAACCAGATAAATCCTGTAAATTTTATAAATCTTAATCTGAAGCTCGTTTAGCCTCTGCGAAACCTCGCTAAGGGGCAAATGCTCGTCTATTTCGACGTTTACCGAGCCCACGTATCGCTGAGCGCCGTAGTTGTGAAGGATCAAATCGTATGCGCCACGCACGATATCGCAGCGATTTACGGCGGCGTAAATTTCGTCGCTGATCTCCCTTTCGACGCGCTGACCTATGATTTTATCAAAGGTTTCTTTTATCAAAAGTACGCCGTTTATGATAATAAAAAGCGATGCCAAAGCGCCAGCGTAGCCGTCTATCTGGATGTCGGCGAAGTATGAAAGCCCAGCTGAAACCAAGATCACGCACGAGATGATCGCATCGCCCAAAGCCTCCTGGCCGACGGCTCTAAGCGAGATAGATTTGGTCTGTTTGCCGATCTTTTTATAGTAAAAGCCGAGCGCAAATTTGACGAATATCGCGCAGAACAAAAACGCTAAAAACGGCATCGTAAAACTAGTGGGCTTAGGCGCAAAGATGTTTTCTACGGAGGTTTTTAGAAACTGAAATCCAAGCATCAGCACTATAACCGAAACAATGAGACCGCCGATATACTCGGTCCTGCCGTAGCCGTAGGGGTGGTCTTCGTCGGGCATCTTGCTAGCTAGCTTTGATCCAAAAATCGTAATGATACTTGAGCCTGCATCGCTAAGGTTATTTACAGCGTCTGATATCAGAGCGACCGAGTTTGAAACCATAGCGATGAAAATTTTCGCCCCGGCTAAGAAAAAATTCGTAATTATACCGATAAGCGCGGTTTTTATTATCGTTTTTTCGCGCTTACCGTCTTTAAAATCCATCATTTTGAGATTCCTTTTCATTTTTGGCGTATTATACCGCTTCTTGACATCAAAGCCAAAATTTTATAAAATGCGGTTTTTCAAAAACTTCTTTTGAAACTTAAATTTATCTACAAAATTATTCCGTAATTTTAAAGAGGACACGATGGAAAATAACGTAACCCAGCCTGCAAATTCGGCGCAGGAAAATCAAAAAACAACCAAAAAATATCCAAACTCGCGCACTCATATCCCCGTCGACGGCCACAAAATCGAAGAACTAAGAATGCTAAGCTTAGACGAGCTAGTGCAGATCGCAAACAGCGTCGGCGTCGAAAATCCGCGCGAATTTCGCAGGCAGGATTTGATATTTGAGATACTAAAAGCCCAAACCAAACAAGGCGGATTTATACTTTTTACGGGCATTTTAGAGATCACGAGCGAGGGCTACGGCTTTTTGCGCTCGGTAGACGCAAACATCAGCGACAGCTCAAACGACGCCTACGTCTCAAACTCTCAAATTCGCAAATTTGCCCTGCGCGTGGGCGACATCGTGACGGGTCAAGTGCGCGAGCCAAAAGATCAGGAAAAATACTACGCCCTGCTAAAAATCGAAGCGCTAAACTATATGCCGCTAATCGAGGCTAAGGAGCGCCCGCTATTTGACAACCTAACTCCGCTTTTCCCGACGGAAAAACTTCGCCTCGAATATGATCCAATGAAGCTAACGGGCCGCGTGCTCGATCTCTTTACGCCTCTTGGCAAGGGTCAGCGCGGCCTCATCGTCGCCCCGCCTAGAAGCGGTAAAACCGAGCTCATGAAAGAGCTAGCCCACGGCATCGCACGCAACCACCCAGAGTCGCATCTCATGGTCTTGCTCGTGGACGAGCGTCCCGAGGAGGTCACCGACATGCAGCGCTGCGTAAAGGGCGAGGTATTTAGCTCGACGTTTGACCTACCTGCGATGAACCACGTGCGCGTCGCCGAACTCGTTATCGAAAAGGCCAAGCGCCTCGTAGAAATGGGCAAGGACGTAATCATCCTGCTTGATAGCATCACCCGCCTGGCGCGCGCTTATAACACCGTAACTCCGCCAAGCGGCAAGGTGCTAACGGGCGGCGTGGACGCAAACGCCCTGCATAAACCTAAACGCTTTTTCGGTGCGGCTCGAAATATCGAGCACGGCGGCAGCCTCACTATCATTGCTACCGCACTCATCGACACGGGTTCGCGTATGGACGAGGTGATTTTCGAGGAGTTTAAAGGCACTGGCAATAGCGAGATCGTACTAGATCGCAACATCTCCGACCGCCGTATTTACCCGGCCATCAACGTACTAAAATCAGGCACCAGAAAAGAGGAGCTACTACAAAAACCGGACGAACTGCAAAAGATCTGGGCTATCCGCTCGGCGATCGCGACGATGGACGACGTAGAGGCGCTTAAGTTTTTATACGCCAAGATGCTAAAAACCAAGGACAACAAAGAGCTGCTTTCGATATTAAACGAATAGTGAAGTTGCGTTTTTAGATAAATTTAACCCTTGTGCGAGTCGTTCGCGGCTCGCCGACCTACTTTAAAATACTCTAAATTTTATAAATTTACAAACCGTCGCCGCTTAAATTTATGCCAGCGACGGCTATTTTAGCGCCAAAATTTAACGCGGCCTTTCAAATTTGCTTTTAGTTTTTGCAGTCCGCCTCTTTGCGGGCATGAGCAATCATCAGCGTTTTTTAGCTTTTACCTTTTTAACTTCCGCCAAAAGCTCTTTATTTTTGGCTTCCATTCTCTCTTTTTCTGCTTGCAAATCACTGACTTGCTTTTTTAGCTCCTCAATATCCATCCTATCCTCCACAAGAGTTAAATTTAAGGCACCGCCTTTGATAGAATAGTAACTTAAATTTTAAACGGGGTTGGTTTGGTAAAAATATGGTATAATTACGATACAGTTAAGGCGAAAGGTCTGACCGCAAGGAAAATGGCCCAGCTTCCTAGCAAAGCATTACCGCCCCGTTTAGCACGCAGTGTTCCTGCGGAGGTCTATCCGTGTGAGGGTGTGGGTGGTCTCACCGCCTTATCTGTTTTTCTGAAATGCTTTCATATCACTATCCCAACGCTTCTTATTTACGTGAAAAATTACGCCATCGGTTGGGTTTATCCCTATGTCTATCATTTTATTTTTGTCGCCGTTTAGCGCTTTGGCTATGATAAAACCTCCCTTGCGAGATGATGGCTTAATATAATCATAATTTTTTAGAGCGTCGGCAATGATAGCTTTTACCTCGTTTTCATCTTTAAACATTCCGTCATCTTTATGGTGTTCGTATAGATATTTAATCGAGCCCCTAATCTTATCCGTATTTAAATTTATCCGCTTTTTTAGCTCTTTCGGTACTTCAAAATGCTTAACGCTTTCTTTTGAGTATTCCCAAACGCTCTTTTTCTTGGCTAATTCGCTCAAGTCAAGCGAGCGCCCCTGCTGCGTTATCAAATCCCGCATAGTGATCTTGCCTTGCATAAATAGCTCGGCTCTGCCTTTACCTAGCGTCTTTTCTATCGTTTCGGAGCTTTGGGTTTTTAGCCAGTCGTTAAACGTCATATCCTGCGGCACGTAGCCGTTCATACTTGACCTAGTGCGACCGCTTGCTTCGTCCATTCCCTCGACGCCTAACTCATCCCAGCTTTTGGTTACGGGTATTATGACGCTACGACAGTTAAAATGAGTATTTACGCGCGGTTTGCGAAACGGGAAATTATGCCCGATAGGCTCGTAGTCCTTATCCCAGATTAGCCCGTCGTAGGCTCTGCATAGTTCTGACGTGCGAGTATCTAGCGTGGCTTGGTATTTGTAGCATTTTATGACGTCGTCGTTTGCCTCAAAAAAGGCTTGGCGAATTTCGCTTACTATCGCGCCCGCTCCGGTTAGAGCGATAGCGGTAGCGTCACGTTTATTTTTCTCTAAAACGTGCGCTATTCTTTGCGCTAACATCGGCGTAGTCTCGCCCAAACTCACGCCAATTTTTAGCTCGCGTTCAAGGCGCTTTTTTTGGTCGGCGTTTAGTCCATTGTTCCACGCTTTAACGGTCGCGCCCTACCAAAAATAGCAAAACGGTATGCAAATTTAACGAGCTAAATCAAACGCCTCAAATCTCCAAAATTTTAGGCTCTCCAAATAGTCGCTTGGCTTCTTTTAAAACCGCTTGATTTTTTGTGGCTTTAGGATCGGTTTGGGTTTTTGCGGCCAAATTTGGCGTAGGATTTTGAGCGTTTAAATTTGCCTCGCTCAAAAACGAGTCGTCAAAATTTGCTTCGCTTTGAAACTCATCGCCGCTTAAATTTGCCGTATCTAAATTTTGCCTTGCAGTCGTGCTTGCCGGCTCGCTTGCGTCTTGCTCAAAAAGGCCGTCATCATACTCGGCCGCCTCGCTAAACATCTCGCTCACATCATCAGGATCAAACGGCGGCTCGCCAAAAGTAGCCGTTTGCGGTGCGCTATTTTGGCTAAATTTAGCTGTGGCGCTGCTTGGTTTTTGCTCCGTTTTTGCGGCATTTTGACTCTCTAGCCGTCTTAGTTCGTCATCTAAAAACGCTAGATCCGTCCCTACTTGGGCGTCGTCGTCGCTCTTAAATTTTAGCGAATACGCCTCGTGAAAATCGTGCGTATCGTCGCGCATGCTCTCAAAATCAGGCGCAAATTTAGGCTCGGCGGGTTGATTTAAATTCGTCTGCGAGCTTTGCGTGAAATTTGACTCGTTTTCGTTTAAATTTAAGGGCGCGGTTTCATCGCGTAACGAGTCACTATTGGTCTGCGCACTAGGCGCCGAGTCGTTCGCCGCCTGCATTTGCGGAGTCAAATTTTCCGCTTGCTCACCCTGCTCGCCGCTTTCAAATTTGGCGTCTAAATTTTGCTCCAAGGGCGCAGCCGTCACACCCTCCCTTTTACTGCCCGAAAACAAATTTTCAGTCAAATTTGAGGGTTCGGACTCTTGCGCTTGGTCGTTTTGGCTTAAATTTTCTTGCGCGTCGTCCGAGTCAAATTTGGAGCCAGCCTGGTTTGGCGTCGCCTCATCGGCCTCAGATTTTTCCGCGCTAGCGTGCTCATTGTCCAAATTTGTCGCGCCTTTTTGCTCTTGTGCCCCTATTTCTGGGCTTTGCCTGGGAGTTATCTTTATCTTTGCGCTCTCACCAAAAAGACTGCGCAAGATCTGCAAAATCACCTTCGATCCATCGCGAAGCCGCTTCTGATCGTCGCCTGCCGCACTTGAAGCCAGACTCATGCAGCCGTCTGAAAACTCCAAAAACTCGATGCAGTTTTTAAAACACTCGCCAAGATCAAAGCTGCGGTCGTAAATTTTGGCTAAAAACGCTTCGTAGGCCGGATTTTGAGTTTTCGAGTCGCCGGTTTGGCCGTCCATCTCCTGCGGCGTCTTGGCATTTAAATTTGCCGAGCCGGCTAGAGTCTGAGCGCTCAAATTTTGCCCCTGAGCCGCGCCGTTTTGCGAGGCGAGTTTAGCCCCGTTTGCACCCGTCAAATTTAACCCGTCAGTAGAGGCTGAAATTTGCCCCGTCTGTGCAGGAGCCGCAAATTTAGCCGCTTCGCCTCGTCCGCCAGCAAAATTTGACGCCGCAGAAGATGCGCTAAAATCAGCCGCGCGACCTTGCGAATCCGCAAATTTTTCTCTCGCGTCCACGGCTATCATCTCGTCGATCGATTTTAGATTTATCGCCTCGATCATCATAAAAAGCATCACGCCAAGCACGAATCCGCCGTCGCTGCTGACGCTTAGCATCGAGCGCGCCTGCGAGAGGATCCTAAAAAATCTCTCGTATAAAAGCAGCGAGTATTTCGGACTTTGCGCGAGGAAATTTGCCTTTAGATTTGCCGTTATCTCGTCTATCACCATCTCGGCGTCGTAGCTCTCCAGCTGCGCTACAGCCGCGCTTACGGCCGATTTGTCGCCGCTCATAACGAGCGCCAAGATCTCCTCTATGCGCTGCGGATCAAGTAGCCCCAGCATCTGCGCGACGGCACTTTGCGTTAGCTCGCCCTTGGCGTAGATGATGGCCTGATCTAGCAGCGTGAGAGTATCGCGCAGCGAGCCCGCGCCGCTACGAGCGAGTATCTCGAGAGCCTCTTTTTCGTGCGGGACGTTTTCGCGGTTTAGGATAAAGTCAAGATGCGCGACGACGTCCGGGCGCGAGATCTGGCGAAATCTAAAATGCTGCGTGCGCGATAGCACCGTGGCTGGGAGCTTGAGCGGATCGGTCGTGGCTAGGATAAATTTGACGTAGGGCGGCGGCTCCTCAAGCGTCTTTAGCAGCGCGTTAAACGCGGGCGTGGAGAGCATATGCACCTCGTCGATGATAAAAATCTTAAAGCGCGCGATCGCAGGAGCGTACTTGGTCTGCTCGATAAGCCCCTTTATATCGTCGATACCGCGGTGACTGGCCGCGTCCATCTCGATGATGTCGATGTGGCGACCTTCGTTTGCGGCGATACAGTTGGCGCACTGCTCGCATGGCTGGCTAGTAGGGCCGTGATCGCAAACCAGTGCCTTTGAAAATATCCTCGCGCTCGAGGTCTTGCCGCTACCGCGAAGCCCCGAAAAAAGGTAGGCGTGGGTGAGGCGGCTCTCGTCCAAAGCGTGCGTGAGGCTGGTGCTGACGGCCTCCTGGCCTACGAGCTCGCTAAAATTTCGCGGTCTATATCTAAGCGCTAATGCTTGCAACACGGATTTTTCCTTAAATTTAAAATTAAGATATTCTACTTTTTTTTGGATAAAAATTTAATATATTATGACTCGAGGCGTCGCGAAACGAGTCGCTGGGCGGGATAAACTTTGGCTAGCAAATTTGCCTGCGAATGCGAATTTATCGTGCACTGGCGCTAGTCGAGCAAGGACGGAAAGCGAGCTAGAAAATTTGACACACGCACTTTTTGACTCTCACTGAACGGCGACAAATTTGACGCAAAATAGCTCCGCCCAAATTCCGCCAAATTTGCTCGCATAGATTTTGGTAATTTGGCGAAATTTGCTATAATCGCGCGGAAACGAAATGCAAAAAAGGGAGAAAATGAGAAAAGTTATATTAAGTGCGCTTGTTTTGATGTTTGCACTTTTAGCTACGGGCTGCGAGAGGAACGACTATCAGCACCCGATGTACCGCTCTACTAAAAATAAATAACCTAAAATTTGGCGGTTACTCGCCGCCTTGAAATTTCACTACTCGCTGGTTTCTTTCGTTTTATAAGGTTATGAATACAGACAAATTTAACACATTAAAGTAAAAAATAAAAAGCGACAAATTTTAGCGCGCAACAGGTCAAATTTGAGCTAGATTTATTTACTCAAATTTGACCTGTTGCTACGCCCTAAATTTACCGCCCCAAACGCATGCGACCAAAGGGCTCAAATCAGCTACAGATCGCCAAATAGCGCTTTTAGATCCTTCGCATTTTCATCTTTGCTCTCGCCTCTAGCGCCAAGCTCGTTTAGCTCGATCTCGTGGCCCGTTAGCATGCTAGCTAGCCTGATATTTATGCCGCTTTTGCCAATAGCCTTGCTCTTTTGTTCGGTTACTAGGCTCACGACGGCTTTACCGTCCTCGCCGATTTTTACGGAGCTGATGATCGCCGGCGCCATCGCTCGCGTGATAAGGATCGCAGGCTCTGCCGAATACTCGATCGCGTCGATATTTTCGCCGTTTAGCTCCTTTGTGACAGCGTTTATGCGCACGCCTTTGGTGCCGACGGTCGCGCCCACGGGATCGACGTTAGGCGAGGTGGCTACGAGTGCGACTTTAGCGCGTTCACCAGGGATTCTAGCGCTTGCGGCGATCAGCACGAGGCCGTCTTTGATCTCGGGCACTTCGGCTTTTAGCAGGGCTTCGAGGAATTTTGGCGACGTGCGGCTTAGCTCGACCTTTATACCCATAGATTTGTCAATATAAACGCTTTTTATGACCGCTTTTACGACGTCGCCAGGTTTAAATTTCTCGCCTTTTATGCGGTTTTTACGCGGCATCACGGCTCGTAGCTCGTCTATCTCGATGAAGGTATTTTCCTCGCTATCTACGCGCGTGACCGAGCCAAAAACCATGTGTCCGACCATATCTTGATATTTTTGAAAGATTTTTTCCTCCATAAGGCGCTGGATGTGATACTCAAGCTCCTTGTGAAGCGTCTGGGCGGCTGTGCGGCCGAGGTTGTCGGTAGATAGCTCGTAGGTTAGCTCATCGCCGATCTCTACGCCAGAGTCTACTTTTTTTGCTTCGCTTATGCTTAGAAAGTGCTCGTTGTCCTCGGCCAAGCGCTCGTCGCCGTCCTCAACGACGGTGATTTTTTGATATAGATGAAGAGTCTTGGTCGCATTATCTATAACCGCGTCGTATTCGTAGTTTTCGCCGTAAATTTTCTTTGCGGTATTGATAATAGCTCTTATGACGCGCTCTTTTACGTCCTCGATTTCGAGCCCTTTTTCATTTGCGATAGATTCTATGATATCCGCTATTTTTTCCATATTATTTTTGCTCCGTTATTTAAAATTTGGGGGAAATTTTGAGTTAGAAAGGTATTATACAAGCTTTATACTTTTAAGAAGTTTAATGCGTTTTTTATGATGAATTTGCTATATTCACAGATTAAATTAAAGATTTCAAAGGATTAAAAATGGAGCTAAAACTCGCTAGAACGCAACTTGACGCCAAACCAAAAACGATCTCTCTTGAAAAAATCGAAGCGGCATTTGCAAAAGATCCGCAACAAATTTTCTATTTCGACAGAGAAAACAGCCACAAACAACTCATCGCTTTGGTAGAATTTTTCGAGGAAAAAGGCCTTAGCGTCTATCACCGCACCGTAAAATACGGACTTGACGAAAACGACTACATGTACGAGGTGCACATCCTTTGAGTGTAGCGCAAAAAAAGCTCTTTATCCAGACTTTAGGCTGCGCGATGAACGTCCGCGACAGCGAGCACATCATCGCCGAGCTCAAACAAAAAGAGGACTACGAACTCACTCAGGACATCTCCGAGGCCGACCTCATCCTCATTAACACCTGCTCGGTGCGCGAAAAGCCCGTACATAAGCTTTTTAGCGAGGTCGGCGGTTTTGAAAAAGTAAAAAAAGCGGGCGCTAAAATCGGCGTTTGCGGCTGCACGGCAAGCCATCTGGGAAGCGAAATTTTTAAACGGGCGCCTTACGTGGATTTCGTCCTGGGCGCGCGAAACGTCAGTAAAATTTCAGCCGCGGTTAAGACGCCTAAATTTATCAGCACCGACATAAATCACGACGAGAGTGAGTACGCATTCGGCGAATTTCGTGGCTCACCGTATAAAAGCCACATAAATATCTCGATCGGCTGCGATAAAAAATGCACCTATTGCATCGTTCCGCACACCAGAGGCGACGAGATCTCGATCCCCGCAAATTTGATCCTGCGCGAAGTAAAAAAAGCCGCCGAGGGCGGAGCAAAGGAAATTTTCTTGCTAGGGCAAAACGTAAACAACTACGGCAAGAGATTTTCAGGCACGCACGAGAAGATCGACTTTAGCGACCTGCTCGTAAAGATCAGCGAGATAGGTGGCGTCGAGCGCATACGATTTACCAGTCCGCATCCGCTCCATATGGACGATAAATTTTTAGAAATCTTTAGTCAAAATCCCAAAATTTGCAAATCCATGCACATGCCTCTTCAAAGCGGAAACACCAAAGTCCTACGCGAGATGAAGCGCGGCTACACCAAAGAGTGGTTTTTAGACCGAGCAGCTAGACTGCGCGCGATGTGCCCTGAGGTTAGCATTTCGACCGACATTATCGTGGCGTTTCCAGGTGAAACAGACGAGGAGTTTGAGGATACGATGGACGTGCTAGAAAAGGTACGCTTCGAGCAAATTTTTAGCTTTAAGTATTCGCCCCGCCCGATGACTAAGGCGGCGGAGTTTACAAATCAAATCGACGAAGCCGTCGCAAGCGCTCGTCTAACCCGCCTACAAAGCCGCCATAACGAAATTTTAGACGAAATCGTCGCGGCGCAAAAAGGTAAAATTTTCGACGTATATTTTGAGGAGCTTCGCGCAAACGGCGGCGTCGCCGGCAGGAGCTTTAATAACTTCCTCGTTCAAGTCGCGGGCAGCGAAGAACTGCTAGGCAAGACGCTAAAAGTGCGCGTGAACGACCCAAAAAGAATGGTGCTTTACGGTGAGCTTGTGGGCTAAATTTAAACGAAATATTTTTATAAATTTAGCCCCGCGCATTATATATTTTTTTATTTGGATTATATTTTTAACCTGCAAAAAGAGCTTTTCTAAGACAAATTTGACAAACGAGCCCTGCGTAGTGCTGTTTTGGCACGGCAGGCTTGCACTGATGAGCTTTGCCTACGTTCACTGGTGGAAAAACGGCCAAAATCCGCAAAGACGCGCCAAGGTAATAATCAGCGACCACAAAGACGGCGAGATCATCGCGCGCGTGATTTCGTTTTTCGGTATCGGCGCGATCAGAGGCAGTAGCTCAAAAGGCGCAGTAAAGGCTCTCGCACAAAGCTTTAGAGAGCTAAAAAGCGGCACCGACGTCATCATCACTCCAGATGGTCCGCGCGGTCCGTATCACAGCGTCGCCGACGGAGCCGTCGTCATCGCGCAAAAGCAAAATGCGCCGATACAAATTTTAAACTACGAAGCGAGCAAATTTTGGCAGCTAAAAAGCTGGGATAAGATGATAATCCCAAAGCCGTTTGGCGAGATTTCTTATATGCTCTCGCCGCCTTTTAGCGTGACAGGCATGGAGCTAGAAGCCGCAAGAGAGCAGATAAAAAAGGAGATGGAAAAATGAGCTCAAAGACCGTTATTTTAATTATCGGAGCGCTTTTGGCGGCTATTTTTGTCTCATTTGTTACGCTTAGTCCGTCTTACAAAAACGCACTTGGAGCCAAATTTTACTACGAAATGGGCGATTACGAAACCGCCTATAAGCTCTCAAAATCAGCCTACCATAAAGACATTTACAACAAACTAGCCCACACCGTGATGGTACAAAGCGAAATCTCGCAAAAATACGCCCTCTACATCGCCCGTTCAAACGGCTATCTAGAAAATATCCAAAAAATCAGCAAGTCAGGCAAGGTAAGCAAAGTAAATTTAGACAAAATTCGCATGATGTGCGACATCGCCGTGAGCGACTATGCAGAGCTTAAGCCGTCAAATTTGACCGATCCGTCGCTGCAAGAAGAAGCAAAACGAATAAAAGATAAATTTTTAACCCTACAAAAAGAGCTGTTTTAACTCTATTTTATGGCTTTTTGGGTATTATAACGCATCGTAATTTTTAGGAGAAATCTTTGCTGATACGTCGTTTTTTTAGCGTCTTATATCTTAGCGCCGTTATCCAGTCTAAAAAATGCATATTTTACGGCGAAGCATACAAGGGTGCAACTCCGATCAAAACGATAAAAAATGAATTTGACCTAGATGAGTCCGGCAAAATCTCAGACAGAATAAAAGAGTATCTAAAAAATCTACAAAAAGAGTATAAATGGGTTTATATTTCGCTGTTTTTCGACGCGCTCGAACAAGGAGCGTTTGAAGCTAAAAATGCCGAAAATCTCGAAAAATTAGGCATAAAGACAAAAGAGATAACCTGCATAAATCCCGCTAAAAATTGGCTAATCTATGCAAAACTTTCAGACGTTAAAGCCGCCGAGAGTAAATTTGGCGATACGGACATAGACGTACTTTATTCGCCCATAGTACTTATGCAAAAAGAGATCGAGAAACAAAAATTATCTACAGCAAAGACGCTTTTTATCTATGCCTGCAAAGAAATTTTCGCCATCTGCATTACATCGGGTAACGGCGCAAAATACGCCACGGTTTGTAAGCTAGATGAGGACGACGAGAACATCGAATTTGATAAAGAAAACAGCGACGAGATAGATGATTTTATCACGAATGTAGACGAAAGCTTTAACAACATGGACGGTCTAGAAAATTTAGACGATATGTTAAAGACCGGCGATAACCAAGAGGAGTTTGCCGACCTCGACTACGATATAAATATGCCAGAATCCACCGATGTAACCGCCTCGGTATCGATATTTGGGCGCGATATGAGTATGTACCGGTATATATCGCTGGCGCTTAAAGAATTTTATTCAAATCCGCTTTATGAGGGCGATTTTATCGAAAATGTCGTGATTTTCGACGCTACAGAGAGGACGAGCACTACGTTTTTACACTATCTAGAAAACGAACTCTTAGTAAAAACCGCCGTTTATCCTGTCGATACGCTAAAAACGATGACCGAGCTAATGAAAAAAGAGTTGGAAAATGACTAGTTATAGCTTTATAAAACCTCAGAGAAAACCGATTTTTAACCTTTTTAGCAAAATTTGGCTGTTTTTTATCGCTACGATAGTGTTGCTTTTTGCTGCGGCAAATTTCTTTGTTGAGTTTAAAAGCAACTCGCTACGAAACGAAACACAAATTTCAAAACAAAAACAAGAGCAGACGCAAGAGCAAATCAAGCAAGCCGACGAGCTCACTGCGCTTTTAAAGCAAAGAAGAGATAGCGCAAACGAAATAGCGGCCTCAAATGCCGTCTTAAAGCAAAGCCTGCGTAATCTACTCGATCTTGTCCCCTCAAGCATCACGTTACACGAGATCTCGATGGATAAAAACTCACTCGTCGTAAAAGGCACTACGCCTAGCCGAGATATTTACAATATGTTACTCGCCACGCCGCTAAAGTCGATTTTTAACACGTCAAATACCTCTTTTTATCAACTAGATAGCGGCTGGCTAAATTTCATCAGCACAAATAAAACCGACAGCTTAGAGGATAAAAATGAGTAAAGACAGAAGCCTACAAAATATCGACGTTACCAAATTACTCATCTATATTCTCATTTTTATAGTCGCTTGCCTTGTGATGATATTTGGCTTTTTAGTACCGAGTATCAAAGAATACAAGCAGGCCAAATACGAAAGTCGCATGCAAATCGCCACAAGTGCGCAAACGCAAAGGCTCTACGACGCCAAATCAAAAGCCCTAAACGAGATAAAGCAAAACGATAAGGCCGTATTAGACGCTCTTGAAAACAAATTTGACGTAGAGAATTTTACTCAATTTGCCTCAAAGTACTTTATGAACGTAAATCTAAGCGAACCAAAAGAGGCCGCAAAAAAAGGCGAGATCTCGGTCTATGAGCTAACGGTAATGGGCTCCATGAAAACTCCTGCTAAATTTTACGAGTTTATGGACGCGCTACAAAGCTACGAAAATATCGTCAAAATCGACTTTCCGATCAAAATGCGCAAGGATACCGAAAAGATCGACGCGACCTTTGGCGTCAAAATTTACAGCTTAAGATAAATCAAAGTTTTTACTCTCCGCTTTTTGTATAATCCTTAAAATTTTAAGTTAAGGATAAAAAATGATCAAATTTAACAACGCTGCCGTTGCCTTGGCGACTGCGATTTTAAGGGATTATCTTAACGGAGCGGCAAATTTTTTCGCCTCAAGAAAAGCTGCAAAATCGGAGCTAACGAAACTCACGCCGGCAGATTTTAAAAATGTGCGCGCAAATTTGCTAAATTTAGGCTTTAAGAGCGAGTTTATCGACGACAACGCCGCCGAGCTATCAGAAATCCTGCGCGGTATCCTAACTACCGAGCGCCCTAGGCTGCCAAAAGACCATCCTATCGCTACCTATATCAACGAAAACGACGCCGCGCGCGAACTAATCGCAAAGGCAAAAGAGCTACTAAAAAAGAAATTTATCAAAAACGAATGGCTTGAAATTTACGACAAACTAGGCAGCTTTAACAGAACGCACTTTGCCAGAAAGCAGCACCAACTCTACTCGATACTCGAAAACAAGGGCTTTGACCGCCCGTCGCGCTTCATGTGGAGCTTTGATAACAAGGTTCGCGACGGTATCGCCGCAGCGCGCGAGCTGCTAGAAGGCGGCAAGGCAGACGAATTTATCGCGGCGCAGCACGAGATCTACGAAAATCTACTCGATCTGCTCGCACGCGAGGAGGCGGCGCTCTATCCGACGTCGCTGGAGCTAATCAGCGAGGACGAGTTTCGCGCGATGAGACGCGGCGATGATGAGATTGGGTATTTTCTCATCGAAAAGCCGAGCGAATTTTATCCGTTAAATTTGGAGTCCGGTAGCGGCTCGGAGGCAAATTTAAAGGACGTAAATTTACAAAGCGAGTCAAATTTAAGCGCGGCAAATTTACAAAACGGCAACTTAAACGAAGCGGTTTTAAATCCGAATTTCCTAAAAGAGCTGTCAAATTTGATGAGTAAATACGGGCTAAATCCAAACGCAAAAAGCGATAAAAACGCGGTTTTTGACGTCGCCACGGGCAAGCTTACGCTAGAGCAAATCAATCTCATTTATAAGCATATGCCCGTTGACCTCTCATTCGTCGATGAAAACGAGATCGTAAAATTTTACACCGACACCAAGCACCGCGTATTTCCACGAAGCGCGGGCGTCATCGGGCGCGACGTAAAAAACTGCCACCCGCGCGAGAGCGTAGCTAGCGTTCTAGAGATCATCGACGCCTTTCGCAAGGGCGAGCGCGACGAGATCGACTTTTGGCTGGAGCTTCACGGCAAATTTATCTACATCTACTACGTGGCCGTACGCGATGAAAATGGCGTATTTAAGGGGGTGCTAGAGATGATGCAAGACGTCACGCGCATCCGCAGCCTAGAGGGCAAACGCACGCTGGTGACGTGGGACGATCTAAAGAAAAAATACGGGGAGTGATCGTTGCGGCTTTTAAATTTGATAAATTTGGTTAGCCTTTGGCGGCGTTTGCATTTGCGATTTTGCCCGACCGCACAACCTTGCGCAAAGGCTATGCGAGACGCGGCGATCAAATTTTATCGATCTTAAAATTTGTGTATTTTTAGCCGCAGTTGCATACCAAAGCTTACAAAAGTTCTTTAATTTTGGATAGATCCGCGCCCGAAGCAAATAAAAATCCGCGGTTTATCGGCGGGATGGCGAGCCGTCTGCACGCTTCTTTAAATTTCTTTTCCATAGCCGCTTTGATATATGGCGTTACAAGGATAAATTTTTCGCTCGCGCCCACGGCTACCTTGCCGCCTAGCACGCAGTCAGCGCCATTTTCTAGGCAGCGCGCGCATTCGTTTCGCTGTGCGCCACTTAGCACGAGCCCTAGCCGCTTGCACGTCTGGTCGACGCCGCGAATCTCATTTGCGCCGCGTTTTATGAGATAAATTTTAGGTGCGGGGTTAGAAATTTCGGGAGTTAAATTTAACGCGTCGGCCGCCAAAAACTCAAAGCTTTTTTTCACGCCGCTAAAGTATTCGTCCAAAAACGGCTCGCTAAATTTCGCGCGAATAAATCCGCGTTTAAACCGGTCCGTCAAATTCGTCTCGTCGGTGAAGTATTTTAGGTTTCGATCACACAAAAACCGCTCCAGTTCGCACTTTCGCACGCCTAAAAGCGGACGAGCGATCACGTAGTCATCGCGAGATTCGAGCTCCTGCATACCCAGCAGCTCGCTAAGCCCCGCGCCGCGCCCAAGCTGC
>CAURVK010000026.1:0-21133 GCA_963528285.1 uncultured Campylobacter sp. | reverse complement strand
TCGTAGACGAACTCCTCGATCATCTCGTAGCTCACGAGCTTGTTTAGATTGTACGCAAAGAGCCAAAAGAGCTTGTTTTGCAAAAATGATAGATAAATTTCCTCGCCGTTTTTGTAGATCTTTTCTTTGGCGAGATTTATGCTGGTTTGCGGGCCCAGGCGCACGAGTTTTTCGTCCTTTTCGTAGGTTAGAGCCACTAGTAGGCGGCACAGGGCAGCGATATCGACGGGCTTTTTTAGAAACGACGCCGCGCCGTGCTCGATGCTTTTGATGAGGTTGTCGTCGGTGTCGTATGAGGTAAAGACGATAAATTTTTGCGCGGGCTTTATGCGCATCATCTCTTTCATCATCTCAAAGCCGTTCATCGCGGGCATGTGGATGTCGGTGATGACGATGGCGGGAGCTAGCTTTTTAAAGCGCTCCAGCCCCTCTAGCCCGTCGCCCGCACCCCAGACGCTTAGGCAGTAGGGCTTTAGCCCGCCTATTAGCAGTTCCCTTGCGATCTCGTCGTCTTCGACGATGAGGACGGTTAGGTCTTTAAGCAGCTTTAAGTGCTCTTGCATCTTATTCCTTTAAATTTATCTCAAAGCTCAGCTCAAACATCGTCGGATCGCCCGCGCTTAGTAGCCTGATATCGCCTGAAAGCTTTTCGTTTGCTAGCTTTTTGCCAAAATACAGCCCGATACCGCTTCCTTGCTTTTTGGTGGTTTTTGGCTGGGTTAAAATTTTATCCCGAAGCTCCTTACTCACGCCGCTGCCGTAGTCCGTGACGGATATTTTGCACATGCCGTTTTCAAATTTGACTTCGATAAAAATTTGCCGCTTGGCAATCTCGTCTTTGTATCGCTCCACGACTGCGTCTTTTGCGTTGTGTATGAGGATGAGCAAAATTTGCTGCACGATGCCCATGCGTTGCGTGGCCTCTTCGTCTTTAAACTCGCGCAGGCTTACCGCGACGTTTGCCTTGCTAAGCTCGGTGTGCATGAGCTTTAGCAGGTCTTTTATGCAGCGCTGCACGCTAAATTTTTGCGGGCTGTCGCTGCTTTTATAAAAATTTCTAAAAATCTCGATCGTATCGCTTAAAAGCACGGTCGCGGCCTGCCCCTTTTGCAGCATATGCTCTAGCGTAGCGGCGTCTAGCTTGCCGTCTTTTTGCAACATGAGCAGGCTTGAGATCATCAAATTTAGCGAATTAACCGGCTGAATGAACTGATGATTTATGCCGCTGATTAGCTCGCCAGCCTCGCTCATACGGGCTTTATGCTTGAGCAGGGCTTCGTAGTCGTCTTGCAGGTTTTTGATTTTTGAGTACATAAAGTTATGGAGGAAATTTGCCACGAGCGCCAAAGCCGCGAACGCAAAAAGCAGGATAAGGGCATTTTTTAGCGCGGAGTTGAGCAGCGCGGCGAGCTCCTTTTCGTTATCGGTGCCTGCGCCTATAAACCAGTTTAGCGTGGGGATCTCGGCGACGGAGATGAAATTTGAGCCGATTTTTAGGCTCGTGATGTCTTCGTCACGCAGGAAAAGCTCTTTAAATTTATCCTCGATCTGCTTTTTTAGCGGCGCGTCCTTCATCGGAGTTAAAATTTCGCCACCGTGCGTGACGATAAAGGCGTAGGAATCCGGCGCGAGTTTAAATTTTTCCATATTTTTTAGTATGTTTTGCAGCTTCACCACGCCGCAAAACACACCTGCAAACGAGCCGCCGTCCAGCACGGGCACGCATAAATTTAGCGTCGGCTCGCCTAGGGTTTTATGGCGCTGCATAAAATTTACCGTGGGCGCTAGCGTGTTTTTGGTCTCCTCAAACCATACAAGCCCCTTGCGAAGGCTCTTTGGCATAGCTTCGTCGCCCTCTAGCTCCTTGCCGTCGACGAATATTTCCCCGTCCTCGCGCAAAAACTGCAAGGCGTCGAATTCTGCTGAGTTTTCCTTTAAAAGCCGTATGAAGTTGCCCAACTTTTCGCCGTCTTGCGAGATGTTTGCATTTTCTATAAATTTAGCCGCGCGCACCAGCGAGTGCAGCCGCTCGTCTAGCCAAAACGAGAAATTCCCAACCATATTTTCGCTCGCGGCGATCTTGTTTTTATCCGCGAGCGCCGTGATCTGCGCCTTGGCGTCCTCGTAGTTTTTCACGCCCAAAAGCACCACGAAAAGGCTTGCGAAAATGATGATGAAGTAAATTTTAAAATTATGCTCGCGTAAAGCTCTCATGCGGCGAGTATAGCAAAATCGGTCTAAATTTAGACCGATTTAAGCTTTTTTCAGAGTTAAAATTTTGCAAATAAACATCGCGGCAAGCACGACGAAGCAGACGCCAAAGCCGATGAGAGTGCAATCTGCCATCGACATAAATTTGCTTGATGGGATCAGGTACCAGCCGTCCTCGTAAAGATCGACGAGATATTTTTGAAAGCCGCTTAGCGTGACGCCCTCGGGCACTAGCGGATTATCGTAGCCGCAGTCGCCCGTAGGCAAGAACCAATCAGGCGCCCATTTTTCAAGTGGCAAGCCAAACGGATAGTGCGGCTCGGTCGAGCAGCCCTGTACGCCAAACGGATCGTCTCCGTGCACGGCGTCGTGGATTTTAGCTAGCTTTACGCTATACATTATGCCTTGGATCGCGCCCCAAAACGCTAGCAGGTAGCCTACCGCGGCGAGGAGTAAATTTTTAGGATTTATGATCGCCACAAAGCCCCCCAGCGCCATGCACAAAAATGCAAAGCGGATATAGACGCACTGCTCGCAAGGCGGCATATAGACGTAGTTTTGAAACAGCGAGTGCGCGAGGATAACAAGCCCTACGCTCACCGCTATAAGGATCGCCCACGGCAGGCGGCTATCGCCAAATTTTGCTATTTTTTCCGCAAATTTCATGCCCGCGCCCTATTTTTTGAGCAGCTCTTCAATTAGCTGCGCCATGCCGTCGATAGAGCTGATGGACTTCGTCATGATGAGGTATTTGCCGTTTACGACGAACGCCGGTACGCCTTGGATTTTCGCTACGTCGTAGCTCTCGTCCCATTTTTTAAGTAGTTCGGCGACTTTTGGATCCTCTAGCTTTTTTTGATAGTCCGCTTCGCTTACGCCCGCTGCATCAAGCCCCGTCTTTAAAAACGCGGCCTCGTCCTTGCCGTCGCTCCAGCGCTGTTTTTGATCGTGATAGGCCTTGTAGTAGGCAAATTTCGCCTTTTTAAACAACGAGTTTTCATCTAGCAGGCTCACGCCCTTTTCCTCGTCCATCACGGCTAAAACGGCAAAAATTTTACTCGCTGCCTCGCCGTATTCGCCTTTGGTTTTTAGATGAAACGGTACGTATTTTAGCCCCGCGACCTTTTCTACGACCTTCGGCGTGACGGTTTTGTCGTATTTATAACAAAACGGGCAAGCGTAGCTAAAGACCTTAACCAGCGTGTTTTGCTCGACCGGTAGCGGTTTTTCTAGCTTTACGTAGTCCTCGCCCTCGGTAAACGCGGCTGCGCTAAGGGCGCCAAACATCGCGACCGCTAGAAAGCCTTTGCTAAATTTAGAAAGTAGATTCATGGAGTACTCCTTAAAATGATTTCGTTTGCTTTAATTGTATATCCTCTCGCCGCCGCAAAACTCACGCTAAGATAAATTTTAGATTAAATTCATAAAATTTGGGCTAAATTTTAGCGGAAAATATAAAAAATTGAATTATTTTTTGGATTTAAGCTATTTATAATATTAGCGTGATTTTCACGTTAGAAAGATTTACTAAAATTACGGCAACGAAACGATTTATCATTATAAAGGAGAAAAGATGAAAAGAACTCTATCATCAGTCGCCCTAGCTGCCGCGTTACTCGGCGGTCTAAGCACGGCAGCGCTTGCCATCGGCGGACCTAGCGGCTCGCACATCGACTACGCCGTCCCCGGCAAGATCGGCGAAGTGGTCGTAAACCCGTACGACACCGCGCCTCTAACGGCGGTGATCAAAAACGGCGGCTACACGCTAGCAAACGCGAAAGTCACTATCGTGCCAAAACCGGGCGGTCAGGTTATCAGCTATAAAGTCGCCGATAAGCATCTGCGCACGCACGGCGGAATACCTGTTTTCGGGCTATATCCGGACTATCAAAACACCGTCGAGGTCGAGTATGATAAAATTTACAAGGGCCAAACCGAGCATATAAAAGAAACCTATAAAATTTACGCTCCGGCGATCTATTTGGAGAGCTCTGGCATGCCGTCTCAAAAGGGCGCTCTGTTTGATAAAATCGAGGTCGTAAAGGCTCCGAGCGCGAAATTTGCAAACCGCCTTTACTACGTAAATAACTTCGTAAATAAAACCGGCAAAGGCACCAAAGTCGTGTGGAACAACCCGGCAGGCGGCGCGATCGAGTGGAACTATAGCCCGAACAACTTCATCCTAGACACCAAAGGCGAAGTGCGCTGGTACCTGGAGCCGAGTAAAATTTACGACCTCAAGCAGCCTTTTTCCGCGGGCGTCATGATGGGCTTTAAGCAAAACGACGACGGCGCGATGACGTGGGGTTACGGCCAAAGATACGCCAAATACGACATAATGGGCCGCGAAATCTTTAACCGCGAGCTGCCTGCGGGCTACAACGACTTCTCGCACTCCATGGACGTAGCGCAAAACGGACACTACTTCCTCCGTGCGGCAAACGCCAACTATAAGCGCGCCGACGGCAAAAACGTCCGCACCGTGCGCGACGTCATCGTCGAGGTCGATCGCGACGGCAACGTCGTGGATGATTTTAGGCTGTATGAAATCTTAGATCCGTATCGCGACATCGTGTTAAAAACGCTCGATCAGGGTGCTGTGTGCCTAAATATCGACGCTAGCAAGGCAGGCCACACCGCGAGCACGGACGAGCTAGCCGCTATGGATACGAACGAAAAATGGGGCGACATCGTGGGATCTGGCCCTGGACGTAACTGGGCGCACGTAAATAGCGTGGACTACGACCCAAGTGACGATAGCATCATCATCTCCAGCCGCCACCAAGACGCCGTTATCAAGATCGGCCGCGACAAAAAAGTCAAATGGATAATGGGCGCGCACAAAGGCTGGAAGGATCAGTTTAAGGGCTTCCTGCTCCAGCCTGTAGATAAAGACGGCAAAAAGATCGTCTGCGAGGACGAATACTCAAAATGCCCGGGCTACGAGAGCGAAACGGGCGGATTTGACTGGCAGTGGACGCAGCATACGGCATTTCGCATCGACAGCAAGTCTAAAAAAGGCGTAGTGTATCTCACCGTCTTTGACAACGGCGACACTCGCGGTATGGAGCAGCCTGCGATGGCGGGTATGAAATACTCCCGCGCGGTCGTTTATAAAATCGACGAAAAAGCTAAAACCGTCGAGCAAGTCTGGGAGTACGGCAAACAGCGTGGCAGCGAGTGGTACAGCTCTGTTACTTCGCTAGCGCAATATCAAGACGACCTAGATAGCGTGATGGTTTACTCTGCAGTTGCCGGCATGCAGTTTGACATCGCCAAAGGCCGCCCGGTCGGCGTGCCTAGCCCTCACATCAACGAGTTTGAATGGGGCGCAAAAGAGCCGTCAATCGAAATCAAAATGACCAATGCGATGGGCTATCAGGCGTTTCCGTTTAGCCTAGAAAAGGCGTTTGAGAAATAAAATTTAGCGGCTCCCGGCCGGTGCGCTTCGGGGACGCTTTTTGGTAAATTTGGATTTTTGCGCTTGCAACCGAGTTAAATTTGCACGCTCAAATTTGACTGGTCGCAAGCTTTTAAATTCGGTTTTAGTTTAGATTAAATTTGACGCCCTCCCGCACCCGCTCGGATACGGCAAATTTGACCGCCAAAAAGGTAAAATTTAGGCTCGCGTTTCCATCCTTTGCGCTAGTCTAAATCTTACCTTTTCCTGCCAAGCGTTTGGAAAAATAGGACTCCAAAAGACAATAGCAATGCCCAAACGCTTGGATTTTCTCTGCTGCTTAAATTTACCCGTTTGCTTCATAAAATTTGCTTTGAATTTTCAAATTTACACCCTTGTTGCCGTAAAACCGATATAATCTACGTAAAAAACTGCGGAGGCGAAAATGCAAAAATTTGTCGAGCAAAAATTTATCGGCGAGCGCGCGATGTTTGGCGTAAAGGACGCGGAGTTTGAGCGGTGCGGGTTCGCGGCAGGCGAGTCGCCGCTAAAGCACGGGCAAAATTTGCGCCTAAAAAACTGCACTTTCGAGTGGAAATACCCGCTGTGGTACACCAAAAATGTCGCCGTGGAGGATGGATTTTTGATGCAGATGGCGCGCGCTGGTATCTGGTACGCGCAGGACGTTAGCTTTAAAGATACGCTAATCCAGGCGCCAAAATCCTTTCGCAGGTGCCAAAACGTGAGGCTAGAAAACGTAAATTTGACCCAGGCTGATGAGACGCTGTGGAGCTGTGCGGACGTAGAGATAAAAAACGTCTGCGCGCGCGGGGATTATTTTGCGATGAACTGCGAAAACGTGCGCGTTTACGGGCTAAATTTGGACGGGAACTACGGCTTTGACGGCTGCAAAAACCTGCTCGTCGAGGATAGCAAGCTGCTTAGCAAAGACGCCTTTTGGAACTGCGAGAACGTGACCGTGCGAAATAGCTTCATCAGCGGCGAATACCTTGCATGGAACAGCAAAAACGTGACCTTTGAAAACTGCGTGATAGAAAGCCTGCAAGGGCTTTGCTACGTGCAAAATCTCGTGCTGCGCGGCTGCCAAACGCTAGATACCACGCTAGCTTTTGAGTACTCAAGCGTGGACGTGGAAATTTTAGGCGGCATAGCTAGCGTGAAAAACCCGCTTTCAGGCGTGATAAGGGCAAGCGAGATAGGCGAAATAATAATGCAAAAAGAGTGCGTGGATCCAGCTGCGATAAAAATAATTTTAGACAAATAGGCTCGTCTCGCGAGCGCTTCTCTAAGATTTTTGGTTCGTTTGCCTGTAACTGCAAGCAGAGGCCTTTGCGGCGCCTTGCATGGTTGGCCCTTGGCCTCAAAAACCGTAGCGACGTTAAAAATGATCTCGCGATGCTTCGCCTTTTTTTCTTACGCTCAAATTTGGAATTAGCTTTTAAATCCAAGCAACGCTTCAAATTTGGCCCCAAACAAGAAATTATTATTTCGTTTAAATTTTGCCGCCGGCTAGAGTCGCTTATATATAGCTCCTTTATCCTTGCCCATCTACTTTGCTTGCGGCATTATCGCTCTATGTTTAAATATGAAGCCGAATTTTGAGATTTAAGCCGTTTTTGGCTTAAATTACTCCTTTAAACTAAAGAATTAAATTATTTAAAAAGGAAAAAATATGTCGTTTTTTGAAAAATTAAAGCTAGCTTTTTACACGATTTGTCGCCCCGAAAAGCTTATTTCGTTTAGGCTTGAAAAGCCCGATCCGCGCTACACGCGCGAAGCGAATTTTACCCTAAAATACGGCGTCCTGCGCGCTCATCAAAATATGAACGCCGTCACGATCGCCTATGACCGCTTGTGCGAACAATATGCGGGATTTAAGCCGCTTTTTGTCATCGAAAACACCCCGCAATGCGAATACACGAATATGCACGCAAGCTCTAGTTTCGAGATACTGGACGAGGAGGAGTATAATGCGCAAAATCCGGATGCGCGCGACTTTCCCGCTGCGGAGTTTCGTTTGATGCTGGACATCCTAAACGATCCCGAGTATAAGGCTGAAGTGAGCGAATTTTACGGTAAATTTAGCCTAAACTACCCGCATAAACTAAAAGCGCTAGAGTACGTAAATACCCGCGACTACGACGCGCTTGACGAGGATATCGACGTTTATCTGTGCCCTTGCGAGCGCAGTACGGACGTATTTGCGAGAATGATTCAGGGGTATTTTGCGGACGATTTTGAGCCCGAGCAGACGTATGCGTTTATTTTGATGATGAATGAGCGATTTGGGTTTGAGTTTATCGGTATCGGCGCGACGTTAATGCTATTTTACCGCCGAGAAAATTTAAGCGACGATAAGGCAGAGGAGCTACTGCAAGAGCTGGCTAAAATTTACGATACGCCTTACGAAGCGATCAAAAAAGCTCTGTGGCATAGCGCGTTTGGATCTCGTAAGACGCTCGTGCTGCCTTTTGCCGAAAACATCGAGGATGTCGTCGTAGACGAGCTGTAAATTTGGAGTAAATTTCGACTTGGAAGCTTAAAAATTTAAGCCAAAATCTTAAACATTACAAAATTTTAAAGAAATTTTAGCTACACTCAGCAAATTTTATAAAAAAGGATGCCAAATGAACCCTTCCGAATTTATCTGGATGGACGGAAAATTAGTCAAATGGGAGGACGCTAAAGTCCACGTCCTAACCCACTCGCTTCACTATGCAAACGCCGTATTTGAGGGCACTAGAGCCTATATGACGGATAAAGGTTTAGCGGTATTTCGCTTAAGCGATCACACCGCGCGCCTACTAAAATCAGCCAAAATGACGATCCTAAACGTCAAATACACGCAAAAAGAGCTTGAAGACGCGCAGGTCGAGCTACTTCGCGCAAATAAATTTAAATCAAACGTCTATCTACGCCCGATCGTTTATCTAGGCTACGGCGTGATGGGTCTAGCTCACACCAAAGCTCCCGTAAATACGGCAATCGCGGCATGGGAGTGGGGCGCGTATTTAGGCGAAGAGGGGCTAAAAAAGGGCATCCGCGTGAAAATTTCAAGCTTTGCCAAACTAAACGTCGGCGGCCAAATGAGCCGTGCGAAATCAAGCTCGAACTACCTCTGCTCGCAAATGGCAAACTACGAAGCCAAAGAAGCGGGCTACGACGAGGCGTTGCTGCTTGATAGCGAGGGCTACATCTCCGAGGGACCGGGCGAGTGCTTTTTCATCGTGGAAGACGGCGCGGTCATCACTCCTCCAAACGATAGCAGCCTAGCTAGCATTACGCAAGACACCGTCATCAAAATCGCTCGCGACCTAGGCATCGAAGTGCGCAGAGAGCGCATCACTCGCGACCGCGCATACACTGCGGACGAGGCGTTTTTCACGGGTACGGCGGCTGAGGTCACTCCGATAAGCAACATCGACAATCGCGTGATCGGCGCGGGCGAGCGCGGAGCGGTAACTAAACGCCTACAAGACGCGTATTTTGATGTAGTTTACGGACGCAATCCAAAATATGCCTCGATGCTAACTTACATTTAAGGAACGAAATGCCAGCAGATTTGAATGATTATTTTAATAAAAAACGAGGCTCCGGCGGCGGAGACGATAACGGCGGCGAGAGCAAAGGCCCAAAGGTAAATTTTAAAACGCCTGATTTTAAAGGATTTGGTAAAATTTCGGCCTTTGCCTACGTCATCATCGCGCTCGTGGCAGTGATCGCGCTCACGCAGCCTTTCGTCACGATAAACTCGGGCGAAGTGGGCATCAAGTCAAATTTGGGTAAATACGACCCGTCTCCGATGCAACCGGGACTGCACTTTTTTATCCCGTTCTTGCAAAAGGTCATCGTAGTCGATACGCGCGTGCGCCTCATCAACTACACGTCTGGCGAAGATATGGGCGAAGCGGCGCAAAAGTACGGCGCACAGGCTCAAGCGGGCATCATCCGCAAAAACTCGATCTCCGTTTTGGATGCGAGAAACTTGCCTGTTAGCATCGACATCACCGTGCAGTATCGCTTAAATCCGGAAAACGCACCTCAAACGATCGCGTCTTGGGGGCTTAGCTGGGAAAATAAGATTGTCGATCCCGTCGTACGCGACGTCGTGCGCAGCATCGCGGGTAAATACACCGCCGAGGAGCTACCGACGAAGCGAAACGACCTAGCCACGGCTATCGACGAGGGTATCCGCAAGGATATCGACGCACAGCCGAACAAACCCGTCGAGCTGCTAACCGTGCAACTGCGCGAGATCATCCTGCCTGAAAAGGTAAAAGAGCAGATCGAGCGCGTACAAATCGCTAAACAAGAGGCCGAGCGAACCAAGTACGAAGTAGAGCGCGCAAATCAAGAGGCGCTCAAAAAAGCAGCCCTCGCAGAAGGTACGGCCAAAGCTGCTATCATCGAGGCTCAGGGTCGCGCGGACGCCGCTAAGATCGAAGCCGACGCGCAGGCATACGCAAACAAAGAGGTCGCAAAAAGCCTCGATCACAATTTGCTAAATTTAAAGCAGATCGAGACGCAGGCTAAATTTAACGAGGCGTTACGCGAAAATAAAGACGCGAAGATATTTTTAACGCCTGGCGGAGCGGTGCCGAATATCTGGGTGGATACGAAGGACAAAGAGAAGCAAAGCGCGATAACGCAATAACTTTTGTTTTGGAGCGGCTCGCCTTTTTTGCGCTTTGCGGGCGAGCGCTTTTTGTGGGGTTTTGTTTCACTTGTGGTTACAATCACAAGCAAGAGCCATGTTTGCCCCGCTAAATTTGGCCAAGTAACTCCAAAATCATCTCGAAACAGGTGTAGTTTTTTTGCGAAGCGAAATGTTTTTGCAAAAAAACTTCGCCTTTTTATACTCAAATTTGAAGTCAAATTTGGGCTTTAAATTTACCCGCGCGCCGAGCCAAACCCGTAGCTGAAAGGAAATAAAAATGAAAATAGACTGGGAAAAAGTGGGCGGTCTTTTGCCCGCCGTCGTTCAAGAAAGCTCGAGCGGCGAGGTTTTGATGCTTGCTTATATGAACGAAGAGGCGTTAAATTTGAGCCTAAAAACGGGCTTTGCGCACTATTTTTCGCGCACGAAAAACCGTATCTGGAAAAAGGGCGAGGAGAGCGGAAATACGCAAGCGATAGATGAGATTTTCCTAGACTGCGACAACGACACTATACTGCTCAAAGTCGTTCAAAACGGCGGCATAGCCTGCCACACCGGCGCAAAATCGTGCTTTTTTAGAAAGATTTCTGGAGACGGCGGCGAGTCAAATTTAGCTAGCGATGATGGGCAAAATTTGACGCGAGAGCAAAATTTAAACCAAGCCAAAAAGCCGATCTACGGCATAATCGACGAGGTTTATCACGCGATATTAGACCGCAAGCTAAATGCCGATCCGCAGACTTCATACGTCGCGAGCTTGTTTAAAAAGGGCGAAAACGCAATCCTAAAAAAAGTTGGCGAGGAGGCCACGGAGCTCGTGATGGCGTGCAAGGACGCCTCGGTGCGCAAAAACGAAACTTCGCAGTTTGACTCTGCCGCAAACGGCGATCAAATTTCGTCAAATTTAACCCAAAACGAAAATTTTGCTAAAATTTCAAACGAAAACGCCGCAAACAAAAACAGCCAAACTGAGACATCTCAAAACCAAAAGCCAAAAACGCCGACCGAGGAGATCATCTACGAGGCGGCCGACCTGTGCTTTCACTCGCTCGTGGCACTAGCGCTACACGGCATTCACCCTGACCGCGTCAAGGCCGAGCTCGCGCGCCGTTTCGGACTAAGCGGTATCGAGGAAAAAAACTCGCGAAAAGGCTAGGGTGGTCAAATTTGGCACGCTTTGTGCAGGAGGATTTTAAATTTGGCTCGCCGCAAGGCAAACGAAGCAAAGGGGCAAGATGATAAACGAACTAAAACAAGGCTTAAACTTCTATCTGACGCACCTTGGCTGGGTGGATTTTGCCGCCTATATCTGGATGTTTTTGACCTTTTTAGCGCTCGTTTCGCTTTGTATTTACGTTGCGTCAAAGTCCTTTTTCGCGGGCTTTGCGCTCATGATCGTTACTATCGCGGGACTTGGATGCGGGGCGTATTTTATGCCTAAGCTTTTAGATGAAAATTTGCGAACTCGCTCGCTCGAGCTAGTCTCAACCAAGCAGCTTGAGTACTCAAACACGCTGCTTGTGGATCTGCGCCTCACAAATCTCTCCAAAAAACCGTTTAACTACTGCAAAATCGGGCTTAGCTTTTACAAAAACTCGGGCAATACGCTACGCCGATACGCAAACGAGCTAAAGCCGTTTTTGAGAGAAAATATCGTGCTAAAAGACGCGCTAGACGTAAATGCGACGCGCGAGATCATGCACGCGGTAAATAACTTTCGCGCACAGGATTACAATGTCACGGCGAGCTCGGAGTGTTTTTGATGGAAGGGTATTTTAACGTATTTCACTTCATCGCAATTGCGGTTTTGGCGCTACTTTCGATGCTTTTTGCGCTGATATCGCGCGGCGAAAAAAACCCGAAATTTTTTAAAATTTACGTTGCGATAAACGTAATAGCGACGCTGATGCTCGGATATTTTTTCATGATGATCGTGGATAAATACACCAAAAAAGCCGTGCTGACGGAGTTTTCCGGCCACCGCGTGCTAAGAAACGAAACAATCGTTTTTAAGGGCTCGCTGCGAAATACGGGCGAGTTTAGTATCGCAAACTGCGATCTGACCGTCAAACTCATCAACAACCCCGTGAGCAAGGAGACGATCGCGGGCTCTATCTTTAAGCCTAGCGGACTATCGCTATCTTCGCGCAGCGACGAGCGCTCAAACGTAACGGAGATAACCGCTAGCGTCGCTAAAAATATCGCGCCTAAACAAATACGAAATTTTAGCCTCTCGATGCCGTATCCGTCGTACTTTGCTAATACCCAAACGATAACAAAGCTGGAGTGCAGGTAGGGGGCAGGCAAATTTGCCCGAATGCGATATAAAAACCTCCAAAGGAGCTTTTTGTTGAAGGTAGGTATAAACACAAAAATCACGATCTTGTCGATGTTCTTAAAAATAACAAGCGTAGAGATAAAAAATAAACATATATAGTCCGTTTAAAAATTCCGAAAAAGAAATTTAGAGAAATTTTATAGTGTTTTTAGTTCGATATGGAAGTGGTAAAAATAGCGGAGTTTATTAAAATTTCATAAAAAAAAATCGATAAAATAACCAAAAATATCAGAATTTTATGGCCGGCGCGCATGATACAATATTTAATTTTAGAATAGATTTCTGGCTCGTATACCTATTTGGTTAAAAACCTACTACTTTATAACATTTCTTGGCTTGCAGTTGCTAGTAAAACGGCATACTAAAGCGCGACGTTCAAGTTTGTACTTATAGCCTAAAACTATTTTGCAAATGAATTGATACTGATGTCGCCTAGATGTAGCGACTTTAATTACCCGCTATCTATTTTGATTACCGGGGAAGGCTTACGATGGTTTGTTGGATTGCGGAGACGAGGTTATAGTGACACAAAGAACTCAAAGAATAATTTAATTGCGATGCGCTTACCGTTTGTTAAGACGAAGCTAGAAGGATAGCGAAGTAGTGGTTATATGTAATAACGGTAATATGTTAAATAGATTATTATATTCGCTTAACTGATCTTAATTTTAAAAATTTTATGAAAATAGAAAGGGCGAAGACCGCCCCTTGAAGTATAAAGTGTGATTATTTTACGCTTTTGCAGCAGCCGCATGCGCAGCCCATAACTTTATAGATGATAGCTCCGATGATCGCTCCAACGATAGGCGCAACCCAGAAAAGCCAAAGCTGCTCTAACGCCCAACCGCCCTGAAATATCGCAACGCCAGTTGAACGAGCTGGGTTAACTGATGTGTTTGTGATAGGTATCGAGATAAGGTGGATAAGTGTCAAACCAAGGCCAATAGTGATCGGCGCAAAGCCTTTTAGCGCACGCTCATCGGTCGTACCTAGGATGATAATAAGGAAAAACGCAGTTAAAACCACCTCGGCAACTAGCGCTGAAACTAGACTGTAGCCATTTGGTGAGTGTTCGCCGTATCCGTTACTAGCAAAACCGCTCGCAGCAGCGTCAAATCCAGCCTTACCTGAAGCGATAAGATATAGCACGGCGGCAGCTGCGATCGCTCCGATAACTTGTGCGATGACGTAAGGCACGAAGTCTTTTTTGTCAAATCTCCCGCCAACTAGTAGGCCAACCGATACGGCTGGGTTAAAGTGGCCGCCGCTGATGTGACCAACTGCATAAGCCATCGTAAGAACCGTAAGACCAAACGCTAGCGAAACTCCGACAAATCCGATACCAAGCTCTGGAAAAGCCGCTGCAAATACTGCACTGCCGCAACCTCCAAAAACTAACCAAAATGTACCAAAAAACTCGGCTAAATATTTTTTCATCTATTCCCTTTTAGGTAAATTTAAAAGCGCGCGATTTTAGCATAAATTTGTAACTTTGCAAAATATTTTATAGTCTAAATCTATAACATAATGTCTCATGGGGCTTTTTAGTATTTGTTCTGGTTGTTTAGCTCGCGTTTCGGATTTGCTGAAAACTTAGCGGTACCGATATCAAGATTCTCCGAGCTTGGCGTGCGGCACCTAGCGTAAGCGCATATTTTTTACGTTTTTGTTGTTCTCTACGTACCGTTAAATCGATTATTTGCATATTTATTAGTTATCATCTAAGTTGTTAAATTTTACTCATAGACCACGATTTGTATGCTGTCCGAAAAGAGCGTATTTGCTAAAACCGTCGCTGTTTTTCTCATAATTCAAAGCAAAAAGTATCCTTAAATATAAGCCTTTAAAATCAAAACAAAAATTAAAAACGCGAAGAATTATCTTGAACAAAATTGCGATAAGAGCCGGGTTGATCGTAAAAAGCTTCTAGACATTAAGTGTTGGGCTTTATTTGCCGCAATCAAGCCCGTAGTCATTTGACGGTTTTTTACGCTTATCGCTGAATGCGGCGGAAATATAGCCGCAGTTGTATGGTAAATATTAAAAAGTCGCGTGGGCGACCGAAAATACTTTTAATCCAAAATCGTTAATCGCCCCTCTACGTCTTGCCGAATAGCTTTGTGCGTGCTTAAGTACTCTTCCAAAATATCTAAGCAAGAAGTGGCAATTGTCTTAGGAGTACCGAAAGTTTTTACATGTTCAAAGCCAACGCCAAAAAAGCTTTCTAAATTACAGTAATGGTAGTTTTGTAGACCGATCGTGAAAATATCGTCATCTGCTATTTCTATTCCACGATAAGTTAGGCTAATGATTTCTCGGTTGGAGCGCGAATAGGCGAGTTTTAGCCCCTGCGATAACTGGTAAAATTCCGTTGTTCCCAAAAAGGCGTCGTCTCGCAGTAGATAGCGCATAATTTGGCGAAAGGTTCGCCCGTCCGCTCTGAGCATATAAACGCCGTCATCATAAGGAAAAATTTCGGCCAAGCCCCCATACTCTACGATCGGTCCTAGCTTTTCGCCCCGAATACTGCCTGAGCCAAGCAACATAATATCTATGCCTAGGCTGTTTTTGAAAATATCGGCAAACAAATTTCTCAAAGCCGTTTCGGTGTTGCGCTGCGGGTGCGTTAGTGGACAGCTAAAACGGGTGATGACGCGAGTATATTTTTGATCGGTTACGCTCTTATATTTTCGAATCAAATTCTCTATTTGCTCATCGACCGGGCAGTACTTGTCGGTTATAGGGATACACTGCCATTTATAGCTTGCGATGCTGTTGGTATCGGTATTAACTACGATATCAAATCGCCCGATCTGGTCGGTACCGACGCCCGCTTGGGCGATCAAAATGTCGTTAACGACGCAAGGCTACTCCATCAAGGTATGAGAATGTCCGCCGATAATCAGATCGACGCCCCACTCCGGCCGCAGCATAGCGGCCAGCTCCTTATCTGATTCAAAACCGATATGAGTTAGCAAAACCGTAAAATCGATATCGATTCGGTTGTAGGTGTTGCAGATTCGCCCGACCTCTCGCGACGCCTCTTCGATTCCGATAAAAGAACCGATCAGGTGGTCTTGCTTGGCCTGCGCCAAAACCGCATCGGTAATGATACCGATAAAAAGGATTTTCATGCCGTCAAGCTCCATGATGTAGCAAGGCGGAAATAGACGGGCGTGATTGGTTTTGATAAACAAATTTGCGTTTATGATTGGAAACTGGGCGCACTTTTCAATAAAAAGCAAATGCGGTATACCGTAATCTAGCTCATGATTACCTACCGTAGCGATATCGGGCGCTAAAGCATTCATGATTTCGATCGTAGAAATCCCTTTATACTCCGAATCGATAATCTAGCCTCGAAACATATCGCCGGCGATAGCGTAGATGACGTTTTTCTCGGTTTGGCGGACTTGATTTATATAGCCGGACAGCATAGAGACGCCGCCTACTAGCTTGTCGTCTATTTGTTCGGCCAAAAAGTCTCCGTGCAAATCATTGGAGTGAAGTAGGGTTAATTTTTTAAATTTGGCGTGGGATTCATCTGGTTACCTCCTTAGAGGAAAAAGCGGTAAAAACAAAAAGAATTTTAAACGGTAAAATAAAATGTTTGCAAACCATAAAACACTCTCCTTATAGAAAATTTTATCGGTTTCTGATTCTTTTTTAGATTGCTTTCTTTAATGCGTCTTGCTTAAACTAAAACCGTTTTTTAGTAGAAAATTTAAAGTCGCATATTTAACTAAAAATTTCGCAATCTTTTAGTTTATTTGAGCCGAGAGCAAATTTAAACTCGGCTCAAATTTAAATTTATTTACGATTTTTTATTGTATCTAGCCACTTACAACCGTCTTGATCGCCTTCATCGCAAGCCTTCTTAGCGACTCCATCAATTCTTTTGCAAGTTGCAGTATCGCCTAGTTTGCATGCTTTGTATCCATATTCCATCGCTTTGTTATTATCTCCTCTTACGAGGTCTAAAGCATAGAGGCACGTATACGCAAGCCCGTACTCGCAACCTTTGTCAAAAAAAATACAACTGATTTTTCGGATCGTAGTTGTAGGAGCTTGCTATCTGGAAGCAAGCTTCTCCGTCATTTTTTTCTTAGCAAGCAGATTTTTGTTTTTCTGAAGCTTCTTTTTGCTCGGTGATACTAGCAATCCGGTTGCAGGCGCTTGTATTTCCAAATTCGCAAGCTTTGTTATAAAAAAACAGCTTTTTTCCCAGATCGTTTCTGTAATAAGTATCTGCCAGCTGAATACAATCATAATCGTTCTTTTGTTCGGTACAAACAAACTCCAGCCTCTTGCTCATGCCGCCTATCTTGTCGCACGCTGGGCCTTTTGGATTATGTTTGCAAGCCATGGTATAAAGTTCTGTGGCTTTTTTATCGTCTTTCATGCCGTATTTATCGCTTTCATAGAGCGCGGCTAGATTGGCGCAGCCTTCCGGATATTTATCGTAGCAAAGTGCTTCTAAAATTTCCTTACCCTTTTTGATATCTTGTTTCATGCCTACGCCGTCCGTATAGAAGTGGCTCAGGATAGGGCACATACCATATATGCCTCTTTCGCACAATCCTTCATATAGATTAAACGATTTTTTATAATCCTTCTCAACGCCCTGGCCGTAATAATACATATAGGCAAGATGTACGCAGGAGGTATTGTCTTTTCCGTTATCGCAGCCTTTTTTTGCATACTTAAACAACTTCTCGTAGTCTTTTTGTTTGTGTGCGATGTAGGCTAGTTTACCGCAACTTTTAGAATCTTTTGCCTTGCAAGCCGCATTGCGTTTTTCCTCAAGCTCTTTTGGATATCCTTTTTCGCAGCATAGCTGGACCTTGTTTTTTGAATAATCGCAACACTTTTTGTAGTACTCCGTGACCATTTCCGAATCGCAAGGCATATCTGGCTTCGTATTGTCGTAATGCTTTGCGAGTCGCTCGCAAGATATCCAACTTTTCTCTTTCAGGCAACCCTCTTGATCGTAGGCGAGAGACTCTACGGTTTTGCCGGCCGATCTTAGTTGCTCTGCGATTACAGTACTGCTTTCCGCATGAGCGGATACTGCAAGCAACGCAACAAAAAAGATGAAAACTAGTTTCTTTATAGCGATCTCCTTGTATGGAATTTGTTTATTATTGATTATGCTATATTTTACTAATAACGAGGTTATTTTTAGGATAAATTTAATGTTTTCTTTATCTGTATTATTTTTGCGAAATTTGGCAAATATAAATATTTTATACTGAATTATTTTGAGCGCTTGCTGAGATTGACTGAAAGGATATATTTTTAAATTAGGCTCACGCAAGGGAGCGGTAAGTTACGTTTAGAACTGCATTCTTGAAAAGTAATGAGCGTAGCGAATAGAATTTAGATATAACGCTAAAAATACACAGGAAAGCTATATCATAAACTGTTGAAATTTATAAGAGAGAGTCCGTTTAAGTTTAATTGGGCCTAAAATTTATATTTGTATTTTTATGTAGCCATTTAATATGTATAATAGTATATATGTTAATCATAATATACACTATTGCTACATGAATAGTTAAATTTTGAAAAACGCCCATAGCAAGTATCTCGAGTCTATCCGCTAGCCATTCTGAAAATATACTGCTATTTATTAAGTAGCCATTGTAATTTATATACAGAGCATATCCAATAAATATAACACAAAAGATAGTTATCATACGCTCTTTTTTACTGCTTTCAATTTTAATAAAATTTTCAGGAAATATTCCTTTATTAAGATATTCGTATGCTCCAAAAAACTGCTTGGCCTCATTATTTAATTGTGGCGATTGCATAATGCACCATATTGATATCATAATGCATGCCAGCCATAAGTAGCTAAAATAAAATTCACATAATTCAGGTAAATTGCTCACACTAGAATAGTATTCTATATTTGGAAAAATATTTTTCATGAATTGTGTAAAAAATTTTAGTAAAGGCAGTAAGCTCATTATGTGGTTTGGTAAAATAAAAATAATAAGCAACAAAGCTACGTGCGTATACAGCGAAGAAATGAAGCATTTACCAAAATAGTTATTTTTTCTAAATTCGATATATTCTTCTTCTAATGTCTTATTTTGGCTATTTGGCATTATAAAACTAATCTAGTACAAATAAAAATAAAATGATTATACTACTTCCTGGCTTATTCTATACTTGGCATACAATATTAATTATGTCGATTTTTTATTCAATACTATCATTGTTCGGGTTTGGATATTTTCAAGCTACAATCCGTTTGCGATCAAATTTATATTACTGGGATTTAAAGGAGTAAAATTTTCAAACAGTTCGCTTCCTTCATCTATGATATCATTTGAATTTCTATCGTGGACCAAAAGACTACCTTCTTTTTCTAAAATATTTTCCATTAATACTCTTGAAAATATATTTAAAACTAAATTTGAAAGCCAATTAAGAATTTTTTTGTATGCTTATCTTTTAAGTTTTTATATGGCGATAACCGTTTTTATGAAATAGAACAGCTAAATTCTAATATTTGAAATGTTATAGTTCCCTTCAAATGTTAGGTTATTATAGTGAAAAAGTAAGATAAATCTACATACGCTCGTCTTGCAATCTAAAATTTTCATTGAACAGTAAAATAAAATCAAATTTATGGAAAGCATTGCGTAAAATAAAACAATTCTGAAAAAATGTATTGCTTTTTATCAAAGGTGCACCATGTTTAATAAAATTTTAAAAGAAAGGGAAACTGCAAAAGAGGCGGTTTAAATACCGATAAATAAAGCATTTATGGTGTCACGGGGGAGACTTGAACTAAGGGCGTCCGGCTAGGATCGCCAGAGATCTTAAAGCGGCTCAAGATCAAATTTTAAAACTTAGAGAGAAAAACAAAGAGCTCAAGGAGATAGCGCAAGCATACCAACACGAAGCAATAGAGCGAACGTCGAATAAAGGTGTTTTAGTTAAAGGTAATCCGACTGCCGAGGAGGTTGTATTTAATATTCCGTTTGTCGATAAGAAGCCGACGGCAGAACAACTCGATAGGCAATAGACCAGACATCTAAAAATCAAAAGAGTAATGAAAATATCTATTTTAATGCCGTCATGGTATTTAGCGAACATCAAAAGGCTAAACCGTAAAGGACTTATTTTAAGTAGGAAAGGCGCAGCTGTTATATGACGGCATGAACTTAGGATGCGTCGGAGTGATTTAAAAAAAGCTATATAACCAACGACTTGATAAAAATTTTGAGTGGAAGTTATGAAAAAGCAATTGCTGACAATTGATATAAATATAGACGAAAATCTTTAAAGAAATAGAGCCGACGATCAAATCTCAAATAGATGCGGATATCTCACTGCAAGCCCAAAAGCTAGCCAAAAGGCAAACCCAAAACCCACAAACGCAAAAGATTAAAATAGATACTTCCTCGTCTCGTGAGATTGCCGCCTTATGCGCTAAATTTAATATCGGCGAAGTCGAATTTGCTCCGCTGGCACAAGAAGCCAAAGCACCATGCGTAAAAATCGTCGATTTTACGTCGTTTAATAGCGTAGATTTTAAAACCATACTAGAAGCTTATGGACTTAATTCCGAGTTTAATGCCCCAAAGCAAATTTGCTTAACAAACTGCGATAATATTTATTTAATCATACCCGCAAATAACGGACGAGAGTTAATATACGACTATAAAGAGATGAGCGGTCAAGCAATCGACGTCGCTCGGTTTGTCGAAGAAAACGGTCCCGCTCCTAATTTTTTTGATAAATTCAAGAGCTTTGCAAGAATGATAGGATAAGCGGCCGACTTTTGTATCAAAAAGAACATCTCTATGGTAGCTAACGCAATAAATGAGGCGTTAGATCAAGGTATCGTAAAACGGGAGGCGTTAGAATCTAAGATAAAATCATATTTTACTACATGAAATTTCACTCCTACTGTACATATGAATTATGGCGTCGTATCCGTTGACGGCGAGAGTTTCGAATACGATAGGGATTTAAATTTCGACGGCGAAAAGATAGAAAAACTAAATGGTATTCTTTTAATGCAAGATAGTAAAATGAACGAGACCGACGATTTGCTCAATCATTAGCCGAGCGCTCCAAGCCGCTACGGTCCGGATTTTTGAAAAACCGATTTAGAAATTTTGGGTTTTACTACTAAAAGCCGTTGTTTTTAGAGTATTTTATCTTTAATCTGCAATTTAAATACCTGGCAATACAACCAATATAAAAATACTGCACGGATTTGGAATGTTAATGTCGGCTTCTTAAATTTTGTATAAATTTAAGTAATGACTTTGTATTAAATTTAATAATAATTTAAAATACGTAAGAGTAGAATATCATTATCGAAAAAGTTCTTTAGGCTATATAAATTTGCATATGTATTTTTTAAAAAGGATTAAATATGCAACACAACAACGCCGGCTTCACTCCTTGCTTTACCATATCTCCAAAGGATACGCTATGGGTATGATAATCTTACTTTTTTACGTTATTCCTTATTTGG
>CAURVK010000025.1:0-21518 GCA_963528285.1 uncultured Campylobacter sp. | reverse complement strand
GCAAAATTTAACTCAAGCCGACCTTTATCGATATGTTGAACCCAAAGGATATTAAATCTCTCTTTGTATTCTCCAAAAAGCAACGTTTCAAATTCGTCTATGACCTTTTGCTTGATATCCAAATCAATGTCAGCTTCTTCAAAACTTAAGCAACCAATACAGAGTTTTTGTTTTTTAGTTATGTTGGATACTATCTGCCTGGTAACCGCTTCGCTACCTTTTAAAACAAACGCAGTTTTATCTTTTACCCTATGATTTAAAAGATAGTTGATGCCAGCGATACTACCGCCACTTTTATTTTTAAAGAATTTTACTAGCATGTTTAACTTCTTGGATTAGCTTTTGCGATATTAGGTCATCTAATTTTTTATTAACGTCAAGTATCTGCTTTACAACTATACCGTCTATGGTTTTATGTGTATTAGCATGCTTTGCGATTTGATTTAGGTTATTGCCTATTTTTGCCACTTGAATCACCATTGTTTTATCGAATCTGTGGGTAGGGGGCTTAGTGTTTAATATAACATGTCTAATATAGGCAGATATTTTAAATCCCGCCAAAGAAGCATTAAGCTCAAGCTTTTCTTTTTCATCGTCGTTTAGACGAATGCTGATTTTATAGTATCTATTGTTCTTTGGTTTCATCAGCACACCCTCTGCCTAGAGCTAGATAGATACTGGGCTATAGCAACCAAAGGAAATATTATACGAGAATTCTTAGCGTTTCCTATTTTTATATATTCGGGTAAATCCCTACCTTCTTTGATCTTTAAATCTAGCGTAGAAACTCCTATGCCTAAGGCTTTAGCCGTCTCTTTACGGTTTAGGGATTGCTTGCCTTCGTATTGGCGCTCCAAGCTTTTTAATGTTTGTTCAAAGAAATTTACGGATTCCATTATTTGTCCTATTAAATTAGTTTTGGTTAAATATACGATCTTTTCTAAAAGAATCCAAGCCAAAACAGAGGCCGTAATTAAAATTTCATAAAATTTTATTTTTACCAAGAATTATTTAAGGACTAGAAACAAACAGCCAAATGCTAATTGTTCGGGATTAGCAAGACAATATATAAAAATCGAAGCTCTCTTACATTGAAATAGAAAGATAAGAGGATAGCGTATTTATGGGGTTATTCAATACCTTGTATAGCGAGTTTAATTAAATTTGGCTTAATTACTTTGATTTTTATTTAATAGAAAAAAGTAATTACATCTTTTTTGCCATCAATAATTAAAAGCTACTTATTGCTCGTCTTGCATGTGCTTGTTTGCAAAATGTAAACATTTGCCAACTATTCTAAGCCTTTATCGGTCGAAAATCTTTTTGGATAATTGTAAATAAGATTTTGGTTTTTAAAGGGTTTTAGGGACTATCCCTAACGAGATATTTTTGTCAGACTTGTCGGACAAAAAGTATCCTCGCCCGGTAAATATATAAACTTTTGTAAAAAGATTCCTGTCGGAATACTTGTGAAAGACGCGAGATGTGTATAGCGTGCATAATGCCTATTAGACTATAGGGCAAGCAGTGGTAACTTGGACTTAATATTTTAACTTAAGGTCTGTTTTAGTAAAAAGAAAAATATGTTTATTTTAAAAGGGATGCTTTAAATTTCAAACTACTTTTAAGTTTAATTAAAAATCTATAACCAATAGCGCTTTAAAATAGTTTAGAGCAAAATAGTAAAATCTGAGATACTAAATAAATCCGAGGGGAAATAAAGGGGAAAAATACAAAAAACCAAGATTTCTTAAAGCTCTTGAAATATCGGTAAAATAGGGGGTTTAAAAGGATTTTTTAGTATATATGGCTCCGGATGCTGGATTCGAACCAGCGACCAATCGGTTAACAGCCGACTACTCTACCGCTGAGCTAATCCGGAACGTTTTAAAAGAAGTCGTATTATAGGCAAAAAAACTCCGTTTGTCAATAAATTTTACCTTAAATTTTTGGATATCAAAAAATTAGTAGAAAAAAAGAGTAAATTTTACCACAAAATCACGCAAGTCGGTAAAATTTAGTTCCCGCCACATCTACTACTTTTATCTTTCCGTCCGCTAAAAGCTCCTGTAAATTTTGTTTCGAGCTTTCAGAGAAGCTATTTGCTACATCGTTTTCGCTTTGCGGGCGGCGTTTTAATAGCTCAAGTAGCTCCTCTTTGCTAAGCTCGAATTTTTCATCGCCGTATTTTGCCGACGCTATCACGCACGGTACGCTGGAAATTTGCTGTGCAAGCTCACGCAAGAGCTCCTGGCTCACACCCTTAACCGGATATGCGGGAGGACGGTCGATTGTACTTATATCTACGCGGGCTGGTGAAATTTGATTTAGTGCCACATTTAGCGCTTCAAATTCAGCTTTCGTGTCATTTAATCCTTTTACGACCAGGATTTCAAGCACTAGCTCGCCTTTAAACTCTCGCCTAAATTTAGCCATCGCAGCCACCAGCTCGCCAACATCGATATTATCGCCCGAGCGATCGATCCTAGCAAAGGTTTTTTGCACAGCGCTATCAAGGCTAAATTTGACGATATCAAGCCCTTTTAGCGCCTCGCAAATTTTAGGATCAAGCACGCCCGAGCCGTTTGAGAGTATTAGCGTTTTAGCCCGGCCTTTTATCAAATTTAGCTCGCGTACTAGCCACGCAAGATCGGGATAAAGCGTCGGTTCGCCGTTTGCCGTGAGCGTGATGACGTCGATATGCGGATGCACGGCAAGTGCGGCCTTCACCTCGGCGATTACTTGCTCTACGCTTGGCGGATTTTCTATCACTGCGACGGGTTTTGCCGCCGTGAGTTCACAATAAACGCAGTCAAAGTTACAGCACTTTTGCGCGGGCGATAGATCGACACCCAGCGAAGCGCCAAACCTGCGCGAGCTAACGGGACCAAAGACGATTTGCATTGATTTTCCTAAATTTAAGATGTGCGATTATACTAAAAGCCAGGGCAAAATTTATTAAAGCGGATAAAAAGAATATAAATCCTGAAAAGTATTTAGATTTAAGCCGATTTAGTAGCAAATTTTAAAATACGCGATAAGCCCAATACGAAATTCATCTACCACACAAAAAACTTTTTAAAAGACATAAAGTAAAATTCGGAAATTTAGTTTCTCTCAAATTTTGCTTTATGTTAACTTCAAAAATCATATATAAAGTCAAATTTGACGGTTCCTGTGCAAAATAAGAAACCGCCAAAATAACTTAAAATTTCTTACGTCTTACGTCTTCTACTATCGCCTTTGCCATGCTGTCTACCTCGGCGGTTACGACGCTCGTATCGTTTGCAACCCTGACGTTTTGCTTAGTTAGCTCATCGACCTCGGCTACGCCTTGATTTATCATATTGATAGCTTCGCTTTGCTCCCTGATGCTTTCGCTCATCTCATTGATGCTTTGAGCTAGCACGTTTGCGTTGGCTTCGATTTCGCCGAGAGATTTTTGCGTACGTTCGGCTAGTTTGCGGACCTCATCGGCCACGACCGCAAAGCCTCTGCCGTGTTCGCCTGCGCGCGCTGCTTCGATGGCTGCGTTAAGCGCTAGCAAGTTTGTCTGATCGGCGATATCGCGGATGATGACGATGATGTTTTTGATCTCCTCGCTTTGGCGCGTTACATCTTCGGCCTTTTGGCTGATAGCGTTCATAGAGCTACTCATCTCCTCGACTGCTGCGGCGCTTTCTTGGAGAGAATTAGCCTGCGAATTAGCGCCTTGCGTGACTTGCTGCATCGAGCGAGCTAAAAACTCAGCCTTTTCTTCAAGCGTATGTGCCTGCTCTAAATTTGCCCTTAGCATACCGGCTATCTCTTCGCCCAAAGCATTGATACCGGCAGCTACTTTGCCTTCATCGTCGAGTCTTTTCGTAAAATCCTGATTTTTAAAGCTTTCGAGCAAATTTAAGACCTCGTCGCCGCTTGCGGCTATGGCTTGTTTTAGCGCGACTTGTAGGTCTTTAAACGTCTGTTTTAGCTGGCTAAGAGCCGGATTTGAGGTATCGGCGTTTAGCTGGGCTACATAGTTGCCCTTGCCTATCTGCCCTACAAACGCGTTTGCCTCTTTTATGAAGCTATTTTGCTCGGCGAGATTTGCCTCGATTTGCCTGATATTTTCGTTTATTAGCGTGCTCATCTGTCCGATCTCGTCGCTTCCGCTGCGCTCTAACGTTTCGGCTTTGTCGGTTTTATTGTTTAAAAATTCGAAAAATCTCACAAGGCCGTTTTTAGTCTGATCGATACCTGAGATTAAATTTTTACCGATTATGATAGAAGCCAGCAACATCAAAAGCACACACACGGCGATAACAATACCGCTAAATACAAGCTGTGCCGTCGCTTCACTTTTTACCTGCGAGGCTGCATTCTTCATATCGCTTAATAGCTTTAGCTCTAGCTCCCTCATCGCATCTATAGATAGAGTTATTTTTGAGAACCAGGTCGCGGGGTCGTATGATATATCCTCGGTAGCGACTACGTTTTTGATGATGTTCATCGCATCGTTAAAGTCCGCCTTTTTTCTAGCGATAGTATCAAATTCAGCGCTAAATTCTTTTGGATTGTAATCGTCGAAATCCTGCATAAATTTATTGATTACGCTATTTAGGGCGACTACTTTGTTGTAGTCTTCTTTGCTTATACTTTTTTTAGTAAAAACTCCGTTTAGCGTAGCGCGTAAGATACCAAACGATTCCTTTATCTCCCCGACGATAATAATGCGTTCTAAATCATCAACGAGGCTAGGCTCTAGTTTATCACTATACCCGTTTATAGCGATTACCTCTTTTCTTAGTATTTTAGTTATACGTCCGATTAGATTATCGCCGCTCCTTTGATCTACGCCTGAGCGAATGCTAGCTATCTCCGGAGCTATTTCGTTCTTTTCCTCAAGCTTCTCAAGCGCCGCATCCACGTTCTTGCGCTGAGCCACGAGTTTAGCATTATCTCCGCCGGCTAACACTCCAGAGCTAAAACCGCGCTCTTTTTGCATCTCGTGAATGAAGTCGTTTTGATTTATGATCGTATCTACTATACGCTCGCTGTAATCGGCTTTATCGCGAGTTTTGATAATACCGTTTAACATATAGGCGCTAATGATACCAAGACCTATTAGCCCGACTAGAGCTATGACTAAAATTTTAAGTTTTATGCTCAGATTGTTCATCTTTCCTCCTTTATCTTGCGCTTTTTTCTTGCACTCGTTTTATAAAATACTTCGCGTTTTCCACCGGAATATCAGGCAAAATACCGTGTCCGAGATTAAAGATATGCGGCGCGTTTTTCATCGTCTGCAAAATTCGTTCCACACCCGCGTCGATTGCCTCTTTGCTATAAAGGCGCGTAGGCTCCATATTTCCTTGAAGGACGTATTTCGGGCTTAGTTTTGCTTTGGCAAGCTCGATCGGAGTACTCCAATCTACGCCAAAAACATCGAAATTTCCCGAAATTTTATCCAGATATCCGCTTATGCCTTTTGGAAAAACGATAACCGGAATTTGAGGAAATTCGGCCTTAAGCGCATCAACTATATCCATGATATACTTCCAACCGAACTCAAAATATGCCTCATACTCCAGCGCGGCCGCCCAGCTATCAAAAATTTGCACCGCATTTACGCCGGCTTTTATCTGCTCTTTCATATATCCTATGAGCGCGGCCGTGACCTTGGCTAAAATTTGATGCATAAACTCGGGATTTGAATATAAAAGCTTCTTGCTAACCGCATATGTTTTCGTCCCGCCGCCCTCGATCATATACGTAGCTATCGTCCACGGTGCCCCACAAAAGCCGATTAGTGCTTTATCCTGCGCCAAATTTTCGCGCGTTAGCTTAATCGTATCGTATACGTAGTCTAAATTTTTGATTGATTTTTGAACATCCAGCCTATCTAGATCATCTTTCGTCTTGATAGGATCGCTAAATACGGGTCCCTCGCCTTGGACAAATTTAAGATCCATGCCCATTTCAAGCGGTACGACGAGGATATCGCTAAAAAGTATCGCCGCATCGACGCCTAAAATTTCAACCGGCTGGATTGTGACCTCGCTGGCTTTTTTATAATCCTTGCAAAGTGATAAAAAATCTCCTGCAGCAGCTCGAACCCGCATGTACTCAGGTAGGTATCTGCCGGCTTGGCGCATCATCCAAACGGGTGTATAAGGCGTCGGTTTTTTCAAACAAGCGTCGATGAAAATCATATATTTCCTTTAAATTTTTAGCGATTTTATCTAAATATTTATTAAATTCTAATCCGCCCACTTACTTTCGTCTAATTTTTTTTCATTTTTGGCTACAACTAGCGCACCCAGCATATCTCCCGTCACGTTCATCGACGTGCGCCCCATGTCAAGGATCGCGTCGATGCCCAAAATCAGCGCATACGCAGCGGCTACAGCGCTTCCGCCCTCGACTTTTAGACCGACTGATTCAAGCACCATCAAAAGCATTATCGCGCCCGCTCCAGGCACTCCGGCAGTTCCGACGGCGGCAAGGACGGCCGTTAGTATTATGGTCATTTTAGCCCCAGAGTCAAGCTCTACGCCCACGGCGTTAGCTATAAACATCGCGCAGATGCCCAGATATATGATCGTGCCGTTCATGTTTACGGTGGCGCCCACGGGAAGCGCAAAGCCGTAAATTTGCTTTGGGATACCCATATCTTCTTCAGCCGTTTTTATCGAGATAGGTAGCGTCCCACCCGAGCTTCTGGTTACAAAAGCCGTCAACATAGGCGATCTAACTTTTTTTAGAAATTTAAACGGATTGATTTTAACGATCAAGCAAATCAAGAAATAAACGACAAAAATTTGAGCCGCAAAGCCGATATACGCGCTAACCGTAACGCCTAAAAGCGGTCCGAAAGCCTTTACGCCTTGCTGCGAAAATACGATAAATATAAGCGCAAAAACGCCAAACGGCGCGTACTCCATGATCCATCTTATGACGTAAAACATGATATGGTTGATCCCGTCAAATACGTCGTAGATCAAATTTCCAAGCCTGCTAAGCCTCTCGTCCTTGCTATCCTTTAAAAACGAAAGCGCGACGCCGAAAAATAAGCTAAAAGTTATGATTTGTAAAATTTCGCCCTTTGCAATAGCTTCAAAAGGGTTGGTTGGAAATAAATTTACGAGTATCGACGACATGCTAGGCGCATTTGCGGCTTTACCACCTATGTCGCCGCTGCCGGTTATGTGCAGTCCCACTCCAGGCTCCAAGATAAGCCCGACCGCAAGCCCGACTATGATGGCCAAAAACGACGTCAATATGTAAAAAATCAGCACCTTTGCCCCTACTCTGCCAAGATCGGAAGGCGAGATGGAGCTGCAGCCCACGATGAGCGAAGCCATAACGATAGGCACGATGATCATCTTAAGAAGTCTTATAAACACGTCGCCAAAAGGCTTTAGGATAACTATCGCGTCCTTTGCGTCTTGAAAAATGATGCCGCAAACGGCGCCCAAAATAAGTCCGGCTAAAATTTTTAGAAGCAAATTCGCCTCGAAATATTTCTGAACTATTCCGCGTTTAGCGTTTGGTTGCACGAAATCTCCTTTAAATTTAATCCGTGAATTATAAGTAAATTTTTCTTAAACTACAAATATTTTGTTTTTTAAATTACGGATTAAATTTAAAGCGAGAGAATTTAAAAAGGCGCAAATTTTAGCTTTTAGCCGCCAGTTCGTCTAGCAAATTTTGCAAATTTACGCCCGCCAAGCTATCAAACATCGCTTGCTGCGCGGAGCTAAATTTAGGCGTCAAAAGCGCCTCGATCCTACCTCCTAGGGGACAAGGCGGCGGCGAGTTTTTGTGGATTTTAAAGATGTCGTTTTCGCCCTCGTTTACCGCCGAAAATATATCAAAAAGCGTGATCTGTTCAGGCTTCTTAGCTAGGCTCGCCCCGCCCGTGCCTGCGCTTACGTTTATCAAATTTGCCGATTTTAAAAGCCTGATTATATTTCGCACGATGACGGGGTTCGTGCCGATCGTGCCGGCCAAAAACTCACTCGTGTTTTTCTCGTCCTTAAAAAACTCGCAACTAAGCAATATATGTATAGCGATGGAAAATTTTTGTCCTATTTGCATAACCGGCCTTGATTTAAATTTAAAAACCGCACGTTAGCTTCGTGCGGCGTTATTTTAGCTAAATTACGCAAAAATTTAAGCTCACGCTCTCTCGCCGACGGCGGTAAAGCGCTTTTGCACGAAGGCGCTGTTTTTTAGCTCGTCTATGACCGCAAGCGCTAGGTCTGCGTAGCTGATGTAGCTCTCGTTTTGCGAGTTTAATATGACGTGATCGTTGCCGAGCACGTATTTGCCCGTGCGAGCGCCATGATCGTCGTATTCGCCGGCCGGGCTTACGTAAGTCCAAAGCACATCGGTTCTACCTTTTAGCTCGAAAAACGACTCCGCAGCCGCCCTTGCCACGCCCATGTACCCAGCAGGAAAGCTTGGCGTATCCATAACCATCGTCTGCTTATCGTCCACGTATAGCAGCGTACCCGCGCCGCCGATGACTAGTAGTCTTGTTTTCGTACCGCCAAGCGCGTCTGCAAGGTGTTTTGCTACCTTTTTATGAAGCCCAAATGTTTCGGGTGTCCATGCCGCAAATGCGCTGATAACGGCGTCAAAGCCCTCCAAATCGGCTTTGCTAAGCTCAAAAACATCTTTATAAACGACTTTTACGTCGCCGTTTTTATACTCTTTGTTTCGTACGATCGCCGTGACGTCGTAGACTTATTTTAGGGCTTCTTGCACCAAGTTTGAACCTGATTTTCCGTTTGCTCCGATGATTGCTACTTTCATCATTTTTCCTTTAAATTTGATTTGTTTAATCGCACAACCGCCGCGGTTAATGCGCCCGCACATTTGGCGCCGTTTTGCCGCGCTGCGCAGTTTAAAATTTACGCCCGCGCTTTGCCACGCGCTTGTCTTGCGAAATTTACAGCCAGCTTGGCTTTACGTCCTCGTTTATCACGCCATCATCCATCGTATACTGCTCCAGGCTGCCGCGTTTAGTTTGGATACAGATAAACTTCATCCCCTGCGCGCCTGCCTTGAAGCATCTCTTGCCGTCTGGATCGATGCGGATCGCGTCGCCCTCGCTGACCACCGTCTCCTCACCGTCGATAAAAAGCGTGCCGCCGCCTTTTAGCACCAAGTAAAGCTCCTCGTTTTGCTTGTGAGAATGCACGAACGGCACGCTCGCGTTTGCTGGAAGCTCATTGATAGAAAGCTCGCAGCCGCTTAAATTTAGAGCTTCTTTTAGCTCGACTCTCGGTTCGTTTTTCGTTGAAACAATCTTGTAGTTTGACATCTTTTTCTCCTTAGAAATTTTTTGTTGTAATGCTATAGCTTACAACTGATGAGCGAAGTATAATAAAATTTTGTTGTAATGTCAAGAGTTACAGTAAAAATTCCGCAAAATTTGACGCGAGTTTTAAAATCAGCTAGAATCCGCGCGATTTTAAACAAAGGAATTTTATGCAAAATAGCGCATTTAAGACGCTAACGCTCATCGCAAAGAAAAATTTTAAAAAGCTGTTCTTGACGTTTAGCCTGGTTTTAGCGGAAAACGGGCTATTTCTCATCTATCCCGTACTAGCCGGCATCGCCATAAACGCCATCGTAGCGGGTGACACGCTTTTGGCGCTTAGCTACTCGTGCATGGTGTTCGTGGGCTGGGGACTTGGCTCGATTAGGCGGCGCGTGGATACGCAGGTGTTTACTAAGATATATGCAGGGCTTGCCGTAAGTGTGATAATGAACGAAAAAAGAGCCGCGAAAGACGAAAGCGCCGTAATCGCAAGAGCAAATTTATCTCGCGAATTCGTGGATTTTTTCGAGCAACATTTTCCGGTGTTTTTTACCTCGGTTGTCTCGATTTTCGGTTCGGCGATCATGCTTTTATTTATCGAGTTCTACGTGGGTTTGGCTGTTTTTGCCCTGCTCGCGGTTTTTGGAGTTTTGCTACCCAAATATATCGCCAAAAACGACCGCTTGTATCTAAAGCTAAACAACCAGCTAGAGCGCGAAACCGGACGCATAAGCGCAGGCGATGAGCGCACGCTAAAGCGCCACTACGACGTACTTTCAAAGCTTCGTATCCGCATCTCAAACAGAGAGGCGATGAGCTTTTTCATCATCGGTGCGAGCGCGGCGGCGGTTTTTAGCTTGGCGATATTTATGCTATCGCACAAGCAGGCGAGCGCAGGCCGCATCTACTCGGTGCTCACCTATCTTTGGACGTTTGCGATCAGCCTTGATGACGCACCGAGGCTAATAGAGGAGTTTAGCAAACTAAAAGACATCGGCAAGCGCATAAACATCGAGCTAGAGGGAGAAATAGATAGAATTTAGGCGCTTTTTTGAGGTATAATGTATCTAAAATTTGCCCAAAAACGAGGTCAAAATGCACGAAAATCACGCCCACTGCGCGCATTCGCACGCGTCAAACAAGGTCGTTTTGAGAAATTCTTTCCTTATAATATTCGCTTATATGCTGGTCGAGGTCGCGGGCGGCTTCGCGACGAACTCGCTCGCCCTACTCTCCGACGCCGGACATATGCTATCAGACGCCGTGGCACTCGGACTTTCGCTGTTTGCGTTTAAATTTGGCGAACGCAAGGGCAATCTGCAAAAGACCTTCGGCTACAGGCGGATCGAAATTTTAGCCGCAACGATAAACGCCGTCACGCTCATCGTCATCGCCGTTTTTATCGTTATCGAAGCGACGCGACGCCTGCAAAACCCGCCAGAAGTAGCCACCACGGGCATGCTCGCTATCAGCACGCTGGGTCTTGCCATAAACATCGTCGTGGCCTTTTACATGCTGCGCGGCGGCGACGTGAGAGAAAACGTCAATATGCGCGGCGCCTACCTGCATGTACTTGGCGACGCTGCGGGCTCGGTGGGCGCGATCGCGGCGGCTGTGCTGATGATGTGCTTTGGCTGGGGCTGGGCGGACGCGGCGGCTAGCCTGCTCGTGGCCGCGCTCATCGTAAAAAGCGGCTGGGGCGTGCTAAAAGAGAGCCTAAACATCCTGATGGAGGGCTCGCCAAAAGGCGTGAGCCTAGACGCGCTCGTCGCGCAGATCAGGGGCGTGGACGGCGTGCTCTCAGTGCACGACCTGCATGTCTGGAGCATCACGAGCGGCGCAAACGCGCTCACGGCTCACGTGGTGGTCAGCGGCGAGCTGAGCGTGCGCGAAGCGGAGCGGATTATGTCCGAAATATCGCACGAAATGGAGCATCTGGGCATCACGCACACGACACTGCAGCTTGAGAGCAGCGAGAACGAATGCGCCGACGAGCTCATCTGCGAAGTGAGATCAAGCGATATGGGCGGACATTTGGGGCATAGTCATTAAATTTGACGAGAAATTAGGCAAGCGTTTATACAAGTCAAATTTGAACGAAATAGACCAAATTTATCAAATAAAATTTGAGATAAATTTGTATGATTGGCTCGTCAAATTTGAAGTGAAATTTTAACCGCCTCAAATTTTTATAAGCGGCGCGTTTTATTAAATTTACGAGCCAAATCTCCCGCCGCAAAGCCGTTTTTTTACTCATCAAATTTGAGCCCGCCAACTTAATAAAACATAAATTTACTCTACTTTAACGAAAATTTTTATACAATCGCCCAAAATTTAACTAGGGATTTCATGAAAAACATCAGAAATTTTAGCATCATCGCTCACATCGACCACGGCAAATCCACTCTCGCAGACCGCCTGATCCAGGAGTGCGGCGCCGTAAGCGACCGCGAGATGAGCTCGCAAATCATGGATACGATGGACATCGAAAAAGAGCGCGGCATCACGATCAAGGCTCAGTCCGTACGCCTAAACTACGCGCTAGACGGCGAAAATTTCGTTCTAAATTTGATCGACACTCCGGGCCACGTGGATTTTAGCTACGAGGTGAGCCGCTCTCTAGCTAGCTGCGAGGGCGCGCTGCTCGTAGTGGACGCTTCTCAGGGCGTAGAAGCTCAAACCATCGCAAACGTCTATATCGCGCTAGAAAATAACCTAGAAATCATCCCCGTTATCAACAAAATCGACCTCCCCGCAGCGGACCCGGAGCGCGTAAAAAACGAGATCGAGCATGTCATAGGGCTTGACTGTAGCGGCGCGGTCGAGGTCAGCGCAAAAACGGGCATCGGCATCAAAGAGCTGTTAGAAGCCGTCATCACGCGCATCCCCTCTCCCGGCGGCGAAGCGGACAAACCGCTAAAAACGCTCATCTACGACAGCTGGTTTGACAACTATCTAGGCGCTTTGGCGCTCGTGCGCGTCTATGACGGCGAGCTAAAGAAAAACGACGAGATCCTAGTCATGGGCACGGGCAAAAAACACATCGTGCTAGACCTCATGTATCCAAATCCGATCGCGCCGATAAAAACGGCAAATTTGGGCGCGGGCGAGGTCGGCATCGTGGTGCTGGGGCTAAAAAACGTGAGCGACGTGCAGGTTGGCGACACGATCACGCTAGCTCGTAATCCCGTAAAAGAGCCGGTCGGCGGCTTTGAGCGGGCTAAGCCGTTCGTATTTGCGGGACTTTATCCGATCGAAACGGATAAATTTGAGGACCTACGCGACGCTCTGGATAAACTAAAGCTAAACGACAGCTCCATTAGCTACGAGCCCGAAACCTCGGTAGCGCTTGGATTTGGCTTTCGCGTCGGATTTTTGGGACTGCTGCATATGGAGGTTATCAAGGAGCGCTTGGAGCGCGAATTTGACCTCGATCTCATCGCCACGGCTCCGACCGTCACCTACGAAGTCGTACAAACCGACGGTCAAATTTTACGTATCCAAAACCCGAGCCAGCTCCCGCCGGTCAATAAAATCGAGCATATCAAAGAGCCCTACGTCAAAGCCACGATCATCACGCCAAGCGAGTTTTTGGGCAACATCATCACGCTACTAAACAACCGCCGCGCCGTGCAGACTAAGATGGACTACATCACGCCCGAGCGCGTACTGCTCGAGTACGACATCCCGATGAACGAGATCGTGATGGACTTTTACGACAAACTAAAATCGAGCACCAAAGGCTACGCGAGCTTTGATTATGAGCCTAGCGACTACCGCGTAGGCGATCTGGTGAAGCTTGATATCAAAGTCGCAGGCGAGACCGTGGATGCGCTCTCTATCATCGTGCCGGAAAGCAAAGCCCAGTCCAAGGGGCGCGACTTCGTCAAAGCGATGAAAGAGATCGTGCCGCGCCAGCTCTTTGAGGTGGCTATTCAAGCCAGTATCGGCAACAAAGTCATCGCGCGCGAAACGGTAAAATCTATGGGCAAAAACGTAACCGCCAAGTGCTACGGCGGCGACATCACGCGCAAGCGCAAGCTGCTAGAAAAGCAAAAAGAGGGCAAAAAGCGCATGAAAGCCATCGGTAAGGTAAATTTACCGCAAGAGGCGTTTTTAAGCGTTTTAAAAATAGACTAGCGACATTTTGCGAGCGTTTTTGCTGCGCTCGCGACCGCTTTTATTATCTCGCGTCAAATTTGCAAATTTTACTGGCCCGAACCCGCACTGCGAAAATGCTAAATTTAGCGCCATCTCCGCTTTTAAAATTTCAAAAATCAAACTTAATAAAATTTATACGAATTTCCAATTTCCTTCAAATTTTACGCAAATTTGGAAATTCATCTCAAATTTGGATAGAATTTTGCTTGCGTGATGTAAAATTTACGAAAGGATTTTTTATGAAAAATTTTATACTTTTATTTGCGGCGTTCCTTTTTACGGGATGTTTCGGGCTGTTCGAGAGCTCGCCACAGGTCGCTCAAACTAGCGAAGGCAACACAAAAGGCTACAAAGAGGTGATGCGTATCAAAGCAGACTGCTCCTCGTGCGCTAGCGGCGGTCAGGACATCAAGATAAACGGCACCGACTACACCAGCGATGTGGCGATAAAATGCTGCATCGCTCAAAGCAGGATCGACACGAACGCGGCCATCAAAAAAGTCTATATCCACAAAATAGCCGACGAAAGAGCTGCTGATAGCGGCATAAAATTTATCTCCAAAAGCGGTGCGAAAATGCTCTATCCAAAAGAGCGCCTTGAGAGACTTTTTCATCTTTTCTTACAAGACGAGCTGCTAAACCGCGGAATCATGGTCGTGGATAGCCAGACCTCGCCTTACACCTACCGCGTGGATTTTGCATTTACCGACTACGCAGCGTCGTATAGCGAGCCGTCGCAGTATCTAAGCGCGGCGATGAAAGGCAAACTAGGCGTCAAAAACATAAACAAAACCCGCGTGCTAAACATCTCCACCAGACAAGACGTGCGCAAACTCGAGGCCGAGGATACGGAGGACTTTAATCTCTACGTCTACCTTCTCGTTAAACAAGCCGCCAACAAAGCCGCCGAAGAGATATCAAAACTATAAAGGAAAAATATGAAAAAATTAGCTTTTTACGCCCTTGCCGCCGCGCTTTTTGCTGCGGTTATGAGCGGATGTTCGCAGCGCAGCTCGGTGTTAAATTTGACCCCGTATCAATCAACCTCAAACCAGATGGGCTACCAAAAAAATATCCGTATAAATAGCATCGAGGACGCTCGCGCAAACAAAAGCATCGTAGCCACTATCACGGGTAGCAACGGCAACGTCAAGGAATACGTCACGCTACAAAACAGCATCGAGAGCTGGCTACAAGACGGCCTTAGCACCGAGCTTAAGCGCCTGGGTGCAAATTTGAGCGACTTTGGCGATATCGTCGTGGACGTGAGGATCGTCGAGCTTAAGGCAAATCTAAGCGGCTACTCCACCGACAATCTAAAAGGCTCGGCAAAGCTCACGATAACGGTACATAGAGGCGATCAAACCATCACCAAAAACGTCTCGCAAGAGCAGACCAAATTTGCCCCGATCCACACGAGCGGCGCGTTTAAGAGCTTTTTTGACGAGCTACTACAAGACATCGTAAAACGCGCGGCGATCCAGATCCTAAAAAGCTGATGAGATGTGCTAACTGCGGGCATCTGAGTCTGGGCGTGATCTGTCAAATTTGCAAAGATCACCTGCTCGCCTCGCCCGCAAGGACGCGCGTTTTGGACGGAGATTTTAAAATTTACAGCTTTTTTGACTACTCCGAAGTTAAAAATTTACTCCACTCAAAGCACCTATTTCACGGCTTTTTCGTCTACAGAGCGCTTGCAAATTTGAGTTTTAAGATTTTTGCGCGCAAATTTAGCTTCGGCTCGCCCGTAAACGCCGTGCCCATCGATGACAAAACGACTAGCGGCTACTCGCATACGGCGATCCTAGCTCACGCGTTAAAAAGCGCGGAAATCCGACCGCTTTACGCCTGCTTGCACGCAGACTCAAACGTCAGCTATCACGGCAAAGACCTAGCCTTTCGCCTGAAAAATCCTCGAAATTTTAGACTTTTAAAAAGGCCTAAACATCCCGTTATCTTGATAGATGATATCGTGACGACGGGCACGACGATAGACGAAGCCAGACGGACGCTAGAAAAATCAGGCTGCGATGTACTTTTCGCGCTGACGCTTGCCGATGCAAAGTATTAAAATTTGACTCAATCAAGGCAAAATGCGGACTCAAATTTAGCATTTTAAAGCTAGTGAAGTAAAATTCTCAAACATCCCCAAATTTCGGTCAAATTTAACCCCATCAAGCCACTATAAAACATATCTATTTAGCAAGTTTTTATCAAATTTAAGCTAAAATCGGCAAGTAAATTTTAAGGATAAAAATGGAAGAAAATCTACTCAATCAAAATCAAGACATCCAAGCCGTCGATATCGAAGAGTCAATAAAAACGAGCTACCTCGACTACTCGATGAGCGTCATCGTCGGTCGCGCCCTGCCAGATGCCAGAGACGGTCTAAAGCCTGTTCACAGACGTATCCTCTACGCGATGAACAACCTCGGAGTCGGCAGCCGCAGCCCGTACATGAAGTCCGCGCGTATCGTGGGCGACGTCATCGGTAAGTACCACCCGCACGGCGACACGGCCGTTTACGACGCGCTCGTGCGTATGGCGCAGAAATTTTCCATGCGCTATCCGGCGGTCGACGGTCAAGGAAACTTCGGCTCCATCGACGGCGACGGCGCGGCGGCGATGCGTTATACCGAAGCTAGGATGACGAATCTAACCGAAGAAATATTACGCGATATCGAAAAAGACACGGTTGATTTTATCCCAAACTACGACGACAGAGAGACCGAACCCGACGTCCTACCTAGCCGCGTACCAAATTTGCTATTAAACGGCTCTAGCGGTATAGCAGTCGGTATGGCGACGAATATCCCTCCACACAGCCTTGACGAGCTGATAGACGGGCTTTTGCTCGTGCTTGAAAATAAAAACGCGACGCTAGAAGAGGTGATGCAGTATATAAAAGGACCTGATTTCCCGACTGGCGGGATAATATTTGGCAAAAAAGGCATCATCGAGGCCTACCGCACGGGACGCGGCCGCGTAAAACTACGCGCCAAAACCCACATCGAAAAAAAGCCAAATAAAGACGTCATCGTCGTTGACGAGCTGCCATATCAGACGAACAAAGCCCGCCTCATCGAGCAAATCGCCGAGCTGGTTAAAGAAAAACAGATCGAAGGCATCAGCGAAGTGCGCGACGAGTCCGATAAGGACGGCATCCGCGTCGTCATCGAGCTAAAACGCGACGCGATGAGCGACATCGTACTAAACAATCTCTTTAAATCCACGACGATGGAGAGCACCTTTGGCGTCATAATGCTCGCGATAAACAACAAAGAGCCGAAGGTATTTAACCTAATCGAGCTTTTGAAGCTATTTTTAAATCACAGAAAAACCGTCATCATCCGCCGCACGATATTTGACCTAGAAAAAGCCAGAGCTAGAGCGCATATCTTAGAAGGCTTAAAAATCGCGCTCGATAACATCGACGAGGTGATCGAGCTCATCAAAAATAGCGCCGATACACCAAGCGCTCGCGAGGGACTAGTAGCAAAATTTGGTCTTAGCGAGCTACAAGCAAACGCCATCCTAGATATGAGGCTAAGCAAGCTAACGGGTCTTGAGCGCGAGAAACTAGAGGCAGAGCTAGCCGAGCTAATGGCTGAAATCGCGCGCCTTGATGAAATTTTAAAGAGCGAAACCTTGCTAGAAAAACTAATCAAAGACGAGCTGCTTGAAATAAAAAATAAATTTAAAGTGCCGCGCATCACCGAGATCGTGGATGATTACGACGATATCGACATCGAGGACCTCATCCCTAACGAAAACATGGTTGTAACCATCACGCACCGAGGTTACATCAAGCGCGTGCCGAGCAAGCAGTACGAGAAGCAAAAACGCGGTGGCAAAGGCAAGGTCGCGGTAACTACATACGACGACGACTTCATCGAGAGCTTCTTTACGAGCAACACTCACGATACGCTGATGTTCGTAACCGACCGCGGACAGCTCTACTGGCTCAAAGTCTATAAGATCCCTGAAGGAAGCCGCACCGCAAAAGGCAAAGCGGTAGTAAATCTCATCCAGCTACAGCCCGACGAAAAGATCAAAGCAATCATCCCGACGACTGATTTTGCCGAAAGTAAATCGCTCGCGTTTTTCACTAAAAACGGCATCGTAAAACGCACGAATTTGAGCGAATTTAAAAACATCCGCTCTATCGGCGTACGCGCCATAAACCTAGACGAGAACGACGAGCTAGTGACCGCTCTCATCGTAGAGGGCGAGGAAGAGCCGATAAATCTAATCGACGAGCTTGGCGTAGAGACCGAGATAAACGAGATAGAAGCGATAGAAGCTCAGATCGACGAAGAAAATAGCGAGGAAAACGACGAGAACGCGGCTGAAGGAAGCGACGATAGCGAAAAGATGCTATTTATCGTAACCAAAAAGGGCATGTGCCTCAAATTTAAACTGAGCAAAGTCCGCCAGATGGGCAGAACGGCCCGCGGCGTGACGGGTATCAAATTTAAAGAAGCCGGCGACGAGGTCGTAGGCGCAGCCGTCATCGAAAACAACGATCAAGAGGTGCTAAGCATATCTCAAAAAGGTATCGGCAAGCGTACTACCGCAGAAGAATACCGCCTAACAAATCGCGGCGGCAAGGGCGTAATCTGCATGAAGCTAACGAATCGTACCGGCGATCTAATTGGCGTCGTAATGGTCGATGACGAACAAGATCTGATGGCTCTAACCTCAAGCGGCAAGATGATTCGCGTCGATATGCAAAGCATCCGCAAAGCCGGCCGTAACACCAGCGGCGTCATCGTCGTAAACGTGGACGGCGACGACGTAGTAAGTATCGCAAAGTGTCCTAAAGCCGACGATGGCGAGGATGAGAGCGGCGAAGAGACGCTAGAAAATTTAGAATGAATTTAGTGCTTTTGGAATACAATTTGCTAGTAGATTTATAAATGAAGAAAAAACTAAATTTAAAGGTTCAAGAATGAAAAAAATTACATTCGCGGTTTTAGGCGCAGTAGTATTTTTGACGAGCGGTTGCTCTTTTAACAACCCTTTTGCCTCCGACGACGCAACATCGGCAAAGCAAGACATCGTCATCCAAAAGGTCGATAAAGAGGACATCAGAAGCGTGATGAAACAAGAAAAGATGATATACGATATCGAACCGGCCGATGCGGTATTTGGCGCCGTGGGTGAGGGCATCGCTCCGACCAACACCGTCTCTCACGCCCAGTCTCTAGCTCTAGCTAAACGCGCGGCCATCGCGGATGCGCACAGACAGCTAGCCGAGAAACTCTACGGAGTCAAGATAAACTCCAAAGATACGGTTAGAGACGCGATGCTTAGAGACTCGACCATCACGGCTCAAGTAGCAGGCCTCATTAAAAATGCTTCCATCGTCGAGCACGACTTTAAAGACGGGCTATATCGCGTCAGAATGGAAATGAAAATAGACCAAAGCAAGTGGCAAGAAATTTTTGCTTACTGATTGCCGCTGCGGCGCTTCTTTACGGCTCGGAGGAGTTTATCCTCTGGGCCAAAATCTCTACTAAAAATCACACCGTAGTTTACGACGATATCGCGCTTTCAAAGGCTATGGTTCTAAGCGAGCTAGAGTATGAGTATCTATGCGAAATAAACGCCTCCAAGCAGCTCGCGCAAAGCTCGATGGAGTTTTTAAATCTACATAAAAACGAGCTTTTCGAGTGCTTTTTGCCATACAAATTTAAGGTCGAAGACCGCTTCATTCAACGCAACAAAAATATGAACTCCGCAACCGACCTCACGCTGTTTCCCGTGCGTTTTACGGTAAAATTTAAGCCCTCTTCGGCTATCATAAGCGTATTTAAAAACAAAGAGTAAAAGATGAACATCGTAATAGTAGAAGATGACATAAACATGCGCAAGTCCCTAGAGATCGCGCTTGGCGAATACGAAGATCTAAAAATCAAAAGCTATAAAAGCGCCGTCGAGGCGCTTAAGAAAATGGGCGAGGACGTCGATCTCATCATCACCGATATCAACATGCCTCATATGGACGGACTGGAGTTCATCAAGCGCCTGGAGGGCAAATTTGACGTCATCATAATGACTGGCAACGCAACGCTAAACAAAGCCATCGAGAGCGTGCGCCTTGGCGTCAAGGATTTTCTAACAAAGCCATTTGACGCGCAAACGCTGTATGAGGCGATAAAAAGGGTCGAAATTTTACGCCGCAAACTGCCAGCTGCGAGCTTAAAAGCCGTACAAGGTGGGTCAAATTTACAGGCTGATTCGACCGATTTTGTCGCTAGCTCGCCAGCTCTTGCCAACGCGCTAAATTTAGCCTCGCGCGTCGCAAAAACGGACGCCTCGGCGATGTTAATGGGCGAAAGCGGCGTGGGCAAGGAGCTGTTTGCTAAATTTATCCACAAAAACTCGCCGCGCAAGGACGGCCCATTTATCGCGATAAACATGGCTGCAATCCCCGAAAATTTGATAGAAAGCGAGCTTTTCGGCTTTGAAAAGGGCGCATTTACCGACGCTTCGGCGATGAAAAAGGGGCAGTTTGAGCTAGCCGACGGCGGTACACTATTTCTAGACGAGATCGGCGAGATGCCTATAAATTTGCAGCCAAAGCTCCTGCGCGCGATCCAGGAGCGCGAGATCACGCGCCTTGGCGCGACGAAAAGCATCAAAATAGACGTCCGTATCGTTTCAGCGACCAATGCCGACCTGCCCGAACTCATACAAAGCGGTAAATTTAGAGAGGATCTGTTTTACCGTCTAAACACCGTGCCCGTCGCCATCCCGCCGCTAAGAGAGCGTAAAGAGGAGATCTTGCCTATCGCGGAGCGTTTTTTAGAGCAAAGCTGCGGCGAATTCGGCCTTGGAGCGAAACACTTTTCCGAGGCTGCCGTAAAAGAGCTCCAAAAATACGATTTTCCGGGCAATATCCGCGAGCTAATCTCCGTCGTGCAGCGAGCAGCGATCCTAAGCGAAAGCGAGGAGATACAACCGGGCGATCTTTTTTTGCAGGCTCGCAGCAGAAAGTAGCTTAAATTTAAGCTTCACGCGAGTAAAATAAGCAAGATTTTAGCTTAGATTTTAATTTAGCCGGGCCGAGACGGCGACGTTGAAAATACGGCACGGTTTTAGTAAATTAAAGCGGCGAATTTGAGCCGACGAGACTAACCGCAAGACGGCTTACCGTCTAAGAAACAAACAAAATTTAGTCTGCAAAGCCTGACGAGTCTTTGGCGCCGGGTCAAGCCAAAGAGGCTCGTCGCGGGAGTTTTGCCGACCGAGAAGTAAAACCTAACTTGGTCCGCAAAGTCGGACAAGTCTTTTCGCATCGCATCCGCTTGCGACGAGACTACGCTACGAGGAGTGCGGGATCCAACCTATGGGGTTAGCTGCAGGGCGGCTTTGCCGACCGAGATGTAAAAAGAAGTAAAAACAAAGGAGTCTAAAATGAGAAAATTTAACGTTGCCATCGTGGGCGCGACAGGCGCAGTCGGAGAGGAGCTTTTCCGCGTTATGGAGGAGGTGGATTTCCCGGTGGGCGAGCTACTACCGTTAGCAAGCGCGAAAAGCGCGGGTAGCGAGATAGAGTTTAAGGGCAAAAACTACAAAGTCGTGGAGCTTACCGAGACCGTTTTTGACGAGCACGAGATCGACATAGCGTTTTTTAGCGCAGGCGGATCGGTATCGGAAAAATACGCCAAATTTGCAGCCGCCAGCGGCGCGGTCGTCATCGACAACACCAGCCACTTTAGGATGGACGCGGACGTGCCGCTAGTCGTGCCCGAGTGCAACCCGCAGGACATCGCGCAGTGGAAAACCCGCGGCATCATCGCCAACCCAAACTGCTCGACCATCCAGATGGTGCAAATTTTAAAACCGTTAGACGACGCGTACGGCATCAACCGCGTGGACGTCTCGACTTATCAGGCGGCTTCGGGCGCAGGTAAAGAGGGTATGGAGGAGTTAGTCACGCAGTTGCAAAAGTTTTTCGAGTTTAAGCTTGATGAGTGCGAGCCGAAAGTTTTCGCGCACCAGCTAGCGTTTAACGTCATCCCGCACATCGACGTGTTTT
>CAURVK010000024.1:0-22028 GCA_963528285.1 uncultured Campylobacter sp. | reverse complement strand
GCGACGCGATTTACCCAGATCAAAAACTCATCGCTCGGGTTCTCGTCGTCCAAATGCGCGGGCGTGACGAGCTCAAGCGCTGTTTGCGGGATCGTCGTTTTGAACATCTGTGTTACCCACTGCTGAAATTTTACGTTTGGATGCACGATAAAGTCGTCGCTGTTTGGCGGCGCGCTAAAATCCTCATCCCAGCAGATCTCGTCGTATCCGATCGCAAGCAGGCGCAAAAAATCAAGCCCGCTGCAAGCCAAAATGCAGGTCATCGTCGAACCCGAGCCAGAGCCCATATGTACGATCTTTGTCTCGCCTGCATCGTCCAGCCATAGCGCGCACATCGAGCCCTCCGAGCCGCTGCCTGCGAACACGCAAAGCCGCTGCTTGATCTCCGCGGCAAGCTCGCGATCCTCGCCGTAAAACCAATACCTTAGCCCCTCGTCGCGATTTTTCGGCTCATCCGTGAAAAATACGATGTCCGTGCCGCCCTCTCGCTCATCGTCACTCCAACTCTGCTGCAGCCGATCCTGCGGGTAGAGATAGCCGCGTCTGCGCCCGCCAACGTCGTCATAAAAGCCGTTTGCTTCGATCCATGCATAAAGCGCCTGGGTCTCGCTCGGCACGCGCATGCCCTGCGGTAGCGCCTCGCGCAGCTGCGCTAGTAATAAATTTTCCACGATCGCTTCTTTTGCTAAATTTGCCGCTCGAATTTTACTGCGTTTCGGCTAAATTTACGGATATTTTGTCTGATATTTGCGGCGTTTTACGCACTCCGTCGCCGCAAGCGCAAACTGGGCTCATTAAATCTAGCCGATTTTGGTTGCGATACGCATGCCGCAGAGATGAGCGTATTTTGACGGATGGAAATGCGTCAAATTTCACGATATAAATTTTACTACTTTAAGGTCTCTTAGAAATTTTCTGTTTTAAATTTATCGCGTTTATGATATGTCGGTGATACCGTCATCAAATTTGGTTTTAGCGTTGCTAAAAGTTGAACGCAAATTTTGCCGCTGCTTGACCTAACGGGCGAATTTCGTCTAAATTCCAAGCTCGGCTCTTACGAGCGCTTCGTTTTGTGGCGTCAAAAAGCCCGCGATATCCTGCCACATGGAGTGAAAGCCGTATCCGCCGTCTATCATCTCGCTACGCGCGGCATCCAGGCTCCAGCCCTGATAGATCACGCGGTACATCGCCACCACAAGCCCCGTGCGATCGGCTCCGTGATAGCAGTGCACGAGCACGGCGCCCTCCTTTTGGCGCTCGCGAATGGTGCGCAAGACGTCCGCGATCTGCGCGGGCTTTATCCCCCAGCTTTGAAGCGGCTTGTTCGTGAGCCAAAATTGATCCCCAAACGCCCTTTTGTCGCCGTCTCTACTAAAATGGCGCAGATTTACGATGCTTTTGATGCCAAGCTCGTGCAGCTTTGCGGCGTAGCTTCCGTCAAGTTGAGCGCTGCGAAACAGCAGCTCGTCCACGCGGTAGAAATTTTTCGCTTCGTCGATGAGGGTTGCTTTTTGTGATGAGTTTGGATTTGTACCATGCGCCGCGGTATCTGTGTTCTTAAATCGCGCATCTTTAAATTTGGCGTCTTTTTCGTCCGCGAGATTTTGTTCCGCGCCGCTCGTTTTTCTAAAATTTATGGAATTCGCTTCTGTCGCAAGCTCTGCATTTACGCCGGTCGCAAAGCAAAATACAGCCGCTAGCGCAAGGGTTTTAAATTTCAAATTTCATCCTTTAAATTTGGCTAAATTTATGATTTTTGTAAAATTTGATGTTCGGCGGTCAAAATGCAAAATGACAAGCGCGCCTAAATTTAACGTAAAATTTGAGCGTCAAATCCGCCAAAATCGCCGCTAAATTTTGCCACAAGCCGCGCCGTTAAGATCAAAATTTCGTTTTAAATTTCCCCGTTCCCGCCCTCGGTATCGCTAGATCAGTACGCGGTAGTTACATTGCGTAGTTACATTACCCTTGTAAATTTACTGAAAATAAATCGTAAAAGGGGTGCGCCGTTTCCGCGAGCGCTGCCATAAATTTTGTACTCGCTCCTTGCGATACTTACCCGAAATTTTATTTTTCGCGAAATCCTTTCAAATTTCGCCGCTAAATTTGACGCTTTAGTCGATCAGATCGGTCTGCCAGTTCGCGCCTTGTAGCGTCGTGTCAAGCTGCCTGATCTGCTTTGCTAGCTCGTCCACCTGCTTTTGCAGTGCCGCGACATCGACCGTGCTTAAAATTTTAATCTCGCTACGCGAATAAACATCCACCTTTTGCGCGGCAACTTGCGCGAAAGCCCGCAACGCGCCCGCTTTTAGCGTGAGTACGTCGCGTTTGGCGATGAGCTCGGTTAGGCTCTTGCCGTCTGCTTTTGCGGTGCAGTTGGTTAAATTTATCCGAACGATTAGTCTCTCAAGCTCGCTTGTGAGCACATCTAGCTCGGCTAGCAGTGCCTTTGGCTCTTCGCTGGGTTTCTCGCCCTCTTGCACCTTCGCGTTATCTGCGAGTCTTGATTTTAGCTGCTCGATGCGTTTTTGTATGTCGGCGCGCAGTATCAGCGCCTCGGCTAGTTTCATTTTCGTCCTTTTTAAGATTTATTTGCCGCTATTTAGCTGCCGATCTTGACCGTAGCGCGGCGAATACGGGCCGTAGAGCAGGCAGTCTCGGCAATCGGTGCTAAACAAAATCGCGTCCGCGTGCGCTGAGAGGTCAAAGCTCGCGTCCGAGACCGAGTCGGCGATCTGTTTAACTAGCGCGGAGACTAGCATACCGATGAGGTTGCCGCCGCCGTCGCCCGAGTCGTTTGCCGCGGTTGCGCTCTTTTGCCAGAGCACGGCGCCGGTGTTTAGATCCACCAGAGTCGCTGCTACGCTCACACGCGTTACGCTGCTAATCAGCATATACGAGGTGCCGTAGTCCGCGACGTTGAGGTAGAGCGCGGCATCGGCGCCAAATATCTGCTTTAGCTTATACGTAGATATCTGCGCGATCTCGCCTGCGTCGTATATGCCGTTGTTTTTAAAGGTCTCGTTTACGAGCGCGGGCGAAAATACGTAATACCCAGCCTCGCTAAGCGGATAGAGAGCATTTGCTAGCACCGCTGCGGAGGCCTTTATCTCGGATGAGTCGCTGGTTGGCATCACGACTACGATCGAGCGAGGCTTGGTCTGCAAAAACGCCGAATAGTCGTAAATCTCTGGCTGCGAGCCGGTGCACGCGCCCATAAATAGCACCGCAAACGCGCAAAGAAGCACTGATTTTATTTTATTTTTCATTCTGGCTTCCTTTTACGGTCTTGCTCGTTTTGGCAGGTTTTGTTTGCTTGTTTTTCAAATTTTGCTTGCTTGTTTGCTCGCTTAAATTTGAGCTTTTGTCATTTAAATTTGACTCGCTCGCGCCCGATTTTTCCTTCGTCTGCTCGCCTAAATTTGCGTCTTTAGTGTTTAAATTTGCCGCCGATTTGCCCGCTGCACCCGCCGTTTTGCCGTTTTGATTTAGCAAAAACATCGCGTAGTCGCGCGACTCTGGGTAGAGCTCGGCCTCTTTTTCGACGTAGGCTTTAAATTTCGTCCCGTTTCCTTGCGAGAGATAGAGTAAGCCTAGATGCGCGTGCAGTCCCGGCGGGACCTTGGCGGCTCTTTGATAGGCTTTTTGCAGGCTCTCCTCGAGTGCGGCGATCTGTGCGCTCGCGTCGCCCTCTTCGGTTAGATACTCGTAGACCGAGCTCGTGTAGGCGCCGTCCCAGTAGTATAGCTGCCTAGGCGAGTCGTCCGCGCAGCCCGAGAGTAGTAGGGCGGCGGCGGAGGCGAGCGCGAAATTGGCTAGAGTTTTAAAGCGCAAAATTTATCCTTATTTCGCGTTAAAAGTGCCGCTTTCAAGCCCGCGCGTTAGGTTATTTACGGCCTCGATGATGGCTAGGCTTAGCACCTTGCCGTTTAGCGTCGAATCATATCCCGCGCTTCCGCCAAAGCCCAGCACCTCGCGATTTGATAGTTCATACTCGCCGGCACCCTGAGTGGAATAGATCACCTCGGAGTTTTTCACGTCCACGACGTTAAGATTTACCTTCGCGTAGGCGGTTTGGGTTTTGCCTTTGCCAAGTATCCCGAAAAGCTGGTGATCGCCAGTTGTTTTACGGCCAAACTCCGTCACGTCGCCCGTGATGACGTATCTTGCGCCCTTGATGTTTTGCGCCTCTTTGTTTAGCGCGCTTTCTTCTTTGATGGCGCGCATGTTACTGCGGTCAAGCACCGAAAAGCGTCCGCTTTGTTGTAAATTTGAGATGAGGATGGTTTGGGCTTGGTTACCTAGTCTGTCCTCGCCGTCTGAAAATACGCCGTTTTGGTATGAGGACTGGTTGCTAAAGCGGCCGATCGAGACGGCGATCTTTTGTCCTTGATAGTTGGTGTTTAGGGTTTGGACTTTTGGCGTTTCAACCACGCGCGATCTCTCCGTTGCGCAGCCGGTTATCAGCATCGCGGCGCACGCGGCTAGTAAAAATTTTACGTTCGTTTTCATATCGCTCCTTTAAATTTTGATTTGCGTTATTATCTTACTATTTTTAGCTTAAAAAATTTTAACCCGCCTAAAAAATTGAGTCGCGGCGTCGGCCGGGTCAAATTTGATTATAAAATTTCCGCCTCTTTGCTTGCGTTTACCGAGCTTAGCGCGATGCGGTCGCCCGGTTTTAGCTCGCTTAGATTTACCGTTTTGCCGCCCTTGCGCACTCGGACGAAATTTGAAATCTGCGCGAAAAAGGACTCCTGCTGCGCGTATGCGGCGCGGGCGAGTTTGAGCGCGTTTTCAAATTTGAGCAGCTTAGTTTGCACGGCGGCGTCTAAAGCCTGCCGTAAATTTAGCAAAATTTGCTCCTTGCGAGCGATTTTTTGCGTGAGGCTCGCCTGAGAAAATCTTGCTCTCATCATCGCCAGAGCGTTAAATTTACGCTCCCAAACGCGCATAAAAGCCGCGTCCGCCGCCTCGCTTAGCCTATCTATGCTTTGCATTAGCTCGCCCATATCAGGCAGTAGCGCAGCCATCGCCGCGCTTGGTGTCGGGGCGCGAAAATCAGCCGCAAAGTCGCTGATCACGTAATCAATCTCGTGCCCGACGGCCGATATCACGGGCGTGCGCGCCGCGTAGATCTCTCGGGCTAAATTTTCGTCGTTAAAGCACCACAGATCCTCTCTGCTACCGCCTCCTCGCGCCAGCACGATCGCGTCGGCTCCGCTTGCGTCGGCTTTTTTTAGCGCGCGTATGAGCGAGGCGGGCGCGGTTTCGCCCTGCGTTAGCGAGTCAAAAACTAAAATTTCCGATAGCGCCCAGCGCTGCGAAGCGATACGCAGCATATCTTGCAGTGCGGCTGATGTTTTTGAGGTAATAAGCGCGATCTTGCGCGGAAATTTGGGTAGCGGTTTTTTGTGCGAGATATCAAAAAGCCCTTCGCTCTCAAGCCGCGATTTTAGCTGTTTAAAGGCAAGTTCGAGCTCGCCCTCGCCGCTGGGGCGTATCAGGGTCGCGATAAACTGATAGCTGCCGCTTGGCGAGTAGAGCGAAATTTTGCCGTAGAGAGCGACTTTCATGCCGTCCGTGACATCAAATTTGAGCTTAGCGGCGTTAAATTTATAAATGACCGCCGAGATCGCGGCCTTTTCGTCTTTTAGCGTGAAGTACCAGTGGCCCGAGCCGTGTTTGACGAGCCGCGAGATCTCGCCCTCTACCTCGACGTATGAAAACGTCGTCTCAAGCAGAGTTTTGGCCTGCTCGTTTAGCTCGCTGACGCTTAGCACTCACGGGCCTTTTGCGCGATGAAAAGAGTAGAAATATCCATCGAAAAGCTCTTGCAAAGGCGCATCTCAAAGCCCGCGGCGGCAAGTTCGCCCGCAAAGCTTTTGGCGTCTAAAAAGCCCTCGATCGAGTTTGGCAGATACTCGTAGGCTTCTTGATTTTTGGAGATAAAGCCGCCGATTTTAGGCAAAATTTTACCTAGATAAAAGTCGCGAGCGCCCGTTAAAATCCCACCTTTTTTACGTTTGGTAAACTCAAGCACTACGGCATATCCGCCCATTTTTAGCACTCTGTTAAACTCTCTTAGCGCGGCTTCTCGCTCGACCACGTTTCTGATGCCGTAGCTGATACTTAGCACGTCCATCGAGCCACTATCAAGCGTCGTTTGCGTCGCTAGCGCCTCGATAAATTTAAACTCTGGGAATTTTTGCTTGGCGACTGCGAGCATGCCGCTTGAGGGATCGACGCCGATTAGATTTTCGATTTTTACGTTAAATTCGCCCGCAGTCTTTTGCCAAAAGCCCATCATATCGCCCGTGCCGCATGCGACGTCGACTATATTTACGCTTGAGTCTTTGAAATTTGATAATACCGTTTTGCACGCGATCTTGCGCCAGCTCACGTCCGCGCCCATGCTCAGCACGCGGTTTGCCAGGTCGTAGGTGGGTGCGATGTCGTTAAACATCTGAACTATTTTTTCTTGTTTTTCCATTTTTTCTCTTTAGATATAGTAGATTTTTAAGCTGCGCGAAAGCTTTGTCAGGCTTTTTAAAATTTTAGGTTTTGAGTCTAAGATTTCGCTTCGCAGCTCGTAGATTTTTTTGTAAATTTTAGCTTGGAGTTTGTCTATGCGCTTTTGCTCGGCGCCGCTTTTTACGTGCGCTAGCAGGCCTAGCCAGATGTCGGCGTCTTGCAGCGAGCCAAAGGTTTCTTGTAAAATTTTGCTCTTTTTAAAGCATTTTCTAGCCGCAGGGAAGCCAAAACCGCCGCCGAAAATCTCGCTTAAGTATCTCAGCCTTTTTATCTCGATGCGGCACTTGTGAAACTGCGCGTTTTCGGTGGTTTCGCTCAAATTTGAGAGAGATTTTTTAAGGCGTAAAATTTGAGCTCGCATGGATTTTGCGGCGAGTTTTTTTATCGGCGCGTCTCCGAGTTCGCCTTTAAAAAAGTCGCTTCCCTCGCGTAAAAATACCTCCCAGTCGCGCAAAATTTCGTTCGCTTCGTCGCTTTGCAGCTCAGCCTGGGCGTTTTTGGCTAGGGTTATGCTTAAATTTTCTAGCTCGCTAGCTAGCGACTCAAAGCCTTTTTGGCTTTTCAAAAACTCGCAAAACACGTCTATATCGCGTTTTTGGTTAGTTGGCTCGGCTAGTTTTTTAAAATTTAGCAAAAAATAACAAGCTGTTTTTCGGTCAAAAACGGGAGTGAAAATTTTAAGCAAAGAGCGCGTTTTGCGCAGATTTATGCGGATTTGGTGTAGCGCCTCGGCATCGCCAGAGCTTGCGTACTCGTTTAGGTGTTTGTTTAGCTGCGTAAAAATCTGAAAAAATACCGTCCGCATCGCATCCATCGCACCGATGTAGCTTGGTAAATTTAGCTCCAGCTCTGGGCTGTTTTGCAAGATTTCGATGCTCTTTTGCGCGTCAAAACTGCCTTGCGGCAAGCCAAAAAGGGCTAAATTTTTATTTTTATAACGCTCATCCTCCGTGACCTCGCTGATTACGTGCTCGGCGATAAACTCGGGCAGGCTAAACTCCGCGGCCTCGCGCTCGCTAGCAAACTCGGCCTCAAAAGTTACAAGCCCTTCTAAAGCGCCGTGAAAAATATCGACGTTGCAAGCGGCGCCGTCAAGCTTAAATAGAAATCTCGTCTTTTTTATAGGAGCGGCGACCGCGTTTTTTAGGGCTTTTTTAAAGCTTTTGGCGTCCGTTTCGCTCTCGGTTTCCTCGCGCGCTAGACCGATGCCAGATTTTTGCGCGATCGTAAAGGCGCCAGAAGTCTCGCGAAATCTAATCTCCTCAAGCGGAGTGATTTTGACGTAAATTTGCGTCACCTCTTTTTGCTCGGTGCCGATATCGCGGGCCTTTAGCTCGCTTATGACGGCGGCGTCACGCAGGATAAATTTACGCTCGATCTCTATCAAATTTCGCTCCTTAATATGAAAAATTGTATCAAAAGGTAGCTTAAAGTGTAAAATTTGCGAGCTTTTGCTGCCGACCTTGCGACGCGAAATGATTTTTTAACGCAAATAACGCTAAAATCAGCTCAAATTTGAAAGGAGTTTGGATGAATAGAAAGCTAAATTTTAGCGCGGGCCCTTCGGCTCTGCCTCTTAGCGTGCTCGAGCGCGCGCAAAACGAGCTCACCGACTATCAGGGTAAGGGCTTTTCGATAATGGAAATCAGCCACCGAAGCAAAATTTTTGAAGAGGTGCACTACGGCGCGATGGCCAAGGCGCGCGAGCTATACGGCATCGGCGAGGAATTTGACGTGCTATTTTTGCAAGGAGGCGCGCATTTGCAGTTTGCGATGATACCGCTAAATTTAGCCGCCAAAGGCGTCGCGCAGTATGCCGACACGGGCGTCTGGACGAGCAAAGCGATCAAAGAGGCCGCAAAGGTGGGCATCGCTTACGAAGTGGTCGCTAGCAGTAAAGAAACCTCCTACGACCGCATCCCTGAGGTTAAATTTGATGGCGACGCCGCATACGGCTACGTCTGCACGAACAACACCATCTACGGCACGCAGTACCGCACGCTGCCTCGCTCCAAACCCCCGCTAGTCGTCGATGCGTCGAGCGATTTTTTCTCGCGTCCGGTTGATTTCACGGACGTGGGGCTACTCTACGGCGGCGCGCAGAAAAATGCCGGCCCAAGCGGCGTAACCGTCGTCATCATCCGCAAGGATCTGCTAGAGCGAGCCTGCATGGAGCGCACTCCGACGATGCTTCGCTACGACACGCACGCGTCGGCCTCGTCGCTATACAACACGCCTCCGACATTTGGCATATATCTGCTAAATTTGACGCTGGGCTGGGTACAAGAGCAGGGCGGTCTAGCGGCGATAAATGAGATCAATGAGCAAAAGGCGGCGCTGCTTTACGGCGCGATCGACGGCTCGGGTGGCTTTTACAAAGGTCACGCGCAAAAAGATAGCCGCTCGCTGATGAACGTTAGCTTTACCATCGCAAACCGCGAGCTGGAGGCGGCCTTTATCTCCGAGTCCGAAAGTGCGGGCATGCTGGGTCTAAAAGGGCACCGTCATGTAGGCGGCATCAGAGCCTCTATCTACAACGCCGTGAGTATCGAAAACGTGCGGACTTTGGCTGAGTTTATGAAAGAATTTGCAAGGAAAAACGGGTAAATTTGACTAGACGCGCCGCTCGAATTTGGATTTGTTTCGGGTAAATTTAAACTCGCGACTAAATTCGGCGGTGCGTCAAATTTCGCTTTTACTCAAATTTAAGCGGCTTTGGCTTAAGGGCGGTCGCTTAAATTTGCTTCGGTTTTACGGCGGGCTGATTTTAAATTTGCCGAGTTAAATTTAGCTCGCTCGCCTTTTATTATGCATTTTAAATTTGACTGCGTGAAGCGAAATTTGGAGAAAATTTGAGAAACTACGACGAAAATCCGATAATCATAAACGACTACGGTGCGCTGTTTTTGGCGGGATATTATATTATTCTTTACTCGATTCTCGTTTTTGTATTTGCTTTTAGCGACTATGGGCTTTTATACCGCATTTATCTTATTGCTTTGCCCGCATCTTTTTTATTATTCTGCCTATACAATACATACGTTTTCGCGCCGCGAGTTTTTAAACAAAAACCGAGCTTTTTTAGATTTTCTAACGAGCAAATTTATCATGTAGAGTATGTCTACGTAAACAAAGTAGAGAGCAAGGAGAAAATCGCCCTCGTAAAAGACGTCGAAAAGGTCTATTTTTGCGTTATAAGCGAGCTTGATAGGAGATACGGCAGATTTCACTTTTTTACCCCGTATCAGCTCTATAAAAAGTCCTCTATCGGCGTGCATTTTAACAAAACGAGAGACTTTATAAGATATCTTTTGGTTTATCTGATATTTGCGCTGCCGTTTAAAATCTATAAACTCAAAAAATCGGGCGAGCCGCTATGGCTACTGCGTAAAAATTTCGTCATCAGGATGAAAAATAGAAATTATTTTTTGGTAAATTGCTATAGCAGAGATGATTATTTTGAGCTGTTGCGGTACTTTCAGGTAAACAAAATCCCCGTGGAGGACAAGACGAAATTTATGCCGCAAGCTCAAAGATCCGCGATATTTTTCGAAGACAAACATGAGGTTTGGAGCGACGATCCAAACGACACGGAAATACCAAAAGACGACTGGAAGCGCAAGATGAGGCGGTTTTTTAGTTTAGAGTAAATTAGGCTTAAGCTTTTGTTAAATTTTCATATAAATTTGCTTTTAGTTGTCGCACGGCTTTTTGCGTTTTAAATTTCTATCGTTTCTCAAATTTATCGCTCAAACCCCCTTGTAAATACAAATTTATAAATAAAATCATCTTTTTATCTCCAAATTTATCTTGCCGTTTGCCTCTGAAAATTTATATTCCAGACCGTCCGAGCGATAGGTTATGCTTTTGTTCTCGCAAATTTGCTTCTCGCGGGAGGCTATCTTTTCTAGCATCGGCGGCAGCTCCTTGGCGATCAAAAGCTTGATAGACATCTCCAGGCCGTGCGTTAGCTTTTTGAGAAACCTACCGTCAAGCTCGCTCTCGTCTTTTATCATATGCAAGGTCGCGTCAAAGCCGAGCTTTCGTAGCTCTTCGTAGAGCTGTGCTTTTTCCTCGGGCGACGCGCAGTGGTCGTTTACGGCGCAGTGGTAGCCGACGTAAATAGGCTTTGGATATGCGCTTTGGACTTTTAGATGCGCGGCGTCTAGGGCGTTTCGTATATCCTCGCGCGCCTGCGAGAAATAGGGGGGCGAGGATTTATCCAGTAGCGTCCACATCGTTTTGGTAAAGACGTAAATTTTGATATTTTTAAAATATATATCGGTCGAGTATTCGCGAAATTTGAGATAATCCGCCTCTTTGCCTAGGCCTATGAGCTCCCAGTTTAGCTTCGCGTAGCTGCTGTTGTCGATGAGGCCGTCCACGAGCCACGGCGCAAATTTGGCCGCTAAGGCGTTTATGTATGCGCCGTGCGAGCTGCCGACTAGGACCACGGACAGCTTGTCTATGTCGGTCGCGGATTTAAACGGCGGATTTGCCTTGATGAAAAGCGCGGCATTTATCACGTCTTGGGCCTGCATAACGCCGAAATTTTGATACTCGTTTTTGGTCGGTTGCAGCGTTACGGATATTTCTAATTTAAAATCGCTCGGCAAACCGCCGCTTAATTTTATATTACCCAGATAGGCATCTAGCACTGAGAGTTCGCCGTAGCTGATATCGCTTGGGATTTCTATACCGATTTTCGAGCATTTGTTTTTCAGGATGATTTTGTCTAAATCGTTTAAAAAATAGGTCGCCCCCGTTTGCGGTCTGTTGCCGATGCAGTGGTAGTTCGGACTCGCTACTGCTACGTTAAATTCGCTCGCGACAAACTGCGCTAAATGCTCTCTATAGTTTTCGTTCGCATCGCCGCCAAGCCCAGGCACTATAAAAACCAAGGCTCTAGCCGGCTTTTCATCATCGTAGCAGAGCTTAAACTCAAGTAGCGAATCTCGCTTTAGGCCAAGCTCTACATCATCGCAGGATGGTATCTCGTATGTTTTATTTATTATCATGATTTTGCTGCGGTAGATTTTGTTCTTTTATCTCTAAATTTATCTTGTCGTTTGCTTCAAAAAATTTATATTCTAAATCGTCTGAAACGTAACTTATGCTTTTATCCTCGCAAGGCTGTTTCGGTTGAGCTGTGATTTTAGCCAGCATCGGCGGAAGCTCTTTTGAGATTAGCATTTTTATCGACATATCTAAACCGTGCGTTAGCGTTTTGATAAATTTACCGTCAAGCTGACTTTCATTTTCTATTATATTTAGAGTAGCGTCGTAGCCTAAATTTTTTAATTCATCGTAGAGTCGTTGTTTTTCGCTAGCCGGAGCGTAAAAATCGTCATAAGCGTAATGATAGCTAGTATAAATTTGCTTTTTATAGCCGCTTTGGACTTTGAGGTGTTGCGGCATTAGAATTTCTCTTATATATTTCCTCGACTTGGAAAAATAAGCCGGCGAAGCCTTGTCTAGCGTCCAATGCGTCTTGTCGAATAAATAAAGCTCGATATTGTGATAGCATTCGCTGGTGTAACCGCTGTAATATTTCATGTAATCTATCTCTTTGCCAAAGCCGATAAAAGGCCAGTGCGCTAGCGCGTAGCTACTATTATCGATGACGCCGTCTATAAGCCACGGGGCGATCTTGGCGGCCATATGCGATAGATAGCCTCCGTGCGAGCTGCCGATCATGACGACTGGTAGGTCGTTTATGTCGGTTGTGCACTCAAAAGGAGCGTTGGCTTTTACGAAAAGTAGCGCATTGATCAAATCCTGCGCCTGCATAATGCCGAAATTTTGATATTCGTTTTTAGTCGGTTGAAGGGAAATTGATAGTTTAAGTGACAAGTCTTGAGGTGCTGTCTTATCGCGTTTTCTTGCGTCTATTAGATTGTCGATATCAAGCAGGGTTTGCGTATCGATTACGCTTAAATTTTCCGGGAGCTCTATGCCACACCTGGCGCATTCTTTTTTTAATATCGATCTATCTAAATCGTCAAAAAATATCGTCGCTCCTGTTTGCGGTCTATCGCCGATACAGTGGTAGTTTACGCCTACTACGGCTACGCTAAATTCGCTCGCGACAAACTGCGCTAAGTGCTCGCGGTAGTTGCTGTCTGCGTCTCCTCCGTAGCCAGGGATTATAAAAACTATTGACGAGACCGGCTTTTTGGTATCAAAGCAAAGGTTAAACTCTAGCAGGCTTTCTCGCTTTATATCAAGCTCGGTATCGTCGCAGGAGTGGATTTTATACGTTTTTTTAACTACCGTGCCGTTTTGCCATATTTTTGAAACTTGTAGATTGATTTTGTCGTTTGCTTCAAAAAACTTATATTCTAAATTTTCCGAGATATAGGTTATGCTTTTATCCTCGCAAGGTTGTTTAGGGCGAGCCGCGATCTTGGCTAACATCGGCGGAAATTCTTTTGAGATCAGTGTTTTTATAGACATGTCAAAGCCGTGAGTTAGCGATTTGATAAATTTGCCGTCGAGCTCGCTTTCGTCTTTTATTATTTTTAATGTCGCGTCTATGTCGTAGGCGTTAAATTCGTTATAAAGTTCCGATTTATCAGCGATAGGAGCGATGTCGTCTCCGGCATAGTGATAGCTTAGATAAATCGGCTTTGGATATTTGCTTTGGGTTTTTACATGGTCTAAATTTAAAATATAACGTATCTTTTCGTGCGCTGGCATAAATCTCTTATCGGAGCCATCTTTTAAGGTCCAAAGCGTCTTGTCGGAGATGAAAAAATTTATATGCTTAAAAAGCATATCGTTTGACGAGCAGCAGTGGTTCATGTAGTCGAGCTCTTTACCGAATCCCACGATCCTGAGCGGATATTTGGCGTAGCTACTATTATCGATGACGCCGTCTATGAGCCACGGGGCGATCTTGGCGGCCATATGCGATAGGTAGCCTCCATGCGAGCTGCCGATCATGACGACTGGTAGTTCGTTTAAATTTTTAATCGCTTTAAACGGAGCATTTGCCTTTATAAAAAGTAGGGCGTTTATCAAATCCTGTGCCTGCATAATGCCGAAATTTTGGTATTCGTCTTTTGCCGGATCAATCGTAAGGGATAAATTTAAAACAAAATCTTTTGGAAATGCTCCGCTATTTTTATTGTTGTCTATATAGTTACTAACCGCAGACAAGACGCCGTTTAGCTTATCGAAATTTTTTAGCGAGCTCAGATCGCCGCCTAGTTGCAGGTTTATTTCTCGGCATTTTTCTCTTAAAATTTCTTGATCAAATTCGTCCATATAGTATCTAGCGCCCGTAACTAATCTGTTGTAGATATGGTGATAATCTACATTGATCACGGCTACGTTAAATTCTCTCGCGGTAAATTCGGCTAGATGGTCTCTATATGCTTTATCGACGTCGCCGCCGCATCCAGGCACTATAAAAACTATGGCGTTAACCGGCTTATCGTCATCGTAGCACAGTTTGAAGTTTAATTTCGTAGAGCGTTTAACGCCCAGCTCCATATCGTCGCAAGAGTTGATTTCGTAGATTTTACTGACTACCATTTTTTGCCTTCCGTGATTTTTTGTATTATACCTCTGCCGAGCTAAATTTAGCTTTTTGGTCGGGTGTAATCGGTCGATCGTAAGCTATGCGGTGGTTATACTAAGGATTGTAGAATCGGTTTTTGGTTTTGATAAATTTAAGCGCAAGATTTAAATTTTAACTGCGAGATTAAAAATTATTTGCAGTTTCGCCGCCAAATTTAAGTAGAGCCGAGCCCCAAGTAAAGCCGCCGCCGAATGCGTCAAGTAAAAGCAAATCGCCCTTTTTAAGCCTGCCTGCTTCGTATGCGTCATTCATCGCCATAGGTATAGAGGCTGAGCTTGTGTTGCCGTATTTTCCAACTGTTACGACGCACTGCTCGTTTGTAAAATTTAAGCGTTGCTTGACTGCTTCAATGATGCGTAAATTTGCCTGATGAGGTATAAAAAGATCGATTTTATCGCTTGAAATTTGATTTTTTTCTAGGATATCTACGACGTCTTTGGTTAGCGTCTGAACCGCGATTTTAAAGACTTCGTTGCCCGACATCTTAATAAATTTCTCTTCGCCACCTGGAGTTATGAGCAGGTTTGCGTAGTTGCCGTCGGCTGCAGTGTGAACGTCGATTATTTCGTTTTCTTCGCTAGCGCTTACGACCGCGGCACCTGCTCCGTCGCCAAATAGTATGCAAGTAGTTCTATCAGTCCAATCGACGATCTTACTTAGTTTTTCGGCTCCGATTATCAATACGTTTTTTTTGCTTCCGCTTTCAATTAGTGATTTTGCAAGCTCAAGCAAGTAGATAAAGCCCGTGCACGCTGCGCTTATATCAAATGCCGTAATGGCATTTATACCTAAATTTTTAGCGATTTTACACGCCGTTGAGGGCATACAAAAGTGATCGGGCGAGATAGTCGCGCATATAACCGCATCGATATCTTTTGCGGTCAAATTTGCTCTTTCAAGCGCTATTTGTGCCGCTTTTGTGCCAAGATCGCTCGTGTCTTCGCCCTGCGATATGCGTCTTTGGCTGATGCCGGTGCGTTTAACTATCCATTCGTCGTTGGTTTCCACCATTTTTTCAAGGTCGAAATTTGTTAAAATTTTAGGTGGAGCGTATGCGGCTATGGATATTAGCGAGGCTTTTGGCATTAAATTTTTCTTTGTAATTTCATTTTGCAAAGTGTGAAAGCTCATCTTCGATAACTTTATTTATATCGGAGTTTGCGAATTTTAGAGCTTGAAATATCGCATTTTTGATAGCTTTTGGTGTGCTTTTACCGTGGCTTATTATGACGCAACCGTTCACGCCAAGTAGCGGTGCACCGCCATATTCGTCGTAATCAACCTGCTGTTTTAATGTTTTAAAAACTTTTTTCATTAGAAGCGAACCGGCTATAGCGACCGGGGATTTTTTAACGTGTTTTTTGATTATTTTGGTTATCGCGTCGGCTACGCCTTCGCTTGTTTTTAGTAGGATATTTCCGACGAAACCGTCGCAAATTACCACATCGACGCTTCCGTCAAAGACTTGATTTCCTTCGGCGTTGCCCACGAAGCTGTCGAGTTTTGAAATCATTTCAAAGGCTTCTTTCGTAGCCTCGTTGCCCTTACTGCTCTCTTCGCCGTTTGAAAGAAGCCCTAATTTAGGGGATTTTATTTTTAGAATTTCTTTTGCATAGGCTTCGCCCATTATAGCAAATTGAAACAGATGCTCCGGCCTGCAGTCTACGTTTGCGCCGACGTCCAAAACTAGCGTATTGCCGCCGGTTACGTTTGGCATCAGCGTCGCTATCGCCGGGCGAGAGACGTTTTTGAGTCGTCCGACTCGAAGCGTGGCAAGGCTCATCGTAGCTCCGCTGTGTCCTGCCGAAACTACGGCCATAGTTTGTTTATTTTTAAGTAGCTCGATAGCCTTAAAAATACTACTTTCTTTTCGCTTTAACGCATCAGTGGCGCCGTCGCTCATAGAGACGACCTCGTCGGCTTGAATAAATTTTACGTATTGTTTTAAATTTTGCGGAACGAGGCTTTCTAAAATTTTCGTATCGCCTACCAAAACGGCTTCAAATTTTACTTCTTTTAAAGCCTCGATCACGCCGCCGATAATAGGTTGCGGACCGAAGTCGCCGCCCATTGCGTCAATGCAAATGCTGGTCATTTGTATTAATACTCTCCGGTAGTTTTATTTACGCGGTGAGGCATTTTCCATGAGCCGTCTTTATCTTTTACGGGAACGGGAAGCGTTACTTTGTAGTGCGTTCTTCTCTTTGCCGCGCGAGTATGACTTACTCTTCGTTTAGGTACTGCCATTTTATTCTCCTTTATAGATTTTTACATTTATCACAATAAAAATAATCGCTCTTAAAAGCTTCTATTTCGCTTGTTAATACTTCTTCTAAATTTATAAAACCGTCGAAAAACTCGACTACATCGTCAAGGTTTTCTTCTTTATCTTTATAAATTCCGTCGCTTAATATCAAATTTACGTCTTCATCGAGCTTTAAATTTATATCTTCACCGCATCGGTCGCAGTTGTGAGCTATCTCGCCTACGATCTTACCTTTGCAACTAACTAAATTTTGGTTTATTCTTTTGAGTTCGCCGCTAAAATTCAGCCCGTCCGAGTTAAACTTGAACGGCATTTGGTCATTTGCGGTTTTGGCGAAAGATATTTTCAAAATTTAACCTAAAATTAGCAAATTTCTCTTGTTGCAAAGAAAAAAGCAATCTCGTTTTTAGCGTTTTCTAGGCTGTCGCTACCGTGAACGGCGTTTGCGTCGATACTTTCGGCAAAATCGGCTCTAATTGTGCCGGGCTTTGCTTCTTTCGGGTTGGTTGCGCCCATTAGATCGCGGTTTTTAGCTACTGCGTCATCACCCTCAAGCACCATAACTACGACCGGTCCGCTGACCATAAAATCAACCAAATCGTTGAAGAAAGGTCTGTCTTTGTGAACTGCATAGAAAGCTTTTGCGTCGCATTTGCTTAGTTTGACTTTTTTCATGGCGGCGATTCTTAGTCCGTTGCTTTCGAATCTATCCACGATTTTTCCGATAACGCCCTTTTTTACGGCATCAGGCTTAATAATAGAAAGCGTTTGTTGCATAAAATTTCCTTTTTGTGGTTTTTATAAGGCCGTGATTATATCAAAAAAAAATTAAATTTCAAAATAAGCCCCGCAAAAGGGCTTAGGTGCGGAGTTTACGAGATGACGGCCGTGGCGCCAGTCCTCATATCGGCGGTTATCTCGGCGCGAGACGGCTGTCCTGCATAAGGAGCGTCCCAAACGATACAGCCGTCGGTTGGACAGGCTGAGGCGCACGCAGGCTCGTCGTTAAATCCTACGCACTCGACGCATTTATCGGCATAAACGTAGTATGCGTCCTCGCCAGTCGGGTTATCCGCGTCGTCTACGATAGCGTTCGTCGGGCACTCGTCGATACAAGAGCCACAGCTTATGCAGATGTCTGTTATTTTTACTGCCATTTTTTATCCTTTTGAGTCAAATTTTTCGCAAGAATATCAAAAACTAAGTAAATTTGATATTAAATTTTTGCGTTAAATTTTGAAACGAAAACGTAAAATTTTTAGCTCTTTTTAATTTTTAGATGATATAATTTCGCTACAAATAAAAATTATTAAGGAGAAAAAATGTTAGTAACAAAAAAAGCACCTGACTTTACAGCTGCAGCGGTTTTAGGAAGCAATCAGATCGTAAATGATTTCAACCTATATAAAAATATCGGCGAGAAAGGCGCGGTAGTATTTTTCTACCCTATGGACTTTACTTTCGTTTGCCCTAGCGAGATTATCGCGTTTGATAAGAGATACGACGAATTTAAAGCTCGCGGTATCGAAGTTATCGGCGTTTCGACAGACAACCAATTCTCTCACTTCGCGTGGAAAGAAACTCCGGTAAATAAAGGCGGCATCGGCCAAGTTCGCTTCCCGCTAGTAGCCGATATGACGAAGTCTATCGCTCGCGGTTTTGACGTACTTTTAGAGGATGCGGGCGTCGCTCTTCGCGGCTCATTCCTGCTAGACAAAGACGGCACCGTTCGCCATGCGGTTATCAACGACCTTCCGCTTGGAAGAAACATCGACGAGATGATAAGAATGGTCGATACTATGCTATTTACGAACGAGCACGGCGAGGTTTGCCCTGCTGGCTGGAACAAAGGCGATAAAGGTATGAAAGCTGATACGGCAGGCGTCGCAGACTACCTATCTCACAACGCAGACAAACTATAATCATCCAAATTTAAGGGCGAGCTCTCGCCCTTAGTGCTTCTTTTCTACATCTTTACATCAAAACGACATTAAGTTTAATACAAAATATCAGTACTTAAATGAAAAAATAAGGATTTTTTACTATAATCTAGTTTTAAACTTTATTCGGAAGGAATCATATTTCAGATGAACGGCACGTATAACGACAGCTCTTTTATGCGCGAGGACGCAGTGACCGTATTTGCCAGAGTACGAAACGATAACCGCCAGGTGCACTTTCTAAATCTTTACAACGGCGTAAAAGTCGAGTGCATGGGCGAAGTAGAGCATGTAGAAGACGATACGGTCGTCTGCAAGGTAACATTAGAGCAAATTTTGGCCATGAAAGAGGAACAAAACGCCTATATCGTACGCGATGAATATTTTTCCGAAAATTTAAGGGCGGATATCGTCGGATTTGATCTTGCAAATTTGACCGTAACGCTACAAAATTTCACGTATATGCAAAATTTGCACGCGAATTTAAGAAAACATCAGCGCGTATATCCGGATCGTTACACCAAGGTGATCCTCACGCAAAACGGTAGCGAAATACAGGGCAACCTATACGATATCTCAAGGGGAGGCCTAGGCGTCGTTAGCTTGGATGACGGCGAGTTTAAAGAGGGCGAGCCAATAAATGCTAAATTTGAGCTATGCATACCGGACGAGGCGGGCGACTCTAATAAAAACATAAACATAGATACCGATCTAAAACTTGTCGCAGCGCTAAAATATAAGGGCGCGATGAGATACTGTTGTCAGCTAGCCGATAAAGACGGCGCAGGCGAAGATATAGCAAAATTTACTAAAAAACGCGTAATAGAAACCCTTGAAGAGCTCAAAGAGCAGATAAAAACTTACCAATAAATTTAACGCAAAACTAAAAGGCGAGCTTTGCGCTTGCCTTTTTTAAATTTACCCGCCTCGCTTTCAAATTTACCTTACAGCTTCACCCGAAATTTAATCAAAAATCAGTAAAATAGCCCAAAATTTACAAGGAAATTTCATGAAAACTATTCAAGAAAATTTAAAGCTATTTTACGTCGGTCTCAAAGACAAAGAGCCGTTTTTTTACAAAAACAAAGACCTCACGACGCATGCAGCCATCATCGGCATGACCGGTAGTGGCAAAACTGGCCTTGGTATCGGCATCCTAGAAGAAGCCTGCATCGACAACATCCCGACCTTTATAATCGACCCAAAGGGCGATATGACAAACCTCGCTTTGGTCTTCCCGCAGATGCGCGCGCAGGATTTTGCGCCGTACGTCGATGAAAACGAAGCGCAAAACAAAGGCATGAGCGTGGATGAATTTGCCGCTAGCGAAGCGCAGACGTGGGCAAAAGGCATCGAGTGTTCGTTTCAAAGCCTAGAGCGCGTGGGACTTTTTAAAGATAGCGCCGAGCTAAAAATTTACACGCCAAAGAGCAGTAGCGGCGTCGGCGTGGCGCTGCTGGGCGATTTTGCGCGCCCGAATTTAGATGCAGGCAGCGAGGAGTTTAGCGAGTACGTAGGCTCTCTGGCTAGCTCCGTGCTCTCGCTCGTTGGCATAGAAAACGACGTAAACTCAAAAGAACACCTGCTCATCTCAAACATTTTTATCGATAAATTTGGCCAGGGCGCGGACGTGAGCCTAGAGGAGCTCATCGGCTTTATCGCGACGCCTCCGTTTGCTAAGATCGGCGTATTTGACGTGGAGAAATTTTATCCGAGCTCCGATCGCATGAAACTAGCGGTTAAGATCAACACGTTGCTAGCAAGCCCTGACTTTCGCGCGTGGCTGAGCGGCGAGCGGCTAGACATCTCAAAGATGCTTTTTAACGCAAACGGCAAGGCAAAGTGCAATATCTTTACCATCTCGCACCTAAAAGACAGCGAGAGGATGTTTTTCGTGACGCTGCTGCTAAACGAGATCATCGCGTGGATGCGCAAGACCGAGGGTACGAGCTCGCTTCGCGCGGTGCTTTATATGGACGAGATTTTCGGATTTTTCCCGCCAAACGGCAACCCGCCGTCTAAAACCCCGATGCTAACGCTACTCAAGCAAGCCCGCGCGCACGGCCTTGGCGTGATACTGAGCACCCAAAACCCGGTCGACCTTGACTACAAAGGCCTTAGCAACATCGGCACGTGGTTTATCGGTAGATTACAAACCGCGCAGGACAAAGCGCGCGTGATCGACGGTATGACGGGGCTTGCGGGCTCTGCGATGGATAAAGGCGAGATAGAAAATCTCATCTCAAATTTGCAAAAGCGCAACTTCCTACTAAAAAACATCCACGAGGACGGGCTGTCCGTCATCTCGACGCGCTGGGCTCTGAGCTATCTAAAAGGACCGCTTAGCCGCGAGCAGATTTCAAATTTGATGAAAGAGCAAAAGAGCGGGTCAAATTTGAGCGGGTTAAGCCCGGCAAAAAGCTCAAATTTCGCCGCCAAGCCGGTGCTATCGCCCGACATCGCTCAAATTTACGCCGCAAGTTCAAATTTGCAGGAGGGCGGCGAGCTAGAGGGATATCTTTACGGCGAGGCGAAGGTGCGATTTTACGACGCTAAAAAGGGGCTTGACGAGGTTCGCGAGGTAAATTTCACGCTAAGGCTGGATGAAGCTCAAAAAAGCGCCGACTGGAGCGAAGCTAGCGAAAATATGCATTTTACCGCAGTTTTGGAGCCAAATTTTAAGCTCTCATACGCGCCGCTGCCGGGCTTTGTCGCGGGAGCTAAAAATTTCAAAGAGCTAACCAAAAATTTCAAAGAATTTATCTATAGAAACTACAAGCTTAGGCTCTTTAGCGCGCTAAATTTAAGCTCGGCGCCGGGTGAGAGCAAGGAGGAGTTTTACGTGCGTTTGGCTGATAAATGTAACGAAATTTTAGAGGCGCAAACGGCCAAGCTCACGGCGGAATTTGACAAACAAAAAGTGCGCCTAGAGGAGAAACTAAACCGCTCGGTAGCAAAGCTAGAAAAAGAGCAGCGAGACTTTAAAAGCAAGGGGATCGAGACCGCGATCTCGGTGGGAGCTAGCATTTTGGGCGCGATTTTTGGCAAGGGGCTGCTAAGTAGCGGCAATATCGGCAAGGTCGCGACCTCCGCGCGCTCGGCAAACAGCGTGCTAAAAGAGCGCAGCGACGTCAAACTAAGCGAGCAAGAAGTCGCCCAGCTAAACGCGCAGATCGAGGAGCTGATGGCGAAATTTGAAGAAGATGCGAGCGCGCTAAAAGCCAAAAACGACGTCCAAAACGTGGAAGTGACGGAGGTGGAGGTTAGTCCGAAGAGCAGCGATATATACGACGAAAAGGTCTATCTTCTTTGGAAGTAAATTTAGCGGCTTGTCTTTTTGGTTTATACTTCGTTGGATTTAAATTTTACTCGGTCACTACCGACGAGGTAGCTCCCGTCGTAAAATTTAAATCCGCCTCGTCTAAACGCAAAAATACTTCGCCTTATCCTTTTATATTCAAATTTGGACTCAAATTTTACCCACCGAGACCCGCACCCTGAAAATGCAAATTTAAAACACGCGACGCGATAGCGTCAAATTTAAATCTGCGCACAGCGTAGCAACTTATAACGTGCAGTGGGGTTGGTGGGGGGGGGTTGGGGGCGGGGGTGCTTTCAACAAAGAGCCAAAAGAAGTAAACCCTGGCCGTACATTTCTTATTCACCGCCCACCAAGTAGCTGGAACCACAACGTAATTATAAA
>CAURVK010000023.1:0-24046 GCA_963528285.1 uncultured Campylobacter sp. | reverse complement strand
GTCCCATCTTTTCTAGGATTAGGACTTTATTGCCCTTTTCGGCTGCGGTGATACCTGCTGCAAGTCCTGCAAAACCGGAGCCCACGATTACTACGTCCCACTCTTCGTCGAATTTGACGTCTTTAGAGTTTACGGCTGCTTGCGCATTTACCGCACCTAGAGCTAAAGCTCCGGCACCTACCATACTTAACTTAACAAAATCTCTTCTTGAAACGTTTGAGTTTTTCATAGCTTCTCCTTTAAATTTATGTTAGCTATCTACTTGTAAATCTTTAATTTACGACTCTACTCTAAATACCTTTATTACTCTTGGCGTCTTTTGGGCGTCCTCCTTAGATTAAATTTATTTTAGCTAGTGTTATTATAGGACTTAACTTTAAAAAATAAGCTTTAATGAAGGTGTAATTTGGAATTTATTAGTAATATTAAAGGGTATATTTGGCTTGAGAGCGTGGTTGTATCGGGCTAGGGGTGGAATGAAAATAAAATCGAATTTGGTGGGGGTGGGTTTGAATGAACTAAGGATTATAGAACAAAAATCTACTAAAAATAATAAGAATATAAAGTCAGATAAAAAAATCAGGCGGCATAAGCCGCCTGAAAGGAGATTAAGCCTGATCAAGACTATCGATAGTGATAGTACCTTTTTCAGGATCAACGGTGTATTTTAGGTTTTCTAGGTTTACACCAGCAAGCCTTACGATAGTGTCTTCAGCACCTATCGAATTGGTAGTGCCTGCAGCTACAGCTTTTTTATCATAAACTAGGTATGTATCGCCCTTCCAAGAGAACGCATATAGTCTATCGTTGTGAGCGTCGTAATATCCGTTATCGCCGCCACCCCAGTTGATGTGTCTTACATAGCCGCTTACAGTTTGACCCCACGTAGTAGCGCCGTTTGCATCGCTATAGTAAGTCGCGCTAAATCTAAGACCGTCGTCTCTAACTTGAGTAGTATCATTCCATAGTCTATTGTGAGCTATGGCGTGATTTACCGCTTGGACTAGAGTATCTAGGCCGGCAACCGTACTCAAATCGGTAAGTTTAGAGTTTACGGTTAGTTTTACGATATTGTGCGCATCGTATATAGACTTATCGCTACTGTTGATATTGCTTATATACTTATCGCTTGTATTGGACGTCTCTATGACGACGGCTTTTCTTAGGTTTGTAGCAGTAGGCGCCGTTGCGGCAGGTCCTATTTGTCCTGCTATGCCTGAGTTTTGTATTATCGCGCCGCTGCCGTGAGGATTTGCGATAGGAGTACCGGCCTTAATACCGACTGCGCCTGCAGCACCGTGGACGTCGTTGTATTCGTTAGAATATAGCACGTTGTTCACGATAGTGTGTTGGTTTTGTGCTGTTCCAGTCTCATAGAATTTACCGTCGGTATTTAAACGCCAGTTGCCTGTACCTTGCGTAGGAGCTGCTGCATGAACATTTGATGGAGCATAATACTCTATAGTACTACCGTCAACTTTTGTTGCGATCCAAGTTACCCATGTAACGCCCGGAGTAGGGTGAGGAGTTGTAGGGGTTGTTCCTTGTGTCCATCCAGAAGTAGATACCGTTACGCCAGTACTCTTGGTAGTAGACAAGTCAGCCGTAATAGGAGCGGAACCAGTCTCCACAAACGGTTTTGTATTGCCGTTTAGGAATGTTTCAGTATTATACTGACCGTTAGCATCTTTACCGCCCACGGAGATATTTTGGCTAGAGCCCGCTACGATAGTTTTGTCATTTGTAGCGGCACCTGTCTGCCATGCGAGGTCGCCGTATTTAGCAGTATATTCATATCTGTCGCCGCCGGCGTGACCGTCTGTACCGGATTGAGCTACTACGCCTTTTTCTACGCTAGGAAGTACGGTAGGTTTGGTGTTTGTAGAGTAATCGTAACCGGTTACTTTACTGCTTGGAGGGGTTGTAGACGTATCGCGTTGTCCGTTTACGGTACTACCGGTGATATCTACAGGTTTATCATAGACAGGAGTTACATTATGCACATCTGTAGCTAGTTTGTTATTAGCAACCTCAGTATGGAAATATCTACCGTTTGTAGCAGGGTTATTGTCGCCTGTAGTTCCAGGGTGGTTATAGTTATAGAACGCTACCTTGATATCCGTGGCGTTTCTACTATGGAACTGTGAATTTGCATAAACCGCATCTTTGCTATCGCCGGTAGGATCTTTAGGATCATAGCCGTGCGCAAACCAGTCGGCAAGTTTGATTCTATCGCCAGCCTCGATATTTTTGATAGTTACGATTTTACTTACGCTAGCATCGGTTTTAGCTCTACTTACGTCAAATAGATCGCGTCCTTTGCCGCCGTCGATGATGATCTCGGTGTTTGTGGCCAAAGTACCTACATGGATGATGTCGTCTCCGTCGCCTAGATCTACGTTTAGCTTACCGGTACCGTTATTTGTAGCCATATCGTTAGCTAGCAATACCACGTCGTTACCTTGAGTACCCTTGATCTCTTTAAGTTTCTCGTGAGCATTTGCACCTAGGTCACTCTTTTCTCTTACTAGTTCAGTAGACGGTCTTGTTAAGTTTGTAGTTGTTCCGTCGACATTTTTATGACTCCACTTGGTACCGTTGAAAGTAGGCGCATCGTTACCGGTAACGCCGGTTCTAGGACCAAAATCAGGTAATGTTGAAGTAGCCTTAAAGTTAGCTGTAGACGCGGTGCCGTAGTTGTCTGAAAGAGGATTTTTTAGGTTTGAGTTGCCTGCGTTGCCGAAACCTTGATTTGCCTCTCTATTGTGCCAGCTGCTATAACCTGAATTAGTAGATCCGCTATGGCTCGTCGTATCCGTGCTATAAGGAACGGTAGATAGATTTACCCACGAAGTAGATCCTGCTTTTACTTCGCTTAGATCGATAGTCTCTAGCTTTGAAGTAGTCGCAGCGTTAAATTTAGGATTTACTATAAGGTTTATGTTTTCGCCCTTAGCGACAAATTTTTTAAGGTCGTTAGGAGAAGCCGTACCGTCATCAAATTTGACGTATACGTCGGTTTTTTCGCCGGTCTGGACGCCGCTTACGTTAAGGTTTACGACATCTTGCTTATCTCCAGGATTTGTTCCGGTTCTAGCTCCGCCGAAATTTACTTTAATCGCATTTGGAGTTGAGCCTTGACCGGTATTCCATCTATCGCTAGCTAGTCCGGTGTCTATTTCAGGGCTATAATACGTAGGCCTAGTAAATACAGCTCCTTTGAAATTAACATTTTGTCCAAACAGCTCGCCTATGTTATATGAGCCTGCCATTTGAGACATATCTATCGTGTTGTTTATGGTTTTGTCGTTACCGATTTTACCCACCGAATTAGTATACGAAGATGAGCTAGTGTATTGTCCGCCGCCGCTTGCAATGCTAACATTGCCTCTTGCATTGCCAGGATTGATCTCTATATCTCTTGCAGCTATATTACCTATCAAAAGATTTGTAATGTTGTTACCGTTTACGCTAAACGTACCCTCGGTAACGATAGAGTTATCAGCTGTTGCGTACTGGAAGTTCCAAGTCGTAGGAGTGGAATCAAAATAGCCCTTCATTGTAGAACCGGTAGTCGGGTTGTTTGCAGCAGTGGTTATATTGTTTATGCCGTTTACCATCTCGACGTTACCGCCAATGTCATTCAAGTTTACAGAAATAGAACCTTTTGTAAATACACCTTTGCTCGCCTTAAATGAATTTAGGTGCTCGGCAGTGATAGCTATAGACTGAGTAGCGTCAGCTGTGCCTGCACCCGCGCCACTACCTTTACCGATCACGTTATCTACAAAATAAACATTACCGGTCTTGATATTATTTGAAGCAAGACCTCTAGCGTTGATCTGCTCGATATCGTTAAACTCTCTAGTGCCGTAAGCGTCAAAGTTGTCATCGGTATTAATGTTGAAAGCTTTTAGCTTCTCAAAGAAAGTAGCATCCAGGTTACTTAGAATGCTTGACTTTGAATTTACGGTCAACTTCTCAAGAGTTTTCGGTGGCAACGGAATAGTAGAAGATAGGTCGTGAACCGCTATGTTTGTAAGGCTCATGCCCGTAATATTAGCTACGCTATTGCCATATGTGCCGATAGAGTTGAAATTTACGGTTATATCTTTAGCTTTTGGAGCTATGATACCTATACCTTCGTTTGCATGCATTTTATTTGAGTCTACCCAAGCAGCGGTAGCGCCGGCTCCGCCGATCTTTTGAGCATATACGTTTTTATCTACGTTTACGGTTACTCTTTCGCTCTCGTCAGCAGCTACATAAGCTGTAACCTGGCTGCGAAGTCCAGGAGTAACAGCATTTATTATAGCATTGCCGTTAACGTCTTGAGGATCGATTGTGTTTGTTATATTGATCTCTTGTAAATAACCGTTTTTAAACTCGACTCTACCGTAAGGGCCGGAAGCTACATCGGTATTTTCCGGATCAGGCTTGTCTACCGTAACGCTTTTTATAGTAGAGTTTGTAACTACTAGGTTGCTCTTTGTTTTTGTGGTGTTAAGAGCTGTTACGTCTGAGCCAGCAAAATCTATACTTGCAGTATCATTTGCCGTACCGGTGTCTACTTTTTGTATATTTACCTTTTCTATGTTGTTTACGGTAAATTTGTTCTCTTTTGCTTTTAATCTTTCGATATTTAGCGTATCTTTACCAGCACCGCCGTCTATATCGAAATTTGTTTTATTTGTAGCATCTACGTCTTTAAAGTCAAGTTTTATGGTGTCGTTACCACTGCCACCTTTTATAACATTTGTAGCGCCGATAGGGGTATGTTGGCTAGGGTTAAACTCATACTCTAGATTGTGAGTAAAGGCAGAAGCATCGACCTTTTCCAAGCGATCGCTTTCCACCATAAGCTTAACATCGGTAGTACCTTTAACGGATATTGTTTTATAGTGGTTTGTATTATCGCCTGATTTTATAAATACTGTGCTTTTCTCGCCTTTTGTAGTTATGTTTAAATTTTCGATATTCGGGATATCTATGCCTGTGCCTGCAACGCCGACCACGTTATCTATAGCATTTTTATGCAAATTTACATTATCTAATGTTAAATTTTGTGTATCATTTGTGCCAGCGATAGTTCCGGTGTTATAATTTAATTTAAACGACTCCGTACTGCTTTTTAGATTCTCAATGGTTAAATCGACTAAATTGTGAGGATTTATGAAATTTATACCATTTTGGCTATCTAAACTTACTTTCTTAAGGCCCTCTATATTTCGTGCATTGAAGGTTTTTTGAGTTGTAGCAGTGCTTGTCAAATTTAGGTTATCGATATTTTTGATAAAACCGGTAGTCATACCATTAAAATTATCTTTTACGGTAACATTTAAGGTATTTTCACCTGTACCGCCATCGATTTTATCGGTAGGCTTGAGAGTGTTTGTAGCAACAAACGAATCTGCAACCGCGTTAAAAATATCTTGTCCAACTCCACCGGTAAGATCATTTGGTTCAGTGGTAAGAGTATGTACCGTAGAAGCAGCAAGAGCGTCTATTTTTGCTTTTTGCTCTTCAAAATTCGTATCGGTCGTAGTTTTTATAATTTCCTGAAACGGTTTATAATCATAACTTCCAGAAACACTTGTTTCTATGTTAGCGATTTTTTCAGCCATATAAGCCGAAATAGCCGTCTTGTTTTCGAAAATTTTAGCTGCAACCGGATCTGCCGCTTTTGCTTCTGCAGACTGAGCTACTTCAAATAGTTTTACAAGAGTCTCGCCTCTTGAATGACCTAGCTGAAGGTGCTTAACCCATGCGTTAATACCATCAGGATCTTTTGTGTAATCTTTACCAAGAATGTTTTTATAGATAAGCTCTATATAGTCTTTATCTTGGTCTATTCTGCCGCCATAGTACTCTATAGCTGCCGGGGATTCTAGCATTAATTGGGCTATCTCGGCCTGTGTTTTGTTGTGGCCGAAATTAATCCATGCCTTGAATCCAGCGCCTTCGGGGGCTCTGTTAAATAACGCCACGTAAAGCTGCGCAACCTCTGCTTGTGTTACTGCCATTAAGGACTCCTTTAAAGTTACTTGATGTTTAGTGTTCTATTTTACAGAATACTATCGCCAATTATACCATAATTTTCTAAAAAAGGGGGAAATGATTTTTTATTTGATTAACTGAAGATTGCTGAATAATTATAATTTATGGATTATATTCATAAGATATTTAGCTTATATTATATAATTTATCTGCATTTTCTTACTATTATATATTTGATTGCGTTAAGAAATTTGTACCAGTATAGCTACGATAACATATCACAAATACTTGTTTCAGAAAATTTAGATAGCTTTTTATTTTTGTAACCTAAAGAATAGACACGATAGGTATGAAAAAAACTAAAAATCTATATTATGTTTAAGAAACAACAAATACTCAACAAAAAAGTGAGATTAAATTCGTATATTCCAAAAGAATGTCCCCAGCGAGATTCGAACTCACGGCCTCAGAATTAGGAATTCTGCGCTCTATCCAGCTGAGCTATGAGGACAAAAATATGAAATTTGTAAAAAATGCCATTTTAGCCACAAAGGGCAAAATGGGGATTAAATTTAAAGGCGAGGATTTACATCCCCGCCAAATTTGGCTTAGCCGTTTCTTTTCTTGATGATCTCTTCGCTGACGTTCTTTGGAACTTCCTCATAGTGGTCAAATTCCATAGAATATGTCGCGCGACCTTGCGTCATAGAGCGAAGGTCGGTAGAGTAACCAAACATCTGAGCTAGCGGGCAGAAAGCCGTGATGATCTTGCTTCCGTTGCGCTCGTCCATAGAGTTTACTTGACCGCGGCGTTTATTTAGGTCACCAATAACGTCGCCCATATAGTCCTCAGGCGTCTCAACCTCGACCTTCATCATAGGCTCAAGGATAACCGCACCCGCTTTTCTAGCACCTTCTTTGAAGCCCATAGAAGCAGCAAGTTTAAACGCCATTTCAGATGAGTCGACTTCGTGGTAGCTGCCGTCAAATAGAGTAACTTTAACATCCTCAACCGGATAACCAGCAAGTACGCCGTTTTGAAGCGCCTCTTTGCAGCCTTTTTCAACCGCAGGGATGTATTCTTTAGGAACTACGCCGCCTTTGATGTCGTTAACAAACTCAAATCCGCTAGCTGCAGGCAGTGGCTCAAGGCGCAAGAATACGTGTCCGTACTGACCGCGACCACCTGATTGCTTAGCATATTTATACTCTTGCTCGACAGTTTTGCGGATGGTCTCACGATATGCAACTTGTGGTTGACCCACTTCGGCATCGACCTTAAATTCGCGTAGCATTCTGTCTACGATGATCTCAAGGTGAAGCTCGCCCATACCACTGATGATAGTTTGACCGCTCTCTTCGTCAGTACCTACTCTAAAGCTTGGGTCTTCTTGAGCTAGCTTTTGAAGCGCGATAGCCATTTTTTCTTGATCGGCTTTAGTTTTTGGTTCAACAGCAACGCTAATAACCGGCTCAGGGAAGTCCATCTTCTCAAGGATAACCTTGTCTTTTTCGCTTGCAAGCGTATCACCGGTTAGGGTATTTTTTAGACCTACAACCGCGCCGATCTCGCCCGCGTGAAGAATCGAAATTTCCTCGCGTTTGTTTGAGTGCATTTTTAGCAAGCGACCGATTCTTTCTTTATTATCCTGAACTGTGTTATAAGCATAGCTACCGCTCTCAAGGCTACCGCGATAAACGCGGATAAAGGTAAGCTGTCCTACGAACGGGTCGGTCATGATCTTAAACGCAAGAGCCGCAAATTCGCCGTTATCGGTACTTTCTACCGTTACTTCGCTACCGTCTTCATAAACGCCCTTAATCGCCTCGATCTCATCAGGTGCAGGCAAATATGCTACGACCGCGTCAAGTAGCGGCTGGATGCCTTTGTTTTTAAATGCCGTTCCGCAAAGCATCGGAGTTATCGTCATTCTTAAGCAACCCGCTTTGATACCTTTTTTGATCTCTTCTTCGCTTAGCTCCTCGCCTGAGAAAAATTTCTCCATCAAGCTATCGTCGGTTTCAGAAACTGCTTCAATTAACTTAGTGCGGTACTCTTCTGCTTTTTCTTTTACTTCCGCCGGGATCTCTATCTCTTTATAATCAGTCGGCTTTTTGTCGTCTTCCCAAACGTAAGCTTTCATTTTAACCAAATCAACCACGCCTCTAAAGTTATCCTCTGCGCCGATAGGAATTTGAATAGGCACCGGATTTGCTTTTAGGCGGTTTCTGATTTGAGACTCGACGTTATAAAAATTTGCGCCGATTCTATCCATTTTATTTACGAAAACGATTCTTGGGACGTGATATTTATTTGCTTGTCTCCAAACGGTCTCAGACTGAGGCTGGACGCCGCCGACCGAGCAAAATACCGAAACGGCGCCGTCAAGAACGCGCATAGAACGTTCAACTTCGATAGTAAAGTCGACGTGGCCCGGAGTGTCGATCAAATTTATCTGGTGATCTTTCCAAAAGCAAGTAGTCGCCGCAGATGTAATCGTAATACCGCGCTCTTTTTCTTGTTCCATCCAGTCCATCGTAGCAGCGCCGTCGTGAACCTCACCGATCTTGTGGCTCATACCCGTAAAGAACAAAATTCTTTCGCTGGTCGTAGTTTTACCGGCATCGATGTGAGCAGCGATACCGATGTTTCTAACCATATGTAAAGGGGTTTTTCTATCTGCCATACTAGCCTCCTCTTACCAGCGGTAGTGAGCAAACGCTTTGTTAGCCTCTGCCATTTTGTAGGTGTCTTCCTTCTTCTTGAAAGACGCACCTTTTGAATTTGCCGCATCAAGCAGCTCGTTAGCTAGCTTATCGATCATGGTTCTTTCGCTTCTTTTTCTAGCAAAACCGATGATCCAGCGGATAGCAAGGGCTTGTTGGCGAGCCGGGCGAACCTCTACCGGTACTTGGTAGGTAGCGCCGCCGACGCGACGAGATTTAACCTCCATAAGAGGTTTAATGTTTTCGATAGCATCGTTAAATACGTCTATACCTTTTACGTCGCCGCTTTTCTTCTCGATAGCTTTGATAGCGCCATACATGATCTCAGTAGCGACGCTTTTTTTACCATCGTACATAAGAGAGTTAATAAATTTAGTGATTACCTTATTGCCGTAAATTGGATCCGGCATTACTTCCCTGACGGGAGCTTTTCTTCTTCTCATTTGATTATTCCTTCAAATTTTATAAATTTTACTCAAACCTATGCCGCTAATGGCATGGTCTGCGAACCTAAATTTTTATTTCTTTTTACCCGCTGCGGCTGCTGCTTGACCAGGTTTTGGACGTTTAGCGCCGTATTTCGAGCGAGAAACTGTTCTTTTCGCAACGCCGGCTGTATCAAGAGCGCCGCGTACGATGTGGTATTTAACGCCCGGTAAGTCCTTAACACGACCGCCGCGCACTAGCACGATGCTGTGTTCTTGTAGGTTGTGGCCTTCACCGCCGATATAGCTGATCACTTCAAATCCGCTTGTAAGCCTAACTTTGGCAACTTTTCTCAAAGCCGAGTTTGGTTTTTTAGGAGTCGTAGTATAGACCCTGGTGCAAACTCCTCTTCTTTGAGGACACTCTTTTAGCGCTGGAGATTTTGACTTAAAAGTCACTTTCTTGCGCTCTTTTCTGACCAATTGATTAATGGTTGGCACAGTAATTCCTTTCGACTAAATTTATTAAAAAGACTTGATTTTATTTAAATTTGGCTTAATATAAGGTAAATTTCATCTTTAACGCTGAATTTTATCGCGCTAATCTTTTCTAATCGCGTATTTTCCGCTTCCGCTAAAGATAATGCAAAGCGATAAAGCGATGTAAAGATATAAAATTTCGGCCTTAAAGCCGCCCGCGTTTGTAAGCTCCAGTAAATTTCCAAGTCCGTGATAGGCGTACATTATTGTTAGACTCGTGCCGATAACGAGCAATGCTGCGATCCTTGAAAATATCCCTAGAATTATCATTAGCGGCGCAAAAATCTCGCCGGCATATGAGCCGTATGCAATAATCTCAGGCAAGCCGGCTTTTGTTAAAATACTTTTTACGCCGCCTATGCCGTGTAAAATTTTAGCAAGGCCGTGCATAAAAAGACAGATACCAAGCCCCAATCTCGCAAATAAAATTCCCAAATTGAAATTTTTCATTTTTACTCCAAATTTTCAAATTTAAAGGATTGATTTTATCTGATTAGTTTTAAAGCGAGGTAAATTTAAGCCCCGCCGAATTTGGCGAGGCTTGTGGGGTTAAATTTTAGTTTTGTTTTAGCTTGATCTTTTGATCTTGATAAAGACCCGTTCCGACAGGGATCATGCGTCCTAGAATGACGTTTTCTTTTAGATCCTCGAGGTGGTCGATCTTGGCTGCGATCGAAGCCTCGGTTAGAACCTTAGTCGTCTCCTGGAACGATGCCGCAGAGATCACGCTATCGCTTCCAATAGCGGCGCGCGTAACGCCTAGCAAAATAGGCTCAGCGATCGCAGGATTACCGCCCATTCGCATTATGCGCTCGTTTTCTTCCTTAAATCTCGTTCGAGAGATCATATCGCCGGTGATGAAATTCGTATCGCCGCTATCGACAATCTTAACCTGACGAAGCATCTGAGAAACAATAATCTCAATGTGCTTATCGGCGATCGCAACGCCTTGAGAGCGGTAAACTTGTTGAATTTCGCTGATCAAATAATAGTGCAGTGCCTTCTCGCCCAAAATTCTCAAAACGTCGTGGCTTGATATTAGTCCGTCGGTTAGCTTCTCGCCGGCGTGGATAAATTCGCCGTCGCGAACCTGAATTTGACGAGTTTTGTCTATCAAATACTCAGATGTTGCGCCGTCATCGGCTTCGATTACGATGCGCTCTTTAGATCGAAGTGGCTTTTCAAACCTTACCATACCGTCAATCTCGGCAATGATAGCCGTATTTTTCGGACGTCTAGCCTCAAATAGCTCGGAAACGCGTGGCAAACCGCCAGTGATGTCTTTTGACTTCGCGACAGCTTTAGGCGTCTTAGCCAGGATGTCGGCTTGCTTCACTACTTCGTCGTTGGCTACGAATATCGCAGTTTTTGGCTCTAGCTGATAGCGGATCATTTTGCCCTCATCGGTGCTGATCACGATCGTAGGCTTGATACCAGAAGGCAAGTACTCGTTGATAACCAAACGGCTCTGGCCGGTCGCCTCGTCGTACTGCTCGGCAGCGCTATAGCCTGGCTCGATGTCCTCGTACGTAACCCTACCTGCAGCCTCGGCAATGATCGGCGTAGAGTACGGATCCCACTCGGCTATGACAGTTTTCTCTTGGCTTTCAGGCTCCGAGATGACCGCTTTGCTATCCACGATATCGCTATCGTTTGCTTTGATGATAGAGTTTCGCGGGATATAGTAGCGAACCGCCTCTCTATCGTCCTCATCGGCAACCACGACAAATAGTCCCTTTTCTGTTACGACGTGGCCTTTTTTGATATTTCTTAAGCGCTCTAAATAATCGCCCTTCAAGATATAAAATTTAAGCACGCCGTTTGCGCCGGCAAGGATTTTCTTAGCGATCGGCTCGCCGTCCTCTACCTTTATCTCACTCGCAAACGGGATACGCTTAGGTACGTTCCAGCCCTCTTTGATAACCTCTGCGATACTTTCATTCTCTTTAACCGTGTCGCCGTCGACATAAGGGATATAAATTTTACCCTCGACCTTACCGCTAACGCCGGCTAACTCGTTAGGTTTAGCCAGATCGCCTCTTCTTAGCGTATATTTAACTTCTTCTTTTTTACCTTTTACGATTATGTTTACGTCTTCGTGGGCAACCTCGATCTCGATCTTTCCGTCAAACGGAGCTTTGATCTTAGGCTCTACGAGCAAGACAGCCGAGTTTCTGCGATTTGCCACGATTCTCTTACCGCCGTTTTCGTAAACGTTTAGATTGTAGTATCTTATAAAGCCCTCTTTTTGTGCTACGACTTGGTAGTCTTGCTGCTCTGTAGATGCCGTACCGCCGATGTGGAAAGTTCTTAGCGTTAGCTGAGTACCAGGTTCGCCGATAGATTGAGCCGAGATGATACCGACTGCTTCGCCCGGTTTTACTAGCTTACCTTCGCCCAAATTCACGCCGTAGCACTTCGCGCAGACGCCTTTTGCTGCTTTGCAAGTTATCGGCGTTCTGATACTGACTGATTTTATACCCGCTTCAGTTATCGCTTTGGCTTTTTCCTCGTCTATTAGCGTACCTTCGCTAAATAGCACTTCGTTTGCTATCGGATCGATCACGTCGTCGGCTAGTACGCGGCCTAAAATTCTCTCTTCTAAACTCTCGATAAGCTCGCCGTTGTCGGTGATCTCGGTGATCTCGACGCCCTCGTGCGTACCGCAGTCGTGCATAGTGACTTTCACGTTTTGCGCGACGTCGATTAGCTTTCTGGTTAGATATCCGGCATTTGCCGTTTTTAACGCGGTATCTGCCAGACCCTTTCTGGCACCGTGGGTTGAGTTAAAGTACTCAAGGACGTTTAGACCCTCACGGAAGTTTGATATGATCGGCGTCTCGATGATCGATCCGTCAGGCTTCGCCATAAGACCACGCATACCGGCTAGCTGGCGAATTTGCGCCGCAGAACCTCTCGCGCCGCTGTCAGCCATCATATAAATCGAGTTAAACCCGCCCTTGTCCCCCTGGATAAGCTTCATCATCTCACCCGCGACGACGTTATTCGTATCTGTCCAAATGTCGATGATTTTATTGTATCTCTCGGAGTCCGTTAGCAAGCCAGCGCCGTACTGATTTTGTATCTCGCGGACTTTTTTCTTGGCTTCGTTGATATATTTTTGTTTGCTATCAGGTACGATGATGTCAGCGATAGAGATCGAGATGCCGGCTTTTGTCGCATAGCGGAAGCCCAAATTTTTAAGCTTATCCAAAAATCCCGCCGTTACCTCAAGGCCGCCGTTTTTATAAACGTAATCAACCAAATTTGCGATATCTTTTTTCTTCATGACCCTGTTCCACATATTTTCAGGAACAAAATCAGGCAGAATCGAGCGGATGATTAGGCGTCCGGCGGTAGTAAATAGAGTCTTGCCGTCGATCATCGTTTTGATTTTCGAGTGTACCTCTAGGCAGTGAGCTTCCTCGGCAATCATTACTTCATCTACGGATGCAAAAATTTTATTCGCGCCCTTGCTGTCGGTTTTCTCTAAGCTTAGATAGTAAATTCCCAAAACCATATCCTGGCTAGGAACGGTGATAGCCTTACCGCTCGCAGGAAGCAAGATATTCATTGAGCTAAGCATCAAAATTTTGCACTCGGCGATAGCCTCCTGAGATAACGGCACGTGAACGGCCATCTGGTCGCCGTCGAAGTCCGCGTTAAACGCGGCGCAAACTAACGGGTGTAGTTGGATAGCCTTACCCTCGACAAGCACAGGGTGAAACGCCTGGATAGATAGTTTGTGAAGCGTCGGAGCGCGGTTTAGCATGACCGGATGATCTTTAACGACCTCCTCTAGGCACTCCCAAACCTCGTTCGTCTTATCCTCGATCATTTTCTTAGCTTGTTTTACGGTCGTAGCGTAGCCCTTCTCCTCGAGGCGAGCTAGCAAATGCGGCTTAAATAACTCAAGAGCCATTCTTTTTGGTAGTCCGCACTGATCCATGCGTAGTTTTGGGCCAACGACGATAACCGAACGACCGGAAAAGTCAACGCGCTTACCGAGCAAATTTTGACGGAATCGGCCTTGCTTGCCTTTAATGATTTCAGAAAGCGATTTTAGCGGGCGTTTGTTTGCGCCTTTTACGGCGTTTGCGCGTCGTCCGTTGTCAAATAGCGCATCGACGGACTCCTGAAGCATACGCTTTTCGTTTCTAATGATGATTTCAGGCGCGTCAAGCTCCATAAGGCGTTTTAAGCGTGCGTTTCTATTAATAACGCGGCGATACAAATCATTTACGTCAGAAACCGCAAATTTACCGCCGTCAAGGCTGACAAGCGGACGAAGATCTGGCGGAAGGACCGGTAAATTCGTAATCATCATCCACTCGGGACGGTTGCCGGAATTTAAAAAGCTCTCAACGACTTTTAGTCTTTTTACAATAGTTTTTTTCTTGGCTTCCGAATTTGTCGCGCTGATCTCGTCTTTTAGAGTATTTAAAAGCTCGACCAAATCGATATTTGCTAGTAAATCGCGGATAACTTCGCCGCCCATTCTGGCTCTAAATCCGCTCTCTTCAAAACGAGAAGCCAAAGAGACATATTGCTCTTCGTTTAGAACGTCGAAAATTTCTACTTTTTTGCTATTTTCGGTATCGTAAAATGCGTCGCCTACGCTCTCGACGATATACGCCTCGTAGTAAAGCACGCGCTCAAGGTCTTTCATCTTTATACCAAGCAGCGTTCCTATGCGGCTTGGGAGTGAATTTACATACCAAATATGCGCAACCGGAGTTACGAGCTCGATGTGGCCCATTCTAGAGCGGCGCACCTTTGAGCTAGTTACCTCGACGCCGCATTTTTCGCACTTGATGCCTTTGTAGCGCATTTTTTTATACTTACCGCAAAGGCACTCGTAGTCGCGTATCGGACCGAAAATTTTAGCGCAAAATAGGCCGTCGCGCTCAGGTTTTAGCGTGCGGTAGTTTATGGTTTCGGGTTTTTTGACCTCGCCGTGACTCCATGACTTTATCCTCTCGGGACTTGCCAAACGAAGCTGAAACGCTTCAAAATCGCGCGGTCTGCGTTCTTCTTTTATCTCAATAGGTTTTAACTCACTCATTATTTTCATCCTCATCGTATATCTCGACATCAAGCGCCAATGATTTTAGCTCGTTTGTTAGAACGAAAAATGTCTCAGGAATGCCTGTTTCAGGCACGTTTTCGCCTCTAGTCAGGGCTTTATACGCAGACAAACGTCCTTCGACGTCGTCTGATTTGACAGTTAGCATCTCGCGAAGCGTATGAGCTGCGCCGTATGCCTCAAGTGCCCAAACCTCCATCTCTCCGAATCTTTGTCCGCCAAATAGCGCCTTACCGCCGACTGGCTGCTGAGTAACTAGGCTATATGGACCCGTGCTTCTAGCGTGGACTTTTTCGTCGACTAGGTGGTGAAGCTTTAGCATATACATACATCCGACGTTTACGCGCTCTTTGATTTTTGAGCCCGTGCGTCCGTCGTAAAGCTCGGTCTTGCCGTCCATATCGATCTTAGCTAGCTCAAACAGCTTCATCAGCTCATCGACTCTAACGCCCTCAAATATAGGCGTGGCAAATTTGACGCCGTTAGCCCAGTCTCTAGCGTAGTCTAAAAGCAGCTCGTCGCTCATTTTGCCTAGAGTCTTTTTGGCATCCATAAATTTAGACGCCGAAGCTATCTCGATCATTTTGGCTCGTAGCTCTTTTACCCACTCGCCTTTTTTCTCTTGGAAAATTTGATTTATCTGCTCGCCCAAGCGGTAGCCGACAAGTCCCAAGTGGCTTTCTAAAATTTGACCGATATTCATACGGCTAGGAACGCCTAGCGGATTTAACACGATATCAACCGGCTGACCGCTCGGCAGATACGGCATATCGACTTCTGGGACGATGTTTGAGACGATACCTTTGTTTCCGTGGCGACCCGCCATCTTATCGCCCACCTTTAGCTTGCGCTTGGTCGCGATATAGACTTTGACAAGCTTAACTACGCCGCTTGGCAAGATGTCGTCTTTTTCTAAAATTTCCATCTTCGCATCATGCTCTTCTTTGAGCTTTTTCTTCTCGTTTTGGAAATGGTTTTTTATGTCGTCGTACGATTTTTGAACGTCTTTTGAAAAGCCTTTAACGATCGCACTTAGAGTAAAGCGGTTGATGTTTTCAAACTCCTCCTTATCGATCTTCTCGCCTTTTTTATAGGTTTTTTTACCGATAGTTTGAGCAGAACTCAAAGGCGTTTTGCAAAGTAGAGCGCCCACTTTTAGCATCTCTTCGCGGTCTAGCATCAAGAGCCTATCATGGTGTTCTTTTTCAAAAGCCGCTTTTTCTTCTTCATAAACTTTATTTGAGCGATTATCTTTTTCGTGACCTTTTTTAGTAAAAATTTTAACGTCTACAACGACGCCTTCCATAGAAGCTGTCGCGTAAAGGGATTTATTTACCACGTGACCGGCTTTTTCGCCAAAAATCGCACGAAGTAAGCGCTCCTCGGGCGTTGGCTTAACCTCGCCTTTTGGAGAAACCTTTCCGACTAGGATCATGCCGGGTTTTACCTGTGTGCCGATTTTTATTATGCCGCTATCATCGAGATGGAGTAAATCTTCCTCTTTGATATTCGGGATATCCTTAGTGATCTCCTCAACGCCGTCTTTTAGCTCGCGGGCTTCGATCTCTTTTTCATAAATATGCACACTCGTAAACGCATCCTCTCGGATCATTTTTTCGCTGATTACGATCGCATCCTCGTAGTTATAGCCGTTCCACGGCATGAAAGCTATAAGCGCATTTTTACCGATAGCCAGCTCACCGCGCTCCATAGACGGACCGTCGGCGATGATCTGCCCAGCCGCTACGCTTTCGCCTTTTTTAACGATAGGATGCTGAGAGAAAGTCGTATTTTGGTTGGTTCTTAAATTTTTCTCCATAGAGTAGTGATCGATATATGGACCTGCCTCGTCTTCACCAAGGATAAAGATGTTTTTATTGTCCACCTTTTCGACTACTCCAGCGCGTCTAGCCTTGATCGCCTCCCATGCGTCGCGCGCTACAGTACTCTCCATGCCAGTTCCAACGATAGGAGCGGACGAGCGAAGTAGCGGCACTGCTTGGCGCTGCATGTTTGATCCCATGAGGGCACGGTTTGCGTCATCATGCTCCAAAAACGGAATAAGCGATGCCGCAACACCAGCTATCATACCAGAGCAAAGGTCGATAAGCTTAACATCCTCGCGTTTAGCCAGTATCATCTCGCCGTCTTGTCTAGCCTCGATCAAGTCCTCTACTATATAGCCGCTTTCATCAAGCGCAGTAGAGGCCGGAGCGATAACCAAATTTTCCTCTTGAGTTGCCGTTAGATAAACGATCTCGTCAGTTACTTTGCCGTCTACGACTTTTTTATACGGGGCTTCGACGAAGCCGAGATTATTTACCTTCGCGTAAGTAGAAAGCGTGTTGATAAGGCCGATGTTTTGACCTTCCGGGGTCTCTACCGGGCAAATTCTACCGTAGTGAGTCGGATGAACGTCGCGCACCTCAAAGCCGGCTCTATCTTTTACGAGACCGCCCTCGCCCAGCGCCGAAAGTCTGCGCTTATGCGTAACTTCGCTAAGCGGGTTAGTCTGATCCATAAACTGGCTCAACTGACCACCGGTGAAAAATTCCATTATCGTCGTGGTTATCATTTTTGGATTAACCAAATCGTAAGGCATAATCTCCTCAGTATTACCCAGCGTCGTAAATTTATCCCTGATAGCCTTTTGCATTTTTACAAAGCCTAGGTGAAGCTCGTTTGCCAAAAGCTCGCCGATAGAGCGGATACGACGGTTGCCGAGGTGATCGCGGTCGTCGATATGTCCTTGTCCGTTTTTGACCTTTATCAAATATTTTGCCGTTTTTATAATGTCTTCGTTGGTCAAAACCGTTACGTATTCAGGTACTTCAAGTGCCAGCTTGTGGTTCATTTTCATACGGCCAACACCCGTCAAATCATATCTTTCAGGATTAAAGAATAGATCATTTACGAAAGCGCGAGCAGCATCTTTAACGACCGGTTCGCCTGGACGCATAACTTTATAAATTCTTATCGCCGCAAGATCGTTTTCATCGTCGACGTTTTCGGTTTGACGTAGTAGTTTTAGCGTCTCGTTATCGGCGATAAATGAATTTATGATAGCGTCGTCCACGCCTGCTGCTAGGTCGTTTGCTATCTCGATACTCTCTTGATCAGCCAAAATTTTAACCAATTTATTTTCATCAAGCTGTGCAAGAGTATCATAAAGCACTTCACCGCTGTTTTTGTCAATAACCGGGTGAGCCAAAAACCTATTTACCAAAATTTCAGTCGGATATTCGACAAATTTGACGCCGTCAGCGATGATCTTATCAGCCTTTTTCTTGGTTAGTCTTTTTCCGGCCTCGTGTAAAACATTGCCTTCTTCGTCTTTTATGTCGTATTCAACCCTGCCCTGATAATCATCTGGGTTAAATGGCGTCAAAAATTTATTATCTTTTATTGTTAAAGTTTGTATAGGATAAAATAACTTGATAATATCTTGTTTTTTATATCCAAGCGCCCTAAATAGGATAGTTACCGGCACTTTTCTGCGCTTGTTGATACGCACATAAAGTACGTCTTTTGTGTCGTATTCAAAATATAGCCAGCTACCGCGGTCAGGAATGATTTGAGCCGTATAAATAAGCTTATTTACGACTGTCGGGCTTTCCTCTTCTTTAAAGATAACGCCGGGACTTCTGTGAAGCTGATTAACCACGACACGCTCGACGCCATTAATAATAAATGAAATTCTATCCGTCATCAAAGGAATTTCGCGAACGAAAATTTCCTGCTCTTTTATATCTTTTATACCGATCTTCTCGCCTGTTTTTTCATCTCTCTCGTGAACGATCAGCCTTATTTTCATTTTTAAATTTACAGAATAAGTAAGCCCGCGCTCCATGCACTCTCTGATCGTATATTTTGGTTTTCCGATTTCAGAGCTTACGTATTCCAAGCTTAAGCGGTTTTGCGGATCATGTATAGGAAATATTGATTTGAAAACTTTTTCTATACCGCTTTCGCCTTGATTTTTATCTACGTTTAAAAACTGGTCAAAACTCTTTTTTTGTAATTGTAGTAGGTTAGGAACATCGATCTCTTTGGCAACATTTGAAAAATCAACCCTAAGACGATTTCCTGAGTATAAACTATTTAGCATATTCTACCTCATGGTATAAGTTTGAAAGAAAGTAAATAACCGCACGTCTGCGGCATCTTTGTAAAAATTAAATAAGGAGGCGTCGCCTCCTTTGTAAAAATAAGTGAAATTATTTAAGTTCGACTTTAGCGCCAGCTTCTTCAAGCTCTTTTTTAGCTGCTTCAGCCTCATCTTTGCTAACACCCTCTTTAATAACAGAAGGAGTTTGCTCAACTGCGTCTTTAGCCTCTTTAAGACCAAGACCTGTAAGAGCGCGAACAACTTTAATAACGTTGATTTTCTTGTCGCCGCCGTCAACTAGAACAACGTTAAATTCTGTTTTCTCTTCAGCTGCATCAGCTGCACCGCCTGCTGCTGCGCCGCCTGCTACCATTACTGGAGCAGCGCTTACGCCAAATTTCTCTTCAAATTCTTTTACTAGTTCGCTTAGCTCTAATACTGAAAGATTAGAGATAAATTCTAATACGTCCTCTTTGGTAATTGCCATTTTTTATCCTTTTATATTATGCTGATTTTTTTTCTTTAAGCGCATTTAGTCCAATAGTGAAATTTTGGATAGGCGCATTCCAAACTTGCAAAAGCATAGCAAGCAACTCATCACGGCTAGGCATCTTAGATAGAGCTTTAACCTTCTCAACGCTTGCAACTTCACCGTCAATATGAGCGGTTTTGATTTTGAATAGTTCGCTGTTAGTCTCTTCAAATTTAGCCGCAACCTTAGTAGCTGAAAGCTGATCGCCCCAGATAAAGATATTTGTATCTTTTAAGACCATACCAGACTTTTCAACGTTATTAAGAGCGATATTTGCAAGAGTATTTTTTACGATTTGAACTTTTACGTTTAAAACTCTAGCAGCATCTCTTAATGCTTCTAGTTTTTTAGTGCTAAGACCGCGATAATCGCAAACTATAATCGCTTCATTTCCTTTAAATTCGGCTTCAAGTTTACTGATTATTTCAGATTTTTCGTTTCTCGTCATCTAGTTTCTCTCCTTTCCGACTAGTGATTTCAAGCAGAGTGGCATAAAAGCACGATTAAGCAAAAGCCTCTGCTATCTCCAATCTAAGATAAAAATTATTAGCTAAATTAGCGTAGATCCATAAGCTCTTGAGTCTCAAGTAAAACAGAAGGGCTCATAGTTAATGATAAAGCAGCACTCTTAATATATCTACCTTTTGCTGCCGCAGGTTTTTGTCTATTTACCGCTTTGATAAGAGTTGAAATGTTATCGTTTAATTGCTCTTTTGAAAAGCTAACTTTACCAAGGCCAGCGTGTATATTTCCTTGCTTATCTACGCGAAAATTAACTTGACCGCTTTTTGCGTTATTAACCGCTTGAGCCACATCCATGGTAACAGTGCCTGTTTTTGGGTTTGGCATAAGACCTTTTGGTCCTAAAATTCGTCCTACTTTACCGACTAAGCCCATCAAATTTGGAGTAGCAATAAGAACGTCGAAATTCATAATTCCTTTTTGGATATCCTCAACAAGCTCGTCGCTACCAACTATATCAGCACCGGCGGCTTTTGCTTCATCGGCTTTTGCATCTTTTGCTATAACGGCTACGCGAACGGTTTTGCCAGTTCCTGCAGGAAGCACTACCGAGCCTCTAACCATTTGATCGGCATGTCTTGGATCGACGTTGAGTTTTAGCGCAATTTCGACTGTTTCGTCAAATTTGGCGCTTTTTAGTAATTTTACAGTATCGATAGCATCTGCTAAAGAGTAGGTTTTAGTGGTATCAACTTTTTCAAGTAGCTTACCAAATCTTTTTGTAGTTTTTTTTGACATTAATTTCTCCGCATTTTTAAATTTTATGCTTCCACATTGTCAAATTTAAAATACACGCGCTATAAATATTAACGCGTGTGCATAAATTTAACTTTATAAAATCCTTATGTGGTAAAAGGATTAATCGACTACCGTAATTCCTATTGAGCGAGCTGAACCAGCAATGATTTTAGCTGCCTGCTCTCTATCTTTAGTATTTAAGTCGGCAATTTTTTTCTCAACTATTTCAAGTACCTGAGCTTTTGTGAGCTTGGCTACTTTATTTTTTAACGGATTATCCGAACCTTTTTCTATTCCTGCAGCTTTTTTAATCAAATCCGTAGCAGGCGGTTGTTTTGTAATAAATGTAAAGCTTCTATCAGCATAAACGGTGATAACGACCGGAACCCTAAAGCCAGCCATATCCTTTGTTCTTTCATTAAATGCTTTACAAAATTCCATAATATTAACGCCTTGCTGACCAAGAGCCGGACCTACCGGAGGACTTGGATTTGCTTTCGCAGCAGCAATGTGTAATTTAATTTCGCCTATAACTTTTTTAGCCATAAACTTCTCCTTATACTATCTTCTCGACTTGTGAATATAAAATTTCAACTGGGGTGCTTCTGCCAAATATTGAAACATTTAGCCTTAGCTTTCCGTGTATCATATCGTACTCTTCTACTATACCAGTAAAATTCGCGAAAGGTCCTTCCGTAATACGAACATTTTCTCCGTTATCAAAGAAAATTTTTGGTTTAGGAGCAGCTCGCTTTTGGACTTTTTCTAAAATTAAATTTATATCTTTTTCGCTTAACGGCGTAGGTTTTTTTGCTTCACCTATAAATCTACCGACTTTAGGAAGAGACTGAATCTTGTGCCAAAGAGCTGTATCCAAATCAAGATGTGCAAAAGCATATCCAGGATAAAGACTTCTTTCGTTTATTTTTTTCTTGCCGTTTTTGATTTCTATTACATCTTCAGTAGGAACTATAATCTCTTTTAGTTGTTCTTCAATGTGATTATCTCTAACTAAATTTTCAATAGCTCTCTTTACGCTCATTTCGCTACCGGCATAAGTTTGAATCGCATACCATTTATGTGCCATGATTCAACCTTAAATCAGTTTTGAAAGAGAGAAAGACATAATTGCATCAACAAGAGCTAAAAAAAGTGAAACAATGGCTACTACAGCAAAAACTGTTATAAAAGCATTTCTTATTTGCTCTTTGAGCGGAAAAATTACCTTTCCGATTTCGGCGCGAGAAAGCTTTATATAATTTATCATTTTTTCCATTTTTAACCTTTTGATGGCAGGGCAAGAGGGATTCGAACCCCCAACCATTGGATTTGGAATCCAGCGCTCTACCGTTGGAGCTATTGCCCTAAAAAGCCTTAGCTCTTTAACTTAACTTCTTTATGAACAGTATGTTTTTTTAGTCTTGGGCAATATTTTTTTAGTTCCAATTTTTCGGTTGTCGTTTTGCTATTTTTTACCGTAGTATAATTTATATCACCTGATTCAGAACATTTAAGACCGACTTTTATTCTATTACCTTTTGCCATAAATTCCCTTCAAAAAAGCGGAGAAAAACTCCGCCAAAATATAAAATTAAATTATGCTAGAATCTTAGAAACAACGCCTGAGCCGACTGTTCTACCACCTTCACGGATCGCAAAGCGAGTTCCCTCTTCAAGAGCAACTGGCGCAATAAGCTCAACAGTTATCTTTAGGTTGTCACCAGGCATAACCATCTCTGTTCCTTCTGGAAGAGTGATAGAACCTGTAACATCAGTCGTTCTTACGTAGAACTGTGGTCTATAGTTGTTAAAGAATGGGGTATGACGTCCACCCTCTTCTTTTGTTAGGATATAAACCTCTCCCTCAAATTTAGTGTGAGGAGTAATTGATTTAGGTTTGCAAAGAACCATACCGCGCTCAACATCTTCTTTTTTTGTGCCTCTTAGAAGAACGCCTACGTTATCGCCTGCTTCACCTTGGTCCATTTCTTTTCTAAACATCTCGACGCCGGTAACTGTAGTAGTTTGAGTTGGTCTAATACCTACGATTTCGATGGTATCGCCGACTTTTACCACACCTTTTTCAATTCTACCGGTAACAACCGTACCGCGACCAGAAATAGAGAAAACGTCCTCAATAGGCATCAAGAAATCTTTATCTGTTGCGCGTACTGGAGTTGGGATATACTCGTCAACTCTAGCCATAAGCTCAAGAACCTTTGCAGACCATTCGCCGTCTGTTCCAGCCTTAGCCTCATTAAGAGCTTGTAGAGCCGAACCTGCTACGATTGGAGTATCGTCACCAGGGAAGTCGTACTCGTTTAGAAGCTCGCGAATTTCCATCTCAACTAGTTCAAGAAGCTCAGCATCGTCAACCATATCAGCTTTGTTCATGAAAACAACGATATATGGAACGCCTACTTGGCGAGATAGCAAGATGTGCTCTCTGGTTTGAGGCATTGGGCCGTCAGCAGCAGAAACAACTAGGATAGCACCGTCCATTTGAGCCGCACCGGTAATCATGTTTTTAACATAGTCGGCGTGACCTGGGCAGTCAACGTGCGCATAGTGGCGATTTTCAGTCTCATACTCAATGTGAGAAGTAGCGATGGTAATACCGCGCTCTTTTTCCTCTGGAGCGTTGTCGATATTATCATAGTCTTTTAGCTCAGCAAGACCTTTTCTTGAAAGAACAGCAGAAATTGCAGCTGTCAAAGTTGTTTTACCATGGTCAACGTGACCGATAGTACCAATGTTTACGTGTGGCTTGTTACGTGAAAATTTTTCTTTTGCCATCTCTTCCTCCGTAATGATATTTGCGTTTCAAATTTATGCTTAATTTTTCTTCTCTAAAATCCGTGGAGCTCATAGCGGGACTTGAACCCGCGACCTCTTCCTTACCAAGGAAGTGCTCTACCTCTGAGCCATATGAGCGTCAAACTCTTGGCATTAGAGAATTTTTGAAAAAGCATAAACAACTAAATGAAATTAAAAAGGTGTGCCGTAGAAAATGTATAAAATTTTAATATTTTTATCATCTTACAGCTCCCAGTTTAGTTCCAAAATCTGGAGCGGGAAACGGGGCTCGAACCCGCGACCCTCAGCTTGGAAGGCTGATGCTCTAGCCAACTGAGCTACTCCCGCGCGTAGCATGGTGGTGAGACGTGGATTCGAACCACGGAAGACATAGTCAGCAGATTTACAGTCTGCCCTCGTTGGCCACTTGAGTATCTCACCCTATTTTAAAAAATAAATGCTTTGCAATGGTATTTCTGGTCAAACACTGTTATGAAATGGAGCTGGTGAACGGACTTGAACCGCCGACCCACTGCTTACAAGGCAGTAGCTCTACCAACTGAGCTACACCAGCA
>CAURVK010000022.1:0-24438 GCA_963528285.1 uncultured Campylobacter sp. | reverse complement strand
AGCGGTTTTTAAACGAAGTCGGCAGCGCGGTCGTCTATGCCAACGCCTCGACGCGTTTTAGCGACGGTAGCGAGTTTGGATTTGGCGGCGAGGTCGGCATCAGCACGCAAAAGTTGCACGCCAGAGGGCCGATGGGGGTGAGGGAGCTGACGACCTACAAATATGTCGTCCGCGGAGGCGGGCAAATTCGTTAGCGGCTTGTCTCGCGAGTGCTTTTGAGAGAGATTTTTGCTTCGCTTTGCTCGCAACTGCAAGCAGAAGAAAATTTTAAGTCTGCGGCAGACTATTTGTCTAGCCTTGACTTAAAATTTCTACACAACTCTCAAAGTCATCTCACGATACTTCGCCTTAACAATTTACATTCAAATTTTGTGATCAAATTTGCAAATTTAAAACATTTGTTGAGTGAAATTAAAAGCCATAAAGGAAAACAATGGTACCAAATTATAAAGATATGATGTTTTTGATATTAAAGTTTATTTATAAAAATACTAGAGTGACACTTAGAGAAGTTTATAGTGAAGCTTATGGATTTTTAATCGAAGACTTTTGTTGTAAACCAGATGAATTAAAAAGAGTCGTTACAAATGGAAAATTTGTTTACGAGGATCGCGCTTCATGGGCTTTGACTTATCTTATAATACCTGAAACTTTTAGAGAAAATAATCAAGATAAGAGTTTAATTAAAAGAGTTGAGCGTGGTGTTTATGAAATTACCGAATACGGTAAAAAGTTGTTTTTAAGTAACAATGTGCACCAAGAATTTGAAAAATGGAAACATGAAATATTTAACAATAAAAGCATTAGAAATGTATCGCAAAAAGACCGATTAGATATATTAAATAACAAGGAAGAATTAAATTATACTCCAATTGAAGTCATAGAGCGAGCTACAAATGAACTCAATGAATATTTAAAATCTAAAATTTTAGACGAAATTTCGCAAAAGGATCCAAGCTTTTTTGAATATTTAGTGGCACGCTTGCTCGAAAAAATGGGCTACGGAGTAGGCAGACTAACCAAGAGCGGCGCGGATGGCGGTATAGACGGTATTATAGACGAGGACGAGCTTGGATTGTCGCAAATTTACGTGCAGGCTAAAAGCTGGCAAGGCGCGGTTTCGCGTCCCGAAATTCAAAAGTTCGTCGGCGCGATCTCGGATAAGCAGACCAAAAAGGGCGTATTTATCACGACGTCCAAATTTAGCAAAGACGCCAAAGAGTATGCGGCAAACGTGCAAAGCCACACGGTCGTTTTGATCGACGGTGAGCGGCTGGCGGAGCTGATGATAAAATACAAACTAGGCGTGCAAGTGCGGCAAAACATCGAAATTTGCGATATCGATGGCGACTTTTTCGGCGATGAAATTTGACTTGACGCAGGTTTGCCGCTCGGGCGTAGAAAGATGAAATTTATGCTAAAATCGGCGTAAATTTAAAGGAAACCGATGAAAAAACTAAAATTTATCTTTGCTTTTGCCGCGGCATTTGTTTTTAGCGGTTGCTACGAGACGACCTTGCTCACGCGCGTGCCGATCTCGGCGCTAGTTTCAGGCAAAGGCGCGGACGTGAAATCCACTCTCGTGCTAACGGACGTAACGCCGCAGACGCACGACGAAAAAGTAGTAACGGATAACGTGCGTGTTTTCGTCCCGGACGCAAAATTTAAGGACTTTCCGACTGGGCAGACCGCCTACGAGATGAGCGTGAGCGTCGGTAGTGGCGAAAAAGGCGGCAAAAACTCGGACAAGCGCGCCGTGCGGATGTATCTGGATGAATTTGGCGGCGTCTACGGCAAGCTTAGTAAAAACGTACTTGAGCAGTACGCGGGTGCGGCAAAACAGGGTGAAGCGCCGACGCTAAAAGCGGCGATAAAATTTGAAAACGACACGAAGGACGTCTATGAGGTGGTTGTGGGCAACGACTTTAAGGCTAGCGATGAGGCGCAAACGGGCGGCGTTTATATCTTGACGCCGGGGCAAGTCACGGGTGCCATCTGGGCGGAAAATATCGCGATACGCGAGGCGCTTGCCGGTAAGGCGGTCAAAATCGGAGCTCTAAGAAAGGCGGCAAAATGAAAAATCCTAAAATCGGCTTTATCGGCGGCGGAAATATGGGCGGCGCGATGATCGAAAATTTGGCGCAAAGGCTGGGCGGCGAGAGTGTGTTCGTCTATGCTAGGAGCAAAACGTCGGCTCTACGCGAAAAGTGCGGCGTAAACGCCTGCGAGAGCGAGGCCGCGGTCGCGTCGGCAGCCGATATCACGGTGCTAGCGACCAAGCCCGCGGCGTATGTGGATATATTAAATTTGATAAAAGACTCAGCGCGAGGCAAGGTTGTAGTCACGCTCGCGCCGAGTTTTAGCCTAGAGCAAAGCGCACAAATTTTGGGTGCGCAGGCCAAGATCGCGCGCGCGATGCCAAATACTCCGGCCGCTATCGCAGAGGGCGTAAGCGCGCTGTGCTTTAACGAAAATTTAAGCGCGGACGAGCGGGCGGCGGTACGAGAGATTTTTGAAAATTTCGGCGCCGTTTATGAGCTCGAGGAGGCTAAATTTGCCGCATTTACGGGTATCGCGGGTAGCTTACCGGCCTATGTTTTTATGTTTATCGAAGCAGCGGCCGATGCCGGAGTGCTCGAGGGGCTGCCTAGAGCATTGGCGTACGAAGCGGTCGCGGCTAGCGTCGCGGGCTCTGCGAGGCTAATGCTAAAAAGTGGCAAACATCCTGCAGTCTTAAAAGACGAAATTTGCTCACCCGGCGGTACGACGATAGAAGCGGTCAAAGCGCTGGAAAAAGGCGGGTTTCGCGCGGCGGTGATGGATGCGGTGGATGCATGCGTGAAAAAAGCGAGAGCCAAGTAAATTTACTGCTTTAGTCGACGCTTAGAAATGATTTTTGGAGTTTAAAGGCGTGGATTTTTACTTATAGACGCGATCTATTCTGGATTGCGACTTAAATTTAAAAAAATTAATCGAAATTTTAATTTCCGTGAAATTTAAAATTTAACTTATAGCTCGGCCCTGTCGATATTTGAGCCGATTTTGTATCCAAAATTTATATCATTTAAAAAATAAAATCCGAAATTTTGATATAAATTTATTTTATCTTAAACTTTTTTTGCATAAAATCACCGCCAAATTTTACTCGAAAGGTACGCTATGAAAAACGATATGTGCGACATGTGTTGTTGCGAAATGAAAAGCTAGGGCGCTAGGCACGAATATCTTTTTAAGTGCTTAGCAGGTCGCTAAACATTTAAAAAGATATTTTTAACTCCGCGCTCGCGGGCCTTTTTAGATGAATAGCCAACGATAAATTTAAAAAGGACAAAAAATGAAAAAACTACTAAAATCTTCTCTACTTACTTTGGCGAGCTTCGCTCTTTTAACCGGCGCAAATGCAAAAACTCTCGAAAATGGCGTTTTGAAAATCGCGACCGAAGGCACGTATTCGCCCTACTCATACCATGACAAAAACGACGCACTAACGGGCTACGACATCGAAGTAGCGCGCGAAGTGGCAAAGAAGTTAAATTTAAAAGCGGAATTTGTCGAGGCTCCGTGGGATGCGATGCTGGCGGCATTTGATGCGGGCAAGGCCGATATCGTGTTCAATCAAGTAAGTATCACAGACGAGCGTAAGAAAAAATACGACTACACCGTTCCCTATACCGTCGCCTACGCCGCACTAGTCACCCATAAAGCTAATAACGAAATCAAAAGCTTCGAAGATCTAAAAGGCAAGAAGAGCGCGCATTCTGCAACTAGCAACTGGGCCGGCATCGCGCAAAAATACGGCGCACAGATAGTCACCGTAGACGGCTTTAGTAAGGGCGTGGAGCTTATCATCAGCCGCCGTGCGGATGCGACGATAAACGACAGCGTGACCTTCTATGATTACATAAATCAGCGTCCAAACGCCCCGTTAAAAATAGCCGCTAGCGGCAGCGAGCCGATCTACTCCGCAGCCATCGTGAAAAAGGGCAACGAAGAGCTCGTAAACGACGTAAACAAAGCTCTTGGCGAGCTAAAAAGCGAAGGTAAGCTAAAAGAAATTTCTGTCAAATACTTCGGTAAAGATATCTCGGAGTAAATTTTACTCGCATAAAAGCAACTAAATTTAAAGGATAAAAGATGGTTTCAAAACTACTAAAAATTTTGGCTCTGAGTGCGTTTTTGACGCTAAATTTAAACGCCAAAACCATAGAAGAGGGCGTTTTAACGATCGCTACGGAAGGCACCTATGCGCCGTTTTCATACTACGACGATAAAAATGAGCTAAAGGGCTACGACGTCGATATCGCCCGCGAAGTCGCTAAGAAGCTAAATTTAAAGATCGAGTTCTTAACCGCTCCTTGGGATGCGATGCTTGCGGCATTTGATGCAGGAAAGGCCGATGCGGTATTTAATCAAGTAAGCGTTACTGACGAACGCAAGAAAAAATATGATTACGCACAGCCCTATACGGTCGTACACGGCGCCATCATCACGCATAAAGACAACGACGATATCAAAAGCTTTGATGATCTAAAAGGTAAGAAAAATGCAGACTCCGCTACCAGCAACTGGGCGAAGGTGGCCGCTAGCTACGGGGCGCAAAACGTCACGGTCGATAGCTTTAGTAAGAGTATGGAGCTTCTCGTTAGCAAGCGCGTAGATACCGTCGTGCGCGATAATATCGTATTTTACGACTTCATCAAGCAGCGCCCGGGCGCTCCGGTTAAAATAGCCGCCAAGGGAAGTGATACCGACTATACCGCGCCTATCGTGCAAAAGGGCAATACGGAGCTTGCCGATCAGATCAGCAAGGCGATAGAGGAGCTAAAAAACGAAGGCAAGCTGGCTGAAATTTCGATCAGGTATTTCGGCAAAGATGTCTCGCGGTAGATGGCGATGAACGAATTTGACCGTATAAGCGAGCTTTTGCTAAGCTCGCTACAACCTATGGCGCTAGCGATGATAAAGGTGACGCTGCCTCTTACGGCGATCTCCTTTTCGCTGGGACTTCTTATCGCTGTGCTAACGGCGATCGCGCGCATAGCAAATATCAAAATTTTAAAGCAACTTAGCGAATTTTATATCTGGATATTTCGCGGCACGCCGCTTTTGGTGCAGCTTTTTATCGTATATTTCGGTCTGCCGATCGTGGGCGTTACGCTCGATGTTTGGAGCGCGGCGATCATCACCTTTAGCCTAAATATCGGCGCTTACGCTTCCGAAGCCGTTAGGGCGGCCGTACTTTCGGTGCCCAAAGGCCAGTGGGAAGCCGCTACAGCGCTTGGGATGAGTTATACGCAAATTTTACGCCGTATCATCGCTCCGCAAGCCGCGCGTATCTCGCTGCCTCCGCTTTCAAACATCTTTATCAGCACACTAAAAGACACCTCGCTTGCGGCTTCTATCACGATGGTCGATATGTTTATGGTCGCTCAGCGCATCGCCGCGCGCACCTTCGATCCGCTCACGCTTTACGTGCTAGCCGCGCTTTTTTATCTGATCGTTTGCACGTTTTTGACGTTTTTGCAAGCTAGGCTCGAGAAAAGATTTTCAAGGTACGTGTGATGATAAAATTTAAAAATTTGACTAAGAAATTTGGCGATAATGTCGTTTTAAACGGCTTAAATTTAGAATTTAAAGACGGCGAGACTACGGTTATTTTAGGAAGCTCGGGTTCTGGTAAATCAACCCTGCTGCGTTGCATAAATTTACTCGAGATCCCGGACGGCGGCGAGCTTGAGCTTGGAGGCGATAAGATAAATTTCGCCGGTAAAATTTCGCAAAAGGATATGCTGCCATTTCGCGAGCACACAGGGATGGTCTTTCAGAGCTTTAATCTATTTCCGCATCTAACGGCTCTGCAAAACGTAACCGAAGGTCCCGTGCAGGTACTTAAAATCCCGAAAGAGCAGGCAGAAATTGAGGCCCTGGCGCTACTTGAAAAGGTCGGGCTAAAGGGCAAGGAGCACGAGTATCCAAGCAGGCTCTCGGGCGGTCAATCGCAGCGAGTGGCGATAGCGCGAGCGCTTGCGATGAAGCCGTATTTTTTGCTTTTGGACGAGCCTACGAGCGCGCTTGATCCGGAGCTTGAGGCCGAGGTTTTGAAGGTTATCGGCAGCCTTAGCAAGGAGCGCGACTCGCTCATCATCGTCACGCACAATATGAACTTCGCCCGCAAAGTCGCGGATCGAATTTTATTTTTAGAACGCGGCAATATTGAATTTGACGGTACGGCGGAGGAGTTTTTCAGCAGCGATTCGCCGCGCATAGTCAAATTTATCTCGGCGATGGATTTTTAAAATTTAAAGGAAAAAAATGAAAATAGATACACTAATCGTAAAAGGCCTCGAAGCCAAAAATAACCCTCACGGCGCGGTTGTTCCGCCTATTTATCTAGCCACGACGTTTGCGCAAGATGGTTTAGACGACTTTCAAAAGTACGCTTATTCTCGTAGCGCAAATCCAACAAGAAATGCATTTGAAGAGCTTTTTGCTAAATTTGAAGACAGCAAATACGCATTTGCTCTAGCTTCGGGCATGGCGGCGACCTCGGCGGTTTTTAATCTGCTAAAAAGCGGCGATAAGGTGCTTTTAAACAGCAATGTTTACGGCGGCACTTACCGCTACGCAAACGGTATTTTCGCAAATTTCGGGATCAAATTTGAACTCGTCGAAGATCTAAATAAAATCTCTCGTCTAGACGAGGATGTTAAGATGATATTTATCGAAACGCCGTCAAATCCGCTACTTCGAGTAACGGATATCGCCAGACTAGCCGAGCTAGCTCGTAAAAACGGCGCGCTTGTCGTCGTCGATAATACTTTTTTGACGCCGTATTATCAAAAAGCCCTCAAATTTGGTGCCGATATCGTCGTTTATAGCGCGACGAAATATATCGGCGGACATGCCGACGTAATTGCGGGAATCGTGACTACGAACGACGATGCGCTAGCCGAGCGTATAGCTTTTATGAAAAATACTCTCGGCGCGACGCTAAGTCCCGCAGATGCTTATAATCTAATAAGAGGCCTCAAAACTCTTAGCGTTAGATTTGATAGACAAAGCGAAAATACGCTAAAAATCGTAGAATTTTTAGAAAAAAACTCGGCTGTTAAAGCCGTGTATTACGCAGGTTCATTTTCGGCCGAGGAAAAATGCATCCAAAACGCCCAAGCTAGCGGTATCGGCGCGCTAATCTCGCTGGAGCTAAAGGATGGCTACGACTATAAAATTTTTGCTAAAAGTCTAGAACTTTTTGACCTGGCCGTTAGTCTTGGCGGCGTAGAGAGTCTAATCTGCCATCCGGCCTCAATGACTCATGAATCTTATTCGCAGGATTTACAAGCCAAAATCGGCATTACTCAAGGTTTGCTACGCCTTGCCGTCGGTATCGAAAATTCGGATGATTTGATCGCGGATATAGCTCAGGCGATAAATAAGGCTAAAATTTAACTTTGCTTGCCATCTTGGCGCTTTTATCGCTCGGGCTAAATTTATCAAATTTAGCCTTGACTAGGTGGGCAAATGGGTGCGCCTAGTTTGCTAAAGCGGCACCCGGCGCCAAGGCGGGCGAATTTATAAATTGTCGTCAAATCAGTTCGTGGCTATTTTGCTTTAAACAAACTAGCAAAAATCCCGGCGCCTAAAACGGCCAAAATGACCCACAAACTAGCCTGCGCCTAAATCTCGAATCCGTGATGAAAGATATGCGCGGACGCGTTTAGGGCGAGCTTTGCTGCGATAAAAAACAAAAGCGCTATAACGGCTTTTTCTAAATACGCCAAATAGTCTTTTAGCGCTTCTAGTACGAAGTAAAGCGTTCTAAGCCCCAAGATCGCAAAAATCATTGCCGAATAAACGATAAGCGGATCTTTACTAACGGCGATAACGGCCGGAACGCTATCAAAAGCAAACATAACATCGCTAAGCTCTATAACGCAAAGACACAAAAATAGCGGCGTAGCTATCCATTTGGCGTTTAGTTTGGAGATTTGATTTTGCAGTTTTGCCTTTTCGTCTGCTGAAATTTGAGCCGAAATCTCGCTATTTTTTACGAAAAAGCTATGCCCTAGAAGACGCGGCAAAACAGGGAAAAATCTATAAACCGCCCTGTAAGCCAGGTGGTTTGAGTAGTCCTCTATCTCTTCGCCATCATCGCCCTTTTTCATCATCATTATCGTGCTATAAGCTACCATGGTAGCAAAAACAAACTCCATCCACGGCGAAATCCCGAGCAGACTTGTTCCGACGGCTACAAAGACGAGTCTAAATATAACCGCACCTATAATGCCGAAATACAGCACTCTATGACGGTAAATTTCAGGAATCTTGAACCAAGAAAATATTGCCATCATAACAAATAAATTATCTACGGATAACGATTTTTCTAAAATATATCCTGCAAAATATAGGCTCATCGTTTCGCTTCCACGTGCAAAATACAGATATCCGCCAAATGCTACGGAAACGGCTATCCAAAATACAGACCAAAACACGGCTTGCTTGAGCGAGATTTTTTCATCTTTTTTGTGCGCAAAAAATCTATCGCAAATGCCGCTACGGCAAATACGATAAAAACGATCATTGTTTGAAATTCTAAACTATCCAAAAATTCTCCTTAATACCCGCAGCTTTGTTCGGGAAGCCCTCTTTGGCGGTTTAGCTCTTGCGCCGCCTTGCACGCTGAGTATGATTGCTTGCCGGCGCAATTTGCATTAAACCAGTCTACTAGCTGCGAATGCATACGCACGTTTTGATTGTATAAATTTACCTCGTCGCTTGAATATCTATTTACGAGATTAGGATTTAACGTTCTTTCTATCGCAAGCGCTTTGTTGTAAATTTTAACGCACTCTTTCATCATTTCATCGCTTATTACATGTGCGTTGCCGTAAGTTTGCGCCGAGGGCGGGATCTCATAATCGCCATCTATCTCAAATGCGCCTAAAATCGCAATCGTAGCCGCTAAGAAAAATAAAATTTTCATAAGTACTTCACTACGGAATTTAAAATCAGCTCATCAAGCTTTCTATCGCTAGTAGGTTCGCCGATAGCCGAAAATTTCCACTCGCCGTTTCGCTTATATAGCTTGCCTAAAATCATCGCAACCTTATATGCAAATGCGCTATCTCGTACGATATTATACGATGCAAAGACTTTATTTACGCGCGTGGGCGTACCTTCGTAAAGTCTAATGCTAGCAAACGGAATTTTATCAAAGTCGATTTGATTATAAGAATTTAGCACGAAAAATATTTGCTATACGTTTGAGTTTAAACGGCTAAGATCGACGCTGATTATTTCGTTATCCAGTCCGTCGTCGCCTCCCACGTATCCGACTAAATCATCTCCGCTGTGAAATACTCCAGGAGCCGATTTTTTGCCAAAATATACTACGTCGCAAAACTGCTTGTTTGAGTCAAACATAGCAGCGCTTAAGTCTAAATCCACAGGCTTTATTTTATCTCTAAAAAAGCCTTTTTCGGTTATGGCGCCCCAGTTTGCTCCTACGCAAAAGCTGTGCATATGCCCGCCGTCGTCTTTGGCGAGCGATATTTTTTGTCCTTTGACCAAATTTATCGCCATGGCTTGCCCCTATACGTCCAGTCCAAACTGCCTACAAAATCCAGCCAGTCCATCCTTAAAACCGCTTCCGTTGGCCGCGAAACGCCACTCGTTGTCTTTAAAGTAAATTTTACCGAACGACACTGCGGTTTCGGTAGAAAAGTCCTCTTCTAAATCGTATCTGGCTATCTCTTTGCCGCTTCTTTCATCGACGATTCGCATAAACGAGTTTCTTACCATACCGAAATTTTGCCTTCTTGCGGCTGCTTCGTGGATGGTGACGACTATGTCGATCTCTTTGACGTTTGGCGAAATTTTGGCTAGGTCGATTTTTATGGATTCATCATCTCCGTCACCCTCTCCAGTGCGGTTATCGCCGGTGTGGACTACCGAGCCGTCTGCGCTAACTAGATTGTTGTAAAAGACGAAATTCTTCTCGTTTTCTACTTTGCCTGAAGCTACTACCAAAAACGCGCTCGCATCTAGGTCAAATTCCGCTCCCGTATCGCTAGTATTTGTATCCCATCCAAGACCTACTAAAATTTTAGTTAGCCCGGGAGCTTCTTTGCTTAAACTAACTCTACCGCCCTTTGATAAATTTACCGCCACTTTGGCCTCCTTTAAAATTATTTATTCTATAGGATATAGATTTGAAGATTTTATTTAAATAAAGTTTAAGTTTAACTTTACCTATAGGATAAAATAATGGGCGAAAATTTAGCTTTTTTTAGCGCCGATGAGATACGAAATTTCTATCTGCAAATTTCTACAAACGTCCGCAAGTTACGTGAAAATAAAGGCATTAGTCAGCTTGATATGGCTTTAAGCATGGATATAAAGTCGGTCGCATTTTACTCAAACTGCGAGAATTGCCGCTATGATAAGCATTTTAACCTTGAGCATATTTATAAAATTTCAAAAATTTTAGATGTAGAGGTTGGGGAGATTTTCAAATTTTAGCGATTTAATTTGAGCTGATGTCGTTTGGGAGACCGGGTTTAATTGGGCCTAGTGATGAAAAATCGGTTCAATTTTGTATGCCGAATTTGTAAGATACGGCTCAAAAACTCAAGGCTAAATTTAACTTCGCGATCCCGAGGCAAAGAGAGCTTACTCCGCCTCGGAACGCGTATTTATTGCGGTTAAAACGGCTTATACACCATCATCCAGATGATGATGACCATCGCGATAGTCGGCACTTCGTTGTAAGCGCGAAAGAACATACCGCTCTTGTTACAGCGTTTCTCGCGTAGCTGCACCATATAGCGGCCAAGATCCAGATGAAACGCCGCGAGGATAACGACGACGGTGAGCTTGACGTGCACGTAGCCGCTACGTAAAAGCTCAGGCATCGCTACGATGATCAAAATGCCCGTCAAAAACGTGCCGATCAGCGCGACCCAGCCGATGTAGTGGTACATCTTGTACTCCTGCACCTCGACGACGCGCACGAAGTCCGGCTTGTCCATATTCTCCGCGTGATAGACGTAGAGGCGCGGCTGATAGAACAAAAACGCCATCCATGAGATGAAGCACAAGTAGTGGAAGTACTTGATGAGGTTGTAATACTCTGCCATTTTTTCTCCTTTTGATTTTTATTTTAGCGGCTTGTCTTTTTGCTCTATACTTCGCTTTGCTTCCCTTGTGGTCGCAACTGCAAGCAGAGGCTTTTAAATTTGGCTCGGTCATTACCGACCAGGTAACTCCCGTCGCCAAATTTTAAAGCGCCTCGTCTAGAACAAAAATACTTCGCCTTATCGTTTTGTATTCAAATTTGCAAATTTGATTCGCCGAGACCCGCGCCTCGAAAATGCTAAATTTGACCGATCGCGATTAGAAAATCGATCAAATTCTCGAAAATTTAGTAGGCCATCACCCTAGTAAAATTTCCTTCCTTGCCTCAAATTCCTCTTTGCTTATCGCGCCGCTCTCATAAAGCTCATAGAGGCGTCTCAGCCGCTCCTCGAGGTCTTGTGCACGCAGTTTGTCTTTTAGCGCTTCTTTTTTCTGATTCTTCTCGACGGCCGCGCCGGTTAAGCGCAGATCAAAGAGCCACCACGCGCCCCAAAGCGCCCAAAATACGTAACCCACGATCGCCCAAGCCAGGCTATATCCGATGAAAAACAGCGCCATCATCGCAAAGCCGCTCACGAATTTGCCCAGATAAAATCTATGCCCGCCAAACCAGCCAGTAAGCAGCCAAAGCGCGTAGGCTATATAAACGTTATCGCCCATTTTTAGCCCCTTTTCGCTCCGCGGCGAAGCTCTTGCCAGAGTATGAGTACGACCCCGACGTCGATCATAACGTCTGCGAGGTTAAAGATCGCAAACTCAAACCACTTGTGCCAGTAGACGTAGTCCACGACGCCGCCGTGAACGAAACGGTCGAGCAAATTTGAGCTGCCAGCGCCCAGGATTATACCCGCTCCTAGCGCGTGCTCTTCTAAAATTTCCTTTTTTTCGCAGTCTTGGGTCAAATTTGACTCCGTTTGAGTCGCGGCTCGCTCGTCAAATTTGCGCTTTAGTCGCCAAAGCAGATAACCGCAAACGCCTGCGATCAGCGCCAGCTGGATAAATTTGAGCCATTGCCCAAGAAACGCAAACATCGAAAACGCCACGCCTCGGTTGTAAGCAAGCACTAGCGAAAAGTACTCTCCCTGCCACGAAAATCCGCCCAAAAATATCTGCTTGACCGCCTGATCGAGCGCGAAAACGACGAAAAACGCCGCGAAAAAAACGCCTAAAATTTTAGCCATTTAGCGCTTTTACGAAAAATTTCTCGACCTCGTCCATGCGGGTTTTTAACGCGTCGGCGCACTTGCCTTCAATCAAAAGCCTGATGAGGTTTTCGGTGCCCGAGTAGCGAAATAGCGAGCGGATGCCCTCTTTTGCGAGGCTTGCTTCAAGCTCTTTTAACCCGGCGATGCTTTCAAGCGGCTTTTTCTCGGTTATCTTTAAATTTAGCAAAATTTGCGGATACGGCTTTATCTCGCTTAAAATTTCGCTCGCTTTTTTGCCCTTTTTTAGCACCAGTGCCGCAAACTGCAGTGCCGCCACGAGCCCGTCGCCCGTTTTTGCGTAGTCGCTAAAGATGATGTGACCGCTCTGCTCGCCGCCGAAATTCGTGCCGTTTTCTTTCATCTTTTCAAGCACGTATTTGTCGCCGACGTTTGCGCGCAGGAGTTTGATTTTGTGGGATTTTAGATAGTCTTCGAGCGCTGCGTTACTCATCACTGTAGCCACGACTGCGCCACCTTTTAGGGCTTTGTTTTCTTGTAAAAATGCCGCCATGACGCCTAGCAAACTATCGCCGTTTGCCACCTCGCCACGCTCGTCGACGACCACGAGCCTATCGGCATCGCCGTCAAACGCAAAGCCTAAATCCGCCCGCAATCGCACAACTTCGGAGGCTAAATTTTGCGGATAGAGCGCACCGCAGTTTAGGTTTATGTTGCTACCGTTTGGTTCGTCGTTTATGACGATAGTTTCTGCGCCAAGCTCGCTAAATATAGTCGGAGCGACCTTATACGCCGCGCCGTTTGCGACGTCTAAAACTACGCGCAGTCCGTGTAGGCTTAGGTTTTTAGGAAATGAGTTTTTGATCTGCACGATATAGCGGCCGATGACGTCGTCAATGCGCTTTGCGGCGCCGATTTCTAGCATCTGTTTTTGCGATCTTTCTATGAGCGCGTCGTCGAAGTAAATCTTTTCTATCTGCGCTTCGGCCTCTTCGCCCAGTTTATTGCCTTCGCTATCAAAAAATTTAATACCGTTATCGTAGTACGGGTTGTGCGAGGCGCTGATCATGATGCCCGCGTCGCAGCGCATATCTTCGGTGAGAAACGCGATCGCGGGAGTAGGCATCGGGCCGATCTGGCGGACGTTGTAGCCCACGGCCGTGAGCCCCGCGACGATGGCGGTCTCGATCATGTAGCCACTTTTGCGTGTGTCTTTGCCTAGTAAAATAGTGTTTGTATGCGACGCAAACTGTCTAAAATATATCCCCGCAGCCATAGCAAGGCGCATGGATGTTGCGGCGGAGAGTTTTTCGCCGGCTTTGCCGCGGACGCCGTCGGTACCGAATAGTTTCATTATCTTTCCTTTTTTTTAAAATTTCTACGGCCTTATCTCTTGAGTATATTTAAAAGGGCTAGCAAAAATAAATGTTCACGGACGACCAGTCCGCTCCGCTTTATTTTTGCGTCGCAACTTTTAAATCTATCTCAAGATATAAAGCCTTATCAACTTTTTGAGCGGCAAACACTGCGCCTTTAAATTTATGGTAAGATAAAATTTGCCCGCCAAATCATAAATTCATTAAATTTCGGACCTATTTTATCAAAAAATATCCAAATTTAAGTTGTAAATTTCCTCGCTTTAAATTTTACTTAAATTAAGCGGATTTTAAAACTGGTTTTTATATAATCACGGACTAAAATTATGAAAAAAGGGACATTATGGCAAACCATAAATCTTCTGAAAAAAGAGCCAGACAGACTATCAAAAGGACTGAAAGAAACAGATTTTACCGCACTAGGCTTAAAAATATCACTAAAGCCGTGCGCGTAGCCGTCGAGGCAGGCGATAAAGAAGCCGCGCTAAACGCGTTTAAAGTGGCAAACAAAGATTTCCACAGCTTCGTTAGCAAAGGCTTTTTGAAAAAACAAACAGCTTCTCGCCGCGTAGGACGCCTCGCAAAACTCGTAAACAAACTATCTGCTTAATCTAAATTTTAATGTTAGCCGACAAACTGCAGCCTTTTTTGGATCGCTACGACGAGCTCTCTCGTCTACTTAGCGATCCGTCTATCACAAACGATATCGCAAATATGACCAAGCTCTCCAAAGAGCAATCAAATTTAGAAGATATCGCCTCGGCTGCAAAGTCCTATCTGCAAACTCTCACGGACATCGAGGAAAACAAGGCCCTACTCGATGACGCCGAGCTTGGCGAGCTAGCCAAAGATGAACTCAAAAATCTCGAATCCCAAAAAGAAAATCTCGAAGAAGAGATCAAAATTTTACTCCTTCCAAAAGACCCTAACGACGATAAAAACGTATTTTTAGAGATCCGCGCAGGAACGGGCGGAGACGAAGCGGCACTTTTTGCGGGCGATTTGTTTAACGCCTACGCCAGATACGCCGAGCTTCGCGGGTATAAATTCGAGATCGTGAGCCAAAGCGAAGGCAACACGGGCGGCTTTAAAGAGATTATTTTGCTGATAAAGGGCAAGGGGGCGTACTCGAGGCTCAAATTTGAGGGCGGCACTCACCGCGTCCAGCGCGTGCCCGAGACCGAAAGCCAAGGGCGCGTACACACCTCGGCCGTCACAGTCGCTATTATGCCAGAAGTCGAAGATAGCGAGATCGAGATAAATCCAAACGACCTTCGCATCGACGTTATGCGCAGCTCAGGCCACGGTGGACAGTCGGTAAATACGACCGACTCGGCGGTGCGAATCACTCATATCCCGACGGGCATAGTCGTCACGAACCAAGACGGCAAAAGTCAGCACAAAAACAAAGAAGCCGCGATGAAGGTGCTAAAAGCGCGCCTTTATGAGATACAAGAAGAGGAACGCCTAGCCAAAGAAACCAGCGAGCGCAAAAGCCAAGTCGGCACGGGCGACCGCTCGGGGCGTATCCGTACCTACAACTTCCCGCAAAACCGTATCAGCGACCACCGCATAAATTTGACGCTTTACCGCCTCGACGCGATAATGGCGGCTGGGCTTTTCGACGAGATTATCGAGCCTCTCATCGCGCATTATCAAGCCAAAGCGATATCGGACGCCGATCTGTAAATTTGAAAATTCACTCAAAATTTCGGCATTTTCAATACGGCATTTTCGTTAAATTTGGATGCAAATTTTGCTGCAGACGGAGTCGTCATGCAAGTTAAATTTGAGAACAACTTATCTTCGCGTTTTAGGTAAAAATCTCTGAAAAATAGTTGTCAATTCGGATCTGTTTTTTTAAATTTAGCGTTGGAAAATATCAAATAAAACTAAGTTGAAGTATGTAAACCGATAAAATTTGGTCGTCCATAACACATAAAATTTTCAAATTTATCCAACTAAAATTTATCAAATTCCCAGCCTACCGTACCGTCGATACGCAAAACAAAAACCGTCCGTCAAAGCCAAATTTAGCGCTCGAAATCGGGCTCTATAAAAATAGCAAAACCCGTAAATTTCTCAAATTTATAACCATAAACAAGGCGTCTAATTTATTGCAAGCGGCTTTGTAAAATTTGAGTGAAGTTTTTGCAGCAAATTATCCAAATTTAATAACTAGAAATAATTTAAAATTTCACGCCGAAGCTAAAATTTGACTCCGCGTTCACATGTTTGCCGCATATTAAAGCTCGTTTTTTTAGCAAGCAAAATAGCTTCACTTCGCCAGTTCAAGTATATTGCACGCTCGCTTAGAGCCAAGCTCGCAGGCCTTTTTGAGACGCTCGCCCGATAGCTCAAAGCTTTGCGGCGCGATGTCACCTTTTAGATAAAACACCGACTCCTCGTAGCAGCTCTCCGCACTCCCAGCGGCGCAGGCGTCTTTATAGATCGCAAAGGCTTTTGCGCCGTCCTTGTAGCCCGTTAGCCCTTTGGCGTAAAACTCCGCGGAAAAGTAACACGCCAGAGCGTCGCCGCTCGAGCAGCTTTTTTCTAGCGCGGCGAGCGTTTTTTCGCAGCTTGCGGCGTCGCCTTTGTTTATGCAGGCATTTAGCCTGACCTCGTCTATCGCGGCGTTTGCGAGCGCAACCGCAGCGACGAGTATCCAAATTTTCCTCATTTTTTCTCTAGTTCCTTTAAGTTTTTAAATCTATAAATCCCGTTTTTCACTCGCTCGAAAATTTTGCGATTTTCAAGCAGTTTTATCGTCTGCGTGACGGTGGGCTTGCTGGCGTCCGTCCGCTCGCAGATATCTGAAATTTTAACGGTTATGAAGCCGTTTTCGTCTGCATTTTGGGCTAAAAACAAGATGATCTCCATCTTTTTCTCGCCCAAAATTTGACCGAAAATCTCCCTCTCTAGCTCCGTCATCGCGCTAAATTTACTTGTATTCTAGCAGTTTAAAGTATTTTTTCGCAATAGGATCAAGAAAAAAGGCATCGTATTTATCGCCCGGGTCATTTCCCATAAGTTCCGGTCTCATATTGTATTTATACATTTCTCGACCATTTTCATTTTCGTCTTCATGATAAACGTAAAACGCGCCGTCTAGGACGACTTGTCCAAATTTACATTTTTTGCTCTCGCTTTCTTCATTAGGCCATTCGTATTCCCATTTGTATATTTGCCCAAAATTTGAATTTCCGACTTTTAAAAATATATTTTTGAGATGATTGCTGTTAGGCTCGTCCAGCATTAGTTCGCCGTATTCAATGCCTGTGTTTACATCTCCGTCATATCCTTCGCCAAAGTCGTAATTTTTTCCTTCGTAGGTTATTTTGCTGCCGTCCGCCATAACGAAATTTTCGCCCAGACGACTATAGTTTTCGTCCTCTTTACGCTTGCTTGCCTCGGCTTCTAAGTATTGCATACTGTTTTCATTGACGCAGTAGCTGAGTTTTAGCTTTACGATATCGTTTTTATTCTTTTTTAAAAACGATTTTAACGCGTGTATAGACTTGACGTCTGACAAAAATATCTTGGCAGTATCTATCTCTTTCGCACCCAAAAACGCGGCAAGTGCGAGCGATAAAACGATGATTTTTTTCATTTTTTACTCCTTAAAATGATCCTAATTTTACTAAATTTTAGCTTATTTTACGGCTCTTGCGATACAATACGCCAAATTTAACAAAGGATAAAATTTGAAACTAATCAGCTGGAACGTAAACGGGCTGCGCGCGGTCGCAGCCAAAGACGGCTTTGCTTGGCTAGAGCAGCATATACCCGATTTTTTGGGCCTTCAGGAGATCAAGGTAAGCGAGAGCGACGTGCCTGCCGAGATTTATAAGCTCGGATTTAACGAAATCAGCGTAAATTCGGCAGCCAGAGCGGGGTACTCGGGCGTGATGAGTCTGGCTAAATTTAGCTGTGCTACGCAAAAAGCGGCGTTTTTTGACGACGACGAGGGACGGGTTTTGGAGCATAGATTCGGCAACGTCGTACTTTTTAACATCTACTTTCCAAACGGCCAAAAAGACGAGACGCGCCTAGCCTACAAGATGGATTTTTACGCTAAATTTTTAGCTTATATAGAGGAGCTCGTAAAGCAGGGCAAAGACGTGATATTTTGCGGCGACGTAAATACAGCTCACCGCGAGATCGACCTCAAAAACCCAAAAGCAAACGCCAAAACCTCGGGCTTTTTGCCCATCGAGCGAGCGTGGCTGGACGAGGTCGTCTCGCGCGGTTTTATCGACACCTTTCGGCACGTGCACGGCGACGTCGCGGACGCGTATTCGTGGTGGAGCTACCGCTTTAACGCTCGCGCCAAAAACGTCGGCTGGAGGATCGATTATTTTTTCATTTCATCAAGCCTCAAAGACCGCCTAAAAGATGCGTTTATCCTGAGCGATATCATGGGCTCCGATCACTGCCCCGTGGGCATCGATATAGATCTGGACGGGCTTATTTAAATTTGTTTTTTTAGCGGCGCAGGCTAAATTTGACTAAAATTTACGCTTTTTACTGCGAGCAAAACTGGGGTCAAATTTGACTCGCCGCACGATTTGCCAAATTTAAGTCCAAATTTTACGCCCGCTTTTTAAAAACCAAACGCTTAAATTTAAGCCGCGATATATGCGTATATAATTATAATATCTAACGAAAAAAGCGACAAATAGGCGAGCCAAAAGGCTTTTACGTAATCAAATTTAAAGGAAAAACATGATGAACAAAACTATCTTATCGGCTATTTTAGCCGGAGCTACCGTTTTAACCCTAAGCGGTTGCTTTGATTCGGGCGTTAAAGATGGCAGACCGTCAAAGCCTAGCGGCAAGATAGCAAAAAGCCTAAAAGAGGTTTGTGACAATCCAAATACCAAATATGACGCTTTGGTAGCCGATCTAAAAGTAAAAATGCTTGACATGACTGGTAAAGCCGATAAATGGGTTTTCTTTTACGATCAAGATAACCAAGATTTTAAAACTACAATAAGAACCACAACAACGAATTATCAGATTCAACATCTAGTTATTCCACAAATAGAATTTTCAAACGTTCATTTAGAGGCGCAAGAACCTAAATGCGAAATGGAATCAAACCCGTATAAAGAAAAAATACTACAAGATAAATATATAACGCACAAAGAAGCGGCAGAATATGAAAGAGTAATCTCTATAAAAAATATCACAAACATAAAAGAAATATAGATCATATAAATATAGGAAATTTATGCAAGCAAAACGGCGCTTACTGCGAGGCGCCGTCAAATTTGACTCAAAAACCCGTGATCAAAAAGGTGCGTGATTAAAATTTTAAATCCAAGAGCGATGAGGATCGCGCCGCCTAAAATCAGCGCCTTTTGCTCCAAAAACTCTCCCGCAAATTTACCGACGTAAAACGCCGCGACGCTAATCACGAAGCACACTATGCTGATCACGGCGGCGCTAAAGTAGATGTCAGCAGCCGTAAAGCTCAGCGTCACGCCCACGGCTAGCGCGTCGATGCTGGTGGCAAATCCGCCCCAAAGCAGCATCTTCGTATCAAGGCTCACGGCCTGCGTGGGTTCGTTTCTACAGGCTTCGCGGATCATCTTTACGCCCAAAAAGCCCAAAATCGCAAACGCGATAAAATGATCGATCTGCGCGATAAATCTCGCAAACGCAGCACCCAAAAAGTAGCCCGCAAGCGGCATCGCCGCCTGAAAAAATCCAAAAACAAACGCGATAAATAAAATCTTTGATAGCGCGAGATTGTGGTATTTTGCGCCGTTTGCGATGCTAAGCGCCGCCGCGTCCATAGCAAGCGCGATAGAGAGAAGTAAAAGCTCCATTTTGCCCTTTCAAAAAGGCTAATTTTAACTCAAAATTTGCCTCTTGCGGTTAATCTCGCTCAAATTTGCAGTTAAATTTGACGTCTGAAATTTGGGCCGAACGGACGAGCGCGCCATATAAATTTGCGCTTAAATTTAGCCCTTAAATCACGGCTCAAATTTGCGATTTAAATTTTGCAAATTTAAGCCGCCGTGCCGTAAAGATGCGGGTAAATTGGCTCTAAAAAGGACCAAATTTACCCGTTTAAAAGCTGAGTTTTAATATCATAACCGCCGAATTTTACTTTAAGGAGAAATCGATGAATAAAAGTTTGATCTTATGCGCTATTTTACTCGCCGCTTCGGCTCAGGCGGCCGGCTGGCAAGAGACGCTAAATCAAGGCGCGCAGATACTGGGCGCGGCAAACTCTGGCGACTACAAAAGTGCGGTTAGCAGGGCTCTAAACGCGGCCGTTAAGGAGCTGTCAAACGGGGGATTTTTAAAAAACGCAACGGCTAAAATCCCGCTGCCAAAGAGCCTGGAAACGGCGGCAAATTTGGCTAAAAAAGTTGGCGGCGAAAAGTGGGCCAACGAGCTAGTAACCTCGATAAATAACGCCGCAAGCGCGGCCGTGCCGGGGGCTGCGGATGTATTTTCGGGCGTGATAAAAAACATGAGCGACGCGGACGTGAAAAAGGTGCTAGAAGGCGGAAAGGATAGCTTTACGAAGTTTTTACAACAAAACTCGAGCGAGAAACTGCAAGCCGTGTTTAAGCCGATCATTACCAAAATGATGAGCGATAATACCTTTGCCACGGCGTATAATGGGCTAAATTCGTTCGTCGCGGGCAGCGCGCTGGCAAAATCAGATACCGCAAAGCAGCTAAAAGGCATCGCAACTAGCATGGGCGCGGGCGAATACATCCCGCAAGAAAACGAGGATCTAAACGGCTATATCACGCGCAAGACGCTAGACGGGCTATTTAACGTGATGAGCGAAAAGGAAAGCTCGCTGCGAGGCGGCGCCGTGGAGCAGGGCACGAAAATCCTGCAGGGAATTTTTAAATAAAAATAAGGGAGAATAGTGAAAAATAGTTTGGAATTTCGCGCCGACATAGGCATGATTTTTGTTGCGATAGTCTTTGGTCTAGGCTATCTGCCTACCTCGCTTGCGCTTGCTACTAACGGGGTTTTTGGCGTTTTGTTTTGGAGATTTTTGCTAGCGGTGATCATAGCCGGCGCGATATTTTATAAAAAGCTAAAAGAAGTAAGCGCGTCCGATATAAAACCCGGCGTGATTTTGGGTCTGTTTTTGTTTGCGGGATTTGTCAGCCAGACTTTTGCGTTTAAGTACGCCGACACCTCGTCCGTGGCCTTTATCATCGGGCTAAACGTAGCTTTGGTGCCTTTTATCGCGGCGGGGCTTTTTAGGCATAAAATTTACTCCTACGCGTATGTGGGCGTGGCGTTTGCGGTGGCGGGGCTTTATATGATAGGCGATACGAAGGTGGGCTTTGGGCTGGGCGAAATTTTGGCTCTGGTTTGCGCCTGCGCTTATTCGTTTCACATCGTTCTCACCAACCGCTTGGTGCAAAAATGCAACCTCGTAAATATGGTCTATTTTGAAATTTTAACCCTAGTCGCGCTTTGTTTCGCGGCTATTTTGGTTTTTGAGGACGCTAAAATCGCTCCCCTCGTGGACAAGGCATTTATCATAGCGATGCTAGTCGTGGGCGTGCTGGGCACGGCATTTGCGTTTTTCGCACAGGCGCTTATGCAAAAATTTACCACGCCCGTTAAAACGGCGATATTTTTCACCCTAGAGCCCGTAACCGCCGGAGCGATGGGGTATTTCGTAGGCGCGGAGGACATCAGCGCATATAGGCTTTGCGGCGCGGCGCTTATCTTGGTCGGAGTTTTGATTAGCGAGATAGGCAGCTACCTGCGCGCTAAAAAGGAAAATTTAGCTTAAATTTTGGCTGGTTTTGCTTAGCGTTTCGTTCAAAGCGCCGGCCCTCCGTAAAATCAAATTTATCAAATCGCTGCCAAATTTACTCTCGCGGCGATTTTATCCATTTTAAATTTATCGCCCTTTTTGCCAGCTAGTAAGAGGGCGGCGACTCTCAAATTTGACGCGATAAAGCCCGATTTTAGAGAAATTGCGTTAAATTTGCCCCTTAAATTTAGCTAAAGAAATCAGATGAAAAAATCAACCGAATTTAAGGCCGACCTCGCACTGTTCGTGATCGCAGTGGTCTGGGGCGTGACGTTTTTGCCGATGGCGCAGACGCTAAAGACAAACGGCGTTTTTACGCTTTTGTTTTGGCGATTTTTGATCGCGGCCGCGCTAATGTCGCTAATAAGCCTCAAATTTACGCGCAAGATCGACCGCAATTCGTTAAGATTCGGCGCATTTTTAGGCGCGCTTTTGTTTGCAGCCTTTACGCTTCAGACCTTCGCTCTCAAATACGCCCCAAGCTCCACCGTCGCCTTTATCACGGGGCTAAACGCCGTTTTTACGCCGTTTATCGCGCTTGCGTTTTTCGGACAAAAGGTCGTGGTTTACGCATTTATCGGCGCGTTTTTATCGGCGGCGGGGCTTTATTTTCTAACGGGCAGCGAGCTGGGTTTCGGCGCGGGTGAGGCGCTTAGCGTCGTTTGCGCGCTTGGCTTTGCGCTGCATATCATTTTCACGGGCGTTTTGGTGCGCAGGTGCGAGCTTTATTGGATGGTGAGCGCGCAGTTTGCGGCCGTGGCGGCGCTTTGTTTCGTCGCCGCGCAGATTTTCGAGCCTCGCAGCGTCGTACCCGTTTTGGATGAGGCGTTTTTCGTCGCGGTCGCAGTAACGTCAGTGTTTGCGACAGTTTTGGCGTTTTTCGTACAGACGGCGGCGCAGCGCTACACGACGCCCGTTAAAACCTCGCTTATATTTACCTTTGAGCCCGTGAGCGCAGGTATAGTGGGGTATTTCGTCGGCGGCGAGATACTAAGCGGCGTGCAGATAGCAGGAGCCGGCCTCATACTCTTTGGCATCGTCGTTAGCGAGGTGGGCAGCTACTATAAAAACAAAAAATCGCGAGTAGCCGGCTCGTAAGGGCGGCTAAATTTGACAAATCTAATCAAAGGAGCGAAAATGACGAAAGATCAGTGCTGCGTCCTAAAGCATTTGACGGTGGGCGAAACGGGTGGCTTTGAAAAAGCGGGCGAGCTGGGCGACGGCGAGTTTTTGGATGCGCTTATCGGAAAAGGGCTTGTTTGGATGCTTGACTGGGCCGGCGAGGACGAGACGGGCGATGTAGGCAAATTTATCAGCTCTAGGCTAGGTGCGCTGCAAAGCGGCGTGTCACTAGAGTGCGATAAAATTTACGCAAGGCTCGAAAAAGAAGCGAAAAAAGAGGATTTCGAGCGCGGCGATGCGAGCCTATTTTTGATGAACGAGTTTCAAAAGGCGCTAAAGAAGAGCGATTTTAGGCTCTTTACTTTGGGTCTTCATAGCGACGCTTATTATCTGCTCGTCGCGCATAAGGACGCCGAGAAAGATTTTAAAAAGCTAGGCAAGCGTGAAGAGCTGTTTTGGGATATCGCGCCATGGGGCAAGCGCCGCAAAAGGCAGATCCTTTACGTCATAAACTGCGAGTGCGGCGAGATGTCAGCGTGGCAGCTGGACGCGGACGAGCCCTCTCCTAGAGACGAGGTTTGCGAGGTGTGCGGGCGGGTGCTTTTCGACGCAGACGGCAACGCGATGCAGCCTTTGGAGAAGGAATTTATCTGATTCGGCTTTGCTTGGTCAAATTTGCCCGTATATGCTAGCGACTGCAAATTTGACATCAAATTTAAGCCGCAGATCGTGAGTCAAATTTGATCAAATTTAATCCAAAACGCCGAATCTACCGCCTCTTAACCGCCGTAAATATAAAAAAGCAAACCGAAGCGATGAGGATGATACTAGCGCCGCTAGTGAGATTCGCCTCAAAGCTCAGCCACAGCCCGCTCACGCAAAACGCGGCCGAGATGAGCGCGGCGTTTAGCATCATCATGCCTAGGCGGCTTGATATCGCGCCCGCGATGTAGGGCGGGATCGTGAGCAGCGCGATAACGAGTATGAGTCCGACCGCGCGTATCGTCATCACGACGCTTAGCGCCATCATGCACGTTAGCGCGTAGTAGAGCAGCGTCGTGCGCACGCCGCGAAGACGCGCAAACTCCGCGTCAAAGCTAAGCGCCTCAAACTGGCGGTAAAATAGCGCGACGGACGCGAGTATGACGCAGTTTGCGACCGCCATGAAAATAAGATCGCCCTGCGGCACGGCCAAAATCGAGCCAAAAAGATAGCTCATCAAATCGACGTTGTAGCCCGGCGCTAGGTCGGTGAGGATGATGCCAAACGCCATGCCAAATGCCCACAGCGCGCCGATGACGGAGTCCATCTTGCTCTTGTCTTTGAGCGTGATCGTGGCGATGAGTAGCGCCAAAAATACGGAAAACAGGCTCGCTCCAAGCAGCGGCTCGAGTGAAAAATAAAACGCGATGCCAAGCCCGCCGTATGCGCCGTGAGCGATACCGCCCGCGATGAAAACCATGCGGTTTATGACCGTGAGCGTACCGATCACGCCGCAAGCGATGCTAACGAGGATGCCTGCCAGCAGGGCGTTTTGCATAAAATTTAAGCTAAGAGCTTCTAGCATTTGTTTCCTTTTTTTGCTTTTTTCGGCGTTTGGGTTCCCGTTTTTATGGTTAAATTTCGTCGAAAATTTAAATTTTACCTACCGAGACCTGCACTGCGAAAATGCTAAATTTGATTTGGTTAAATTTGGCATTGCAAATTAAGTTCTTTGAGTAAAAAACAACCGTCTAAGGTTGTTTTTTACTTTGTTGTAAAGGGGGTGGGGGCTTAAATTGCGAAGTCGCTCCCCACCCCCTTTAATCCCCCTCCCCCTACGACGCTTTTA
>CAURVK010000021.1:0-28617 GCA_963528285.1 uncultured Campylobacter sp. | reverse complement strand
AATGCCGCCCTGTCACGGCGGAGGTCGCGGGTTCGAGCCCCGTCCGCTGCGCCATTTGCCTCGTTAGCTCAGTTGGTAGAGCATATCACTCTTAATGATGGGGTCGTAGGTTCGAGCCCTACACGGGGCACCACGATTTATTTTATCATTGTTGGCCCTTTCGTCTAGCGGTTAGGACACCAGCCTCTCACGTTGGTAACACGAGTTCGATTCTCGTAAGGGTCACCATACTTATAGAGAAATGCTTAAACGCTAATCTATCAATTCCTTAAGGTTGATATAATCAGCCCACAAAGCCATTAAACCTACTAAATTCTCATTGGCTTATTTGACTCTTTTAGTTGCCTTTAAAGCCTTATATAAAAATAAACAAAATGGTAATGGTATTGGAATAAAATTTTAGCCTCAATCCAGGTACAATCTCAATACCAACTAAATATCCACCTAATAACAAAAACACGCATAACTAATTACAAAAAACACTATACCAAAGCATGGAATAAAAACTATAAAGACATATTTAAGTAACCAAGTGATGCAAAATAACCTCAAAAAATACAAATAGGAAACTATAGATACCCTACGGTTTGAAATATTTGTCGTCAATTAAAATTATAGCTATCAAGCCAAAAAGTTAGAAATACCAAAAGTATTTTTGACATAAAATTTAAAAACCATCCTAGTGTGGTCACAACAAACTCAACAATCAGACCACAACCAAAAAGCCGTATTGCTTTCCAACGGCTAACAAAGCGCTATATGCCTTTTTTACTTTCAATTACACTATTGGTTAAAATAAGCAACCATAATAAAGAACCACCTATACGCAAAAAGCTTAAGACACTAGCAAATAGCATGACTACTATTGGTATTAGCAAGCACAAGCAAATAAGAGCGTAAAAACATATCACGCAGCTAGCGCTTTTTACGCAAACTACAAAGTCAACAATGCGAGCTTTTCAAAGGGGACAATCTAAAATACAATACAAAACATATTTCTACTGTATATTTTTACATGATTATACATACTGTTTGCAAGTTTTATCATTTTGATATCTTTAAATACTTTTTATACTTATAGTTTTTATCGTATCTCAAATTTGTTTATTTTGTCTGATGACACCAAAGGAATTCCTGATTATTTAGCCTGAGTAAGATTATTGATAAACTACGGTCATATTGCCGGTAGTTGGAGCTACCGTTATAGTGGCTTTTCTACTTCGTGTTTCAACCGTAATAGTACAAGGTGTTTGATAAAAAGAGCTATTGATTGCATCGTTTCCATAGCCTCTTATTGCATTTCTTGCGTCTAAGATGCGCCCGAACTCGTCAAAACCTATAAGATGAATAGGATCTGGTGCGTAAACAACAGGACAGTTGATGTCTGCAGCAGTTATTCCATATCTTCTGTCTAATACCCCAAATATTCTTTCTCCAGTGCTTCTATTTGTTATAGTATAGCGATCGCCGGCTATTTCGATAGTCCATCGTCTCGTATGCCACGTTGGGCTACCTGGGTTCGTTGTCGGATCTACTTTACTGTCTTGCATCGCCAGCAGCTGAGTTCTTCTTACTGCAGCCATGATATCGTCAACAGCCGAACCTATGTGATCTTGCTCTAATCTAGGCAAAGCCGCCATAGCCAAAATACCTATGACAACGATAACAACGACCAGTTCTAACATAGTAAAAGCTCTTCTTGCCGAAACAGTCGCTTGTAGACGTATTTTTTCATACTTAAAGGCTTTGCTAAATTTACTCATTTTTGCTCTCTTTTAGTTTTTACTATGGGCGATTTTACAACCGCGATCATAAAATCAAGCTAAATTTTACATTTTATACAGACCAAGCCTATCCTTCGCTGCTTGCGTAATTTCCTCTTCATAGTCGTAGTATTCAAATATCGCACCGTGTTGAAACGCGCCGTTTAAGATGTCGCCGCTTTGGCGATTTTTGAGGTCTATCTCGGCGATCTTAAAGCCGTCCAGCGTCTCGCAAAACTCCCTCAAACGCGACGGCGGATTTTTGAGCTTTGTAAACAAAAAGCAAAATCCGCTCCCGCCGTTTCGCCCTACTCGTCCACGCAGCTGATGCAGGCTTGCTAGACCAAGCCTTTCCGCGCCCACTATTACGATCGTGCTAAGTCTGGGCAGCGAGATGCCGACCTCGACCACCGTCGTCGAGAGCAGCACGTCGCCGCGCTCGCGAAATTCACGTAGCACTTGCTCTTTTTCTTTGTCCTTGCCGTGCGTGACATAGACATTTGTAAAATTTGCCCGCCAAAAACCCTGCGCTTCCTCCAGCCCCTGATAGTTCGAGTTTTCGCTGCCCTCCACGAGAGGATATATCACGGCAACCTGCTTGCCTTTGGTGATTTGCGCTTTGATATGCGTCAGTAGCTCGCCAAAGTCCGCACTCTGTAAAATTTGCGTGTGGATATGCTTTTCAAAAGGCATCTGCTTTAGGAAACTAAATTCTGCGAAGCTGCTTTGTATCATGCTTAGCGTGCGTGGGATCGGCGTTGCAGAAAACTGTACGACGTGAGCCCTAGTTTCATCCGCAGTTTTTGTTTGCCGGTTTTGGGGCACGATTTCAGTCAAATTTGACTGCTCACCGCCCTCAAATTTAACCTCAAATTCGTCATCCGCTTCGTCAAGCTGCGGGTCTCGCCCAAGCTCCCCGCTAGCTAGAGCGTTGATTTTCTCGCGCTGATTCGAGCCGAAACGGTGCTGCTCGTCTATCATAACAAGCGGTGCAGCCGGTAAATTTTGATATAGCAAAACGTGTGTGCCGATAATGAGATTTACGCCGTCAAATTCGGGCTTATCGCCGCTTTTAACTAACAAAGCTCGTATAAAGCCAGGTAGCAAACGCACTGCCTCTGCGTAAATTTGCTCGGCCAGTATCGATGTGGGTGCCATAATGAGCGCAGGGCCGGGATAGACGCTAAGCGCGGCAGCTAGCATAACAAGCGTCTTGCCGCTACCGACATCGCCCATCACGACGCGCCGCACCGCCTCCTCGCCGCTAAAGTCCGCGCGCAAATCGGCGATGGCATTTAGCTGGTCGGAAGTCGGCGCAAACGGCAAATTTTTAAGCCACTCCGAGATATCAAAAAGCTTGATTTTAGGCGCCTTAAAATGCGTTTTTTTGGCGTTTAGCTTTTTTAGGTAGTTGTAAATTTCTACGAATTTTAACACCTCTTCGCACGCTTTTTCTCGCACGAGGGCATCTAGTATCGCTACGCTTTTTTCGTCTCCCTTGTGCAGATCTAGCAAAAACTCAGCCTCCTTAGGCGCGAGTCCCGCCTCTAGTAAATTGGGCAAATTTACGTATTTTTGGATCAAATTTTTAAACGAATCGTCTCTGAGAGAGAGTTTGTATTTGGGTATGATTTCGTTTATTTTCGTGACGATTTTTGGATTTGTTAGCTGCCACGAGCCGTAGGTGTAGGCGCATTTGCCGCTCACGAACGCGCTTTTGCCAACCTTAAAAGCGCCGTGATGCCAAGGCTTGGCATTAAAAATCACGATCTTTACGTTTTGCTCCCACGCCTCACACCAGCACTGCGCGTGCAGCATCCCGCCCTGGCGATACGCGCTTTTTATCTCTACGGCGACGCTCACGTGTCCGTCTTTTGGCGCGGCGGCTAGGCTCGTATCCTCGAAGCTTTTAGGAAGCTTAAGCGCGAGGTCGAGCAGAGTGGTTACGCCGATTTTTTTTAGATTGATTCTATCTTTTTCATCAAATTTCATTGTAAAGCACGGCAAAACTGAGCTTTTCTATCTCCGCATGCTCCGCGATAAATGCGTTTAGCTCGGCAAGCTTTAGCTTTGAGATTTTTTCTAGCTCGTCTTTAAAATTTCCTAGTTTAAAGCCGTTATAAAACTCGCTTTGAGCGATGTTTAAGCGGTTAAAAAGCGTCTCCTGGCGTAGCGGCTGCGAGCCTAACAAAAATCTTTTGGCCTGCGCTAGTTCGCCCGCCTTTACGCCGTTTTTGACGAATTTAGCAAATTCGTCTTTCACGACCGCGACCGCCTCACTCCTGCTCTCGTTTTTAGTTTGCAGATAGCCCCAAATTTGCGAGTGGCTGAGCGCAAATTCGCTCCTAGCATACGCCGAATACGCTAGCCCCCGCTTCACACGGATCTCCTCCATCAGCCTACTGCCAAAGCCGCCCTCGCCCAAAATAAACGTCGCGACCTTGGCCTTATACCGCTCCTCGCGGGAAACGTCAAAAGGCGCGCCAAAGTAGATATAGGCTTGCTCGCTAGGTTTGATTATGGACTTTTGGCCGCATTTTTCATCTGTTTTTAGTAGCTTTAGTTCGCGCGCTTCGCCCTGCTTTAGCGAGCTTAAAATTTCGTCCAAATTTAGCTCCTCTGGCGTCACTTCGCCGCCTAGCACTACAAATAAATTTGCAAGATCAAGCTTGCTAAAGATGAAGTTTTTAACGTCGTCTAGCGCGATACTCTCCACGCTTTGCTTTGTGCCGATGCTAGGCCTTGCTAGATTCGTACCGGGATATAGCAGCCCGTTTAGCGCGACTCTAGCCAGATAGTCGTAGTCGCTCTCGTTGCCCGAAATTTCGCCCAGCGTCAAAGTTCGCACCTTTTCAAAGCTTTTTTGGCTTAAATTTGGCTCCTCTAAAAGCTCTTTTAGCTTGGCAAGCGCGAAAGAAAAGTGCTCCTTTAGGCAGTTTAGCTCAAACGCAAACGTCTCAAATCCAGCACTCGCGTAAAGGCTGATCGCGCGCGTTTCAAGCTCTTTGGCAAAGCCAGCCGCGCCCTTGCTTAGCGTGCCTTCGTCGAAAATTTTAGCGACGAATTTAGCTAGCCCCGCCTTGTCCTCTACGCAAGCTCCGGCAACCTTGAAAATGAGCTTTAGGCTCACCGCGGGCAGGGTTTTGCTCGCCTCGTAAACGGCTGGGATTTGTAAATTTGCGGCTTTTAAATTTATGATTTTCATCAATAAAACCTTTCTAAAATATCGTAATTAGTATTGCGTTTGGCGGGTTTTTCGCCGATGTCTTTGATGAGGCGTATCATCTCGTCTTGATTCATGCGGTAGCTAGCGCCAGCGGCCTTGACGACGTTTTCTTCCATCATCGTGCTACCTAGGTCGTTTGCGCCAAACAGTAGCGCCAGCTGCCCGATATAGCTGCCCTGCGTGACCCAGCTACTTTGGATGTTTGGTACATTGTCTAAAAACAGCCTAGAGACCGCAAGCAGGCGCAGATAGCGATTTGAACTTTGCTTTTTGATCTCGGGACGTTCGGCGGCTAGGCGCGTATTTAGCCCCTGAAAGCTCCATAATATAAACGCTCTAAAGCCGCCCGTAACGTCTTGCAAGCTCCTGATATGCTCCCAGTGCTCCACGATCTCGCGCGTGGTTTCGACGGTACCAAACATCATCGTAGCAGTCGTCTTTAGCCCCTCCTCGTGCGCCTCGCGGTGGATGCGCAGCCACGTTTCTACATCGCATTTTTTAGGCGCGATCACGTCGCGGACGCGGTCGCTGAGTATCTCTGCCCCGGCTCCAGGCATCGAGTAGAGACCCTTTTCTCGCAGCCTACGAAGCACCTCCCTCGTGCTGATACGCGAGATCCTAGCGATATAGTCGATCTCGACCGCGGAAAATCCGTGAATCGTGATGCTTGGATATTTTTTTGCTATAAACTCCACGAGATCCTCGTACCACTCGATTTTTAGCTTCGGATGTACGCCGCCTTGAAACAAAATTTGCGTCCCACCGATAGCGATGAGTTCCTCGATCTTTTGCCCGATCTCGTTAAAGCCGAGCACGTAGGCGTCCTCGTCCTTGTGATCGCGGTAAAACGCGCAAAATTTACAGTCCACCCAGCACGCGTTCGTGTAGTTGATGTTTCTGTCCACGATAAAGGTCGTGACGCCGTCTGGATGCAGCTCGCGTTTACGCGCTAGAGCCATCGCTCCAAGCTCGTTTAGATCGGCGTTTTCTATCAAATTTACCGCCTCGTCCACGCTTAGTCTATTCAAAATTTTCCTTTAATTTTTTTACGCGAGTTTAGCGAAAAACGCTTTTATCTTTGATAAATTCACGTCTTTAACGTCTTGCGGATATCATTTTACGGCATACGCAAAGACAAAGAAATGATTTTAAAATCCGCAAAAGACGCTTTCAAGCTAAATTTAGCCTTTTGGCACTAGCTGCTATGCTCCGCACCGTCACAGATGGTCGATCGCATAAAACCTAGAGTCAAATTTGCAACGGCTTTTTAAATTTAAATAGTTTCTACCGCCCGCTCAAATTTAACCCGATTTATAAAGCTTAAATTTGATAAAATCCCGAGACATTTTATCAAAGGAGAAAAGATGAAAAATTTAGTTTTAGCTGCGATTGCGGCACTGTTTTTTGCAGGCTGCACGGCGAACAAACCAGCTCCTGCCGAGCAAAACGCGCAGGAGTATCGCCACGCTACGCAGATAAAAGACGCAAGCTGTCCGCATCACGGCATGACAAACGCTAGCTGTGCACGGGCTCACGGCGCGATGAAAGAGTGCCCTCATCACGGAAATCACGGAGTAGACAAAAATCTCGGCTGTAGCGGCGACTGCGCCAAATCAAAGCCATGCCCAAAATGCGACGCAAAAGCACACGGGTGCGCGCAACATAAAGGCTGCGCTCATCACGGCAAAAGCAGCGCAAGCGATAAAGCACACGCCTGTCCTCATCACAAACACTAAAATTTAAATGCGGTCAAGGTCAAATTTGATCGCACTTCCCCTCAAATTTACGCCAGCTGGCAACATCAAAATTAAGCTCAAATTTCGCTGCAAAGTAGCTAAAAATCGCTTTTAGCCTCGTCGTCTAAAATTTTAAGCAAGCTAGGCAACCTAAACTCGCCGCTCATCCCCTTTACGAGCCGCGCCGCTTCATCTACGTCCATACCGATCGCGCTAATAAAAAGCGACCTTTTGCTACCGCCTCTGTAAATTTCTCTTACGAGCTTGCAGCTACCTTTAAAAGGCGATTTGGCTACGCCCATGACCTGCACTCTGCGCTCCAAACGCTCGTATAAATGCCCGCCCCCAGACCATATCTTCCATCGCCATCAAGATAAACGAAACCGTCGATCACGATGAGCGAGATATACAGCACGTCCAAATCCTGCAAAAGCAAGGCGATGCACGGCAGCTCCCCTTTATAAAAGCTTCCGCTCTCATAGGGCGCCACGTCGTCTACTATTTTTGATATGATTTCAAGCGGCTTTTCGTCGCTAAAGTTTTCAAACAAAACCCATGCAACTTTAGCCCTACTTCCCACATAATACGCATCTACGGCAAGTTTCACCGCTATCTTTTAAATTTGAGCGGTATAAAAAGGCAACCAAAACATCAAAAAGCTGCCCTAAAAGTCAAATTTAATCTCGCTCCAATACGACCTTATTTCCTTTCGTGCCGAGCACGCGTACCTTTGTACCCTCGGATAAATTTCCGTCGTAGCGCCACAAAGTGCCCTTAAAATAGACCATACCCTCTCTGATCTCGCCCTCGCCGCTCTCGTTTAAAAAGTCATCTTTAACTTCGCTTTCGTGCTGATTAAATTTGGCCTTTAACGGCTTTCTGAGCGCAAAAAGTAGGACTAATGAGACGATAGCGATGAGTAAAATTTGATACTCCCAAGCGATATCGATAAAAAATCCCAAAACTCCGACCGCTAAAAATCCAAGCCCGAAAAATAGCACGAAAAAGCTACCGAGCATAAACTCGAGCATGACTAATCCGACGCCGGCGGCTAGCATCAAGTACGCGGGTATCATTTCGCCGCCCTAGCGCCTAAAAAGTCCTTTAAAACGCTTAGAGAGCCGATGAGCTCGGTCGCTTCGTAAGGGACTAAAATTTTATCTTTCGAGCCGTTTTTGGCTAGCTCGTTAAAGGCTCCGACGCGGTCTCGCGCTAGTAGGAACTCGGCAGCCTTGGCATTTTGCGCCATGCTTTCGTTTATCATGTCCATCGCCTCTTTTTGAGCTGTTGCCAGCGCGATTTGCTCGTATTTTTTCGCATCGGCCATACGCTCGATGGCTTCGGCTTGCAATACTTTTTCTTGCTTTAACGCCTCGGCGTTGCGGATGAGCGCCTCTTTTTCAGCCTGCGCTTTTAGCTCGATCGCGCGTTTTTCGCGCTCGGCTTTCATTTGTAGATTCATCGCCTCTTCGATGCCGTGCGGCACGGAGATCTCCGAGATCTCGACACGCATGATCTTTACGCCCCAGTTATCGGCGGCGTCTCCGAGCGCTCTTTGTAGCGCGGAGTTTAGGCGGTCGCGCGAGCTAAGAGTATCATCGAGATTCATCGCGCCGATCTCGCCGCGCAGCGTCGTCATGGCCAAATTTGCGATCGCGCGCTTGTAGCTATCGACGTTATACAGGGCCATTTTGCCGTCTACGACCTTTAAAAACACGATACCGTCTACGCTTATGTTTACGTTATCTTTGGTGATGACTTGCTGCTTCGTGATATCTACTAGCTGCTCACGCACGGTGATCACGGCGCGGATCTGATCTACAAACGGGATGATGATGTGAAATCCGCCGTCAAGCACCTTATGGAATTTACCCAAACGCTCGACGATGTAGATATCAGACTGCGAGATGATCTTGATACCGGCTTTTAAAAATAAAACCGCAAAGGCCAGCACGACCACGGCAAATATGATAAACGGGATACTCTCTTCCATAACTACTCCTTAAAATATTTTTCATCATTTTAGCCGCTTTTTGCTAAAAAATCGCCATTTTAGCGGAAATTTTTTAGTATAATTAGCCAAAATTTTAAGGATAAATCATGAAAAATATTTTATTTTTAGCCGCAGTCGCGATGATATTTGCAGGCTGTGCGGCAAGCGGCGGCACAAGCGCGGTAAATAGCAAAAAATGCGGCAGTACGGAGGTTTTTGAAACGTGCGGCGCCGAGATAGATAAGGAAAATTTGATCGGCGTTTACGAGGCTAAGGTACTTTGTGACGGTTGTAGCGAAAACTCAAAAAGCACGCTAACGCTAAACGCGGACGGCACGTTTAAAATCGACACCGTTTATCAAAAAAAGATCGCGCAAAGAGAGATACAAAAGGGCATTTATGAGATATCAGGCAACACCCTAAGCGCGACGAATCAGTACCGCGAAAAGCTAAATTTCGAGATTAACGGCGATACGCTTCGCCAAATCAGCAACCAAAACAGCTTTATCAAAGAAAATTTCGCCCAGGAGCGCATCTACAAAAAGCTAGAAGCAAACTAAGCGACAAATTTAGCGCTCAAATTTGACCCGAAACCCAAAATGAGTAAATTTATCGACCTGCTAAAAACCCAGCCCGTTTTCGCGCGCCTCTCGCTCATACAGCTAATTTGCTATTTCGGCGTTTGGTTCTCGCACACGGGCATTTTTACGCTGCTTATCGAGCTTGACGCGCCCGTTTGGGCTATCACGGCCGCAGCTGCGTTAGCTTTCGTACCGGGAGTGCTGCTATCGCCTTTTAGCGGTATCGTGGTGGACAAATTTAGCCCCAAACCGATGCTAATAGCGCTCACGGTCGTGGAGATGGCGACGGTTTTTATGCTCGTTTTTATTGACAAGCTTTCATTGATGTGGCTGCTATTCGTGATAATATTTATCAGAGTCGGGGCCGGTGGGACGTATTTTCAGGTCGAAATGAGCCTTTTTCCTAAAATTTTAAACAAAGACGAGCTAAAAACCGCAAACGAGATCCACTCGCTCATCTGGGCGTTTTCATACACTGCGGGCATGGGGCTAGCGGGCATTTATATCCATTTTTTCGGGATAAAAAGCGCCTTTTTGCTAGACTGCGGTCTTTACGCAGTAGCGCTCATAGTCCTACTTAAAACAGATATCGCCGTGCGAGCCAAAAAAGGCGGCGAAAAAGTCCGCGAGATGCTAAAAAACGGCCTAAAATACGTAAAACAAAATCCCCTCATCGCGCACCTCATCATGCTACACGCGGTTGTAGGCGTTACCAGCTACGACGCGCTCGTGGCGCTACTGGCCGACTACCCGTACGCGGGTCTGCTCTCGGCATCTCTCATCATCGGCTACATCAACGCCTGCCGCGCCGTCGCTCTCATCGTCGGTCCGCTCGTGCTTAGTAAATTCGTCTCAAACGCAAACCTCGTCTATATCTACGTCGGTCACGGGCTTGGCGTCATCGCGTGGAGCACGCTTCAGTTTAACTTTTATACCGGATTTATCGGGATTTTTTGCGCTGGGTTTTTCACATCGACACTTTGGAGCTACACCTACACGCTCATCCAGCAAAAGTGCGATCCGGCATATTACGGCCGTATAATCGCCTATAACGACATGGTTTACCTGGGCGTCGCGGCGGTGATTTCTAGCGGTATAGGACTTCTTTTTGAGCTAGGATTTAGTCTCTCGCTGATCACGGCACTGATAGGTTGTATATTTTTTGCGGGAGCGATTTATTGGATATTCGTGCGTAAAATTTACAAAGACGAGCTAGCGTAAATTTGCCTTGTGGGGCGGGTTTAGTAAGCGGCAATTTTAATCAAATTTGACCCAAATTTACCCCGCTCAGGCCTTAGCGTAATAAGTCGTTCCGTTTGAAATATGCTTTTTATAAAGCGTCGTAAACGGCACCAGATCGGCGTGTCCGACGTAGAGCCTGCCGTGATCGCTCAAAATTTTATGAAAGCGCTCGACCGCTTTTAGCTTAAATTCCTCGTTAAAATAAATCATCATATTTCGCGAGAAAATGATGTCAAATTTGCCGAGCTTAAAGATCGCGTCGTCAAAGATATTTGCCACGCTAAACTCGCATCTAGGCAGCATCTCGCGCCTGATTTCGTACTTGCCGTCGCGTTTTGTAAAGTAGATATTTTTTTGATTGTCGTTTAGGCGGTGTAGTGAGCGCTCGCTATAAACGCCCTTTTTACAGCTATCGATAGCCTCGGAGTTTATGTCGATACCCACGATGCTAACGCGGTTTACGTCGAGTAAATTTGAGTGCGCGAGCATACCCAGCGAGTACGCCTCGTCGCCCGTCGAGCACGGCGCGCACAGTATCCGCACGCTATCAAGCTCCTCTCTGGCGTAATAGATCGCGGCTTGTAGCTGCGGCAACTCTCTATAAAAATAAGTCTCGTTCGTGGTGATCAAATTTACGATTTCTTGCCTCATAAAGCGGTCTACGAGGACTTTTGAGCTTAGAGCTTCAAAGCTTGAAATTCGGTTTGCTTGGCAGAAATTTATTAGGCGCTGCTTTATCATGTCCTTTTTGGACTCCAGATCTACGCCGCACATATTTTTGATGACTTCGACGAATTTATTAAGCCCCGCCACATCGCTAGGAGCGGGCGTCAAATTTGCATTTTCAAGCATGTAAAAACCTTTCTAGTTCCGCTCTTATACCGCCGATGGGTAGCGACTTTAAATTTGCGTTGATTTCTTTCGCGCGTTTTGGCATGCCGTAGACGATCGCGCTCTCCTCGTTTTCGGCGATGCATTTAGCGCCGGCTTTATATAGCTCGTTTAGCCCGCGCGCGCCATCATCGCCGATGCCAGTTAACAGGATCGCCATAACGTCGGTAAACTTACAAGCCTGCACGCCCGAGTAAAAAAGCACGTCTACGCTGGGGTTGTACGTGGTCTCTTTCATGGGCGAACACATGCCAGCCGTTAGGGGGCTAGCAGAGATTATCTCGGAGTTTTTCTCGCAGATATATATCGCGCTTTTTAGCTGCGTGGGCACGCCTAGCATCACGACCTGCGCCGCGCACTCCTTATCAAACTGCGAGATAAAACTAGGGATAAAAGCCAGGCTCATATGCTGCGCGATAACGACGCTAGCTCCGTTTAGCTCAAGCCCTTTAAAAAGCCTTTTTAAATGTCCCGGACCGCCCGTCGAGGCGCCGACTAAGACCAGTTTTTGTTTCAAATTTATTCCGTTTTTGAGTTAATTTTACGGCTATTTTATCTTTATTTATATTAAATTTAGCTATAAGGCAAAATACATAAAATAATGCAAATAATTTTATGATAACTAGAAAATTTGGATGAGATTTTAGCACTTGCGGCAACGGCGGAATAGTCGTCAAATTTTACTTTAAACTCGGCATTTGTACCTAATTTTATGCGTCATTTTTTGTATCTGTCTTCAAATTTACGGCTTTTTGCTACGAGATTTCCATCAAATTTTACTTGATAGCGGGCGGTTTTATTTTCTTTAGATGAGGCTCTTTTTTATCGTGCGTTACCACTTTTTCTAGCGCGTATTTTGGGTAGTTTGCGCCTTTTGACGCATTACCGCTAGCAAAAACTAGAGCCGAAAATAAGATCAACAAAGGCAAGGCTAAAATCGCTATTATTCGACCGTCTTTTTCATTTAAATTTTCTAGTTCGCGCTCAAATTTGCACTTGCAATAAGCCTGCTCTCGCTTCTACTTTGCCACAAGCGCCCTATTTTTTATTCGTCATTTGATACAAAAAGTTAAAGATTTCCGCGACTGCTTTATAGAGATTTGGCGGGACTTCCTCGTTTAGATCGACCTTGCTTAGAACCTCGATTAGATCGGCGTCCTCTTTGATCGGTATGTCGTGAGATTTAGCTAGATTTATGATGTTTTTCGCCACTTCGCCCGAACCCGTAGCTAGAACCTTAGGGGCATTATCTTTTTGGCGGTTGTAGCCAAGAGCTACGGCTTTTTTAGTTTTTTGCACTTTTGCCAAATTTACGCCTTTTTATCAAAGCCCATATCAAGCTTATCCAGACCGCCGTAAACGCCGCCAAGACGTAGTTTAGGCATAGTTTTTAGGCTAAAATTCGACACTATCAGCCTCTGCTCGCCGATAGCCCTTTTTAGCTCCTTCGCGCCGCTTAAAATCAGATCCTTAAACTCCTCTTTTTGCGTCGCGATCGCAAGGTCGATGTATTTGTTTTCGCTGAGCGCCACCATGATGTTGATTTGGCCGAAATTTTGAAAATTTAGGTCAATTTGCGCGTAGTGTTTTTGCTTTTTGCCTTGCTTAAACCTGATATTTCCGCCCTCTACGCCCTCCCAGACGTATGGCAGATAGGTCTGCACGCCGCCCGCGACCGCGGAGGCTAGTTGATGCATCTCGATTTGAGCTAGTAGTTTTGAGGCAGCGTCTTTTACGGGGCTAGCGTCCGGAGACTTTGACTGCATGTTTAAAAGCGCGCTTTTTACGTCGTTTTGTAACACCTTTGCCGTCTCTTCGGCGCTTTTTGGAGTCACTGCGCTAAGCTCGCCGCGAGCGATATTTTGCTGCTTGATTAGCTTGCCGACTTCATCGAGGTTATTTTTTGCTTCAAAGCCCGCTTTATCTGCGATTTGCAGGGCGAAATTTAACTTTCTAGCCGCATTTTGCAGCTTATCTTGCAGCGTTGCACCATCGCTTCCTTCCGCACCGTCTCGGACGATTTTTTGCGCAAAATCGTTAAATTTATCCTGCGAGGCCACAAGCGCGCCAAGCTCGTCCGTTAGATCTTTTATCGCGCTTTTTAGCTCGGCGAAATTTAAAGCAAAACCCCTGTTTTGACCTAGCTTTTCGCTGTTTAAATTTTGCATTTTTTCGCCCGCGTTTGCCAGCAGCTGCGAGACTTTGTTTAGCTCGGCGTTTAGAGTTTTTTCGTTTAGGCTTAGTCCGTTTCCGCTCATGGCGTTTGCTTGCTTATCCATAAATTTAGCCGCGTTTTCGAGCTTATCAGCGATTTTAAAAAGCTGCTTAAAAGGCGAGTCCGCTAGCGTATCTTTGGCCGCGGTTTTAGCGTTTTGTAAAATTTGATCAAGCCTCGCAAAGCTCTCGTTCGTGCTTAGGCTATCATCCTTAGCCAAGGCTGAAATTTGCTCCAAAAGCTGATGATTCGAGAGATTTTTTATATCGCCGAACAGCTTATTTATCGCGCTGGGTAGGTTAAATTTACCATTTAGTGCGTCTTTTAAATTTGCTTCCAGCATGATGCCAGAGCTTTTTATCTGCTCGTTTAGCGGCGCGTTTTTTAGATCGGCAACGGGCTTTAAAAACTCTTTTAGCTTGAGTGCAAATTCCTTTAGATCAGGCTCGTTTTCGGCAAGTGCGACGAGGCTTTTCATATCTTTTGCGAGATTTGGCGAGAGCTGTAGATTTTTTGCCTGAGCGGCTAGCTCTTTGGCCTGAGTCGGGCTTGATTTTAGCTCGTTTAAAAGCTTATTTACGAGTTTATCTAGATCCTTTACGGCGTTATCCGCGGCCTCGGAGTCCAAATTTTGCGAGGGTGCTGGCTGATTTTTAAAAAGATTTTTAGTTTCGCCTGCCTGCCCCGTTTGTCCGGCGTTTGCGCCGCCCGTTTTAGGCAGAGCGCCGCTGACTGCGGCCTGGGTCGCGATTTGCGAACTTACTGAGTTACTTACTGATTCCATACGGCTATATCGTCAAATTTGAGATTTTCATTAGCTATTTGCCATCGTGCCCGGACTATGTTCAAAGTCGCTTCTGCTTTCAAGCGGAACGGTCTTTTGCGTGAGGCAAAACGCGATAAGAAACGCAAGCAACGCCACGTAAACCCACATAAAGCCGTCAAAGCCTAAAATTTGCATGCTAGCGCCCATTATCACGGACGAAAGAAGCGAGCCGAAAGAGTAACTAAAAAGTACGGCGCGCCCTACTTCGATGCCTTGGTTTTTGTGCTTTAAAACGTCGTTGGCACGAGCAAGCGATAACGCGTAGAGGCAAAAAGCTCCCGAGCCCAGAAAAAACGACAAAACGTACTGCGCGTAGATAGAGGGCTTAAGCGCCAAAAAACAAATAGCCGCACACAGCGACACGCCCGCGCAGCACATTATCGCGGGACGGCGGCCGAATTTATCCGAAAAACCGCCGATTAGAGAGTGGGCGATAAAGCCGCCCGCCATCGCGACGGTCATAAAAAACGAAACCTCTCTCGCACCGTATCCTTGCAACAGGATATAAACACTAGCCATCGTAAAAAAGCCGTTTATAAGGATACCGGCTACGATACTGGTAATGAGCGCCAAAGGCACGAGCGCAAATACTCTCGGGATCGAGACGCTCTTTTTTTCGGGGATCGGCGGCTCTTTGATACGGATCAAATTTAAAGGAATACTCGAAAACAAAATAAACGCCGCGCTAAGCAAAAGTACGTGAGAAGTGGATAAATTTAGCGATAGCACGAGGATGCCCAGCCCAAAACATACGTAAAACGTGATCTCGTAAAAGGCCAGTACTCGCGAGCGCACTTCGTTTCTGGCACGCGCGTTGAGCCAGCTTTCGATTATCATCAAGATCGAGTAGTAGCAAAATCCTAAACATCCGCGCAAAAACGCCCAAAAGTAGAGGTTTTGGCTAAGATCGTGAAACATCGCCGCGATACCAAAAAGCGACGCAAATATCCCAAAGCTCCTGATGTGGCCGACTTTTGAGACGATTTTATGCGAAAATATCGTAGCCGCCATAGCTCCAACGAAAAATACCGCGATAACAAATCCCGTCTCTAGCTCGCCTGCGCCCATTTTTTTTAGCTCGACGCCGGCCGAGCTGATGATGAGGCCGTTTCCTACAAACAAAAACGCCATCCCGACGAATAGTGCAAACATCGATCTGATCGTTATTATCGAGCTATTTCTCATTGCTTTTTACTCCATATATCAAAGCACCCGCAGGCATCGCCGCAAGTGCGATCAAAAACGCGGCGATATCGAGGTTGCCGTGCCTTTTTAGCGCTAAAAATCCGACGACCAAAACCGCATACGCGATCAGCCGAAAAGGCACGAATGCGGTAAAATAGTTGGGCGAATTTTGCTTTAAATTTTGCGCGAAATTTTGCTTTTTTGACGGCTTGGCTTCGCTGTCTTGATTTGATTTGCTCAAATTTGACTCGCTTGCCTGGCTTAAATTTGACCCGCTGTTTTGATCTGCACCGTTTAAATTTTGCTCGTCAAATTTGCCCTGCGCGGCTTTGTTTTGTTCTGTTGCCGAGTCAAATTTAACGCGCTCGTTTTCGCCGTTTAAATTTAACTCCGCCGCTTGGTCAAATTTTGCGTCCGTTTTTGCGAGACCGTCCAAATTTGACGCGTCCAAATGCTTAGCATCTTCGCGGTGCGGGTCATACCCGTCAAATTTAGCGTTTTCAGCGAGATCAGGAAACCCCTCGTGATTTTCGCCCCATTCGTCTATGTCGTCCTCTGCGGAGGCGTCATAATCTCGCACGCCGTTTTCTACGCGTTTTTTGTAGGCTCTAAAGGTCGCGGCCAGCACCAAAAGCGAGCCCGCAAACGCAACCTGCGAGCTGTAAAACCATGCGCGGCCAAATGCCGCCGAGCCCAGCAACAACAAAGTCTCAAACGCGCCGTAAACGGCAATGAGCTTAAAATTCACTCATCGTCCTCGTCGTCTTTCGCGGGTTTAAATTTACCTTCGTCTTTTAGTTCATCTAGGCTTTTTATCTGCGCGTCGTAGGCCTTTTTGATGTTTAGGCCGGCTGCGGCGATACCGACTGCGATGCCTGCAAACAGCGTCCACGTCCAGCCGGTTTCCTTCATCATCCAGTAGCCAAACCCAGCCCCGATAGCAAGCGCCACGACGATAGAAACGCCCAGACTTAGCTGCTCGGCGCCTTTTACAACGTCGCCTAAATTTATCTTCGCCATTAGGCAAATCCCCAGCTGTTTTTCATGCGCTCTTGTATCGCTTCGCGCTCTTTTCTGGCCTCTTTTAGACGCTCTTCTAGATCGGCGATCCTTGCTTTTACCTCGCGCATTTCTTCGTTTTCGCCAGCCGTCTGCACGACTATCTCGGCAAAGCTCTCGTCCGCGGCTTTAATGGCAAATTTGATATCCTCTTCGCTCATCGCGTCGCAGATGAAGCCCGTCTCAAACTGGCTAGGCGCCAGATAAACGCCTTTTTTAAGCATTTTGGCGTGAAATTTAGCATAAAGTTTGACGTCGCTTTTTAACGCGTCGTCGTAGTTTTTAACCTCGCTTGCGGTAAAGAAAAAGCCAAACATCGAGCCTCGCACCGTCGTTTGCAGAGCGATGCCGTGCTTTGTGGCGACACTTTTTAGCCCGTGAGCAAACAGTACGGCTAGCTTATTTAGGCGGTCATAAAGATCATGATCGGCGAAAATTTTACTTAGGCTTGCGATGCCGGCAACCATAGCTACGGGATTGCCGCTTAGCGTGCCTGCCTGATAAACTGCGCCTTCGGGGCTTAGGCAGTCCATGATAGCAGCCTTTCCGCCAAACGCCGCCGCCGGGCAGCCTCCGCCGATAACCTTACCAAAGGTCACGAGATCAGCCTCTATGCCGTTAAATTCGAACGACCCGTGCCTGCTCGCGCGAAAACCGCTCATAACCTCGTCGAAAATCAGCACTGCGCCGTTTTCGTCGCAAAGACGTCTAAGCTCGCTCAAAAACTCGTTATCAGCAGGCACTAGACCCATATTTCCCGCGATCGGCTCGATGATTAGCGCGCCGATTTTGCCCGGATTTGCCCCAAATATCGCCCGCACGCTAGCTATATCGTTGTAGCGCGCTAGGTAGGTGTTTTTCACCACGTCTGCCGGCACGCCGCCGCTGGAAGCATTGCCGTAGGTCGTAGCACCACTGCCTGCTTTTACCAAAAGCGCGTCGCTGTGCCCGTGATAGCAACCTTCAAATTTTATCAGTCCGTCCTTGCCGCTAAAACCGCGCGCCACGCGGATCGCGCTCATAGTGGCCTCCGTGCCCGAGCTTACGAAGCGCACCTTTTCGACGTTTTTAAACTCGTCGCAGATTAGTTTGGCTAGCTTCGTCTCTAAATTTGATGGAGCGCCAAAGCTTAGTCCTTTTTTAGCAGTCGCTATCACCGCGCTCTCGATATCGGGATCGCAGTGCCCAAAGATGAGCGGTCCCCAGCTCTGGATGAAGTCTAGATAGCGATTTCCCTCGATATCTACTAGATACGCGCCCTCGCCGCGGTCCACCACAAACGGCTCGCCGCCTACGCTGCCAAACGCGCGAACGGGCGAATCTACGCCGCCCGGGATATATTTTTTAGCTAGCCCGAAAGCTTCTTTGTTCGTCATTTTTTATCCTTGTTGAAATTTATAACGTATTCGTAAAGCAAATTTATCTCTTCGTCGGTTAGAAAGTAGCTAGGCATCACGCTTTTTGCGCTTAGCACGCCCTCTTTAAACGTCTCAAAATCAAGATTGTTTATCCTTGGCGCTCTTAGCTCGTCGTCGATGACCTGCTTCGTTTTTTTATCGAAATGTCTATATTTTGATATGAGCGAGCCTTCGCCGCCCTTGCCGTGACACTTGTCGCAACCGATGCCGCGCGGGTTTTGATAGAGCATCTTTGCGTATTCGTTTTTCGTGATAAAATCGCTCGCAAACGCCGCACCGCAAAGTAGCCCTGAAATCAGCCAAATTTTCATAAATTCTTTCGCTTTTTCGTAAATTTAATCTAAAATTAGCTATCATACAATCTTTGCGATTAAAAAGTAATAAAGGACGAAAATGACGATATTAGACGGCAAAAACGTAAGCGCGCAGGTAAAGGAAAGAGTAAAAAACGAAGCGTTAAATTTGAAAAATCAAGGCATAGAGCCGGCGCTTGCAGTGATACTGGTCGGCGAGGATAAAGCCAGCCAAACCTACGTCGCGGCAAAAGAAAAAGCCTGCATAGCATGCGAGATAAAAAGCGTTATGCACCGCTTGCCCGAGTCTACGACGCAAAGCGAGCTAATCGCGCTAATAGACGTGTTAAATTTAGACGACGGCATCGACGGCATCCTAGTTCAGCTGCCGCTACCAAAGCACATAGATACGAATAAAATTTTAGAAACCATAAGCCCCAAAAAAGACGTGGACGGCTTTGCCGCGATAAACGCCGGCAAGCTAGCTAGCGGACTTGACGGGTTCGTGCCGTGCACGCCGCTAGGCATAATGGAAATTTTTAAAGCCTACGATATAAATTTAGAGGGCAAAAACGCCGTCGTGATCGGGCGTAGCAACATCGTGGGCAAGCCGATGGCAAATCTACTGCTAAACGCCAACGCGACCGTAACCGTGACACATAGCAAAACGCGAAATTTAAAGGAAATTTGCGCGGACGCCGACATCCTCGTAGCCGCTATCGGTAGAGCCGATTTCGTAACGGCCGATATGGTAAAAGAGGGTGCCGTCGTAATCGACGTAGGCATAAACCGAATGGACGACGACAAGCTAAAAGGCGACGTCAAATTTGACGAAGTAGCGCCCAAATGCTCGTTTATAACGCCCGTTCCAGGTGGCGTAGGCCCGATGACTATCGCGATGCTACTGTCAAACACCATAAAATCAGCCAAAAACCGCGCGAAAAGGCATAAATTTTGAAAAAAGCGTTTAATAAATTTTTAGATTTTTCAAACAGCTGGACGGGCACGGTCATCATCGTCTTGCTCGTAATTTTCTTTGTCGCGCAGGCCTTCGTGATACCGTCCGGATCGATGAAGGACACGCTTTTAGTCGGCGATCATCTTTTCGTTAAAAAATTTAGCTACGGCATCTCGACTCCGCGCATTCCGTGGATCGAGGTCAAGGTTTTGCCAGATTTTAACGGTAACGGCCACCTCATCGAGGGAGCCAAACCCGAGCGCGGCGATATCGTAGTTTTCCGCTATCCGCACGATGAAAAGATCCACTACGTCAAGCGAAATTTCGCAGTCGGCGGCGATGAAGTGATTTTCACCGAAAAGGCGCTATTTTTACACCCGCACGAGGGCGAGGAGTTTATAAAGGCAAATTTTGACGAAAAAGATATAGTTAAATTCGGCGGTAAGCTTTTCGTGCGCGAGCCATATAAATTCGGCGGCATCCACTACGACGAGAAGGTAAATTTATTCGAACTAGCCGTAAACTACCTAAACGCAAACAAATTCGCCATGCAGCCCGTTATCGTAAACGAGCTACCAAGCGTTGGCAACTATCCGTTTAACGCATTTTATTTTCAAGTCCCGGAGGGCGAGTTTTTCATGATCGGCGATAACCGCGACCACTCGAACGACAGCCGTTTTTGGGGACCCGTGGCATATAAAAATATCGTCGGCAAGCCGTGGTTTGTATATTTTAGCTGGGATGATGAATACAAAATCAGATGGAACAGAGTCGGCAAGAGCGTGGACTTTATACAAAACTCGCCTGAGCTGCTAGACGCCGCCAGAGCCGAAGCTAAAAACGACGGAAACAAGATCGAATGAACCTTGATAGCATCGACTTCGCGCAGGTTGCGATCCTAGTCGCAGCGCTCGTTATCTCCGTCGTCGGACACGAGATCGCGCACGGATATGCGGCGTATAAATACGGCGACTTGACCGCTAAAAATTTGGGGCGGCTCAGTATAAATCCCATAAAACACGTCGATCCGCTGGGTACTATCGTCGTGCCGGCACTCATGTACCTTAGCACGGGAGTGACGTTTGGCTGGGCTAAACCCGTACCCATAAATTTACGCACGGTGCTTTATAACGGTGGCTACAAGGCTGCTATCATCGTCGCGCTTGCGGGTATCGCATACAACCTTGCTCTTTTTGCGCTAGCGTTTTGCGCGTTTAAATTTATAGGTTTTGACGGCGCAGTAGCGGAGTTTGTATTTATGCTTGCAGCCGTAAATTTAGTCCTAGCCCTCTTTAACCTCTATCCCATCCCGCCTCTTGATGGCTCAAAGGCGCTTGAGTATCTTTTACGCATTTTTGGGCTTCACGGCGCGGCAAACTGGCTAAATAGCATGCAAAGATACGGCTTTATCGCGCTAGTTATCATCGTGATCTCGCCGCTAAAGGATTATTTTTTCGAGCCGATACGATATGCCGTGGCGATCATGAGGATGTTTTTGTAAACGGCAAATTTTAAAATTTAGCCTAAATTTCGCTCCTAAAGGCTTGCGGCGAAATTTTACTTTAATGCTTTTTTGCTATAATTAAGCATTTTTTAGCTTATGGAAATTTCATGAAAATAGACAAAATTTTTATCGCGAGCGACCACGCGGGCTTTGATCTTAAGGCGCAAATTTGCGGGCTTTTAAAAAACGAAGGTTTTGACGTATGCGATCTAGGAACGCATAGCAAAGATAGCGTCGATTATCCAGATTTTGCCGAGCTTATGGCGCAAAATTTACGCGGCGAGAACGAATACGGCGTGCTAATCTGCGGCACGGGTATCGGCATCAGTATCGCGGCCAACCGCCATTCGCACGTTCGCTGCGCGCTTTGTCACGACGTCACAACGGCAAAACTAGCGCGCGAGCACAACGACGCAAACGTACTAGCCATGGGCGCTAGAACGATCGGCGACGCGGTTGCGGCAGATATGATAAAAGCCTTTTTCGCTACCGAATTTGCCGGCGGCAGGCACGAAAGACGCGTGAAAAAGCTAGGAGGCGAGAAATGACTGATTGGCTCGTACTTACCGTTTTGATATGCATTTGTATCTATCTCACCGTTATGGTGTTTTATTTTAAAACCTTGCTTAAAAAAGAGCGCGCGACGCGCGATTTTATGAAAAACAATCTCCAAGATACCGAAGTCGTCATCCGCAAGCTGCAAGTCCAGCTACAGCGCGGTCTTGGCAACATCGACATCCTCACAGACGAACTCAATAAAGTCAAAAACGATGCCAACGCCCTTCGCACCAGAAACTCGCAGTACCGCCTAGAAAACGACAAACTCCGCCAGCGTATCCGCGAACTAGAGGGCAAAATCGAAGCGCTACTATAAATCAAATTTAAAGGCAAAAAATGAAAGAACTAGACAAAGCGGGGAAGGAGTTTTTATTAAATTCTATCCGCTGCATAAACGATTTTCCAAAACCTGGCATAGTATTTCGCGATATCACGACGCTACTGAATAATAAAGAGGCGTTTAATTTTTTAATGGATCATCTAGTTGCCAGATACGAGGACGCCGATATCGATTTTATAGCCGGCATCGAGTCGCGCGGATTTATATTCGCAACGGCCTTGGCAGCTAGGCTGCGACTGCCTTTCGTGCCGATTAGAAAGCCTAAAAAACTACCCTACATCACGATCTCGCAAAAATATAGCCTAGAATACGGCGTGGATGAGGTGCAAATTCACGTTGACGCATTCGGCGAAAAAGCGGGCGCAAAAGTGCTTTTAATCGACGATCTAATCGCTACGGGAGGCACGGCCAAGGCTAGCGTCGAGCTAATCAATCAAACAAACGCCGTTTGCGTAGAGGCCTGCTTTTTGATTGATTTAAAGGATCTTGGCGGTAGCGCAAATTTACGCTCGCTAACTAAAATTTACAGCATTTTGGAGCTATGATGGAAGAATTTTTTACAAAACTACTCATCGAGTACGGCTACATCATACTTTTCGTCTGGTGCATAATGGAAGGCGAAATGGCGCTCATAATGGCTGGAATCCTCTCTCATCAAACGCATATGCATATCGCGCCGGCCATCTTCGTAGCAGGTCTGGGCGGCTTTGTCGGCGATCAAATTTACTTTTATCTAGGCCGCTATAACAAAAAATATATCGCCAAAAAGCTTCATACCCAGCGCCGTAAATTTGCCATCGCGCATATAATGCTGAAAAAATACGGCTGGCCGATCATCTTTATCCAGCGCTATATGTACGGCTTTCGCGTCATCATACCGATGACCATAGGCTTAACTGGATACAGCGCAAAAAAATACGCGTTTATAAACCTAATAAGCGCGTGGTGCTGGGCTGCGATTACGATAATTCCCGCGTGGGTTTTGGGCGAGCACATACTTGATATACTGCACAAAGCAAAAGAGCACTGGTACGTCGCCGTGCCGGTAGTAGCGCTATTTTTAGGTGCTCTGCTCTACGGCTTTAGGCGCATAGAAAATAAAATTTTAAACGATAGGAGACACAGAAGTGCAGTTTCAACTCACTAATAAAAAACTAAGCGAAATCAAGGCTGATTTGGAGCTGATTTTCGTCGTAGATAAAAACCTAAAACATAAATTTATAAAAGACGAAAAGGCGTTTAAATTCGCCAACTACAAGGGCGAGAGCGTCTTGCTTTTGCTAGAAAGCGGCAGGATCTACGTACCGCTAAATAAGCTTGGCTACGACGAGCTTCGCATAGCTGCGGCAAAAGCCTATAACGCCGTAAAATCGCTAAACGTCAAAAGCATTAAACTAGCCTCATACGTCGCAGGCTGCCAGAAAATGAGCTTTCAAGCTCTAACCGAGGGCTTTTTGCTAGGCGCTTACGAATTTAACAAATACAAAGAAAACAAAGAAAAATACGCGCTAAAAGATATTATTTTTAGCAGCGAGGAATTTAACGGCGAGGTCATCCGCGAAAACGACGCAAAGGACGGCTTTACTCACGGCGAGATAATCGCCTCTGCGACAAATTTTACCAAAGATATCGTAAACGAAATACCTGAAATCTACACTCCGCAAAAAATGGCCGAAGAGGCGCAAAATCTAGCCAAAAACTACCCAAATTTAAGCTGCAAAATTTACGACGAAAAATTCCTCGAAAAAGAAAAGATGAACGCATTTTTAGCGGTAAACAGAGCCAGCATCCATCCGCCTCGCCTCATCCACCTTATCTACAAGCCAAAAGGCGCAAAAAAACGCGTAATCTTCGTCGGCAAAGGGCTAACGTACGATAGCGGCGGACTTAGCCTAAAGCCGGCTGATTATATGCTAACGATGAAAGCCGACAAAAGCGGCGCGGCTGCGGCAATGGGTATAATTAAAGGCGCGGCGGAGCTAAATTTACCGTTTGAAATTCACGCTATTTTAGGCGCGACCGAAAATATGATCGGCGGCAACGCCTATAAACCAGACGACGTGCTGATATCTCGCAGCGGCGTTAGCATCGAGGTGCGAAACACCGACGCCGAGGGCCGTTTAGTACTTGCCGACTGCCTTAGCTACGCGCAGGATTTTAAACCAGACGTGCTAATCGACATGGCAACGCTAACTGGCGCTTGCGTGGTGGGCCTTGGCGAATACACAAGCGGCATAATGGGCAACAATGAGGAGCTAAAGGCGGAATTTAAAGCAAAAGCGGCAAAGAGCGGCGAACTAAATACGATTTTGGAGTTTAACCCACACTTGCGCGAGCTGATCAAAAGCCAGATCGCAGACGTCAGCAACACGGGATCCAGCCGTTACGGCGGCGCGATCACGGCGGGGCTTTTCCTAGATAAATTTATAAAAGACGAGTTTAAAGACAAGTGGATACATCAAGATATCGCAGGCCCCGCATACACCGAAAAAGCTTGGGGATATAACCAAGCGGGTGCTACGGGAGCGGGCGTGCGGATGAATCTTTATTATCTATGCGCTATGGCAAAGGAGCTATAATGGGACTAGCAGTAGGTATCGTAGGTTTGCCAAACGTCGGCAAATCAACCACTTTTAACGCACTAACGAAGGCGCAAAACGCCGAGAGCGCGAACTATCCGTTCTGCACGATCGAGCCAAATAAAGCCGTCGTGCCGGTGCCCGATAAGCGCCTAGGCGAGCTAGCCAAAATCGTAAATCCAAATAAAATCCAATACTCAACTATCGAGTTCGTCGATATTGCGGGTCTCGTAAAGGGCGCGAGTGCTGGCGAAGGTCTGGGAAATAAATTTCTCTCAAACATTCGCGAAACCGAGGTGATACTGCATATCGTGCGCTGCTTTGAAGACGAAAACATCACTCACGTAGAAGGCGGCGTCGATCCTGTCAGGGACGTCGAGATCATCGAAACCGAGCTCATCCTCGCCGATATCGAGCAGCTAAACAAAAAAATCGAGCGCCTAACCCGTGAAGCCAAAGCAAACGCAAAAGGCGCAAAAGAGGCGCTAGAGACGGCAAATGCGCTGCTAGCCCACCTAAACGACGGCAAAAGCGCGAGCAGCTTCGGCGGCAAGGACGAGGAAGCGTTTATAAATTTAAACAAAGAACTAAGGCTACTCAGCGCAAAAGAGGTCATCTACGGCGCAAATGTGGGTGAGGACGGCATCTCGGAGGATAATAAATACGTGCAGGCGCTTCGCGAGTTTGCCGCGCGCTCGGGACACGAGGTCATCAAGCTTTGCGCCAAGATCGAAGAGGAGCTAGTAGGCCTTAGCGACGAAGAGGCGCACGAGTTTTTAAGTTCGCTCGGCACGAACGAAAGCGGTCTGGAAAAGATCATCAAAACGGCGTTTGCGAAGCTAAATTTGATCAGCTATTTTACTGCGGGCGTCGTCGAGGTGCGCGCATGGACGATCGTAAAAGGCTGGAAAGCGCCAAAAGCCGCCAGCGTCATCCACAACGACTTTGAGCGAGGGTTTATCAGAGCCGAGGTTATCGGCTATGAGGACTACATCGCATGCGGCGGCGAAAACCCGGCCAAAGAGGCGGGCAAAATGCGCCTAGAGGGCAAGGACTACGTCGTTCAAGACGGCGACGTGATGCATTTTAGATTTAACGTCTAAGGCGCAAAATCGGTCAAATTTGGCTTTATAGCCGAGTGATTTTTGGCTAAATTTGACCGCCTCTGTTTTATGCCGTGCAGCCATGAACCCAAATGCTGGCAAAATAAATTTGACACCTTTTTGTGCCGACGTTTTATTTGCCTCAATAACTGCGCCCTAAATTTTAGTCTTTAAAAACGCGGTTAAATTTAGCTAGGCACGGTTTTGTCGCTCAAATTTGGCTCGCGCTAAATTTAAGGAAAAAATTGAAAAAGATCATAGCCGTTTGCGCAACCGCGTTAAATTTATTCCATACTCAAATAATTTTCAAGGACACCAAGATTGCGTCGCTTTAGCACATCGTCGCACCGCTTAGGTAGCGCGCCCAGATGCTATAACCTATCAATAAAGTTGTATGCAAGCTCTACAAAGAAGCAAAATAGGTCAAATTTGAAAAACAAAACTGGCAAAATTTAACAAAGGAGCGCGACGATAAAACAGCTCTTGCTACTGCTTTTTGCGCTAAATTTCGCTCTCGCAAATTTGACTGACGAAGCTCAAGCGGCCTATGACGCGGATGATGAACAAAAAGCGGCTCAAATTTGGCAATAAGCGTGCGAAATAGGCGAGACGCGCGGATGTGTAAGGCTTGGGTTTTTATATCAAAGCGGCAAAGGCGTGGAGCAAGACGATACAAAAGCCGGCAAATTTTATGAAAAAGCCTGCGACGCTGGCGAGCTAAGCGGCTGCGACAGCCTAGCCTCGTTACACCAAAACAGAGGCGAACAGGCCAAAGCGGCTGCGATTTTTGAGAGAGCCTGTGAAAAAGGATTTGGTTTAAGTTGCTATAATCTAGCTCAAATTTACGAAGCTGGTACTGGCGTCGCGCCGGATGAAAGCAAGGCGCTAGAGCTCTACGTAAAGGCCTGCGAGCGCGGATACGCGGTAGTTTGTTACTATCTAGGCGGCATGTATGCGGACGGCGCAATGGGCAAAAACTATGAAGCCGCGAAAAACTCGAAAAATGCACTCAAATTTTACTCGCTTGCCTGCGAGGGTAAAATTTACGAAGCGTGCGAAGCTTTGGGTAGGCTTTACGAGGACGGCGAGGCGGGTTTTGCGCAGGATATCAAGGCTGCTAGATCTTACTACGACAAAGCCTGCGCCGCAAATGCCTACAAATGCAGCGGCAGCGAGCGTCTGGACGAGCTATACGGCGGCTGGGCGCAGTATCAAAGCGGGCAGTTTGAGACAGCCTACGAACTGGGCAAAGAGTCGTGCGACAGGGGCGTAGCAAAGGCTGCGCGGCACTAGGAAAACTCTACGCAAAGGGGCTTGGCGGAGTACGGCAAGATAGCGAGCAGGCGGTCAAATTTCACGAGAAGGCCTACGAAGGCAGCTTTGGAGCTTCTTGCTCCGAGCTTGGCGATATGTTATTTCATGGACGCAGCGTAAAAAAGGACGTTTCTCGCGCGCTGGAGCTTTTTGAAAAGGCCTGCCTACTTTGGCGACTAGATGCCTGTGAGAGCCTAGCGGACGCGTATTTTGAGGGCGTAGACGTGCCGCAAGATATCCCAAAAGCCTTTAACTTTTACGGGATCGCCTGTTACAACGGGCTAAAACCGGCCTGTACGAATCTAGGCGCGATCTACGAAAAAGGCATAGGCGAAGCGGTAAAAGCCGACGCCAATGAGGCTGCGAGCCTTTTTGGCGAGGCTTGTGAAGCCGGAGATGCGCGCGGGTGCCTAAATCTAGCGCGCCGCCTTGAAAACAGCGACAAAAAACAAGCCGCCGTGCTACGCCAAAAGGCGCAAAAGCTGCACGAAAAAGAGTGCAAGGCGGGACTAGTTAAAAAGTGCATGGAGTTTAAAAAATCAACTAACAAAGGAGAAAAACATGAGTTTTAAAAAAGTTTCGTTTGCCGCCGTTGCGGCCGTTTGTCTATTTTTAGGCGGCTGCACCCAGCCTAGAACCACGCAGATAGAGCTACCAAAAAGCGCGCTAGATAGCGTAAATCTACCAAACGAAGTAGCCATAGACGGCGAAAAATTCGTCTTAAAGCAAAAAAACGCAAGAACGGCTGAGTTTTATCTACCAAACGAAAAAGTGGGCTTTAAATGGACCAAGCTAGTAAGCGTCACTGTCGATGAAAACGCCGACATCAACGAATACCAAAGGACCTTTATGACCGCGTTAAAAAGCGGACAGTTCGGCAAAGCGGAGTATGATTTTAAGTCTATAAACGATAAAGAGTATCAAGCTTATACGATCTACTATCCGATCGCAGGCAACCCGGATTTTGACAACTACGAGATCAATCTAATCCACGTCAAGAGCCTTAACTGCGGGCTTAGAGTCACGCACTACGCGCTAAAGTTTCTAAATATCGCCGATAGAAGCAAATTTCACACGCTAATCAAGCAAAAAATGCCGATATTTTTAGCGCAGATGCCGCAAGTCGAGTGTAAATAATTTTACTTTCGGGCGCTATTTTATCCGCCGCTAAATTTAGCGCCATTTTTTTGCGGACTAATTTTAAAATTTAGCCCGCAAACTACGATAAATTTGACGCTTTGCTTGCGCGGACGGTCAAATTTGACGAGCGTAATGGCTACAAATTTAACGCCGCTTAGTTTTAGGCAGTAAATTTTATGATTCATGCTTGCTTGCTAACGGCTGAGGCAAAAACCACCCAAAGGAAAAAGATGGAAAACGGCGGACTGGCGGTATATTTCGGAGAAAATTTGGCGCAAATTTTATCGCAAAAGATAAAGGCGGTTTATCCTAAATTTGACACGCATAGCTACTGCGGGCAAATTGCTGAAAGCACGCCAAATTTCGGCTATTCGCAACGGATTTTGGCGCACGCAAACGCGCTAAATGAACTTTTGCCGCCGGATTTTAGGCGCGCGGCGGAGATTTTGGTCGCGATTTTAGGCGAGGAAAATCCGAGCGAAACTGGCATGTTTAAGCACTTTTACTGGACTTTGCCACTTGCCAAATACGTCGAAATTTACGGCCTAGACGACTTTGAAACCTCGATGAGCGCGATCAGGGAAATCACGAAGCGCGGCACTGGCGAGTATGCGGTGCGCGCATTTATCAAAAAATACCCGCAAGACTCGCTCAAAACCATGACGCAGTGGGCGCGCTCGTCAAATTTCCACC
>CAURVK010000020.1:0-31739 GCA_963528285.1 uncultured Campylobacter sp. | reverse complement strand
TTCGAGCTCCTGCATACCCAGCAGCTCGCTAAGCCCCGCGCCGCGCCCAAGCTGCATCAAAAACCACTCGAATTTATCATCAAACTGATGCGCTAAGATCAAATTTTCATATCCCCACTCACGGCAAATTTGGCCGAAAAAATCGTATCTAGCCGCGCGCGCTTCGTGCTCGAAATTTGACTCGCCCAGCTGCACGCTTTTTACGTAAATTTGCTTGTTAAATTTAGCCGCCAGATCTCGTGCCGAGGCGATCTCGTCCTTGCTTTGCGCGCGGACGTTATAATCCACGATCGCAAGGTCAAATTTCACGCCCGCCTCGTCTAGAAGATAAAAAAGCGCCGTGCTATCGACGCCGTGAGAAAAAGCAAGCAGATTTCGCCCCAATTTTAACTTGCGTAAAACGGGCGCGCTTAGCATTTTAAGCCTTTGCCGTGATCTTGCCCAGCGCCTGGCTGCCCGCTACCTGCGTGATCTCGCACCAGTAGCGACCGCCGGTTTCTAGCTGCTCCACATCGCTTTCGTTGATCAAAATTTCGCCGTCAATGTCCTTATCCCAGAGCGCCTTTTTCGCGGCGTAAAACATCTCGCCCTCGCTGCTTTCGCCCTCAAGCGATACGATAAATTTCTTGCCCAGCTCCTGCGCAAAACTCGCCTCGATCGCGGCGCGAGTGATCTTTTCTATTTTGCTTAGGCGCTTTGAGATGATTTTGGCCGGCACCTGCTCCATCTCGTACGAGAGCGTGTCTTCTTCCTTGGAGTAGGCAAACGCCGAAACGCGGTCAAATTTAAACTCCTGCAAAAATGCGCAAAGCTCGTCAAATTCGGCTTCGCTCTCGCCCGGGTGCCCGACTATGACGCCCGTTCGTAAAAACGCATCAGGCGCGCTTTTCATCAAATTTAAAAGCTCTTTGATCCGCGCCACACCGCTTCCGCGCCTCATGATTTTTAGCATTTTCTCGCTTGAGTGCTGGATTGGCATATCAAAGTAGTTTACAAATACCCGCGAGGCGATGATGCGCTCAATTAGCGCGTTTGAGGTCGTGCTAGGGTAGAGATAGAGTATGCGCGCGGTTTTGACGCCCTCGATCTTTTCGACCGCGTCAATTAGCGAGATGAGCCCGTCGCTAACAGCGTGATCGCGCATATACGAGCTACTGTCCTGCGAGAGGAAGCTAAAGTCATAGTAGCCCTTTTTTACGAGTTTTTGCACCTCATCTACGATGTTTTCGAGCGCGCGGGATTTTAGCTTGCCTTTAAAGGTCGGGATCGCGCAGAAGCTGCATTTTTGATTACAGCCTTCCGAAATTTTGATGTAGGCATGGTAGTTTGAGCCCGTTATCACGCGCTCTTCGCTTGCTTGCAGGTAGGTTTCGGGGCTAAATAAATTTTGCTTTTTTAGGATGATTTCATCGATCTTGTCGTAGTCTCCGACACCGGTGAAAAGATCGACCTCGGGCAGCTCTTTCATCAGCTCCTCGCGGTAGCGCTGCATGAGGCAGCCCGTTACTACGAGCAAAGAGCTTTTTTTACGCGCTTCGTGCATATCAAGGATCGCGCGGATACTCTCTTCTTTGGCCGAATTTATAAAGCCGCAGGTATTTACGATGATGACGTCGGCAGAGGCGACGTCGGGCGTGATCTCGTAGTTTGAGAGGCGTCCGAGCATGATCTCAGAATCCACCAGATTTTTGTTACAGCCTAAGGATACTAAGTGAAGTTTGCCCATCTTATACCCACAGATTGTCGATCAGACGCGTTTTGCCCACGTACGCGGCGACTAGAATGATGGTGTTGTCCGGCTCTATTAGCGAGATCTCGTTTAAATTTCTATCGACGATCGCGACGTAGTCGACGTTTAGCGGCTCTAGGGTTTGTAGCATCTCGCCTTTTATCGTTTGTGCGCTTAGCTCGCCAGCCGCGATCAAATTTGAGGCTTTTTTAAGCGAATGCGAAAGCTTAAGCGCTTCAAGCTTTTGCCCCTCGTCAAGATACGCGTTTCGCGAGCTAAGCGCCAGTCCGTCTCGCGCGCGAACGATCTCGCAAGGCACGATCTCTAAATTTAAAAAACAGGTCTTTACGAAATTACGCACGATAAGCAGCTGCTGTGCGTCCTTTTTGCCCATATAGACGCGCTTTGCGTTTGTTAGATTAAAGAGCTTGTTTAGCACGCGAAGCACGCCGTCAAAGTGCCCGGGGCGAGTCTTGCCCTCGAGTACGCTTGCTAAATTTTCAGGCGCGCTGATTAGTGGCTCGGTATCAAAATATAGCTCCCTAGCCTCAGGCACAAACATCGCATGTACGCCCAGCTCCTCGCAAATTTTAGCGTCGTTTTGTTCGTTTTTCGGATAATCTTCAAAGTCCTCGCCGGCTAAAAACTGCGTCGGGTTTACAAACGTCGAAACGATCGCGGTTTTGTTTTCCGCTACGCACTTTTCTATGAGGCTAGCGTGCCCGCCATGAAGCGCGCCCATAGTGGGTACGAAGCCGATATTTTCGGGATTTGCCGCGACGAAATCTCGCAGCTGTTCTACTGTTCTTAAAATTTGCATTTTCTCTTCTTTAATGTTTAATTTTAACGCGCGATTATATCAAATTTTATCTTTACTCTTACAAATATGTTATAATCACGCCAAAAAGCACAAAAAAGGTCTTAAATTTTGGATAATTACGAATACACGGAACTCCTAAAAACACTAAACACAAAAGTAGAAAATATCGCTGGCGTCGTAAAGCCCGAGAGTATCAAAGCTCGCCTAAAAGAGATCGAGGAGATGGAAAACGATCAAAATTTCTGGCAAGACATCGCAAAAGCGGGCGCAATCGGCAAGGAAAAAACTAAAATTTCAAACATCTTAAATAACTTCCTAAACGCTAAAAGCGCCGTAGACGACGCAAAGGATCTATATGAGCTAGCAAACTCTGAAAACGACGAAGAGACGATAAACTCGCTCTTTGCTGAGGCGGACGAGCTAGAGAATAAGATCGTAAATTTAGAGATTTCTATGCTACTTAGCGGCGAGGACGACGGCAAAAACGCTATCGTCACCATCCATCCGGGCGCGGGCGGTACGGAGAGCAACGACTGGGCAAGTATGCTATACCGTATGTATCTACGCTTTTGCGAAAGAGAGGGCTTTAAGGTCGAAACTCTGGACTTCCAAGAGGGCGAAGAAGCCGGGCTAAAAGACGTGAGCTTTATCGTTAAAGGCGTAAATGCCTACGGCTATCTAAAGGCCGAAAACGGCATCCACCGCTTAGTACGAACCAGTCCGTTTGATAGCGCCGGACGCCGCCATACGAGCTTTACTAGCGTGATGGTAAGCCCCGAGATCGACGATGATATCGAGATAGAAATCGACGAAAAAGATCTAAAAATAGACACCTACCGCGCGGGCGGCGCAGGCGGTCAGCACGTAAATAAAACAGAGTCCGCCGTGCGTATCACGCACACGCCAACGGGCATCGTCGTGCAGTGTCAAAACGATCGCAGCCAGCACAAAAACAAAGCCACCGCGATGAAAATGCTAAAATCGCGCCTCTATGAGCTAGAGCTAATGAAGCAGCAAGAAGCCGCCGGCAGCATCGAAAAAAGCGAGATCGGCTGGGGTCACCAGATCCGTTCCTACGTGCTTTTCCCGTATCAGCAGGTTAAAGATAACCGCAGTGGCGAGGCGTATAGTCAAACCGACGCGATACTAGACGGCGACATAAAAAAGCTCATCGAGGGCGTTTTGGTAAGTCAAAAAAGCATAAACTAGAAAGGAAAAATATGGAAATTTCAGCACTTTTAAATCAACTGGGCTATAACGAAAATGAAGCCACAACAGCGCAGGTTAAGCGTATCTTAAATAACTGCGACGGGCTAAATTTAGCCAGCGTCATCACACTAAATGATCATTTAAAGCCGCTTGGCAGCTTCGTCGCGATGAGCGGCAGCGAGGACGTGTTTAAGATAAAAAATGCGGGCAAAATGCCCGGTGCGCTAAACGTGATCGAAAACTGGGCTGAAAAAAACAAGATAAACATAAAAAAAGTGAATGAAACTACGCACTACATACTAGGAAAAAACATATGAAAAACTACGATATCATCGTCATCGGCTTTGGCAAGGCCGGCAAAACTCTCGCCGTAAAAGCCGCAAATTTAGGTAAAAAAGTCGCCGTGATCGAAAAATCGGCGCAGATGTATGGCGGCACGTGCATAAACGTCGGTTGCATCCCGACTAAAAAACTAGTAAATTTGAGCAAAGAGGCAAAATACGTCAACAATAACGTCGTTGGCGAATACTTCACGCTAAGTATCGAGAAAAAAGATGCTCTCGTTTCCGCGCTTAGAGCTAAAAATTTCGCTATGCTTGACGGCAACGCAAACATCGACGTGATAAACAGTACGGCTAAATTTATAGATAAAAATAGCGTCGAAGTAGCTGCTGCAGACGGCTCAAAAAGCATGCTTGTCGCGCAAACCATCGTGATAAATACGGGCTCGGTTAATGAAAAACCAAGCTTTGAGGTTAGTTCAAATTTGGCTTACGACAGCACGGGGATTTTAAATCTAAAAACGCTTCCAAACCACCTAGTAGTCGTGGGCGGCGGATACATCGGGCTTGAGTTTGCCTCGATGTTTGCCGAGTTTGGTTCAAAAGTTACTATCGTAGCTCGCTCGGGCGTACTAAAAAACGAGGACGATGACGTAAGAGATAGCTTAAAAACGCTGCTTGAGACGCAAGGGATCGAGATTTTAGAGGGCTGTGAAGTTAAAAATTTAAAAAATAGCACGCTAAATTTCACCCAAAACGGCGGGGCAAAGAGCCTTGACGCGGACGCATTTTTACTAGCGACGGGGCGCGTAGCGGCGACTGCGGAGCTAAATTTGAGCGCGGCAAGCGTACAAACGGATGCCAAAGGAAACGTGCTCGTAAACGAGTTTTTACAAACCGCCCAGCCGCATATCTACGCGGTAGGCGACGTTCGCGGCGGGGAGCTTTTCACATACACGAGCTTGGATGATTTTCGTATCGTCTTTGACAAGCTTTTTGGCGCGGGCAAACGTAGCACGCTAAACCGCTCGCCTCATGCTAGCACGCTTTTTACCGAGACTCCGCTAGCTAGCATCGGACTAAGCGAAAAACGAGCCATGGCGCAAAATTTAGACTTTAAAGTCCTCAAACTCCCGCTCGCAGCCGTCCCCGGCGCAAAGGTAGTCGGCAACGAAACGGGCTTTTTAAAAGCGATCGTGGAGGCAAAAAGCGGTAAAATTTTAGGCGCGACATTTCACTGCGTTTACGCAAACGAGCTTATCAACGAAATCGCCATCGCAATGGCTCTAGGCGCGGGCGCTGATTTCTTTAAAAATCAGATTTTTACGCATCCTAGCATCAGCGAAGCGCTAAATGACCTCTTTGGACAATTTTAAAAACGACGGAAAGGATAAAAAATGAGAAATTTACTTCTTGCCTTTGTCGGGCTTTTGTTTGTAGGATGCGCAGCTTCAAGCGGCGGACCCAACGACAACCCCGACTACGATTTTAACAAACGAGCCATCGAAGTTCTAAAGCCAAAATGCGAAAGCGGCAACTACTCCGCGTGCAACGATCTTGCCATCAGTTATCAAAATTTGCAAGATCATAAAACCGCTCTAAAATACTATGAAAGAGCGTGCAAAAACAACTATCAAGCCGCCTGCACAAACCTCGCCAACATGTACCAAACCGGCCTTGGCGTAAGCAAAGACGCAAACAAAGCACTTGAAATCTATAGCGCCTCATGCACGAACGGCGGGGCGTACTCTTGCTACTATCTGGGCGAGTTTTATCGCTCGGCAATCGACGGCAAAGAACCGGACTATGCAAACGCCATGTCGGCCTACGATAGAGGCTGCAAACTAGGCGACGTACCGTGCTGCACAAACACTGCAGTCCTCTACGAACACGGTCTAGGCGTAGCACAGGATGAAACAAAAGCTAGAAGCATCTATCGCTCAGCGTGCTTTAGCGGCGACACATCCGCATGCGACAATCTAAAAAGAATGGGCAGAAAACGCTAAATTTAACGTATTTAAATTCGGCGTTAAATTTACTACGGCGAGTCAAATTCGGCTCGCCTTTTTAAATTTGACCGTAGCAAATTTAACTTCAAATTTGCCCCAAAATTTACCTCCCAATACCAGCATCTTGAAAATATAAAAACCAAAAACCGTCCGTCAAATTTGACGCCAAACGCTCGCAAATTTAACAGCTAAAATTTAGGTTTTATTTTTGACGTTCCGTGGCCAAATTTTATTCGCTTCGTCAAAAAACAGGTTAAATTTGAGCAGATTTTCCCTGCAAATACAAAAATAAACAAAGCTAAATTTGAGTAAATTTTATAAAAGATAGAAAAAGGGGGCTCAAATTTAAGCCCCCGGAAGCGTAAGTTTAGAATAAAAATTAAAATTTATAAGAGATGTTAACCTTAAAGTTTCTGCCCGGCTCCCAGTCGATCGCGTTCGCATCGCCCGTGTACTGGGCCATTCTTTGAGAGTGCGAGACGTAGGCTTTGTTAAATACGTTATAAACGCCCGCGTTTATCTCAAGTCCTTTAAATTTACCGCCGCTTGGCGCATAAGTGAGATAGATGTCGCTCACGGCGTAGCTCGGGATATGCACGGCCGCGTCGTTGCCGGCACTCGTCGTGTCTTTAGAAGCAAAATAAATAAGGTTATAACCCACAAGCGTATCTATAGCGTTTATCGAATACTCGGCGTTAAAGGTGTATTTGTCGCCCTGGTCGCGGTAGCCGATGATATTTGACGTGTAGTAGCCGCCGCTACCGTTTCTCACGCGGTCTTTATATCTTACTTTTTGATGAGTATAGCTAGCGCCTAAGCTTAGCGCATCTAGGTTTAGTCTCGCCAAAAGCTCGACGCCGTCGATATCCGCGCCGCCTGCGTTGATCCTATAAAGCACCGGATTTATACGCCCGCCTGCTGCGTTATTATCTACGATTAGATTTTTGTATTTGGTTTTAAAGTATTTAGCCACGAAGCTAACGTGTCCCGTTTCACTAAACTCGCCCTTGTAGCGTCCGCCGATCTCGTAGCTATCGCCCGTAGTGGCCTTTAGATCAGGGTTTGCTCTGTATCCCAGCACCGTACCTCTGCTAGAGCCGCTAGCTAGCATGGACTCCATAACGTCCGGTCCTCTAAAGACTTTAGCATAGCTGGCAAATACGCCAAGCCCTTTCATAAACTCGTAATCAAGCGCCAAAGCCGGCGAAAATTCGTCAAATTTGTATTTGTAGCCGCCGATATTTGCGCCAGTGCCGTTATAGGTCTTTAGCTCGTGACGCTCGTATCTGATGCCCGGAGTCACGGTTAGGCCTGCAAATTTGATCGCATCCTCTAGGTAAAACGAGTAGTTGTTTACTTTTTCGGGACGGTTGTTTTGCGGTTTGTTAAAGTTCTCGCTGTGATAGTACTCCGTGCCGTATCTTAGCGTTTGCGTCACGTCGCCCGTCTCTATCGCGGTTTTTGCTTTCGCGCTTAGGCCTCTAGTTTTTACGCCCCATTTGCTAGCGTCGATCCTCTGATGTTTCGTATGATAGGCCGTTACGTCGAGATTTAGCAGCTCGCTAGGAGTAAATTCGTACTTTAGCGTCGTCGTATCGCGCTCATATTTTCTATTATCATCGTTTGCGTGCCAGCTACCAAATTCAGCCCTCAACGGATAAAGCCCTTTGTAGTGGTTGTGTTCGTGAGAGAGCGATATCCTGTGCGCGTCTAAAAAGCTATATCCGAGCTTAAAAAGATAGCTAAGGTCATTGCCGTCGCCGCCTATTTTCTTGCCGTTGCCGCTTTTACCGTAGTCGTAACCTTTGTGATTTATCGCGGCTAAAAAGTCAAGCCCCTCGACGGGCGCGGTAAATACCGTGAGCCCTTGCGAAAATTCGTCGTTGTTTGAGGCGTAGCCCGTTTTGATTTTCGCGCCAATGATTTCGCCGTCATCTAGCAGGTCTCTAGCGTCCACTGTCCTAAAAGCCACCGAGCCTCCAAGAGCTCCGGCGCCGTTTACTACAGAGCGCGAGCCGACCTCAACGTCGATGGCTTTGATCAGATCGGGGTCGATTAGTAGGTCTGCGTTGTGGTGAAAGGTGTTTCCATTTTGTTTCGCGCCGTCGATCGTGATGTTTAGACCGCGGTCGCTCACGCCTCTCATGTAGATTTTTTGATTCATGCCGTTCGTACCGCCCACGTAAACGCCCGGGATATCGCGCATAACGTCTTTTAGTATACCTGCGTTTCTCGTGCTTATTTTTACGTCGTCTACGCCGTAGCCGCCGCTAGTGCTACTTACCTCTACGCCGCTTAGCGTTACGTTCTCGGCGGCGTTTGCACCGATGGCTAGAGCCGCTACGAAAGAAATCTTCGCAACATTGTTAAAACTCATTTTTTCTCCTCTTTAAATTTACGAAAATTTGCGCCGATTTATAAAAACATTTAAATTTTGTTTTTTTAACTCGCTCAAATTTTGAAAACGAATATTACAATCTTAAGACTAAATTTTAGATAAATTTATATAAAATATTAATTGCTTATTCGTTATTGACAATAAATACCATAATCTGATATAATTGCCGCGCAAATTTTATAAGAAGGCATTAAATGGAATTTCTCAAACACAACGTCGATTACGTTATCATCGGTATTTTAGGGCTTATGAGCTTTGTCGTAGTATGGCTCACGATAGAGCGCTTGATCTTTTACGCAAACGTTAAATTTGAAAACTACAAGAATCAAGACGACTTTGAAGAGAGCGTAACTAGAAATTTAACCACGCTTTATATAGTTTATTCAAATGCGCCGTATATCGGACTTTTGGGTACGGTTGCGGGCATCATGGTAACCTTTTACGATATGGGTATGAGCGGTGGCATCGACACTAAAAGCATCATGGTCGGCCTATCTCTCGCGCTAAAAGCAACCGCGCTAGGCCTCATCGTCGCGATACCTACGCTAATGATCTACAACGCATTTATGAGAAAAGTGGACGTTTTAGTAAACCGCTACAAGGCTTCACGTGAGAATGCCTAAAAAAGAGGGATTAAACGTAATCCCGCTCATAGATATTATGCTCGTTTTGCTAGCTATCGTGCTTAGTATTTCGACTTTTATCGCTCAGGGCAATATCAAAATCGACCTGCCAAACAGCGAAAGCGCAGAAAAAAAGCAAGACGAAAACGATAAAATCGCGGTTTTAATTAATAAAGATAATGAATTTTTTATAGGCGAAGATAAAATCGCCGAGGAAAATTTAAAAGAAAAGCTAAACGAGATAAAAAACGAAACGTTAATAGAACTCAAAAGCGATAAAGAGAGCAAATTTGACTCGTTTATCAAGGTTATCGACATACTAAAAGAAAAAAATCATGAAAACTTCGCTATCACGACAACAACTGAATAGACGCGCCAGCTTTACGGGGCTTGGCGTCTCTATCATGTTACACTCCGTTCTCATCGGCTCTTTTATCAAATTTTACGACGAGCTAAAGCCGATGCCGGAAGAAAAAAGCGTCAAGATAGCGCTAAATACCTTTACGCCGCCAGCAGCGCCGCTCCCGCCGGCACCAACTCCGCCCGCCCCACCACCTCCGGCACCGCCTGCGCCTCCTCCGCCAGAGCCCGTCGTCACGCCGCCAGAACCGCCAAAACCGGTCGAGCCGCCTAAGCCGATAGAAAAGCCAAAACCAGTGGAGAAACCAAAACCGATAGAAAAGCCGGTCGAAAAACCGAAACCAAAGCCTAAACCTACGCCAAAACCGGTTAAAACGCCTGAGCCTGAGCCGGAACAGCAAGTTGCGCAGGTAGCACCGCCCGCACAGCCGTCGCCGCCGACCCCTACGCCGCCTGCGGCACAGCCAAGCGGCGCTCCAAGCTCGAATGTAAAATCAAATTTACCGCCTAGCGGAGCTGAAACGGTAGGGGAATTTAACTTCGCGACATCAGCCGGCGACGAGAGATTTTCTAAAATCCAAAAGGCGATACAAAAGCATCACAAATATCCTAAACGTGCGCAAAAAATGCGCCATCAAGGCGTCGTAGAGGTCAGCTTTTTGTATAAAAAAGACGGCACCGTCCGCGACGTAAAAGTGATAAAAAGCTCAGGATATGAGACGCTAGACGAGGCCGCAGTCGAGCTCATAAACCGCGCCGCGCCTGACTTTCCGACGCTTGATCGCGACTACGTCATAAAAATCCCGGTTAAATACAATTTAACGTAAATTTAAGCCGTTTTTGCGGCTTAAATTTCTATTTTATTCTACAAATTTGACGCAATAAATCAAAAATCAGCTGTTTTGTTTATAAATAGCGCCGCTAAAATCGGCCGCAATCAAATCAAATTTGACGGCGTAGCAGGGATGCAAATTTGCCAAACAGCTCGCCCAAGCGACCGATTAAATTTGCGCCAAATTTAGCCGACGGCTAGTTCAAATTTAAGCCGAGCGATCTCGCCAAATTTTACTTAAACGCCCTTTTATACGAGTTTTCTATTAGCCCAGAGCATCCTAGCTCGCTCATCGCGGCTTGCGCGAAATTTGGATTTCGCAGCAGCTCTCTGCCGTAGGCCACCCCGTCGCAAACGCCGCCTAACAGCAGCGCCTCGCCCTCAGATGCCTTTGTGATGAGCCCGACCGCGATTACGGGTATGCCAACCGCCTGTTTTACCGCCTTAGCGTAGCTCGCCTGATACAGCGGAGTAAACGCAGGCGCGCTATCCGTGCGCTCAAAAAATCCGCCCGCCGAGACGTGGATAAACGCCGCACCCAAAGCCTCGAGCTCTTTTGCTAGCCGCACGCTATCCTCTAGACTCCAGTCGCCCTTCACCCAGCTATCCGCGCTTATGCGCACGCCGACGGGGATTTGCACCGCGGCTTTTATCTCGCTTAAAATTTCTTTTAAATATCTCGTACGATTTTCGAAGCTCCCGCCGTATTCGTCGTCTCGTAGATTGATCTCAGGCGAGAGAAATTCGCTGATTAGATAGCCGTGCGCGGCGTGGATCTCGGTCGCGGCGTATCCTGCGCGCTGGGCTCTGACCGCGGCATCGACGAAAGCTTGCTTGACCGAGACAATGTCCTCTACGCTCATTTGTTTCGGCGTTTTGTAACTCTCGCTAAATTTTACCGCGCTAGGTGCGATCAGACCATCGCACTCGCTTTTTCTGCCAGCGTGCGCGAGCTGGACGGCCATTGCGACGCCGTACTTGACGCACTCCTTGACGAGCCTGGCGTGCGCCTCTAGCTGTTCGTCGTTCCATAGCCCCAGATCGCGGCTCGTGATCCTACCTCTAGGCTCGACGGCCGTGGCCTCGACGATTATGAGCCCGACGCCTCCCAGCGCGCGAGCGGCATAGTGCAAGCGGTGAAAGCACCTAGGGCAGCCGTTCTCGTTTTTGGCCTTATACATGCACATCGGCGGCATTACGATGCGGTTTTTGATCTGCAGATCGCCGATTTTTAGCGGCGTAAAAAGCAAGCTTTGCATGAGAAATCCTTTAAAGATTATTTGCGGTTATTTTAGGATATTTGTTTAAATTTATTTAGTTGAGTGCCAAATTTTAGCGACCACCCGCAAGCGGATGAGATTGTAAAAGCAAAAGCGTAAATCAACTATTATGTTAGTTCCCGTCAAATTTGAATTTACTTGCCGCCGTTAAAAATAGAAGCAAAGTACTCGTCTATGTCCATGCCGTTTTTTTCATCTGTTTTAGCCTTAGTTTTACGTCAGCATCTTGCCAAAGTATCGGCGGCAAGGCAAACATCACCCTATCAAGGCTAAATTTTCTCACGTCATCGCGCCAGCCATCCCAGCGGTAAAGCTTGTAAAATTTAGATATATCGCCGCAAAGCGCCCAGTACAAAAACTGCGAGTAGCCAAGCTGCGTCGCCGCTATCTGGCGCATAGTAAAAGACGTTGCCGGATTTGCCACAAAATGTGCCGCCGTTTATCGCGAAAAATCCGCCCAAAACATCGTCTGCCACGAGCAAATAGCTAGGCATCTGCCCAGACTCACTAAAGCTTTTGCCAAGATTAAAGCTGTAAATTCCGCGATTTATCCGCTCGCAGCCAGAACCAAGCACGCGCAGCCAACCGCTCTCTATCACAACGCCACCGCACCCATAAACAAGCGCTCCCATCGGCGAGCGTGTAGTGACCTGAAGTCCCAAGCTCGCTTTGAGCCCTATCCTCGTCACGCGGTAAAATCTCATAGCCATTTTTGGCCTCTTTTAGCCACTCTTCTATTAGCGCCCGGCCCCGGCTCATTTGTGTCTATAAGCTCGCCTAAAGCCCTCATCGCGCGCCCTTTGGGTCAAATTTGATGAAATTTAAAAGAAGGATTTGGCGAGTCGCCCCGCCAAATTTATATTAGTAGATTACTTTGCGTCCCAAGCTAGGATCGTGTTACCCTCGGCGTCGGTGGCCACGTCGCCCATGCCCATGATGTTGTAGCCGCAGTCGACGTAGTGCACCTCGCCGGTCACGCCGCTAGCTAGGTCGCTAAGCAGATACATAGCGCTATTACCGACGTCATGCGTCGTGACGTTACGTTTTAGCGGGCTATTTACTTCGTTGTAACGTAAAATCATCCTAAAGTCGCCTATTCCGCTTGCCGCAAGCGTTTTGATCGGGCCCGCACTGATAGCGTTTACGCGGATGCCGCGCGCGCCAAGATCGTGAGCAAGATAGCGCACCGAGCTTTCAAGAGCCGCTTTTGCGACGCCCATAACGTTGTAGTGAGGCACGAATTTAGGTCCGCCAAGATATGTGAGAGTAAGGACCGAGCCGCCCTCTTTTAGCACCGGCAGAACCGCGCGAGTAAGGCTTAGTAGCGAATACACGCTAGTTCCCATCGCGATATCAAAGGCTTCTTTGCTCGTGTTTATAAACTCGCCCTCTAGTGCTTCTTTTGGCGCGTAGGCCACTGCGTGCACGACGAAATCTATCTCGCCGAGGTCTGCTTTGATACGGTCAGCAAGGCCGTCCAGGTGAGCTTGGTTGTTTACGTCGAGCTCATAGACGAATTTGCTACCAAACTCCTCTGCGATCGGCTCTACGCGCTTTTTCAGAGCGTCGTTTAGGTAGGTAAACGCCATCTGCGCACCCTGGGCGTGACAAGCTTCGGCGATGCCGTAAGCGATAGATTTGGCGTTAGCGACGCCGACGATGAGGCCCTTTTTGCCTTTTAAAATCATTATTTCTCCTTTAAAATTTGCTTGGCTTTTGAGCGCTTTTTGGCGATTTTGTTAAAATTTTGCTCGGCAGACCATCCGTCTAGCCTACGCAAAATTTTAACTGCAAAGCCCCAAAAATCATCTCAAAATCCTTCACAATTTGAAATTTATAAATTTACAAATTTGACAAAACTCCGAATTTTAAACGTAAATCGACAAGCGGAAATATCGCTAGGCGGATTTAAATGTTTTGAAGTAAATTTCGTCCCAAGACTAGGCATATGCCCTGTCGCAGGGCGAAATTTACAAAATCATTTAAAGACGTCAGCGAGATGACGCGCTAATAAGCTCCAAGAAACCAGAGGCGTCCCAGCTCGCCGTTCCCACTAGTACTCCATCACAGTTCGCGATACCCGCTATCTCGTCGATATTTGCGGCATTTACGCTGCCGCCGTAAAGTAGCGGCGCGCTCGTCTGCTCGCGGATGAAATTTAAAACATTCTCGATCTGCTCCGCGCTAGCGCTCTTGCCCGTACCTATCGCCCACACGGGCTCGTAGGCGATCAGCAGCCGTTCGTAGCCAAGGTCGATATTTTTTAGCTGTTCCGCCAAAAACTCCTTCGTGCCGCCAGCTTCGTTCACGCTCAAATTTTCGCCAATGCAGTAGACGATCTGCCAGCCCGCCTTTACGGCGAAGTCAAATTTAGCTCGCAAAAGTTCCTTGCTCTCGCCAAGCTCGCGTCGTTCGGAGTGCCCGATCAGCACGCTTTTTACGCCAAACTCGTCCAGCATCGCCTTGCCGATCTCGCCGGTGTGAGCGCCGCTTTCGCACGGATAGAAATTTTGTGCGCCGAGTTTAAATTTATGAGCCATAAGATCAAGCGCGCTAAACGGAGGAAATACCGTCACATCGTCGTTTGCGCTTAAATTTGCATCTAAAATTTCAGCGTATTTAGCAAAGCTCACTCTCGTGTGATTGCACTTTAAATTTGCTAAAAACCTCACTCTACAGCCTTTCTAAGCGGCTTTATGCCCGGCAGCTCCTTGCCCTCGATGAGCTCCAAACTCGCGCCGCCTCCAGTCGAGATAAAGGTCATCTCGTCGGCATCTCCCGCGCGCTCGACGACGTCGGCCGTATCGCCGCCGCCCACGACCGTAGTCGCGTGAGTGTCGATGATGGCGTGGCTCATTTTGATACTGCCTTTGCTAAATTTATCCATCTCAAAAACGCCCATCGGCCCGTTCCACCAGATGGTTTGCGCGTCGGCGATGACCTCTTTAAATAGCCTAATCGACGCAGGTCCGATATCTAGCCCCATCCAGCCGCTAGGTATTTCTTGGGCAGGGACGAATTTCACGGCGCTTTCGGCCGAAAAGGTCTGGGCTGCGACGACGTCTACCGGCAGGTAAATTTTAACACCAAGCTCCCTACCCTTGCGTAAAATCTCGCGCGCGTCGTCGATGAGATCTTCTTCAAGCAGAGAGTTTCCGATATTTTCGCCGAGCGATTTTAAAAACGTAAACGCCATGCCGCCGCCGATTATCAGCTTATCCACGCGCGGAAGCAGGTTGTGCAGGGCTTGCAGCTTGCCGCTCACCTTACTGCCGCCAACGACCGCGACAAACGGGCGCGCAGGGTGTTTGATGAGATTTTGAGCAAAATTTATCTCTTTTTGTAGCAAAAATCCCGCCGCTTTGTGCTTCTCGTCGTAAAATTTAGTGATCGCCTCGACTGAGCTGTGCGCCCTGTGGCAGACGCCAAACGCGTCGTTTATGTAAAATTCGCCGTATTTAGCGAGCTCGGCGGCTAGCGCCTCGTCATTTTTGGTCTCGCCCTTTTCAAAGCGTAAATTTTCAAGAAGCAAAATTTCGCCCGGTTTTAGCGCGGCGACTTTGGCTTTGGCGTCCGCGCCGACGACGTCCTCGGCAAATATCACGTCTCTATCAAGCAGCCTCGAAAGTCTCTTTGCCACGCCTCGCAGCGAAAATTTCTCCTCAAAGCCGTTTTTAGGACGTCCTAGGTGGCTAGCCAAAACCACGCTGCAACCGTTATCTAGGCAGTAGCGGATAGTTGGTATCGCCGAGCGGATACGGCGGTCGTCGGTGATGTTTAAAAACTCGTCCATCGGCACGTTAAAATCGCACCTAACAAATACCTTCGCGCCGCCAAGCTCAAGGTCGTTGATCGATAAAATTTCACTCATTTTTCACCCTTTAAATTTACTTCGTAGCCACGATCTTAGCAAGATCGACAAGCCTTGTCGAGTAGCCCCACTCGTTGTCGTACCATGCAAAGACCTTCACCATATCATCAGCGATAACCTGCGTAGTGTCGCTAGCCACGATGCTGCTGTACGCGCTCGTGCAAAAGTCGCTGCTAACCCTATAATCGTCATCGACGAATAAAATTCCCTTTAAATTAGACTCAGCAGCCGCTCTAAACGCCTCGTTTATCTCCTCTTTGCTAGCAGGTCTTTTTAAAACCGCAGTTAGATCGACCATAGAGACGTTTGCGACCGGTACGCGGACCGCTTGTCCGTGCATCTTGCCGTTTAGTTCGGGAAGTACTTTTGCGATCGCCTTTGCGGCTCCGGTGGTCGTAGGCCCGATATTTAGAGCCGCAGCGCGCGAACGGCGGAAGTCTTTGGCCTTTACGTCGACTAGGCTCTGTCCGTTGGTGTAGGCGTGGATCGTGGTCATGAGCCCTTTTACGATGCCGAATTTATCGTTTAGTACCTTTGCCACTGGAGCTAGGCCGTTTGTGGTGCAGCTTGCGTTTGAGACGATCGCTTCGCCTGCGTATTTATCGTCGTTTACGCCGACTACGAACGTCGCCGTGTCGTCTTTTGCCGGAGCGCTCATGACGACTTTTTTGATGCCGCGAGCTAGATAGGGCTCGCACTTTTCAGTGGTTAAAAACTTGCCCGTACACTCCAAAACTACGTCTGCGCCGTAGTCTGCGTAGCCTAGCTCGTTTAGATCTCTTGTTGAAAAAACTCTTATCTTTTTGCCGTTTACTTCTATAAAATCGTCGCTTATCACCTTAACGTCTTGCTTAAATTCGCCGTGCACGCTGTCGTATTTGAGCAGATAGCGCGTCATGTCGCGCGTCGCCGTGTCGTTGATAGCGACAAGCTCAACGTCGCCTCGCTCTAAAATAATACGAGCAGCGCACCTGCCGATACGTCCAAAACCGTTGATCGCGATTTTTACCATGTTTAGCTCCTTGTGCTGGATTTTCCGGTCGCTTTAGGGTGCCCAGAAAGGTTATTTTCATACTTTTTAGCTTTTGCGCGTTAAATTTACCGGCCTCAACCGATGCCGAGCGCGTAAATTTAAGCCGCTCTAAAGCCCGCCTTTTGCAAATTTAGCCCTGCACGGACGCCAAAAGCAAGCCCGTCAAAGCCCAAAAATCCCCAAATTTTACAAAATCTCCATTTAATTTGCGCTTTATCGGCGATTTTTTTGATTTTCAACCAATTTTCACTTCAAATTCGCTAAACTGCACCGAAATTTTAAAGGCAAATTTATGAAAATCGCGCTTTTCGGCGGTAGTTTTGACCCGCCTCATCTCGGGCACGACGCCGCCATAAAAGCCGCACTAAAGCAGCTAGACGCGGACAAGCTCATCATCATGCCGACTTTTATCAGCCCGTTTAAGAGCGAGTTTTCGGCTCCGCCGCTGCTTCGGCTAAAGTGGGCGAACGAGGCTTGGGGCGCGCTGCCTAAAGTCTGCATGAGCGACTACGAGATCGCGCAAAATCGTCCCGTGCCGACGATAGAGAGCGTGCGGCATATGCGGCAAATTTACGCCGTGAGCGAGCTTTATCTCATCATCGGCGCCGATCATCTAGCAAGCCTAGACAAATGGCACGAGATAGACGAGCTCTTTAGGCTCGCGACCTTCGTCGTAGCCAGTCGCGACAACGTAGTCGTGCCTGAAAATTTTAAAATTTTAAACATAAACGCGCCCGTTTCGTCCTCGCAAATCAGGCAAAATTTGGACAAAAACCTGATGATACCGTGCATAGCGGACGAGGCGGCGAAATTTTATCAAGGAAAAACATGCAAGAAAGAATCGAACGAATCATCAAAATCCTAGACGCCAAAAAGGCCGAAGCCATCGAAGCTATCGACATGAGCGGGCGCGAATACATCGCAAAATGCGTCATCATCGCCACCACGATGGGCGAACGCCACGCCTACTCGCTAACGGACGACCTAAAAGAGGGGCTAAAGGACGAGGGCGAGCAGTTTTTAGGCATCGAAAGCTCCGGCGACTGGGTCGTGATCGATCTAGGCGACATCCTCATCCACCTCATGAGCGCGCAGTACCGTGCCAAATACAACATCGAAGAGTTTTTAAGCAAGCTAAAAGAGGCGAAAGCCTAAGCTAAATTTAGCTTGCCTTGCTGGTGGCGTCAAATTTGCCTAAAGTATGCAGAGGACGGCAAATTTGACCCAAGCCACCTCTGCTATAAACGATAAATTTTACTTGATCTTGCAAGCGGCGTGCTTGATTATTTTAGCCAAAAGCCGACGCGCAGGCTTTTGTTTTTATTTAAATTTGACCGATTTTAGGAAGCTATTTTTGGACGCGATTTCGCTGAGCGACTCCGGGCTAGTAGCGAGCGCGAAGCCCGCAAATTTAATCCACGGAACAAAAATGGAATTAAAAATTTACGCTAGATTTTTCTTCGCCGCAAAATCTCCCGCGGCAAAAATCCAAAAGCTAAATAAAATTAAAAATTATCTTGCAAAATTTGACTTTGAGACCGGTAATCAAGAAGGAGAGTTTGGGGTCAAATTTGGCTCCCAAGCCGGTAAAAAGGTGGAGAGCGACCTTAAATTTAGCCCAAGCAGTTCGCAAAAAGCGGACGGCAAGCGGGGACGTAAAGAACTAATTAGACGCGTTTTACCGCGCTTTGGTTTTACAAAAACTGGCAAAAAGGAGTCAAATTTGAACTTTTTAATACGAAAAAGTAACCGATTTTAGCGCGCTACGGTCAAGGCAGTTTTAGCACCGAAATTTAAATGCCGACTACCGCGAGTTTTTCCTGCGTTTTTTAGCGATTATTTTATAAATCAAAAGGCCGCCTTAAATCTAATTTTTATATAATCAACCAAAGTCAAGATAAAGGATGCTTATGTTTAGAAAAACTTTTGTTTTATTTGTTGCGCTCTTTGCGGCGCATTTGTTTGCGGGCGACGCGTACTCGCACACGAGCGAGTCAGACCAAAAGGGCATAGCGCAGGCTCAGATCGCGCTTCCAAAAAACGTCACGGGCGGCGATATTTACGTCGGACTTTTTAAAGATGCCCCAAAGACGCGAGCCAAAGCGCCGGTCGTAGTTTTCCTGCACGGCTCATCTGGTATCAACAATAAAATAGGCCTTGACAAATGGCAAGAGTGGCTCGCAAAAGAGGGTATAGCAAGTTTTATGTTTGATAGTATGGCTCTGGAAAACAGGATAACCTACAAATCTCCGGCGGATAAGGAAATTTATGAAAAGGTCCATTCGCTGCGCTCTAGCGAAATCAAAATCGCCTTGGACGCACTAAAAAACACGGAATGGGCGGATACGAGCAAGCTGTTTTTAGCCGGCACCAGCGAAGGCGCGGTGGCTGTAGCCAGATACGATGGCAAGGACTTTTTAGGCAAGATTATAAACTCTTGGTCGTGCGAGGAGAATTACTTTGTAAAAGAGCACAAAACGGCGCTTAGCGATACGCCGGTTTTAAATTTAGTAAGCGATCAGGATAAATATTTTTCTCAAAAAAATAGCTATCTAGGCAACGAAAACGCCACCGGAAACTGCGCCGCAGCCTACGGCGACAAGAAAAATGCGATAGTTTTACTCTTGCCCAACGCTCCGCACACGCTCATAAATTTGCCAGCCGCGCGCTTTGCGACCGTTTCTTTTATCAAAAGCATACTTGAAGGCACGTTTGACGCCGATACGATCGGCGAGTAACGACTGATAATTTTGCGGCGACGAGGTCTATAAATTTTGTCGCCGCGCTTTTTGTCAATGCGTAAAATTTGAGCCGAATTTGAGCGGTCTCGCGGCAAAATACTTCGTTTTATATTTTTTGTATTCAAATTTAGTAAATTTGTTTTAAATTTTAGTATTTAAAATTTGAGTCAAATTTTGCAAATCTTAGCTCCACATTTTACTTACCAAGACCGGCATTTTGAAAATGTTAAAATTTGATCCATTATGCCGCGTGCCTCTTACCACCGATAAATTTTATCCTCGTAAGCGATCAGTCTAAACTCCTCTTTGTGGTTGCCATTGCCGATCGTGTGGCTGTCTTGGCCTGCGCCGAGACGCAGTTTATGCAGCCTGCCTCCGTATGTACCCACAAATAGCACGCTGCCGTCCTTGCTTAGCGCCATAGACTTTATCGTACCGCCCAGATAGTGGCGCCAAATTTTACGCCCGTCCTTGCCGACTGCTCTGATGTAGCCGTATGCATCGCCGAGGATGTAAAGGTCTCGCGTCGCTACGCCCGCATACACGCGCATCTCGTCGTCTACTAGCGTAAAATCCCTATCGCGATATATCTGCACTCCGCGCTTTAGCAGCGCCCTATCCACGCCGATCGTAACTCCGTTGTAGAAGTGGTAGGAGTTTGTGATGAGTTGCGTATCGTCCGCGCTAAAGAGGCAAAAGTGCGGATAATCCATCTGCGCGCCGATGCTGCCGAGCTGCTCGCCCTCGCTATCCATCAGGATGTGGTCGTCGCACTGCTCGCCGGCGACGATGAGAGCATTGTCGTTTGATAGCGCCGCGTTAGCCATGTCGATGTAGAGTGCAGCGTTGCCGTCATCGTCCTCGCAAAGCTGTCCGTCCTCATAGATCGGATGGATGAGCTTCGCGCCACTTTGCGAGATCAAAAATATCCCGTCGTGGGCGGTCAAAAGCACCTTGCTGCCGTCGTTGAACGGCAAAATTTCGGCCTCGTCGTATGTTAGCTCCACGTCGTGGCTAAATTTCGCGATAGGCTCGCCGCCGCCCTTGCCGTCGTAGCCTTTTATGAGTTCAACCTCGCCCTTTCTAAGCAGGGCGTAAATTTCGTTTCGCTTGGACTTGCCCACGGCGATGACGTCGTCCGCCACCTCGCTCACGCACTCGCCCTCCAGCAGATACAGCGTCTTGCCGTCGTCGTTTGAGACGACAAAAAGGACGTTCTCGCCGCCAAGAGGGCAAATTTGATTGACATTGCCTAGCTTGTCTCCTATTTTATCCTTTTCGCGAGCGTTGCCCGCTTCATCCTCGCACTCCTCAAAGATAATGTTTGATGGCGGAAAATCGGCTCTAAATTTCACCGTCTCGCCGCGCTCGTTAGCCTCCTTTAGCAGCTCAAAAACCGCCTCGCAAAGCTGCGTCATACCCTCGCGCTCATCGACCGGATCTTCGCCCTCATAGGCGTCCCAGCCGTGAACCTCCGCAAACGCCACCATATCGTTTACGGCCTTGGCGTATTTCTCGCCCTTTTCATTCCACTCTTTTTGCCACTCCGCCTTAAGCACCTCGTAGTCCAAGTTTTTCATTGATTTCCTTATGTTTGTTATCCGCTTTTTCGCTGTGATTCGCGAAATTTTAGCCAAGACCGCTAAAGCCAAATTTAACGTCTATCAAGCTAGCAAATTTAGCGCGGCAAATAAGCAAAATGCTCTTAAAATTTGCCATCACCCCAAGCTTGCCGAATTTAAGACACACAAATTTGAGCACAAAACCAGCCTCGTCCGCCCGCTAGCTCCGCCAGAGCTTTTCTACCTGCGCGGCGTCCTCGTCCGCGAGTTCAAAGCCGAAAATATCGATATTTTCAAGCAATCGCTCCTTGCTAGCGAAGTTTACTACCGCGCAAACCCCGTGTTGTACGAGCCAGCGCAAGATGATTTGTGACCGCGTTTTGCCGTATTTTTCGCTGATTTGCGCGAGCGCGGGCTCTTTTAGCTCTTCGCCGGGTTCATATAGCAACTGTACTTGCGCGTCATGGTCGGTCACCTTGCCGCGCGCAGCAAAGTGCCGTAGATAGGAGCGAGAGCGCGTCTGATAAACCGCGGGTTTAACTTCGCTACCTTGCGCGATTTTGACTAAATTTTCGACTCCAAATTCCCCCTGATAGTCGCAAATGCCGATCGACGCCGCAAGCCCCTCGTGGTAAAGCCTCTGCAAAACGCGCCACGCAGAGCTAGTATCGCCCGTCCCTGCGCACAGTAAAAGCAGATCGACGTAGTCGGTATTTAGTTTTTTTAGTGAACGCTCAAAGCTTTTTATTATGCCGCTTTCATCGCCGTTTTGAGCACCGAGCGCGCTTTGGATAAATAGCTACCCGCGCTCTAAGCCGCTAGCCGCAAACGCGGTACTGCAGCCTCCTCGCCCCCGTCCATATCAATCAGGCGGTAGCCTAGCCCAAGAGCCGCCCCCAGCGCGTTTTTGTCTTTCAAACCATCAAATTTAGCTGCGCTAAGTCCAATGATCGGCATCAAAATTCTATTATTTAGCGTGAGGTATGGCGTCATAGCCGCAAACTTTTCGCCGAGATTTTTCGCGCCGCTTAGATCTACGCCGTCCGTCAAATTTGCCGCGCCGATCTCGCCGATCTGCTGGGCAAACAAATTCACTCCCGCGGCAAGACCCGCCGCGCAGGTCGCCGCGCCCTTTATGAAGTCCCTTCTTTGCATTTTCGCTCCATTTTTGATTTTATCGATTGCTTGGCTAAATTTAAATTTGCAAAACAAAAGGCACCGCCGCACCCAAATTTATTTAAAATCACGGAAATCTAAAATTTACTTGCGACAAACGACATCCGAAAGGCCGCATTTAAATTTATCCAAATATGCCCGAGTAGAAATTTCGCGCTCGCCAAACGCAGTCCAGGGCTAAAAAGTCAAATTCAGATCTCAAACGCGCAGGAGCTTGGCTGTCCGCCCTCAAATCCCTTTTTAAACCACGTCATACGCTGCTTTGACGAGCCGTGCGTGAACGAGTCTGGCGTCACGCGGCCTTGGTATTTTTTCTGTAGCGCATCGTCGCCTATCGCGCTCGCGGCATTTAGCGCCTCCTCGATGTCGCCGTCTTCTAGCACCTTGTAGCGCCCCATGTAGTGCGCCCAGACACCCGCATAGCAGTCGGCCTGCAGCTCGACCTTGACTTGCAGCGCATTTTGCTCTACCGGGCTTTTCGTGCGCGATTTTAGCTCGTTTACCTTACCGAGCGTGCCTAGTAAACTTTGCACGTGATGCCCGATCTCGTGGGCGATCACGTATGCCTGCGCGAAGTCGCCCGCGGCCTTGTATTTGGCCTCTAGCTCGTCAAAAAAGCTAAGATCAAGATAGACTTTTTTATCCGCGGGGCAGTAAAAAGGCCCCATCTGCGAGCTAGCCGTGCCGCACGCACTAGAAACGCCGTCTCTAAAAAGCACTAAGCTAGGCTCTTTGTACTGCGCGCCGCCCGCCTTAAACACCTTACTCCACACGTCCTCGGTCTGCGCCAGCACCGCAGAGACGAAGGCAACCTTTTCTTTCTCCTGCGGGCTATCTAGCGCCGCCCTTTGAGTGCCCGCGCCACCGCCATCAAGTAGCGCGAGAGGGTTAAAGCCCATAAAATACGCGACCGCGCCGATAACTAGCACCACGCGGCCAATGTTTGAGCCCAGCAAAAATCTGATAATCGGTATGAGTGCGCCCAGCGACCCCATGCTGTTTACGCTATTTTGCCGTCTATCCTCGACGTTGTCGCTTCGTCTGCTGTCTTGCCATCTCATTTTTTACTCTTTCGTTTTGGATTTTTTCTTAAATTTAGCCGCGGGTTGCGCTGTTTTCTTGTCACTTGGTGCTAAATTTAGGGCATATTTTAGCGACTATTTATAAATTTATCGCTTTAGCCCGCCATTTCGCTCAAATTTGACGCGGTAAATTTGATGGTAAAAGTTGAGTTTAAACAAAGCAAAACGGCACGGCGCAAAATAAGCCCACATAGCCGAGCCGTCAAATTTGAAGTTTTAAATTTAAAATCTAGCTCTAAACCGATCCAAAATTCGCCCCAAAATTCTTGACAGCAAGATCCCAAAAACTATACCGATGCCGTCTGCGACGATATCTAGTAGGCTAAAATAGCGATTTGGCACAAACGACTGCATGATCTCTATCTGGATACCGTATGCTAGCAAAATAGCAAACTTTGCACCCAAATTTAGCCTACAAAAGCCAAAATGCAAAGTAACGTAAAGCGCGGCGAATGCAATGAAGTGATTTGCTTTATCCCAGCTGTTTTCGACGAGTTTTATCTGCGCTGGCGTGAGGGCTAGGTACTCTATCGATATCAAAAATATAAAGAAAAGTGCGGCGGAAATTTTGGAAAGATTCATGGATTTTAAGGGGTTGTTTTTAAACAAGAAGCGCCGGTTAGCGCTTCTAAATTTATTAAATTTAACTCTTACATCTTATCTTTTGCAGCGATACCAATTAGACCTAGAGCCGTTTTTATCGAGAGTGCGACGACGGCGAAAAGCTTTAAAAGCTCGTCTTCGTTTTCGCTGCCTACGACGCGATTTTCGTTGTAAAATTTATGAAAATTCGCCGCCAAGCTCTTTAGGTAGTCGCAAATTTTATTTACCGCGCGCGTGTTAAAACTATCGACTAAGATATCGTTTAGCGTGAGCGCCTCAAATAGCAAATTCTTGCCGTCTTCGTTCAAATTTGCAAATTTAACGCTCGCGACATCGGCGACGTTTTTGCCCGCTTTTGCGAAGATTTGATTGATCCTGGCGTGCGCGTAATTGATATAAAATATCGGGTTTGAGCTATCCTCGCGCTTTAGTTCATCCACGTCAAACTCCAGATGCGTGTCGCAGCGCTTGCTAAGGAATATAAATCTAAGCGCCTCGTAGCCGATCTCCTCGACCACGTCGCTCATCAGCACGACGTTGCCCGCGCGCTTGCTCATCTTGTAGGCTTCGCCATCTTTTAGCAGGTTCACCATCTGCGAAAGTATGATTTCAAGGCGGTTTTCGTCGTATCCAAGCAGATGCAGCGCCGCCTTCATACGTGCGATGTAGCCGTGGTGGTCGGCGCCCCAGATGTTGATGCAGCGGTCAAATCCGCGCCTAAATTTATCGTCGTGATATACCACGTCGCCGGCTAGATAGGTGCCGCGACCGTCCTCGCGCACGATGACACGGTCTTTTTCGTCGCCGACTTCGCTTGATTTTAGCCAGATTTTACCCTCGCTCTCGTATATGCCGTTCTCGCTTTTTAGGCGTTCTAGCGTGAGAGGGAGCTTGTCATAGTAGCTCTTTTCGCTGGCCCAGTTTTCGATGAAAATTTGCGCGTCGGCTAAATTTTGCTTGATCAAAACCAGCACCCTATCCTTGCCAAACTCGGCGAGTTCTAGATTTCGGCTCTCGTCGTAAAATATCTCTTTGCCGAATTTCTCTAGCGCTTCTTTTGCGATAGGCTCTATGTAGTCGCCGCGGTAAAATTTCTCCGGATACGCCACTCTCTCGCCGAATAAATTTTCGCGCGCCCAAAGCGATATGGACGTTCCTAGAAGCTCGATTTGATTGCCTGCGTCGTTGATGTAGTATTCAGTCGAGATATTTTCGCCGATATGAAGCCCGACGCGAGCTAACGTATCGCCGAAAACCGCACCCCTAACATGCCCGATGTGAAGCGGACCAGTCGGGTTTGCGCTGACGTACTCGAGCAAAATTTTCTCGCCGCTAGTTCCGCCGCCTTTTGCAAACTCGCTCGGATTTGCAAGGCTAGCCGAGGCAAATTTATCCAAAAATGCAGGCTTTAGTTTAAAATTTATATAGCCGTTTAGCGCCGTTGCCTCGAAAACTTCGCTATTTTCAAATTTAGACGCTAGCTCGGCGGCTATTGCTACGGGGGATTTTTTGAGCTGTTTTGCCAAACTAAAAGTAGGCATCGCGTAGTGCGCCAAGCCCTTATCTTTTGGCTTCTCCAGCGCAAAGTCAAAGTCCACGACGCCTTTTATTTCGTTTATTACGCTTTTTTTCAACGCCTTTCCTTACGCGTTTTTAGCCGTATCTTCAGTCTTTGCGGCGGTTGCGGTTTCTTCTTTTTTCTCTTCTACTTTTTCTACGTTCTCGGCTTTTTTATCATCTTCCATTTCTGATTTGAAGCTCTTTATTCCCTTACCTAGGCCTTTTGCGAGCTCAGGGATCTTTTTCGCTCCAAAAAGCAAGACCACGATAAGTAAAATAATAAGCAATTGTTGGACGCTTGGACCCATTTTTTCTCCTTTTAATTTTCGTTATATTAGCATAATTTTATCAATTATTCCATTTGTTAATAATCTCTTTTGCGTCTAAATTTGACGTTTTTAGGCGCATCGAGCGCAAAATCCCGCGCAAATTTTCATAGCAGTTTTGCAAGTCGTCGTTTATCAAAAAATAATCATACTCTAAGATATGCTCCATCTCGCCGACTGCGTTTATCAGCCGCTTTTCGATGGTTTCCGCGCTATCGGTGCCGCGATTTTGCAACCTTGATTTTAGCTCGTTTTTGCTAGCCGTCGTGATAAAAACGGAGGTGATATTTTTGGCAAATTTTGATTTAGCGATATTAAAACCCTGCACGTCGATGTCAAAAATCGCTATTTTGCCCTCTTCAAGCGCCTTTAAAACGGGCTTTAGCGAGGTACCGTAGTAGTTGCCGTGCACGCACGCCCACTCCAAAAACTCATCCGCATCTATGCCTTTTTTAAACTCGTCTTCGCTTGTAAAATAATAATTCACGCCATCGGTCTCGCCCCGTCTCGGCGCTCTCGTTGTGCTTGATATCGAAAAATAAAGATCGTTTTCCTCTTTTAAAAGACGGCTTAAAAGCGTGCTTTTACCGCTACCGCTGGGGCCGGAGACGATTAAAATTTGCCCCTTCAACTACTTTTCCTCAAAGCTTATATTGATTTTTATGTTTAGGTTTTTTAGAGCCTCTCGCAGTTCGCCGTCTTGCAGCGAATTTTCTAGATTTTTAGCTACCGCGTCTGAAATTTGAGCCTTAAGCTCGTCTATTTTTGAGGCCGTTTGAGCTTTTTGCGAGCCTAAATTTACCACCTCGCCGCCCACAAATCCGCTCTCATTAAGTGCTAATGCCATATCTTTTTCGCTGATTTGCTCGATATCGCCGTACTCGCTCGGATCAATCTGCGGCTCTATTTCAGGCTCATTTTGCATGGCTTCAGGCTCGCCGATTTCTTGTTCTTCTTGCTCGGAGCTTATTTCCGTCTCGCCTTGCTCCTCTACAGCAAAAATATCATCCGTAAGCTCATCATCCAAAGCATCTTGCGTCAAATTTTCTTCGCTCGCAAAATCCTCTTTCTCCACCTCGCCCGCTACGTCCATATCGTCTAGCAAAAACTCATCGCCCAAGGCGCTATTTTTGACCTGCAACTCTTGCTCGTCGGGCTCGTCGGATTTCATATCCATATCGGCGAAGATATCCTCTTGCTCCTCAGCTTCTTCTATTGCAAATTTATCGTCATCTTCCGCTTGCTCAAGGCTTTGCAAAGCTTCAGGCTCGTCCGCACCATCCATATCGACAAACTTGGCCATATCAGGCTCGTCCGCTGTTTCAAATTTAGCATCCAAAGACTCGTCGTCTGTATCCAAATTTTCTGACAGCTCGTCCATCTTGTCTATTTCGTCGATTTGATGCTTGATATCCTCGATACTACCGTCAAAATCAAGCTCAAATTTATCATCAATCTCTTCATGCTTGTCTTCGCCATCTACAACAAGCTCTGCCGTGCCGAGTTCAGGCTCGTCGGCTATCTCCAATTTGCCACCAAGAAGCTCATCCGGCATATCCGAATCAGTAGAAAGCTCATCAAATTTATCGTCTTTCGCAGCGATTTCAAACTCAGTCGGCTCATCGTTCGCATCGTCTAAATCCAGCTCATTGCCTTCGAGCTTCTCGCTTAGCTCGTCCATATCGTCGATTGCTTTTACGATCTCGTTTAGCTCGTCAAAGGCGCTATCTTTGACTAACGTCCCTTGCAAATCATCCTCAAACTCGTCATCTAGCTTCAACTCGCTTACGTCCGCCTCCATAATCTCGTCTTCAAATACATCCCCGGTTGGATCATCTATAAACTCAAATCCCTCGACCGACACTTCCGCGGTTTCATTATTATTTGTCGCAGCAGGCTGCTCGGCGCTCTTTGTTTTACTCGCCAGATCCTCTACGATAGTTATAAATTCCGTGGGCAAAAACGGCTTTGGTAGTATCCTGTCGGCATATTCAAAGGTCGGAGAATTTTTAGAAGAAAGATATAAAATTTTATTTGCGAATTCTTTTAGGTTCGTCTCTTTTACATCAATATCGCTATCCAAGATAAGCACGTCAAAAACGCCGCTAAGCTCGCCTACATCGCCGATTTCAACGTATTCGTAATCCATTTTGCTAAGAGCCAGCGTCGCCAAACGCGATACTGCGGGATTGGCGTTTACAAGAACGATTTTCACGAATTCTCCTTTTTATACCTAAAAAACGTATTTTAAAACATTTTCCATTACTTCAAGCTTAGTTTTAGAAAAATAGCGACGGAAGATCGTTGATAACGCGAAGCACGAGCTGTCTAAAAAGCTCCATCATACCCGCTAGTATCGCGATCAGCACAGCAAAGCCGATCGTGATCTTGATCGGATAGCCAACGACTAGTAGATTAAACTGCGGCATCGTTTTCATCAGCATACCAAAAATCAGATCCGAAAGCAGCGAGAGCGCCAAAATCGGGAAGGAAATGATAAATCCGAAAGTAAACAAATTTATCATAGATTTTGAGGCGTACTGCACGATATCTGGGCTCGGGTAAAAGCCGCCTAACGGAACGTGCGTGAGGGAATTTGAGATAAAAAGCAAGATCAAATGATGCCCGTCGAAGGCCAAAAAAGTCATGAGCGCGAGGAAATTTATGATATTTGAGATCACTGGCGAGCTAAGGCCAGTCTGTGGGTCCAGCACCGAAGCCATCGAAAAGCCCATGATCATCGATATCTGCTCGCCCGCTAGCTGCAAACTGGCAAAAACGATATGAAGCAGCAGTCCTGCGCAAACCCCCAGTGCCGCCTCGCTCACGATCTCTACGGCTAGATAGTAAATCTCGCCGCTTTTGATACTAGCAAGCGGAAACAAAAATAGCGTGAGTAAAAACGAAAACGCGGTCTTGACGCTCATAGGGATCTGCTCGTGCCCGTAAAACGGGAAAAATAGCATCAGCCCGCCGATACGCGCAAACAACAGCATGAAGGTGATGACGCGCTCGGGCGCAAAAAACTCTACTAGCTCCACCTGACTCTTTCGTTTTAAATTTAAGTACCGTTATTTTAGGGTTAAATCCTTAAAAATTCGGTAAATTTAAAAGACAGATGAAAACGTGCGGAAATTTAGGCGTGATCAAGGGCTTTAAAATACTGCTTTTTTAAATTTAGGAGGTTTAAATTTGGCGGCTGCTTTTAGCTTTTGTTTTGGGCTAAATTTTAGTTTGCCGGGGGTAAATTTAAAAAATCGCTATGCTTTATAAAATACGGCTACGAGACTAAATTTGATCATAAATTTTGTTCTTTCAGAATTGGTCGCTTTAGGCGGTTTGCGATAAATTTAAACTCAAAAAATAGCCCGCAAATTTGAGCATAAATTTTAAGCCATAAATTTGGCAAATCGTTGCTGTAAAAATATTTAAATAAGCTCGGGAGAAATTAAAGAGAATTTTTTATCTTCGAGGCGGTAAACTTCGTCGCATCTTTGCGCAAGCTCGTTGTCGTGAGTGACTAAAACCAGCGCCGCAGCGTTTGCCTTGATGTAGTTAAACAGCGTTTGCATCACTTCATTTGCGGTCTGTTTGTCCAGATTTCCCGTAGGCTCGTCGGCAAATATCACGCGCGGCTTTTTGCAAAGCACTCTAGCGATCGAGACGCGTTGCTGCTGCCCGCCGCTTAGCTCGCCTACTTTTTGATTCACTACACCGTCTATTTTTAAATTTGCCAAAATTTCATCGTCGATCTTTTGTGCAGATAAAACGGAGGCTAGTTCGATATTTTCGTGCGCGCTAAAGCCTTTAAAAAGATAGTGCGCCTGGAAAATAATACCGAAATCAAATCTGCGAATGCGTAAAAGCTCGTTTGCCGATAGGTCGTAAAGCGACTTACCGCCATAGATAACTTCGCCGTTTTTGGGTCGCAAAAGAGTGGAAAGTATATGAAGTATAGTTGATTTGCCGCAGCCGCTGACGCCCGTTATGGCGCAGCTGCCGCCGGCATTTACGCTTAAATTTACATCCTCAAAGAGCGTATAGTCATACGCAAAGCCTAGATTTACGCCCTTTAGGATTTCCATAAATTTAGCCTATTTGAGCCGCAACCTCGGCCGCAAAGTCTTCGTTTTTCTTCTCTAAGCCTTCGCCAAGCTCAAAGCGAACGTATTTTACGATCTCGATCTTGCCGCCTAGCTCTTTGCCTTTTTCTTCAACGACTTGCTCGATAGTTTTTTTATCGTCCATTACGTAAAACTGTCCAAGCAGCGTAAGGCGCTGATCTAAAACGGTGTTGTCGGCATAAAATCTATCGATCTTGCCAGGGATGATTTTATCCCAAATTTTCTCAGGTTTACCCTCGGCTTTTAGCTCTTCTTCGATAGCTTTCGTAGCTTTTGCAAGCTCTGCATCGCCTATTTGGCAGCGGCTCGCATACTCTGGGATGTGGTGAAGCGGCTTGCCTAGGCGTTTTAGCTCTTCGTTGTCTTTTTCAAGCTCGGCACGAAGTGCGATAAATTCCTTCTCGACAAAATCTTTATCAAGGTCTTTATAGCTGATTACGCTTGGTTTCATAGCGGCTGCATGCATACACAAATTTCTTGCGAATTCAGCCGCTTTGTTTGCGATTTCTGCACTTTCGCAAGCTAAGCCGATAAGTACGCCTACGCGGCCATTTGAGTGTACATAGCCGTTTACTACGCCTTTGTCGTCAGCTTTTATAGTATCAAAGCGGCGAACGACCAAATTTTCGCCAATAGTAGCAATCTGACTTTTGAAATAATCCTCAAATTTAACGCCGTTGATAACGCTTGCGTTTAGACTCTCGACATCTTTTATCAAATTTGTTTGGATGTGCGCCGTAGCGTCTTTGGTCAAATTTTGAAACTGAGCGTTTTTAGCGACGAAGTCAGTCTCAGAGTTTATCTCGCTGATAGTTGCGGTTTTGCAGTGATCGCAAACAACAACGCTCACAAGACCCTCGCTAGCTAGGCGGTCAGCTTTTTTAGCAGCTTGACCTAGACCTTTTTCGCGCAATATATCAACGGCTTTTTCCATGTCGCCGTTAGCTTCGGCTAGCGCCTTTTTGCAGTCCATCATTCCGGCTCCGGTTGATTCGCGGAGCTCTTTTACCATTTGTGCGCTGATTTCCATTACTCTTCGTCCTCGCTGAAGTCCTCGGAGAAGTCTTCGTTAACAGCCTCGTTTACGACTGCGTCTTTTTCGACTTGGCTTACAGCCTCTTTGCCTTCTTCTTGCTCGCCGCCGTCTTTTTCAAGCTGAGAGCGTCCCTCGATGATAGCCTCAGCCATCTCCTGGCAGAAAAGCTGAACCGAGCGGATCGCGTCGTCGTTGCCAGGGATCGGGAAGTCGATAACGTCAGGATCGCAGTTTGTATCGATCGGAGCCACGACAGGGATTTTTAGGCGATTAGCCTCTTGAACGGCAATTTTTTCTTTTACGGTGTCGATGACGAAAATCATATCAGGCACGGTTTTTAGATTTCTGATACCGCCTAGAGACGCTAGAAGCTTCTCTTTTTTGCGGCGAAGCATTAGAGCTTCTTTTTTAGTTAGTAAATTTATAGAACCGTCTTCTTCCATAGCCTCAATTACTTCGAGTTTGCGGATAGATTGGCGAATTGTACCGAAGTTCGTCATCATGCCGCCTAGCCAGCGGTGATTTACGTACGGCATGCCGCATTTTTCAGCATACTCTTTTAGAGTTGCACCGGCTTGCTTTTTAGTACCTACGAAAAGTATAGTCTTACCCTCTGCAGCCGCGTCGCGAACGACGTTATAAGTGTAGCGGAAGTAGCGGATAGTTTTTTGTAGATCTATGATATAGATACCTTTTCTCTCGCCGAAAATGAATTTTTTCATCTTCGGATTCCATCTGCGCGTTTGGTGTCCGAAATGAACGCCGCACTCTAGCAAATCTCTCATTGTTATCATGAGTTTTCTCCTTGTGGGTTTCCCCGAAATTTAGGTTTCTCCTCCACACCCATTAACATTTTGTTTTTGACAAACGCAACCAAATTTTAGGACTGGTGTGTGTGAATTGAAGCTTGGATTATATTTAAAAATAGCTAAATTAAAGCTAAATTTAATATAACCATCAGGAACGATTTAAAGATTTAGTATAAAAAATCAAAAATCAATTTTTTATATACTTTTAATCAAATATAACTATTTTTTCGCTATAATCCCCCAACTTTTTAAATCGATTTTAAGTTTATAGCATC
>CAURVK010000019.1:0-34988 GCA_963528285.1 uncultured Campylobacter sp. | reverse complement strand
AACTTAAAATCGATTTAAAAAGTTGGGGGATTATAGCGAAAAAATATGAAAAATAGAAGGTATGGATAAATAAAAAGCCACATGCGGAATCTTAATTAAAAACAATTATACGATATTTTACTACAAAGTCCGCAAATTTGAGCGGACTTTGTAAATTTAGTTTTTAAAACTATGAATAGGCGCGGGGATCTGGCCGCCGCGAGCGATGAAGTCAGCCGAGGAGTTTTTATTTACGCTCATCACGGGCGCGCTACCGAGCAGGCCGCCAAACTCCAGCGTGTCGCCCTCTTTGCCTTTTGGGATTATGCGCACGGCGGTCGTTTTTTGATTTATCACGCCGATCGCGGCCTCGTCGGCTATGATAGCGGCGATCGTCTGCTCGGGCGTATCCTCGGGTATTGCGATCATATCGAGCCCCACCGAGCAGATCGCAGTCATCGCTTCGAGCTTTTCTAAGCTTAACGAGCCTGCGCGCACTGCAGCGATCATGCCTTCGTCTTCGGAGACGGGGATAAACGCGCCGCTAAGCCCGCCTACTTGGTTGCACGCCATCACGCCGCCTTTTTTGACCGCGTCGTTTAGTAGCGCCAAAGCCGCGGTTGTGCCGTGTGTGCCGACGCGCTCTAGCCCCATCTCCTCAAGCACGCGCGCGACCGAATCGCCCACCGCCGGAGTCGGAGCCAGCGAGAGATCGACGATACCAAATTTCACGCCTAGCCGCTCGGAGGCCATTTGACCTACGAGCTGTCCGATGCGCGTGATCTTAAACGCAGTCTTTTTCACGGTCTCGGCGACCACGTCAAAGCTCGCTTGGCGCACCTTCTCAAGCGCACGCTTAACGACACCAGGGCCGCTGACGCCCACGTTTATGACGACTTCGGCCTCGCCCACGCCGTGAAATGCACCCGCCATGAAGGGATTATCCTCGACGGCGTTGGCAAATACGACTAGTTTAGCGGCGCCAAGATCCGAAAGCCGCGCCGTCTCTTTGATCACGCGCCCCATATCGGCGACCGCGCTCATATTTATGCCCGTCTTGGTCGAGCCGATATTTACCGACGAGCAGACCTTTTGCGTCGCGGCGAGCGCGGCAGGGATGGAGTCGATTAAAATTTTATCGCCCTTTGCGTAGCCCTTTTGAACTAGCGCCGAAAAGCCGCCGATAAAGTCGATACCGACCTTTTGCGCCGCTTCGTCCATCGCTTTAGCAAGCGGCACGTAGCTCACGGCATCCGTCGCTGCGCCGATGATGGCGATAGGCGTTACGCAGACGCGCTTATTTACGATCGGGATGCCGAGTTCTGCCGAAATTTCATTACCGACCTTTACCAGATCGCGCGCTTTGTCTGTGATCTTTGCGTAAATTTTCTCTGCGGCTTTGTCGATATCGGGATCGATGCAGTCAAGCAGGCTGATACCCATCGTGATCGTGCGGATGTCGAAATTTTGCTCCTCGATCATCGCGATCGTTTCGGTTACGTTTTTGATGTCCATCTGCGCACCTTAGATGTTGTGCATGGCGTCAAAGATCGCCGAGCTTTGGATGTTGATCTTTACTTTTAGCTTTTCGCCTAGCTCGTTTAGCTCTTCGCGCAGAGCCGTGAAGTCCTGCTTTTCGTCACTGGAAACCACCGCCATCATCGTGAAAAACTCGTTTAAAACCGTCTGGCTGATGTCGTCTATGTTTAGCCCAAGCTGCGCGAGCTTGGCTGAAACGCCCGCTACAATGCCAACCTTGTCCTTACCGATCACCGTTACGATCGCTTTCATCGTCGTTCTCCTAAATTTGTAAATTTGCGAGAGTTAAAGCCCAAATTTGAGTAAATTCGGGCTTTAGATTTTAAATTTTACTTCGAGCAAGCGCTCTTGCCGTCCATCACGGGCTGGATAGACGAGTTGTCCGCGCCGCCGTCATCATTGATGCTTTCGATTATCTCCCACAGTCTAGCCGCCGCTTTTTCGTAGCGTTTAGCCGTGACGGAGTTTGGCTCGTAAAAGCTCACCGGCTTGCCGCTGTCGCCGCCGACTCTAACGGCAGGCTCGATAGGTATCTCGGCTAGCACTTCGGTGTTATAAGCTTTTGCCACTTCCTCGGTCGTGCCTTTGCCGAATATATCATACTCCTTGCCGCTTTCAGGGCAGATAAATCCGCTCATATTTTCTATCACGCCCGCGATCGGGATGTGAAGCTTCTCAAACATATCAAGCGCGCGCTTGCTGTCATCTAGGGCGACTACTTGCGGAGTCGTGACGCACACGCCCGCAGTTACCGGTACGCTTTGAGCTAGAGTTAGCTGTGCGTCGCCCGTTCCCGGAGGCATATCCAGAAATAGCACGTCTAGCTCGCTCCAAAATACGTCTTTTAGTAGCTGCTCGATAGCTTTCATGATCATCGAGCCGCGCCAGATGAGGCTCATGCCTTCTTCCATTAGCACGCCCATACTCATCATCTCGACGCCGTGAGTTAGGATCGGTTTTAGCTTGTTGCCGACGACTTGAGGCTGCGTGCCCACTTCGCCGAGCATGCGAGGGATATTTGGACCGTAGATATCGGCGTCTAGGATGCCTACTTTTTTACCTAGTTTTGCCATCGAGATAGCTAAATTTAGCGTCGTAGTGCTCTTGCCTACGCCGCCTTTACCCGAGCTTACCATTACGAAATTTTTGATCTGCGGAGCGATGTTTTTACCGCTTTGGCTGTTGCTTTTTTCCTCGGGTATTTTTGGTTGTATGATGTTTATGACGCACTCGTTTGAGCCCATCACTCGCTTTATGTCGGTTCGCAGCTCGTTTGCTACGCCCGGATTTGAGCTTACGATCTCGACCTCGATTAAAATTTTCTCACCGATTTCGACGTTTTTTACGAATCCAAAGCTCACGATATCTTTCTCAAAGCCCGGATATATCACGCCTTTTAGTCTATTTAAGACTTCCTCTTTACTTAACATTTTTCTCCTTCATTAGATTTTTTGAAATTTTATATGCGCAAAATTTAGGCCCGCACATCGAGCAAAATTCCGCCTTTTTAAACGACTCTTGCGGCAAGCTCTCGTCATGCAGCTCGCGCGCTCTTTCGGGATCTAGGCTTAGCTCAAACTGCTTGTTCCAGTCAAAAGCGTATCTAGCGTCGCTCATCGCGTGATCGCGCTCTATGGCTCCAGTCTTGCCCAGCGCTACGTCGGCTGCGTGAGCGGCGATCTTATGCGCTACGATCCCCTCTCTGACGTCGTTTGCATTAGGTAGACCCAGGTGTTCTTTGGGCGTCACGTAGCACAGCATCGATGCTCCGTAAAAGGCCGCCATCGTCCCGCCGATAGCCGAAGTGATGTGATCGTACCCCGCGCCGATGTCCGTAGGTAGCGGTCCTAGCACGTAAAAAGGCGCGCCGTGGCACAGCTCGCGTTCGATTTTCATATTATACTCTATTTGGTTTAAAGGAATATGACCCGGCCCCTCGATCATCACCTGCACGTTTTTCTCCCATGCGCGCAGCGTCAGCTCGCCTAAAACCCGCAGCTCGCTAAGCTGAGCCTCATCAGTCGCGTCATATAGGCATCCAGGACGCAATCCGTCGCCAAGAGATAGCGCGACGTCGTGAGCGGCGCAAATTTCTAAAATATCGTCAAAGGCCTCGTAAAACGGGTTTTCCTTATGATGATGCATCATCCAGCTAGCAGTTAAGCTACCGCCGCGACTAACGATACCCATCTTGCGTTTTGCGACCAGCGGCATAAATTTGAGCAAAAAGCCCGCGTGTATAGTAAAGTAGCTAACGCCCTGGCGAGCCTGCTTTTCGAGCGTTTTTAGGATGTCGTCCGTTGTCAAATTTTCGACCTCTTTTATATCGTGGATGATCTGATACATCGGCACGGTGCCTATGGGAACGGTGGAGTTTGCGATTATCGCGCTTCTAATGGCATCCAGATCGCCGCCTGTGCTTAGATCCATGACCGTATCGGCGCCGTATTTTAGGCAAATTTGCAGCTTCTCAAGCTCGGCGCAGATATCGCTGCTTAGGCTTGAGTTGCCGATATTTGCGTTGATTTTGGTTTTAGCCTCCCTGCCGATCGCCATCGGGAGTAAATTTTCGTGATGGATGTTGGCGGGGATTATCATCTTGCCCGCGGCGACCTCGCTTCTAACGAGCTGGGGATCTAGCATCTCAGTCTGCGCTACGTAGTTCATCTCGGGCGTTATGACGCCTTTTTTAGCGTAGTACATCTGCGTCGGAGTTTTGTCGGCGGAGTCAAATTTGACCCGAAATTCTTTCATATCTCTCTCCTTAAAAATTTTGGTCCTAATCTTACTCAAAAAAGATAAAAACAAGCTTTTAGGATGTATAATATCGTAACACTTCGCCAAAGGAGAAATTTTGCTAGACGTTACGCTGATAATGCTCGGAGCCGGAAGCTCTAGTCGTTTTGAAATGCCCGTTAAAAAGCAGTGGTTGCGCGTCGGAAGCGATCCATTATGGCTCTTTGCGGCTAAAAATTTAAGCTCGCACTACGCTTTTAAAGAGATAATCATTGCCTCAAACGAGGAAAAATATATGAGCAAATTTGCCCCGTCATATCGCTTTGTAAAAGGCGGCGCGACCCGTCAAGAGAGCCTAAAAAACGCGCTTAAACTTGTTCAAAGCGAGTATGTTTTGGTTAGCGACATCGCTCGCCCGATGATTAGCGCCGAGCTTTTCTCACGCATCATGGGCGGCATCCAAAACGCCGACTGCGTCGTGCCTGCGCTAAAAGTGCCGGATACCGTTTATCTGGGCTCCCAGGCCGTTGATAGAGAGCAGATCAAGCTCATCCAAACTCCGCAGCTCTCGCGCACGGCGATGCTAAAAAGCGCGCTCGAATCAGGTCAAATTTACACCGACGATAGTTCGGCGATAGCGGCTGCTGGCGGTAAAATTTGGTACGTGCAGGGCGATGAAAGCGCTAGAAAAATCACATTTAAAGACGACCTTTCTAAAATTTGCGGCCTTGGCACGCCCTCAAGCGAAATTTACGTGGGCAACGGTTTTGACGTGCATGCCTTTGAAGAGGAGAAAAAAGAGGGTAGTTTCGTAACAATCGGCGGCGAGAAAATACCTTTTGAGCGAAATTTAAAGGCTCACTCCGACGGCGACGTAGCTATCCACGCGCTCATCGACGCGATACTGGGGGCGGCGGGTCTGGGCGATATAGGCGAGCATTTCCCCGATACCGACGATAAATTTAAGGGGGCGGACTCGGCTATGTTACTAAAAGAAGCATATAGGCTCGTTCAAAGCGTCGGATTTGAGCTTATTAACGCCGATATTACCGTCATCGCCGAGAGGCCAAAGCTTAGTAAATTTAAATCCGCGATGGAAATAAACATCGCAAATGCGCTAAATTTAACCCCGAACCGCATAAACGTAAAGGCCACGACGACCGAGAAGCTAGGCTTTACGGGGCGGGGCGAAGGTATAGCCGCCACGGCGTCGGCGAGTCTAAAAATTTACGACTGGACGCAAAAATAAAACGACGAAAGTAAAAAATGAGAGTTTTGATAATAGAAAACGAAATCTACCTAGCCCAAAGCATCGCCTCAAAGCTGGAAAATCTAGGCTATGAGTGCGAGATCGCAAGGAGCGCGGCGGAGGCGATGAAAAGCGAGCCTGAGCAGAGGGCAAAGGAGGGCGGCAAGGACGTGCACTTTGACGTAGTGCTGCTCTCTAGCGCGTTTGCGGGCGACGAGACGCTAAAAATCATACAAAAATTTAAAGACTCCGTCGTCATCCTGCTCATCACCTATATTAGCAACGACACTGTCTCGATCCCGATAAAAGCGGGTGCGAGCGACTACATACAAAAGCCGTTTATGATCGAGGAGCTGGTGCGAAAGATCAAGCATTTCGAGGAGTTTAGGCGGCTGCAAACATTTATAAAGACCTATCAGGACTACTTAAACTATCATTTTAAGGCGGTTTCGGCGCTAAATTTCGACTTTAAGCGCATAAAACTGCCGCTTCTCATCAAATGCAATAAAATGATAAATGCCGATAACTTTGTTTTTGAGTACGCAAAGGCGCTAAATTTGAGCTTCAAATACGTCCCGCTAGAGCCAGGCATCGACGTAGAAGCCGTAGCCGCGGCAAATCCGCGCACGCTTTTATATTTTTCAAATTTTCAAATTTTACGCCAAGAGGCCAAAAATCAGATCGTATCTCTCGCCGCCAAACGCAAGCTCATCGCAAGCTCGACCAATCCGAACGAAGAAGCGCCGATGGAGACGCTAAACATCGCAAGCGACGAGAAAAATTTCCAAATCGACGAAATTTTGACGATCGACGACTACATCAAGCACATCATCGTAAACTACCAGGACAAATACCCCGACACCGAGCTTAGCAAAAAGCTAGGCATCTCGCGCAAATCGCTTTGGGAAAAGAGGAAAAAATATGACGTCGTCAAGAAAAAATAACGCCGTTTGGATAAACGACGAGGCTTTCGGCGCGCTTGATCTCATAGAAAATCAAATTTTTAGTAAATTTAACCGCCTGATGAACGAAAAAGAAGCGAACGAGATCTACGAGACGGGCTTTTTAGCCGGCGAGCCGATGCCATATACTTTCGTCTTCGCTCCGCACGGCAAGCGCAACCAAGAAACGATAAAAAACGCCTCAAAGGGCGATCATATCGAGCTTATCAACGGCGGCAAGGTTGTGGGGTATATCGAGGTCGGCGAGGTTTTTAAATTTAACGCCGAGAAAAGCTCGCAAAATATCTTTCGTGCTAACGAAGCCGCGCCCGCACAGCAAAGCCAAAGCGGCGAACTGGCCGTAAGCGGCGAGATAAAAATCTACGACGACAAGCTAGCTGAAGTAAGAAAACTTATCGAAGAGGTCAAAAGAGAGCAAAACGTCCGCAAAATCTCGGCGATCATGCTAACTGCGGAACCATTTAACCGCGCACACGAGCGTCTGATCAGGATGACGATAGATAGCTCAGATCTGGTGTTGCTATTTTTACTAAAAAGCCACGGCGCGGACGAGATGATGAGCTTCGCGCTCAAAAAAAGCGTGCTGGAATACTTCATCCAAAACTACGTCCCCAAAAACCGCCTGATCATCGTGCCTTTTGAGAATTCAAATCTCTTTAGCTCGCACCTAAATCCGACGCTAGAGTGCATTGCGGCGCATAGGCTGGGCGCGCATAAGCTCATAGTCGGGCAAAATCACGCGGGCATCGGTATGTTTTACGATCACAACGTCGCTCACACGGTGCTGGAGCGCTACAAAAACGATCTAAATTTAGATATCGTCGTACTGCCAGAGCTCGTCTATTGCGACGAGTGCAAGACGCTAGTTAGCACCAAGACCTGCCCGCACGGCCAGCACCACCATATCAAATACCACGCACAGACGCTAAAAACCTTGCTGCTAGCGGGTATCTTGCCGCCTGCGATCCTCATGCGGCGTGACATCTCGGCGATGATACTGAGCGAGCTTTTTCCGAACCGATTTGAAAATATCCAAAAGCTTTGCGACGATCTTTTCCCTAGCAACGGACTGCTCGAAAAGCAGACGGAGAGGGAGTTTTACGAAAATTTGATGAAGCTTTATCAGACGACGTCGCTGACTTAAATTTGTTTTTGGCTTTTGCTGCGTCGAAATATCGTTGAAGCTGGGTTATTGCTATATGCATGCGTTGTTTGTTTGGCACTTTTTGCCTATTTGGCACAGACGTATGGTTCTTTTCTATTATGGCTCGTTTTGTGGGGAGTGTGCTTTGCAGCTTTGTCGCGCTTGCAGTTGCTTCCCAAGAGCCACAAATTTGCAGTGCGAAGCAGGGGAAGAGTTAAATTTAGCTTGGGAAACTTCGCGTTTTATCGCCGCTAAAATTTACTGAGTGACTAGCGTTGCGAGCTTATCGTTTTTGCGGTATCTTATCTTTGCTTTTGCGTTCAAATTTGCAAATTTTACTTGCCAAGACCCGCACCGCAAAAACTCTAAAATTTGGCACTTGGTATTTATGGCGCGAGGCGTTACGTTACTGCAGCTTGTTTGGTACAAGGCATAGTGCTCGGCTTTGGCGTCAAATTTAACGTTTTTAGGTATACGTCTTAACGAGTGATATGCTTGCTATCAAAATTTGAGAACCAAAAAAGCCTGGATAAAATTTGCGGTTGTAAAATTTAATAAATTTAATGCTTTTTGCCTTCAAATTTGAAAATATCCGAAATCGGCGAAAATTTGGCGTCCGAATTTTGAAATTTGCAAGCTAAATTTGCTAAAATCGCACTAAAAATCGGCGAGTAAAATGCGCCATTTATGATTTAAATTTGATTTCAAGGAAAATTATGCAAAGGTTATTTTTAATGTTTTTTGGCGCTGGCCTAAGCCCCAAAGCTCCAGGCACAGTGGGTTCTATAGCAGGTGCGGTCGCAGCGTATGGATTTTTGATGTTTTTGCCCGCTTCCACGCTGTTTTTAGTTTCGATTTGCCTTTTTTTATATAGCATCAAGATCATCGACGACTATGAGGCAAAAACTGGCATACACGATCACGGCAGCATCGTGATAGACGAGGTTGCGGGCGTTTGGCTGGCGATTTCTATCAGCGGCGCTACGGCGGTGCAGTTTATGCTATCGGTTTTGTTTTTTAGGGCGTTTGACATCATAAAGCCCTCCGTGATCGGTCGTATCGACAAAAATGTAAAAGGCGGGCTTGGCGTGATGGGCGACGATATGGTCGCGGGGCTTTTTGCGGGGCTTCTTAGCGCGATTTGCTACGAGGCTGTGACGAAAATCGGACTTGACTACGAGTGGATTAAATTTGAGTTGCCGTTTGTAAAGTAAGTTTATTTGGCAATTTTTAGGCGGTTATTAAAATCAAATCCCGTTAAAATTTACCGCCTAAGTACTCTATATTAGTTTGTGTGTTTTGGGGCTATTTACGGGAGTCTTTGGTTATCTAAAATCAGAACTCAATAGTAAATTTAAAACAAAATAAATTAGCTAGAGTTTATTTTTTTGTTTGCGACATACCTTTTTGCTCGTAGGCATCGATCTCTCTTGCGTATTCAGGATTTTTCTTTTTTAGTTCGTTAGTCATAAAAGCTATTAGTTTGGCGTCGGCATTTTTGTGCGAAGCTATAGCTAGAATGAAATTTAAATACTCTTTTGCATCCTCGGGCGCTATGCCATCTTTTTTAGGCGGTAACCTAAAATTTGAATAAAATGTCCTCAAAATAGAAAATAACTTATTTTTGCTAGTGCTTGGATCGTTTGCTACGGCGAGTAAATCATCTAGTGTGATGCCTCGATTGGCGGCTTCTTTTGCCGCATTGTTGGCTGCGATTTTGTCGCTACCTAGCTTAACCGCCATAAAAATAAGGGAAGCGACGAGCATCAAAAGAATCGTCGCTAGAATTATTACTATAGTAGTTTGATTCATTATAGTTTCACCGTTTTATCTGGTTTTCTAAAATACGCCACAACAGCTATCAAGACCATCAAAAGCGCGCCCACCCACACAAAAGTCGGCACCGGCACCGGCTCGCCAGCAGCATACGAGTGCATACCGCTTAGGTAGAAGTTTACGCCAAAATAGGTCATTATGATCGACCAATAAGCAAACATCGAAGTCACGGCAAATGCGTACTGGCTGTTTAGTTTAGGGATAAATCTGATGTGTAAAACCGCTGCATAAACTAAAATAGAAACCAGCGCCCACGTCTCCTTACTATCCCAGCCCCAGTAGCGACCCCAACTCTCGTTCGCCCAAACGCCGCCCAGGAAGTTGCCCATCGTAAGCAGGCTAAGACCCAGTATCATCGCCATCTCGTTTATACGCGTGGCTTCTAGGATATTTCGTGAAATTTCCTTATGCTCTTTGCCACCTTGCATAGCAAAAAGTACGAGCGTAAACATACCCAGCAGCGAGCAAAGTCCCAAAAATCCGTAACTAGCCGTGATAACCGAGACGTGGATCGTTAGCCAGTAGCTCTGAAGCACAGGCACTAGAGTGGTGATCTGCGGATCCATCCAACTAAGGTGCGCGACAAATAGCGTAATGCCCGCTAAAATCGAGGTTAGAGCCATAGCTATCGGACTTTGGCGTGAGAACACTAGACCTGATAAGCTAAGCGCCCAAGCGATGTAGATCATCGATTCGTAGGCATTGCTCCACGGCGCGTGCTCGGCGATATACCAGCGTATACCGATGCCAAAGGTATGCAGCAAAAACGCTAAGATATTCACGCCGTAAACTATACCAAAGAGCCATTTTATATTTAGTTTAGGCCTTGCCATCTTAGCAAACACGAAGCATAAAAGCCCAAATCCTGCCAAAAGATATATCGGCGTTAGCGACTCGAAAATTTTATACTCGTTAAAAAACAGCTCCATCTCGATGCGTTTTTCGCCCGGGATGACCGCTTTGCCGTATTCTTGCTGATAGGTTTTGATCTCGGCTAGAGCTTGATTTGCACTGCGCCAGTTGTTGTTTTCTGTAGCTTCGGCAACGCTAGTGAAATAGCTTCTTAGCATTCTGCCGATCGGCTCGCTCTCGTTTTTAGGAAGATACATCATGGCTGAGGCTATACCGTACCATTTGTTGTTCGGGTCGTCCATCTTTGGAAACATAGTAAAGACTTCGCCTATAAATACCATATAAAGGATATTTAGGCGCTCGTCCACTTTTTGCAAGTCTTTATCAAACGTACCTCGCTCGCCCGGAGTTTTGCGGTTTGCGGCTTCGGCAAATTTGTTTAGTTTGTAGATGATTTTACCGTCTTTATCGCTTGCAAAAAAGTCGTTATAGCTCGCGTATTTAGCCTTTTCGTCTATGCCGATTAGTTTTTTTAGCTCTTTATTTCCGACGTAGATTATTGGCACGTCGCGCCAGTACGGGGCGTTTACCATCATCGAAAGTATGGCTTGGTTTGCATTTAGGCCGTCTAGCGTATCGCTGCGGTGGATCTTGTTTAGAATTTCCCTTGCGACAGTGTCAAAAGGCTTCATTCTGCCGTCGGCGCTTTGGATGATTAGCGTAGAGAGCTCTTTTGCGTGGTTTGCATCGATGTTTCTAGCGTTATCGGCCGCGTAGGTTTTGCTCGGAGCAAATGCCGCAAAGCAGGCTACTAGAACAAAGCTCGCGACTTTTTTAACGGCATCCTCGTTTATCATTTTAGCTAGTTTTCTAAAGCGAGAGCGAGGATTTACGACGTTGAAAAATAGTCCCAAACCCAGCAAAAAGTAGCCGATATAGGTCGGAATCTTACCCGGATCGCGGTTTACGGATAATACTGTGCCAAGCTCGTCTTGGTCGTAGCTGCTTTGAAAAAATCTATATCCGTCGTGATCTAGTACGTGGTTCATGTAAATTTTATACGGGTAGTTTCCGGTCCTAGGGTCCTCGACGATGACGTCGCTAGAGTAGCTCATCGGCGAATTTGAGCCTGGATAGCGCTTAAGTTCGAAGTCCTCAAGTTTTAATGAAAAAGGAAGCTCGACCATCTTTGAGCCCCAGTAAACGTTGAAAAGTACGCCGTCAATCTTAGCTTTAGCCGGTATGTAGCTGTTTTCGTAGAGCATGAGCTGCTGCGTCTGGCCGTCAAACGTCAAATTTGCCACCAATGCGTCATACTCGCCGTTTTTGCTCACGACTCGTTTGGCAGCTTTTGTTAGCAATGATTTTGGTACGAAATTTACATCCGTGACCGTATAGAGCTGCATCGGTAAAAACTCGGTCGCTTTGTCTTTTTCGTACTCGCCTTTTTCATTCGTCGCCATCGTAAAGTAGCCGATATTTTGGTTTGAAGTTAGATAAAATTTGCCATCTTTTAGCTCGATTTTGACGAAATTTTCAAGTAGCGGCTGCGCGTCGAATGCAAAGCTAACGCCGCCCACCTCGCGAGTTTCGCCCGCTTGCAGGCTTATTTCTTCTTTTGAGTCGGGGCTTGATACTGCAAGCCTAACGAGCGGCTCGCCTTTGTCTGCTTCGTAGTACTCGGTTTCGGCCTTTTTATAGTATCCGTCAAAGGTTAAATTTGCTTTTTTGCCCGCGATTTCAAGCGGCAAGTTAAAATCGTTTGAACCGATGGAAGTGATTTGTTTCGGGATTGAGTTTGAGTAAATTTGACCGTCTTTTTCGGCGGCGATTTCTATCCTGGATATGGATCCAAATACCGCGTTTGAGGTTTCGTTTTCTCTGATGTGGATGTTGCCCTCAAAGCCTAGATATCGCGTCATCGCCGCGCCTAAAAGCATAAACAAAAAACTAACGTGAAATATCAAAACGGGTAGTTTTTCTTTTCTTAAAAGGTTGTATCTAAAAATATTGTAAGCTAAATTTATGCCTAAAAGCACCTGTACCAAAGCAAACCAACTCGCTCCGTAAACCGCTGCCCACGCGCTTTTTGTGTCGTAGTAGCTTTCTATTATCGTTGCCGCGCCGCTACCGATAGCAAATATAATAAGTAGCACGACGGCCGACGTCATACTGAAAAATAGGGATTTTAACTCGCTCAAAACATATCCTTGAACATAAATTTAGTAAATCAAAATGCACATTATAGTAATTTTTTTTAAATAATCTTACTTTTTAGTTATTATTTTATGATAATTTTTCGTCTTTAAATTTAAATAAATTTAATATAAACTCAAATTCGTTAAAGCCGTCCGCGCTCATAAAGTGTCCGCCTTTTTCAAATATATCAGGTGCCACGTCTAAATTTCGCGCTACCTTTAGACTAAGCTCGCAAGGCACGATATAGTCGTCTTTTGCGGCTATTACTCTTATAAAATTCGTCGCCGTTTTTATCTTTTTGTAGTCGATTTGCGGCTCGCAAAACTCATCTAAAATCACAAATTCCTTAATCGGCTCGTCAAACGGCGATATGAGGACTAGACCGCCAAATTTTGGTAAATTTGCAAAACCGCTAAGAAAATTTAAGCTAGTTATCGTGCCCAGGCTGTGAGCGATGATGAATGAATTTTCGCCTAAATTTACGTTTTGCTTCATCGTTTCTAGCCACTCGTTTAGCTTTGGTGTTTGCGGGTTTGGCATCTTTAAAATTTCCACCTCGGCAATGCCGCGCATATTTTCTTTAAACCAACCAAACCAGTGGCTTTGCGGCGAGGCGTCGTAGCCGTGAATGATGTAAATTTGCTTTTTCATTAAATTTGCCTTTTTGAAAAAATACGCGAATTATATACAAATAAAATTAAAATAATTTTTGGCTGGAACCGAAAGAATACTTTTTAAGTTATAAATTTAAGCAAACAGCAGCTCAAATATCATCATCTCTTAAAATTTGATATTTATAAATTCGGTAAATTTGAAGTTAAATTTAAGCTTTTTCCCTAAAAAACGAAATGGTCGTTATCAATTAAAATTTATATTGATACGAAAAATTTACGTATAATTTACGTTGATTATTTAAGATTTCGGCAAATTTATTTCAAAAAGGGAGAAAAAATGGATACTTCGAGGCGAAATTTCTTAAAAGCATCCACCGCCACGGGCTTGCTTGCGGTGACTTACGCGCCCGGTACTTTAGGCGCGGTCGGCGCAAAAGCGCTAGAAGGCGGCGATAAGACCGTTTATAGTTTTTGCGAGATGTGCTCTTCTCGCTGTCCTATCGGGGCCAAGGTCGTAGACGGCAAAAACGTCTTCATCCAAGGCAACGGCAAGGTAAGCGGCACGGCGACTTCCGTGTGCGCAAGGGGCGGCAGCGGGCACAATCAGCTCTACGATCCGCAGCGCATCGTAAAACCGCTCATCAGAGTAGGCGAGCGCGGCGAAAACAAATGGCGCGAGGCGGGCTGGGACGAGGCGCTAGATCTAGTCGCTAAAAAATGCTAGAAATCAAGGAAAAATACGGTCCCGAGAGCTTTGTATTTACGGCAAAATCAAGCCAAACGCACAAGCTAATGACGACCTTTGCTAGCGCATACGGTTCGCCAAACTGCTTTTCTCACTTTTCCTGTTGTCCGATCACCTATCAGATGGTTTGCGAGCATATGTACGGCGATGCGAAGCTAAAAAGAGACTTCGGCAACGCAAAATACGTCGTAAATTTCGGGCACAATCTCTTTGAAGGCATCGTCATCGCCGACGCTAAAAAGCTAGCTAAAATGGCCGCAAAAGAAGATACCAAGCTGCTGGTTTTAGATCCGCGCTTTAGCGTCGTGGCCTCAAAAGCCGACGAGTGGCTACCCGTAAAACCGGGAACCGATCTAGCATTTGTTTTAGCCCTTATCCATACATGGATCAAAAATGGCACATACGATAAAGAATTTATAGAGAAATTTACGATCGGATTTGACAAAGTCGTAGAAGCGACCAAAGACACCACTGCGCAGTGGCAAGAAAATATCACGGGAATACCTGCAAAAACGCTCGAGCGAATCGCTGGCGAAATCTGGAAAGCCGCACCTAAGGTCATCATCGACTTCGGCCACAACACGACTACTACTAGAGCCGAGTATATCCGCACCAGAGCCATAATGACGGCAAATGCTATGATGGGTAACTGGGAGAAAAAGGGCGGAATTTTTGGCGGCAAAAAGGCTAAGCTATATAATACTTTAGCAGGCGAAGAGCTAATCCCAGAGATCACGAACCCGGACGCCGCGATAAAAGTGCCTAAAACCCCTAGGATAGACGGCGCCGGCGAGGACGGGGTAAATAAATTCGTCGGCAGGAGTCACGGTGTTTTGATGCAAATTCCGCAAGCTATATTAAGCCAGAAGCCTTATCCGGTAAAAGGCTGGTTTAGCATAAGATTTAATCATCCTATAAACGTCGCAGGCACTCAAACTACGATAGAAAGCCTTAAAAAGCTTGATTTTATCGTTTGTTCGGATATTTATATGAGCGATTTTGCGATATGGGCGGACGTGATACTGCCTGAGAGCACCTATCTGGAGCGCGACGAAGGCATCGAGGATAAGTCGAGCCAAAAACCTGCGTATATGATAAGAAATAAGGTCGTAGATCCCGTCGGCGATACTAAAAACGGCTACGATATCTTTAGGGAGTTAGCCCGCAGGATGAAAATAGACGAGCTATATACTTCAAATACGATGGACGAGTGGCGAATGCGACAAGTAAAGGGAAACGCCGAGCTTTTAGCAAAGCTGGTTAAAGACGGCTACGTCACGTGGAAGGTGCCGGGGATTTTGTTTAGAGAAAAAGATAGCGTAAAAGAATTTACCAAAAAATTTCCTAGCGCGGCGCAGTTTGTCGGCGAAGATGGGCTGATGGAGTCGCAGGTCAAATTTAAAACCGATAGCGGCAAGATCGAGCTCTTTAGCGAAAAGGTCGAAAAGCAGTTTCCGGGATACGGCTGCTTAAACGCCGAGGGCATGGACGTATTTTTCGGCGAGGAGCTTTGCCTAATGAGTGGCAAAACGCCGATACACACCAACGGACACACGCAAAACGTAGAATTTTTAAACGACTTGATGAGTAGCGCGCCCGTCTGGATACACCCTAATACCGCAAAAAAATACGGGCTAAAAGACGGCGACAAAATAACCCTGCAAAGCAAAACCGCAAAAGAAAAAGCAAGCGTGATGCTGACTGAAGGCATCAGGGAGGATACGCTTTTCGTCTATCACGGTTTTGGTCACGAAAGCGCGGGACTAAAGCGCACGAACGGCGCGGGAACTAATCAAAGCAAGCTGCTAGATCCTACCGTGATCGGTCCCGTCGCCTCTACGATGGTACGAAACGTCGGCGTCAAGATAATAAAAGCGTAAAGGAAAAAAGATGAAAAAAGCTTATAGAATGATACATGACGAAAATCTCTGTATAGGCTGCCAGGCTTGCTCGGTGGCTTGCAGGAGCGAAAACGAAGTGCCTAGAGGCGTTTTTAGACTTCAAGTCCATTCGCAGATAAAGGGCAAATTTCCAAATTTAAAAACCGACTTTAGCAGACACAGTTGCGTGATGTGCGAGGACGCTCCGTGCGTGGCGGTTTGCCCTACCGGAGCTAGCTTTCAGACGGCTGAGGGTATCGTGCTGCTAGATCACTCTACTTGCGTATCTTGCAAATACTGCATTCTAGCCTGTCCTTACGACGCTCGCTACGTCGAGCCAAAAACCGGCGAGATAGGCAAATGTACGTTTTGCTTTGAGACTAGAGTGAGCATTGGCGAGCAGCCTGCGTGCGTGACCGTTTGTCCGACCGATGCTTTGGCATTTGGCGATATAAACGATCCAAACAGTGAAGTAAGTAAAATTTTAAACACTAAAGCTCACTACTATCCTAAAGCCGAGCTTAAAACCAAACCGAAGCTTGCTATGATAGCTAACCGCAAAGGAGGAAGCCATGAATAATATGTGGGGAAGCGTAGCGCAATATAATGAAATTTACTGGCCGTGGCCGATAGCGGTTTATCTATTTTTGGCGGGTTTGTCCGCAGGCGCGATGATGGTTGCATTGCTTGTAAAGTGGAACTACCACAAAAAACAAGACGGTAGTATCTGGGACGCGATGGTAAAAGCAGGCGCTCTAGTGGCTCCTATAACGATCACCGTGGGCCTTGCGCTTTTGGTGCTTGACCTTGGCAAACCGCTTAGTTTTTACTGGATTTTGATTAAGTACAACTTTGGTTCGGTTATGTCTATCGGCGTTGCGTTATTGTTGCTTTATACGCCGCTGGCTTATCTTTTTGCGGTGATTATTTTCGAAGAAGAGATAGAAAAGTATAAAATTCTAGCGATTTTACGACCTATTTCTAGGCTGATTCGCTCTTTTGCGCCTCTTTCAAAGATAGTCGAGATGGCTCTTTTTGGCCTTGCGATCGGCGTTGGTATTTACACGGGCTTTTTGCTTAGCGCGATTACGAAGCTTCCGCTTTGGAACACGCCGATTTTACCGATTTTGTTCCTAACATCAGGCTTTAGCTCAGGCGTAGCGACAAACATCCTAGTCGGCCTTTTGTGCTTCAAACACCTTCTTAACGAAGACAACGTGAAGTATCTTTTGGTTATGGACTTGCGTGCCGTACTTTTTGAGATACCGCTTATTGCGATACTATTTTTGGGACTATATTTCGAGGGTGGAGCGAGTGCGGTTGCCGCAAAACAAGCTCTAAGCACTGGACAATACGCGTTAATCTTTTGGATAGGCGTCGTAGGTATCGGACTTTTAACGCCTATCACCATAGCTCTAACGGCTCTTAAAAATCACGCTTATAGAGTGGGCTACATCATAGCAAACTCTCTTGTAGTTATCTGCGGCGTCGTGATGCTAAGATACTACATCGTTTATGCAGGTCAAGTTTTCACGGGCGCGTGAAATTTAGGCTAAACTAGATGCACTAGGCTCGGTAAACTCGCCGAGCCTTTTTAAATTCAGACGATCCAAAATCATTTTTAGCTATCATCTCCCTTAAAATATTGCGATAAAATTCGGAGAATTTATGAAAATTTTACTGCTTGAAGACGACTTCGTATATCGTGAGAGCGTTAGCGAATATCTAGAGAGCCTAGGCTACGAGGTGGATGAGGCCGCTGACGGCAAGGTCGCCTGCGATAAGATAGCGGCGGGCTTTTATCACCTGCTAATCCTTGATATCAAGGTTCCGCATATCAGCGGACACGAGGTGATAAAATACGCCAAAGATATCGGCTGCGAAACGCCCATAATGATAATGACCTCGCTCGTGGATATAGACGATATGGCGGTCGGATACGAGCTAGGCTGTAACGAATACCTAAAAAGCCCTTTGAGCTAGCCGAGCTAAAATTTAGAGTAAACGAGCTAATGCGAAAATATCACGGCAGAGACGATAAAAACTTAATCGCGATCGACGAAGACTTTAGCCTCGATACCGCTAAAAAGCGGCTCAAATTTAAAGGCGAACCCGTCGAGCTAAGTACGAGAGAATTTGCTATCATCGAGTGCTTGCTATTTCATAAAAACAGCTTCGTGGGCATCGAGCGGCTACGCGCCGAAGTGTGGAACGACAAGGAAATCGACCCCGCTGACGTGCGCATGCATATACTAAAAATCCGTCAAAAAACGACTCCAGAGTTTATAAAATCAGCGCGCGGACTAGGCTACAAAATAGATGTTTCAAAATCTTAAAATCCCTATCTTAGCCACTTTTATCATCATGGCTTTGTTTATATTTCAAAGCTACGAGATTATAAATTTAAGCTCCAAAGACGAATACTCAAAAAATATGTTCGAGCTGCTGGAGTACGAGGGTAAAATCCGCAAAGCGCTCGATAAAAACGAGACTTTGCCTATTTCGCTTACCTATAGATACGGCGTTTTTGATCTCAAAGAAAAGCAGATCGTCTCAAATTTGGACGCGCGACCGAGCAATTTAAAATTTATCACCCGCCAAGAAAACGGCCATCTTTTTTACAAGACCTATTTTAGCGCGGACGGCGAGTTTTATTATCTCGTGCTAGCCAAAAAGCAAAACGCGGCTAGGATTTTATTCGTCACGGCTCTAACTCTAGCATTTGCGCTCGTGGTCGTATTTTTCGCGCTTTATCTGTCGTTTGTTAGCGGGATAAAGCCGTATAAAGACGCTAAAAAATATATGAATAACTTTTTTAACGACGCGATGCACGAGCTAAAAACGCCGCTGGGCATCATCGGCATAAACCTTGAGATGCTGGGCCTTGATAACAAATACGTCACCCGCATGCGCTCGGCCCTAAAGCAGATGCAAGTTACCTACGAGGACACCGAGTACTACATCAAGCGCGGATACATTTTATTTCCGCCCGAGATTTTAAATTTGAGCGAATTTAGCCTCGAGCGAGCGCGGTATATGCGAGGTATCGCGATGGCGAAAAATATCAAAATTTACGACTTCGTCGAGCCTGATTTGCAAATTTTTATGAGCAAGATAGAGGCGGGCAGACTGATCGATAACAACCTAAGCAACGCCGTAAAATACAGCCGCGAAGGAGGAATAATAAATTTACGCCTTTTTGAAAAAAGCGGCAAAATCGTGCTCGTAGTCGAGGACGAGGGCGAAGGCATAAAAGACACGAGTAAAATTTGGAAACGCTACGTTAGAGACGAGGGCGTGCAGGGCGGCTTTGGACTAGGGCTAAATATCGTGCAAAGTATCTGCGTGAAAAACGGCGTAGAGTACGGCGTTAAAAGCGAACTGGGCAAAGGCAGCGTCTTTACCTACAAATTTTCGCCATACTCAAAAAGCCTGCTTGACTAGTCAAACCAAACGCCGAGTTTTGCTAAATTTCGCTCTTTTGAGTCGGAGTTAAAATAAATCACGAAATACCCCACTCGCTCGCCCTTTGCGTCGTTCATAGGCTGGACGGTAAAGGCATGCGAATCCGTCTGATAAAATCCGCCGCTTTTAAATTTTATATCCTTTAGCATCGGCAAGACGTTTAAATTTGCATAGCTCTTATTTACGAAATGAAAGCCTTCGATGATACCCTCGTCGCTGCTGTTTTGATACGGCGAGTGGGCGCTAGCGTCGAGTAGTACGAAAAGGCCTAGCCCTTGCTGTGCGAAAAAGTCACTCAAATGCTTAAAATCAAGCAGCACTTCGATACTGCCCAGCATCTTTTTATCCTCAAATATCGGCGCGACGGATCTGATAAAAACACCCGCGCGACCGACCTCGATGCCTGCGGCTACGCCGTTTTTAGCCTCGGCTAGTAGGTGGCGAAAGTTCGTTAGATCGTCGTTATATAGCGGTATCCAGCTCCTAGCAAAGCTCCTCATCTCAGGTGTATGGATGTGAAATTTGGCATTTTCGTAAATCGGCACCTTGCTTAGCGTTTTGGTAAATTTGCCAAGCGTCTCTAAGCACATCTGACGATTATTTTGGCTCATACATTTTTTCACGTGCTCGTTTTGCGCTAGCAGCGTCGCAACGGTCATCGCGGAGAGTTTTTCCTCTTCTATGTTTTTATTTAAAATTTGCGTTTGAAAGTCGAGAAATTTTTTGATATTTTCCGTCTGCGTCTGCTCGTCCCAGCGCACCTTATAGACCGCTAAAACACCTGCTAGTACGATGATCGCGAGCGTTAGAAGTATTTTTTTATTCACGGACTCTGCCTAGCTCGAGCGCCAAAATTTGAGAAAACTCGGCAAAATCTGGCAAATTTAGCTCGCCCTCGCGCTGCTTTTTGCCCCACATGGATTCTGGGAAAAAGCTATCGCTCTCAAATCTCGCCATCACGTGAAAATGCACTCGCGGAACGTAGTTTGCAAAGCTTGCGATGTTTATTTTCGTGGGATTATAAAATTTTCTCATTACTTTTTCGGTCGTTAAAACCGCTTCAAAAACCCTTTTTTGCGTGGCTTCGTCGCAGTCGGTTAGCTCCTTAAACGGCGTTTTTGTAAAAATTTTTACCCACGGGATTTCGCTCGTTTCTCGCTCGATGAAAATCAGCTCGTCTTCAAAGATCATTTTACGCTCCTTTTTGATAGCGATTTTAGCTAAATTTGAATTTTAATCTTTTTAAATTTATACTTCGGACATTTCGGTCTCGGTGCTTTACGGCGGTAAATTTATAAAATTTGAAAGGAAATTTGAGCTTATGAAATGTTTTATTTCGCTCATATTTTTTGCGGCGCTAGCTTTTGGCGGCGAGCTAGCCGATCTGCGCGATGAGTGCGAGAAGGGAAACAAGGAGGTTTGCAAGAGTTTGTCAAACGCGATTAAAAATTTAGAACTCGCTTGTAAGAAAGGCGGCGAGGAAAACGCGATGGCGTGCGCTGGACTTGGCTATTTTTACGAATCCGACAAAGAATTTAAAAAAGCCGTCGCGCGCTACGAAAAGGCCTGCGAGCTAGGCGCGGACAAAGCCTGTGTATATCTTGGGCTGCTTTATCAAAACGGACAAGGCGCGACGCAAGATCATAAAAAGGCAAACGAGCTGTTTACTAAAGCCTGCGAAAAGGACGTGGCCGAGGGTTGCGCGAGCCTGGCGTATAGTTACGGCAAGGGGCTTGGCGTCTATCCCGACGGCAAAAAGACGAATGAGTTGTTTAGCAAGGCCTGCGAACTGGGCGAGGAAACGGCGTGCTACAATCTTGGCTTAAGCTACGCGATAGGAGGCGGCGTGCAAAAGGACGCGGCAAAGGCGGCGCAGATATTTGCGGCCTCTTGCGAGCGCGGACACGTGGACTCTTGCGCCGATCTTGGGGTTTGCTATTTTAAGGGCGAGGGCGTAGAAAAAGACTACGAAAGAGCCGTTTTGCTTTTTACCAATGCTTGCTCGGGTGCTAGCGCGCTAGCCTGCACAAATTTGGGTTTTGCTTACGAAAAAGGCATGGGCGTAGAAAAAAATAAAAACGCCGCCAAAGAACTTTACGATAGGGGCTGCAAACTCGGAGAATTTAACGCATGCCAGTATCTTAAAAATTTGCGTTGAGGCAAGTGAGCAAACAAACCTTGTCGTTTTAATAGGCATTGAAGCTGTTTAAATTTGAAAATTGCGCACGGCATAGCAGGTAGCTAGAGCAGGGCGTGGCGCAAAACTCATCTAAAGTCCGCACCGCTCGTGTGCTGATCTATGCTTGCCACGCCGCCATTTTGGTGATAGTTTTATTTTCAAGCTAACTTAAATAAGAAAATAGCCTACTGCAACTGATAGCAAAAGTAAAATTTAGCACCAAAATTAAAATAGTGCGGGCGTACAAATCCAAAATAAATTTGACGCTCGTAGCTAAATTCATCTTTTAAAGTCATGAATTTCGATACTAGCGCCATATTTTTTGCGAAGCTCGCTTACCTTTTCTTTCAGTTTCTCCTCGTCGTAGCAGACGAGATCGATGTATGCGCGCTTCTGCCCGGTTGCGCCGCCGATTATCTCTAGAAACGAGCCGCAGCTTTCTAGCTCCTCGTCCTCGATCTTGTTTCGCAGATCAAAGCCTTTCTGTACGTCGCCGCCGTTATCGATGCTAAGAAAGCAAAATTTGATGCCAAGCTCAAAAGCTTCATCATAGATGTCGCGCTCGCCGTTTAGGTATTGATTTACGATGTCGGTTAGGCAGGTGGTGCCTACGATCACGTCCTCGCGCACCTCGCTACCGCGCGGCTCCATCACGTAGCTGGAAAAATTCTTTAGCGGTTCGCACGCGGCTTTTTCGCCGAATTTCTCATCTATCAGATCGGCAAATTCGCTTAGCGGCACGCCGTTTTCTTCAGGCTCGGCTAGCACCTCAAGCTCGCCTAGGGTATTTATGATCGCCGTTTCGCCGACCATATTGTCAAGTAGGATAAAGCTAAGGTTATAGGCCTTGTCCTCGTCCTGCGCGAGCAGAGCCGCTAAATTTGCATTGTAAATTTTAATATCCACGTCGCTTTCGTTAAACTGCGCGTAGATCATCGACTCCTCGGCGTTTACGTGCGTATCGTACATCTCGATTCCGCCGATACCTCGCGGCGCGCGCGGCTTTCCGAGCGTGCAGAGCATTTTGGACTCGAGTTGTTTTGGCATGGCGTTTTTGATGAAGCTTAGCCAAAATAAGCGGTGCCTCATACCCTCGGGAGTTAGCACCAGATCGAGCTTATCGCCTACGAGTCCCGTCATAAAATATGGCTCGGCAAGGCAGATACGAAGCTTCTCGTCGGTCTTTTGCATCGCCTTTTCAAACTCCTCCGCCGCCAGATCAGCCTTGATCTCATCTACCATGCCGCTAAATTCCGTCCAAAATTTATCCGCTCTGCCGGCAAAAGTGCTTGGAATTTGCGCCTTTTCAGCTTTTTTGCCCAAACCGAATAACCCCATTTTTTCTCCTTAAATCAAATTTTACTCGCATTATAGCTAATTGGTCCGCCTCACGTGCACTGAAAACAACCGCCCAAAACCTCGCATTTCTCGCAGATCTGCACGTATATGACGCCCTCGCCCTCTATCATCTCGCCAAACGGGATCTGCGCTAGATGCTTCATCGTCCCGCCGCAGCTAGGGCAGGCTAGATACTCGGCGTCCTGCACCCACTGCGGATAGCCGCCCACGGTCGTATCAAGCTCGTCAAAGCAGCCGTAAAATGGCGAAACCTCGCCGCCTAGCTTAAATCTCATATCGCATAGTCGCGCAAAATCCTCCTGCGAAAAGTAGTTTTCGTCAAATCCTTCGCCATCATGACTTAGCTCTATCTTGCCGTCTATGCCGCGTTTACAAAAATATCTGACCGAGCCGACGCAGGTCGGGCAGCAGCGAAATATCGCGTCGTGCTTTAAATTTAAAAACGCAAGCTGCGGATCAGTTGCCTTTAGGCGCAGCATATCAAGCATCTCGCAGCCGCAAAACTCGCACTTTTGGCCTGTAGGTTCGCCGATCTGTACGGACTCATCCGCGTTTTGGTTTGGGTTTAAATTTGCGTCTTGGCTCGCGCGCTTGCCATCTTTTACGCGCACTGCGGTGAGGCATTTATCAAAAACCAAAGATTTTCGCTCGCCCGTCTCATCAAATTCCCAGCCGCCGATTTTTGCGTAAAACTTGGTGCCCACGTAGAGCTTTTTACGCCACGGCCTCGGGTTTTTATACAGCTCGTAAAAAAGCTCGGCCGTCTGCTCGCCGCCCTGCCAGGCAAGCGCGCAAAGAAGGTGGTTTAGCACGTTTTTGGAGTTGTCCTCTAGCGAGTTTAGTTTTGTTACGAGTGCGTCTCTTACGTCGTCCGGCGCGCCAAAGTAGAGCTCTGGCGGATAGTAGATTTCCTTTGCCGCCGCAGCTCGCGCGATCCTTGGATCGTGGATGCCCAGCAGGCTAAAAAGCGCCCAAAAATCATTGCAAATCTCATCCCATTTTTCGATCTCGTCGATACGATCCGCGATTTTTAAGATCATCGCTTCTACTTCGTCCGCGCTTAGGTTTAAAGTTTCATCCCGCCTCTGCCTTTGGCTGCACGAGTGGCAGATGCCGTCGAAATATATCGTGTTTTCGCCGCATTTTGGGCATAGATGAGCGCCCATATTTGCTCCTTTGGGTTAAATTTCGTCAAATTTTATCAAATTTTGTAGCATTTGGCGAGCGAGTGCAGTTTTAAATTTGACTCCGTTTGGTAGCGTAAATTTATCTATATCCGTAAATTTTTAGCCCGTTTTCGTCTATTTCGTAGTCAAATTTGCCCGCCTTTGTCGTGGCGTCCAGCACCGCTTCAAGCGGATTTGAGATAAAATTTGAGGCGAGCTTTTCGGTTCTGTTCATGCGCGTTTGCTCGTAAAATTTAGGCACGAAAACCCAGTGCAAGTCTTTAAACAAAATAGCTCCGTTGGCGTAGTCAAAATACCCATCCTCCAAGCACCCAAAGCCGCAGATGAGCGCGATCTCCTCGCCGCTTGATAGCAGTTTTACGCGTATGCCCTTGCACTCCGAGGCATCTAAAATTTCGCAGAGCTTAAGCCATTTTGCGTAGTTCATCAGCGACGCGAGGCGATCCGCCTTTTTATCTAGCCTTTTTTGATAAATTTCATATTTTTCGTTTAAATTTTGCATGATACTCCCGGGCGCCGATAAATTTGTATTTAAATTTAGAATAAAATTTGAGAGAAATTTAGGCGGGCAACCTCTCGCCCAAATTTGCAGATTAGGATTAAAAGCGAAATTTAGCGGCGTCCGTCAAATTTCGCCTACTAAATTTACTCCACCGTCACGCTTTTAGCAAGGTTTCGCGGCATATCGACGTCGTTGCCCAGCCTCACGGCGATCTCTAGCGCAAAAAGCTGCAGGATGATCATCATCTCGAAAAATTCGCTCATCGGGTGAGTTTGTTTGCTAGTTTTGATAAAATCATCGCTAAGCTCGAACTCTTCGGGGCTGATAGCAAGTATATATGCGTCGCGAGCGGCTAGCTCCTCGACGTTGCTTTTAGTTTTTTCGTAGAGTATGGTTTTTGGCATCAGCGTGATAGTAAAGAGCCTTTCGTCGGCAAGTGCGATAGGGCCGTGCTTCATCTCTCCCGCAGGGTAGCCCTCGGCGTGCAGATAGGAGATCTCTTTTAGTTTTAGCGCGCCTTCGAGCGCCAGCGGGTAAAATATATCTCGCCCGATAAAAAAGAAGCCGTGACCGTGCAAATAGTGCTTGGCTAGGCGACGGATGCGCTCTTGCGGCTCTTTGCTGATGTTTAAAATTTGTGGAACGTGCAGGAGTGCTGCGATCTCGCTTTTTAGCTCATCTTTGCTTATTGAGGCTTTAGCCTGCGCGATTTGCAGCGCTAGCATCCATAGCGTCACGACCTGCGTCGCGAAGGCTTTGGTGCTAGCTACGCCCTTTTCGATACCCGCGCGAGTTAGCAGCGTGTCGTCCGCTAATCGCACGATCGAGGAGTTATCGACGTTGCAGATGGCTAGCGTCTTTAGCCCCGCTTGCTTGGCGATTTTTAGCGCTTCTAGAGTGTCGGCGGTTTCGCCGCTTTGCGAGATGACGATAAAAAGAGCGTTTTTGTTTAGTTTTGGACGTCTATAACGAAATTCGCTAGCGATCTCGACCTTGGCTCTCGTGTCTGCTAGCCTCTCAAAAAGATAGCTAGCGGTAAGGGCCGCATGATAGCTCGTGCCGCATGCGCAGATCACGATATCATCGATATTGCGTAGATACTCGTCGGTCAAATTTTCAAGCCCGACGGCATCCTCTTTGACGCGCCCCATCAGAGTTTCGCTCACTACCGCGCTTTGCTCGTAAATTTCTTTTTCCATAAAAAAGCGGTAGCCCTCTTTTTGCGCGTAGCTTTTATCCGCGGGTAGCGCGGCGAAACTCGGGCTTAGTCTTTTTGCATCTTTAAAAACTGCGATCTCGTCAATGCTAACAAACCCGTAGCTTTTGTCGTCCAGGTAGCACACCTCTTTGGCTAGGCCGATTAGCGGGGCGTCGGAGGAGGCGAAAAATACCTCTTTGCCATCGCTTTTGCCGATAGCTAGCGGAGCGGCGTCCTTGGCGAAAAATATTTTCCCAGGAGCCGTTTTTGTGATAAGCAGCGTCGCGTATGCACCGTGTAGGCGCGCTACTGTGGCTTCGTATGCTTTAAACGGTTCGCCGATAGTTTTTAAATTTTCCTCAAAAAGATGCACGATGACTTCGGTGTCGGTTTGGCTAAGGAAGCTAACGCCCTTTGCTTCAAGCTCCTCTTTTAGCTCTTTGTAGTTTTCGATGATGCCGTTATGAACGACGAAAGAGTGCTCGCCTAGGTGCGGGTGAGCGTTGATCTCGGTAGGTTTGCCGTGCGTAGCCCAGCGCGTGTGCCCGATCGCGACGCCTTCGCCGCTAGAGCTAAAGCCCTCTGATTTTTTGGCTAAATTTTCAAGCTTGCCGATGGCTTTGAAAAAGGCGATCTCCTGCGCGCATTTGTCGCAACCACCCTCTAGACTCATCACCGCCATGCCCGCACTGTCGTAGCCGCGGTACTCAAGCTCTTTTAATCCGTTTAAAATAAATTCTCTTTTTTCTCTATTGCCGACGTAACCGACGATTCCGCACATGTTTACTCGCTTTCTAATAATTTTAAAATTTCGCCCAAATCCACGCCCTCGCGCTTTTCGATAAGTAGCAAATTTCGCGTCCTGTTTTTTACGGTTTGGATTCTGGCGTTGGCTATTTTTACATCAAATTCCTTAAAAACTCCCAATACGTAAGCCATCAGTCCGCGCTGATCTTTTGCGTTTATGCCCAGCTTTGCATACTCTTGCGAGTGGTTCGCGTCGAAATTTAGCTCACCTTTTAGTATTGTCGGGCGATTTATTTGCGCTGAGGCGCCGCTTTTTAGCGAGATCTCGATGAGGTTTTTTAGAGTTTCTAGCTCGCTTGATTTTACGTTTTTGTTAAACTCTAGCTTGACGTAAAATTTACCGTCAAACAGCTCGAAAATCTCCATAAATCCAAGATCAAGATGCGCCAGAGCCGAGAGCAAAACGGCAAGATTCGGGTAGTTTTGCGCGTAAATTTCGATGCTCAGGCTTTGATGATTTTGTACCTGCACGCTTAGTTTATCGGCGTTTTGCGCGGCCCAGGCGATGCTGATGATGTCTGCTGGTTGGTATTTGGCAAAGAGCAAATTTGACCTGATAGCGAAAATTTTCTCTTTCAAATTTTCGCTTAAGGCCGCAAATTTAGCGTTTCGCCTGATGCTAAGCTCCTTTTTTACGCGCCTTGAAGCTTCATCGAGCAGATTTTCATCCTCAAAGCTTTGCAAGCAAATGCCGTAAAGCTCGCGCAAAAGTCGCGCCAGATAGGGCGTATATAGCTTTTCGTCGGTCGCGTTTATCACGCAGTAGGCGACGATATATGAGAGCTTTAGGGTTTGCGGATCGCCTAGTTTTGAGATAAAGCTAAAAATCGTGCGCTGATCGTAGATGTCCTCGCGGTTTGCCACGTCGTTCATCAGCGTGTGGTAGCGCACGAGCGTAACGCCGATATTTACGGCCTTTGCACTCAAATTTAGCTTTGCGGCGTAGGCGCGAAAGATATTTGAGCCCACGACCGAGTGATCGCCGCCAAGCCCCTTGCCTGCGTCATGTAGCAGCAAAGCTAGCTTTAGCAGCGTGCGCCCCTCGATGCAAAGCTCGTCGTAGAGCGATTTTACGAATTTATCTTTGATATTTTCGGCAAATTTGACGCTTAAAACGCAGTGCTCGCCGACGCTAAATTTATGATAGCCGTCAAATTCGGCCAAATTTACGGCGTGTTCGAGCGGCTTAACCAAAACGGGCAAAATCTCCGCGTCCAAAAGCGCCTTGATGATGCAGTGAGCGTGGTTTCGCATCAAAATTTTTCTAAAAAGCGCGAGCGAATCCTCGGCGTCCTCTTTGCTGATTTGCGCGCGTTTTAGGTAAAAGATCGTTCCGACGTCAAATTTATACTCCGCATCGCCAAGAGCCAAAAGCTGCTTTAGCACCGCGTTTAGCGGCCTAGCGCGGACGTGTAGCGGGACGTAAATGGTATTTTCAAATCTATAAAATCCGTTTTTTAGTCGCGCGGCTCGTAGCTCGCTAAATTTAACCTCGCTTTTAAATTTGCTCCTGTAAAAGCTAGAAACCAGATAGCGCGAGAAAACGGCGACTGAATGCATGCAGGAAAAGAGCTTTTGCGAGATGACGCTACTATTTTCTTGCGTTTTTTTGGACTTGGTTTGCATTAGCGCGGTGATCTCGTTTAGCTTAGCCGGGGCGAAAACGTCCGAGCCTAGGGTCAAATTTTGCGCCGATTTTACGCAAAGGATAAAATCAGTCGCCAAATTTAGCGCGCTAAGCTCCTTTTCGTCGATAAATTTTAGAGCCTGCGAGCGCATGCTGATCTCGTTTTCAAAGCCGTTTAGAGCGCAGTTTAGGTAGTAGATGTCGTTCGTACCGCCTAGATCGTTTTTAAGATCAGGCTCTTGCTTTATGTTTGGGATATCGTTAAAGGCGCCCAGATTTTTGGCGTAAAATTTGAGATTTTCTTGCGCGTTAAACTCGCGCGTTTTATAGATCTGTGAGCGAGCGGCCTTATAGAGCGTACGCGAGCCGCAGATGTAGCGGATACGGCTAAACGCGGCCTTTGCTTTGTGGTCGTTTTTGTGCGCTTCGAAAATCTCGTCCAGCTCGCAAATTTTAATATTTAGCTTTAAATTTGAGCCTTCCAGCGCGGCGACTAGCTTTTTTAGGATAAATTTGACGTTAAAGCCCGCGTTTTCTTTAAAGACGATTAAAATCTCTAAAACCGAGCTTGTGGAGATGAGGTTGTCGGCGTACTTTTCGGTAGCGATGACGCAAAACGGGATAAAATCGATGTCCGGGTTAAAGTCCACAAAAATCTCATCCAAAACCCGTGTGCACAGAGCTTTTATAAGCTCGTCGCTTTGCTTTGCGATGAAATTTGCAAAGCCTTTGCCCTGAAGCTTTTTTAGCTGCGAGGCCAAATTTGCGCCGCCCAAAACGCCGCTTAAATTTCCTTTTAAAGCCACTTTTTTACCGCCGTCTTTTTGTGTAAATTTTATCCGATGATACTAAAATTTTGCAAAAACAAAGCTTTTTTAACATATAATCGCCGTTTAATATCTATTTTCGGAATAAAATTTGACATATTTAATAGACAAACTCCAAAGCGGCGAGCGTCTGGACGCAGACGAATGCGCAGGCTTGTACGACCTAGACCTTTTTACGCTGGGTAAATTCGCAAACGACAAACGGCGAAAAATGCACGGCAAAAAGGTGTTTTTTAACGTAAATCGGCATATAAATCCGACCAATATCTGCGCGGACGTGTGTAAATTTTGCGCATTTTCCGCAAACCGCAAAAATCCAAACCCATATACGATGAGCCACGAAGAGATCCTAAAAATCGTCGAAAAAAGCGTCGCCGGCGGTGCAAAAGAGATACATATCGTCTCGGCGCACAACCCTGAGACGTCGTGGCAGTGGTATTTGGAAATTTTTAAAAAAATCAAGGAAAAATACCCGCAAATCCACGTCAAAGCGCTAACTGCGGCGGAGGTTGATTTCCTCTCGCGAAAACACAGCCTTAGCTATGAAGAAGTCGTAGAAAAAATGCTCGAATACGGCGTGGACTCAATGCCTGGCGGCGGAGCTGAGATCTTTGACGAAGAGGTTAGACGTAAAATCTGCAAAGGCAAGGTGAGCTCCGAAAACTGGCTCAAAATCCACCGCCTTTGGCACGAAAAAGGCAGGGAAAGCAACGCGACGATGCTGTTTGGCCACGTAGAAAGCAGGCAAAACCGCATCGATCATATGCTAAGGATTCGAGGTTTACAGGATAAGACCGGCGGATTTAACGCCTTTATCCCGCTTGTTTATCAGCGCGACAATAATTATCTAAAAGTAGAAAACTATCCCGGCTCGGCCGAAATTTTAAAGACATTTGCGATATCGCGCCTGGTGCTCGATAACGTCGCACACATAAAGGCGTACTGGGCGACGTCGACTATAAATTTGGCTATGGTCGCGCAGGAATTTGGTGCTGACGATCTAGACGGCACGATAGAAAAAGAGAGCATCCAAAGCGCGGCCGGTGCGAAATCGGCAAGCGGTATGAGTCTTAGAAATTTTACCGATCTCATTCAGACGTCGGGATTTGTCCCCGTAGAGCGAGATAGCTTGTATAACGAACTAAAAATTTACGATAACTAAGGAGGCGGAATTGGATTTTTTTAAACTCAAGCAAAACGGCACTAGCGTAAAGACAGAGTTTAGCGCGGGACTCACGACCTTTTTAACGATGATGTATATCGTGCCTGTAAACGCGATAATCATGAGTAAAACCGGCATGCCGATGGATGCGCTCATCACGGCTACGGCGCTCATCACGGTGGTCGCTACTGTGCTAAACGGCATATGGGCGAACACGCCTGTGGCTATGAGCGTGGGAATGGGGCTAAACGCGTATTTTACCTTTGGTCTCGTACTAGGCATGCAAATACCGTGGCAGACGGCTCTGGGCGTGGTTTTTATCTCGGGTATAATTTTCGTAGTGCTATCTTTTACAAATTTTAGAATCTGGGTCTTAAAATCTATTCCCGATGACGTCAGACGCTCGATAAGCGCGGGCATAGGTGCCTTTATCGCTTTCGTCGGGCTTCAGCAAATGGGCGTAGTCGTAAATAACGACGCCGTGCTGGTAGGGCTTGGAAATTTAAAAGATCCAAACGTTATTTTGGGCTTTGTGGGGCTATTTTTCGTTATACTTTTTTGGGCGTGGAAGGTCAAAGGTGCCTTTATCATCGCGGTATTTACGACCTCGGTGATCGCTTGGATTTTTGGTATCGCGCCGTATCCGAAGGAATTTATCTCGCTACCGGCTTCGATCTCGCCGATATTCTTAGAGCTTGACATCATGGGTGCGCTATCTTTTGCGCTGCTTCCGGTGATCGTTACATTTTTCGTGACCGATCTTTTTGACTCTATCGGTACGCTAGCTGGCGTTGGAAACAGAGCGGGGATCTTTGACGAGAGCAATCAAAAAGGCGTCGAAAAACTAGAAAAAACTCTCGAAGCCGACGCGGTAGCCACGATGGTTGGTTCGATAGTGGGCGTTAGTACGACGACGTCGTTTGCCGAGAGCGCTAGCGGCGTAGAGGAGGGCGGTAAAACGGGACTAACGGCGGTGTTTTGCGGACTATTTTTCGTACTTACGATTTTTATGTTGCCGCTTTTTAAAGCCATCCCTTCAAACGCGATATATCCGATACTGGTGATGGTGGGCGTGCTGATGTTTAGCGAGCTTGGAAATATAAATTTTAAAGATCCGGCCATCGCTATTTCGACGTTTTTGATAGTTATTTTGATGCCGCTTACGTACTCGATCACGACGGGACTTTCGTTTGGATTTATGGCGTATCTGCTGGTTCGTATCATGAGACGCGAGTGGGAATACGTAAATATCGGCGTCATCGTACTTGCGCTCATTAGTTTTATTGTATTTTTAGTGCATTAAGGAGAAAATATGCTAAAGTATCCGTTTGAGGAATTTCACAAAGACGTAAAAGTAATGGTGCGAGATATCAAAGCAAATTTCGAGCCCGAGGTGATTTTGGCAATCGCCCGCGGCGGGCTTACTTTGGGGCATTTTTTGGCGAGCCTGTTAAATAACCGCAATCTTTTTACGCTAAACTCAATCCACTACGAAGAGACGCAAAAGCTCGATACTATCGATATCTTTAACATCCCTGATCTATCTAAATTTAATAAAATTTTGATAGTGGACGACATGATCGACACGGGGGAGAGTATGGTAGCCATAAAACAAGAGCTTTTAAATCGCTTCCCGCATATCGAGCTAAAGATCGCGACTATCTTTTATAAACGCAAAGCTCTTTTGCTGCCTGATTTTACGGTGAGGGAGGCGCATGAGTGGATAGAGTTTTTCTGGGAAGAGCAAATTTAAGCCCAAAATTTAGCCATGTTGCGCTCGGAAACGTTTTTACTTTTTATCATCTGCCTTATTGATTTTTGCTTTTTGTCGTACGCGATTAGCACGCTTAGCATTAGCTACTACGAGGCGGATGCGTTTTATAACTCGCCTAAAATTTCAGCCGTTTTGGCTAGAGCTTCGGTTGAGATTTTTGGACAAAACGACTATGCTTTGCGCCTTCCTTTTGTTATTTGCCACATTTTTAGCGTCGCGCTACTCTACAAGGTATCAAAGCAAATTTTAAAACGCAAATTTGACCGAGTAGTAAGCGCAGTCGTGTTTATACTGCTTCCTGCGACGATGGCATCAGCGATCTTGGTAAACGACGCCGGCATCATAATCGCGCTTTCGCTTTTAAGTATTTATCTTTATCAGCTACGCAAAATGCTTGCTTTTTACGCGCTTTTGTGTGTGTTGCCTTTTATTAGCGGCGCATTTTTGGTTTATTTTTCGGCTATTTTTATATTTGCCGTCTATAGGCGCGACGCTAAGATGGCGTGGGTGGCGGCGCTACTTTTTGCGCTTTGCTTTTATCTTTACGGATTTGACTCGGGCGGCAAGCCTAGAGGCCATCTGCTTGATACCGTGAGTATTTTTGCAGCCGCGTTTTCGCCTTTTGTTTTCGTCTATTTCGTCTATGCTATGTATAGAATTTGGATAAAAGAGACCAAAAATTTGCTCTGGTTCGTTTGTATAACGGCATTTTTGTTTTGCTTGGTTTTATCGATCAGACAGCGGCTTGAGCTCGAAAACTACCTGCCTTTTTGCGTTATTTCGGTGCCGATTTTGGTTCGGGTATTTTTTAGCTCGTACCGCGTGAGGCTACCGATATTTAGACGCGGATATAAGATTTTAGCCTCTTTTGCGGTGGCTTCTTTACTTGCCGGATTTTTATTTGTACTTTTTAATGAGATGCTTTACGGCTTGCTAAAAGACCCGACCAAGCATTTTGTTTACAGATATCATGTAGCAAAAGAGCTTGCAAAAGAGCTAAAAAATGAAGGCGTAGAAAAAATTTTCACGGACGATAAAAAGCTAGATTTGAGACTTAAATTTTACGGCATAGACACACATCCGGACGCAAATTTGCGATTAGCAATTTTGGACCAGAAAGATAATTATGGTAATATAGCGGTCTATAAATTTGGCGTAAAAATCGCAAATTTTAAGATTATAAAAGATGATTAGAGGATAAATTTGATGAAAAAAGCTTTTACTATGCTAGAGCTTGTCGTTGTGATCGTGGTAATAGGAATAATAGCTGCCGCTGCGCTACCGAGAATCAACGACGATCATATCGCCGAGGCTGCCGATCAGGTTATGTCGCATATCCGCTATACTCAGCACCTAGCTATGCAGGATAGTAAATTTGACCCTACTGATGCTAACTGGTTTAGAAAGAGGTGGAGCATAACTTTTACTAGGGCTTCATTTTGCGGCGGTTCAAATGAATGGAGATATAGCGTATATCGTGATGAAAGTGCGACGGGGAATTTAAATTCAGAAAATGAGGTTGCAACAGACCCGCTGGATCCAAGTAAATTTATGAGTTCTGGGTGGAGTGGTATTTCTAAGTCTAACTGCGCAAAGGCTAGTAGCAAATACAACTTAGCAAGGAAATTTGGCATAACTAACGTGGAGCTGCGCGGAGTGTGTGGAGATAGTAATTTACAAACTATCTCTTTTGATGAATTTGGGAGACCTATGCAAGGCGTAAGCACCACTGGCACTAGCGCAACCAGAGGATATGACAGATTGGTTCATAATGGGCAAAATTGTCAGATTGTTTTAAGTGCGGGCAACAAGGTAGCTACTATAACCGTGGCCCCTGAAACTGGCTTTGCACAGGTTAATTATTCTGGTGTTTCTTTAACGGATCAAACACGAAAGCCTGGCGCTGGAGAAAGAAATTCTACAAAATCTAAAAAATAAAAGTCTCAACAGAACCTGATGCAAACCTAAATAATATTAAGTTGGGATGAGAACCATGTTGCTGAAAAGTAGCAAGTGTAGTTAAGTTAAAGGATGGGTATATAGTCTGCTCCAAAATTTCATAGAAGAAATTTATAGTTTTTTATCTGGTATGGGAGCTATAAAAATATAAGAATTTTAATATAAAAAGAGTTTAAGAAAATATCTGAGTCTTTAGATGAAATTTTCAGCTCGTGAGCTCACCTAAAAGATTTGTTTTAAAATAAGCTAAAGCCACTTCAGGCCTAAACGAGTAAAAAGCAAGATGAGTAGAGGGCGTGGAAAATATTATCGTAGTTTAACAAATCAGATGAGAGCGTGAATTATTCTGAATTTTGAAAATCCACTACCACCAAAAGTAAGCACACGTTCCATTTTTATGCAGATTATAGCAAGGACTAAGACGAAATTTGCACCGCACTCCCAAATAAAACCTTTAACGGCGCTAAGTTTGAGCAAATTTATACCACCATGAAAAAATAACAGTAGCATAATGCAATCTGAAATCCTAAGTTATATCGAGCCGTTAATAACTATAATGGCTCTATTTTTTTACAATTATAAACTGGATAATCTCGCAAAGGCTAAACGCCTTTAATCAAAAGTTATCCTTATTTGAAAAATCTTTCAATGAGGATATATCAAATCTTGAAAAGAAAAATGACAAGATTTACGATTTATTCCTAAATCAAAACGTAAGGTTGCACAAATGACGCTAGGGCAAAATCAAGAAAAATTTACCCAAGACCTCGTAAAACTCTTAAATTATCTAATCAACAATGGCTATAAAATCAGGCTGGGCTAAGTAGAGCGCACACAGGCGCAGCAAGATATCTACACCAAAAGAGGACAAATCAAAGACTTATAATTCTATGCACTTAAAAAGATGTGCTGGCGATTTGAGTGTCTTTAAAACGACAAGTGACTACAATCAAAAACAGCCCTTGACAAGCACCTTAAAATCTTAAAAGCATTTAATAAATATAATTTTCTGTTACATCTTAAAGAGTGTGAAATTAAATATAATAACAGTATCGACATAAAAAGCTCAATTGTATTCTGTTAAGGACAATAAAGAGAATCCGTTTAAGCTTTGCGGTGTCAAATAAAAATTATTTTTATGGATTTTTATCTCTTCAGCTTCTTTTAAGCATATTGCTTGTATAATTCGAGCTCACGAATTGAGAAA
>CAURVK010000018.1:0-36937 GCA_963528285.1 uncultured Campylobacter sp. | reverse complement strand
AAATCGCACAAGGAGTTCGCGCTATGAGTAAGAAAATTTTAACCACGCCGATCAATGCCGAGGATCTGGCGGATATCAAGATCGGCGACGTGATCTACCTCAGCGGACACATCGTCACCTGCCGCGACGTGCCGCACAGACGCGTCGTAGAGGAGGGTCGCGAGCTGCCGCTTGATATCAGAGGCGGCGCGATCCTGCACGCGGGGCCGATCATCAGAAAAACGGGCGAAAAAAGCTTTGAGATGGTCTCCGTGGGGCCGACGACTAGCATGCGGATGGAGAAATTCGAGCGAGAATTTATCGCAAAAACGGGCGTGCGCCTGATCGTGGGCAAAGGCGGCATGGGTGAGGGCACGATGAGCGGCTGCAAGGAGTTTGGCGCGATACACTGCGTATTTCCGGCGGGCTGCGCGGTGGTGGCCGCGACGCAGGTCGAGGAGATCGAGAGCGCGGACTGGACGGAGCTTGGGATGCCAGAGACCTTGTGGAAGTGCCGCGTGAAAGAGTTTGGTCCGCTCATCGTCTCGATCGACGCGCACGGAAATAATCTTTTCGAGCAGAACAAGGTCAAATTTAACGAGAAAAAGGACGCGGTGCTGGCTGAAATTTTACCACAGGTCGGGTTTATAAAGTAGTTAAATTTAGGCGGCTCGGGTTTTAAATTTTGCGCTAGGTCGCTAAATTTTAAGAACTTTGAACAAGCAGACGCGAGCGGGTAGTAAAGCGCACGAAATTTGCTTTATAATTTGCGTTATGTTTTAAAATTTGGCGCAAATTTTCGCACGCGACGGCTTGTATCTTAAATTTACGCAAATTTATAAATTTAAGCGAGTTTCCCCGCGCGACGATTAAATTTATCGCGGCACGGTTTTTATTTATAAATCAAAATAGGCACTTAACGGAGCTTTTATGAGAAAAATTTACGCGATACTGCTTGCCGCGCTGGTTGCGCTATCTATCGCGGCTTGCGGCGGCAAGAGCAAAGAACGCCCGCTACCGGCCGGCAGCATCGTGGTGGCTTTGGGCGATTCGATCACGCAGGGAGTAGGCGCTAGCGAACAGACCGCATGGCCTGCGCTTTTGGCGCGCTCAAGCGGCTGGCGGGTGATAAACGCGGGAGTTTCGGGCGATACTAGCACTCAGGCTTTGGCGCGTTTGCCAGCGCTTTTGCGAGAATATAAGCCCGCACTCGTGATAGTTAGCATCGGCGGCAACGACTTTTTGCGCAGACAGCCTAGCTCCGCCACGCGCGCCAATATCGCCGCCATCTTGCGTACGGTAAAAGAGAGCGGCAGCCGCGCGGTGCTCATCGGCATCCCAAAGCCCACCGTCGGTGCGGCTCTTGGGGTATTTAGCGATCACGAGCCGTATAAGGAGCTAGCGAAGGAATACGGCGTGCCTTTGCTCTCCGGCGCGTGGGGCGACGTGATGAAACAAAGCCGCCTGATGTTCGATCAGATCCATCCAAACGGCGCGGGTTACGCGGAATTTGCCTCGAGCTTAGAAAAATTTCTGCGCAAACAGGGGTTTTTGCGGTGAGTTCTGCGCTATGGTTTGCGGGATTAAATTTGAAATACTTAGACGGAATGCCTAAAATTTAATGGCTATTCTAGTAAAATTTTAAAACAATAAAGGATCAATATGAGTACCGCCAAAGAAAATATCGAACAAAGATTAACGGAAATATTGCAGCGAGATAATGCCGTCTGCGTCGTTTTAGACGGTGAATGGGGCGTAGGAAAAACAACTTTTTGGAAAAAATTTTCCGATGCAAAATTTAAGGAAAATTCTGTTTATGTATCTTTATTTGGTAAGGAAAGCATCCAGGAAATCAAGCAAGAGATAAATTTAAAATTTTATAGAAATAATAAAGTCGTATCAAAGATATTAGAAAAAAGTAAAAAATTTAATCTTACAGGTATTTTCAGTTTCTTTACAAAAGGATTGACTGATAATAAAATTGCAGAATTTAGTTTAATTATGCTGGACTCCCTGTATACAGATAAGTACAAAGATGCAATAATCTGCTTCGATGACTTTGAAAGAATGTCTAATAAGATAAATTTAAAAGATGTTTTAGGACTGATTTCTGAATATAAAGAGCAGCAAAATTGTCATATAGTTATGATTTTAAATCGCTCGAAGATGACGGCTCCTGCTAAAGAAATCCAAAAAGAAGATAAGAAAAATTTAGAAGATAAAGAGCTCAAAAATGCTAGTCAAATAAAAGATAATAAAACAGAACTAGAAAAAATTTTATCGCAATACAAAGATAAAATTATGGACTACGAATTTTATTATAATCCGACTCCGCAGGAATCTTTTAGTACCATATCGAGCGAGCTAGGGGAAGTTTACCGAGATGCGGCATCACAGTATTTTGCAAAACACGCCATAAATAACATTAGAGTGATGAGGCGAGCGATAAATGCGCTGAATGATTATAAACAACATCTAGAAGACAAGCTGCAAAAATATCAACCCATAAAAGACAACGTCATAACTTATATACTAGGAATATCAATCATCAATGCGATGAATTCTTCCGCCGAGATCGAGCGATTTCTTGGTAAATTAGACTACCGTAGCAATTTAACAGATGTGTATGAATTATTTAAAAATGAAAAAGACACTGGCGACCTATATTATGCATTTAAATTTACAAATGATGAAGATTACTATTGGCTAGGTATAAACATACTATCATATACTAAAAAATCAATTATAAATATTGAGGAATTTAATATTATTATAGAAAATATCATCAATAAAGAATACGATAAACATAAGGGTAGGCTGTATATAGAAATTAGAAAAGAAATTTTAGAGGAATACTTAAACGGCACATTAAATTTACAGTATGACAACGGCATTTTTGTAAGCAATCTCTTTACTCGTCTAGAAACAAATAAAGAGAATATAATAGATATAGTCGGGGTTAGCCCTTTTCTTTTATACATAAAAACACTAGAAAAATTTGATGAAGAAAACAAGCAAAAATACCATGAATTTGCGACTAAAATTTTACTAGAATATATAAGAGGTGTTTTCGAAAATGACCAATATCAAAATTTATATACCGACATTTTAGACGAGATGATAAATTTTGATGAGCGTGTTAAGGAACTACACGATAATTTTATAACACAAAATGAAATATATAAGATATCGTCTGCAGAGAGGATAATAGAAAATATTTTTAACGCTAGAGTTCCGATCCGAAAAGAATTAACCTCAAAAATAACGGAAGAAATTTTAGAAAAATATTGCTATGAAAATTTGGAATTTCTTCGTAGCGCGATAGGATTTTTGCAAAGAGATATTTCTAGGCTTCCGGATAACGAAGAGCTAAAAAATAAAATTTTAAAAGTATTTAAAAATTTATCAGAAAACGGCGACGAAAATCAAAAACTTAAGATGAGATTTGTACTTGAAGATTTAAAGGAAAAGGCTTATTTAGAATAAGCCTTTAAATTTTTACTTCAGTTCGCCCCAATCCTTAGCCACATTTAGGCTCGTTTTTAGCGGTACGTTTAGTTTGTAAATTTCTTGCATTATCTTTTGCGCTGCTGCGCCAAACTCCTCCGCGCAGCCATCCTGCACCTCGAAGATCAGCTCGTCGTGTATCTGCAAAAGCATTTTCGCGCGCGGGCTTAAAAGCGGACGGATTTTTACCATCGCCATCTTGATGATATCCGCAGCCGAGCCCTGAAATATCGTATTTACCGCCTCGCGCTCATACATCGCTGTTTGCATCGGCGTCGCGGTAGTAAAATCAAACAGACGCTTTCTACCCAGCAGCGTACGCACGAAGCCCTCGTTTTTCGCAGCCGTTTTTATCCCTTCTAAAAAGCCCTTTATCGTAGGGAAAGCTTTAAAATAGCGCTCGATATACTCCTTTGCCTCGGCGCGCGTGATGCTTACCTGATTTGCTAGCTTGCTCGAACCCATGCCGTAAATGAGGCCGAAATTTATACTCTTTGCCACTGCGCGGTTTTGCCCCTCTGCACTGCCAAATATACTAATCGCCGTGCGCGCGTGGATGTCCTCGTCGTTCGCAAACGCCCGCAAAAGCGCCTCGTCGCGGCTAAAATGCGCGAGCAGTCGCAGCTCGATCTGACTATAATCAAGCCCCACGAAGCTAAAGCCGCTTTTGGCCTCAAAGCAGCCTCGCACGTCTTTTGCTAGGCTACCTCGAGCCGGGATATTTTGCAGGTTCGGATTTTTAGACGAGAGCCTGCCCGTACTGGTTCCCGTCTGGATAAAGTTCGTGTATATCCTGCTATCGGCGTCTTTTTTAGCCAAATTTAGCAGCGGCTCGCAGTATGTGCTTTGCAGCTTATATAGCTCGCGGTATTCAAGCAGTTTTTCGATGACGGGATGCTCCTCGATGAGCTCGGCTAGCACGGCCTCGTCGGTGCTGTAACCCGTTTTGGTCTTTTTCTTTACGGGTAGTTTTAGGTGTTCAAACAGCACCGAGCCTAGCTGCTTAACGGAGTTAATATTAAAATTTTCGCCCGTTAGCTCGTAAATTTCGCTCGTTAAAGCCTTGATCTTAGCGTCGTTTTTTAGGATCAAATTTTGCATTTTTTCGCGGTTTATCGCGATACCCTCGCGCTCCATATCAAAAAGCGTGAGGATGAAAGGAAACTCGTGCGTATCGGCGAGCGCGAGCAACTCCAGATCAAGCAAATTTAAAAAGCTTTTGTAAAATTTGAGCGTTATCCACGCATCCTCGGCGGCGTATTTTGCGGCGTTTTCTAGCGCTACGGACGCGAAGGTCTCGCCGCGCTTTACCACGTCTTCAAATTTGATCGTGTCGTAGTCGTAGAGCCGCTTGGCTAGCGCGTCCATACCCACGCTAGATCCCGGATCCATGAGCCACGCTAGTATCATCGTGTCTTTAAAATTTACGGGCGGCTCGAGCCCTAGATTTCGCTTTACGACCTTAAAATCGTACTTTAAATTTTGCCCGATCACGCAGCCTTTGTAAATTTGCCCTATCGCCCAGGCGGCAAATTTCTCGCTCACCTGCTTTGGCGCGCCCAGATACTCGTGCGCCACGGGCACGTAGTAGGCCTCTTCGTCGTTAAAGCAAAAGCTAAAGCCCACCAGACGGGCGTTTTGCGTATCGACGTCCGTGGTCTCGGTGTCAAAGGCTACGAGCGTGTCCGCGCCAACGTTTGCCAGCAGTCGCTCGATCTCGCTCTCGTCCGTTAGGAGCCGCGCGTTAAAACCGAGCTTAAATTCCGCGTTTTCGCTATTTTGTAGCGCTTTTAAGAGGCGGTTTAGATCGTATTCGCGAAGGGTATCCGCTACCTTTACGAGCGGATTTTGTTCGGGAAATTTTGCCTTTTTAAAATCTATCGCATCGGTCGCGTCGTCAAATAACGATGTTAGGCGCTTACTCAAAAACGCACTCTCGCGGCCTTCTGCCAGCATACCGCGGATACGCTCGTTTCGCACTAGCGGTAGGTTTTCGTAGATGCCTTCTAAGCTACCAAATTCGTTTAGCAGCTTTTTCGCGCCCACCGCGCCGATACCTTTTACGCCCGGGATATTATCCGAGCTATCGCCCGCGATCGCGAGAAAATCGCGAATTTGAGCAGGCAAAACGCCGTATTTTTCGACGCAGCTAGCGCTATCGTGGTCGATCTTGCTTTGCGGGCTGTAGATGCTTACTTTACCGTCCTCGATGAGCTGATAGAGGTCCTTATCGTGCGTTACGACCCTTACGAAAATGCCTTGTTCTTTTGCGATTTTTACGGCGGTAGCGATGATGTCGTCGGCCTCGTAACCCTCCTTGCTCACGGCGGCTAGCCCCATCTTTTCTATCATCTCTATACAAACGGGTAGCTGCTCTTTTAGCGCTGCTGGCGGCTCGGAGCGGTTGGCTTTGTAGTCTCCTAATATCTCGTGGCGCAGCGTCTTACCCTTGCTATCTAGCGCAAATATGATGTAGTCGCTTGCGAATTCGTTTTGCAGATTCATAATAAAATTCGCAAATCCGCTCACCATGCCGCTTGGCTTTCCTTCTTTGTTTTTAAGGCCTGGCATCGCGTAGTAAAGTCTGAAAAAAAATCCGAAAGTGTCGATGATCGTTAGCGTTTTTTGGCTCATTTTTTATCCTTTTTTTGGGCTAATTTTACAAATTTTAGGCAAAAAAACGGCTGATTTGAAAGCAAATTTAAATTTAGCGGCGCGGAGCAAGCGCGGACGCGGTCAAATTTGAGTTAAATTTGACGCTAAATTTGAGCGGGTAAATTTAAAAAGTAATCAAATTTGAGCGGCTAGCTTACCGCTCAAATTTAAATCATAAAAGCCTAAGTCTCTATCGTCGCAGGTCTATCAAACGCCGTTACGCTCGGCAGTTCGCCTTTAAATTTCTCGATCTGCACCATGCTCGTGTGCGCGGTGTTGCTTTGCGAGAGCTGCGAGCTAGGCACGTCTTTGGTTAGCACGTTTATGTTGCCGTGTTTGCAAAGGCTTTTCTCGCCCCAGACGGCCGGGTCGTACCACGCGCCCTCGCTTACGATCACGACGTTATCTTGCGCGGTGTTGCTCACCAGCGCGCCGCAGAGTATCTCGCCTCGGTCGTTGTATATCCTCACCACGTCGCCCGTTTTTATGCCGCGCGCCTTTGCCGTGGCGGGGCTGATGAGTGCTGGTTCGCGGTTTGCGATCTCGGCGTAGTTGCGGATGAGCGAGCTGTTTAGCTGCGAGTGGAGCCTAAATTTAGAGTGCGCGCCGCTGATAGCGACCGGGTACTTGCTCACGTCGCCGCCCAGCCACTCAAACGGCTCCATCCACGTCGCGTGCGGCGGGCAGTCGGGATAACCTAGCTTTTCGACCGCTTCGGAGTAGAGCTCGATCTTACCAGACGGCGTTTTTAGCGTGTTTTTCTCGGGATCGGCGCGAAAGTCCGCGTAGTTTGTAAAGTAGCGCTTTTTCTCGTCGATCTTATCAAATTTGACGTAGCCTTTTTGCCAAAACTCATCAAATTTAGGCATCGCTATGCCCATGTCCTCGGCTTGCTTTGCGGCATTTTCGTAGATTTCCCTCACCCACTCAAGCTCCATTTTGCCTTCGCTAAAGGCCTGCTCGTACTCCTCGCCCCACTGCGCGCAGATGAGCCGCGCGATCTCAAAGTCGCTCTTGCTCTCGCCTGCAGGCTTAACTAGCGGTTTAATCGCAAAGAGGTATTCGCTAGTCGAGTTTGCAAACTCGATATCCGTGCGCTCGCACTCAAGAGCAGCCGGTAGCACGATGTCGCTGAGCTTCGCCGTACTCGTCCAAAAGGGCTCGGTTGTGATGATCGCTTCGATCTTTTTCATCGCTTCGACCGCGCGGTTGGTGCCCGGGTGGCGAGTGAAGGTCGAGCCGTTGGCGTTAAACATCACTCTAATGTGCGGCATGACGTACTTTTTGCCGTTGCGCTCGATCTGCTTGCCGGGCTCCATAATCGCGTCTATGAGCCTGCTGTTTGGTATCTCGTGGTATTTAGCCTTAGCTAGTTTGCCTTGCGGGGCGATGTATTTTTCGTTTACAGCAGGGTTAAAGGCCTGAAGCTTTGGCGCGACGAAGCTAATATCGGCGTTTTTATGCATCTGATCGTTCATTACGTAGCCGCGACCTGTCTTGCCGATGTCGCCTAGCATCGCCGCTAGCGTGATGAGCGCCCAGTACGCCATCTCGCCGTGGTGCTGGCGCTGGATAGAGTAGCCCGTGACGATGAGCGTGTCTTTTTTGGCTAGCGTACCCGCTAGGTTTTTTAGCTCCTTTTCGCTCACGCCGCAAATTTTACTCGCCCATTTTAGATCCTTTTTCACGCCGTCTTTCACGCCGGTGAAATAATCCTTAAATTTATCAAACCCGACCGTGTAGCGCTCGATAAATTCCTTGTCGTAAAGTCCGTTTTCGTAGAGATAAGCGCAAAGCCCGATCAGCATCGCCGTATCGGTGCAAGGGCGCACGGCAAGATAATCCGCGCCGAAATATTCCGCCGTTTCGTTGCGGTAGACGTCCACGCTGTAAATTTTCATCTCGCCTTTTTTAAATTTATCCTTCATAATCTCGTAGTAGGCGTAAGAGTTGTGCATCGGCACGGAGGTAGCGATCTTGTTTGAAACGACCGGATTCGTGCCCCAAAATACGATCGTTTTAGCCTCCTTTACCACGCCCTCCCAGCGCGTCGGAGCGTGCGTAGGATCGATAGAACCGGTCACGTGAGGCAAAAACGCCGTCGCCGCGCCGTAAGAGTAGCCGCCAAGCTCGCTCACGTAGCCTCCAAGCGCGTTTAGCATGCGCTTTGCGGTGCGCTGCGAGTGGCCGACCTTACCGAGGCTGCCCCACTGATAAAGCTGCCCGTAGATGGCCTCCGAGCCGTATTTATCGAAGTTTTCTTTTAAAATTTTAGCGCTTAGCTTGATCGCCTCGTCCCAGCTAACGCGCACGAAAGGCTCTTTGCCGCGAAGCTGCGGCTTTGGATCTGAGGGATCAGCAAGGAAGCTTTTGCGCACGTAGGGGTATTTCACGCGCGTTTCGTTTTGGATGTGATCGCTTAGGGCGTTGTTTAGCACCGTTGGCATCGCGTCGCCCTCAAATGGCTCTGTGCCCACGACCCTGCCGCCGATGGTTTGGACATAAAACGCGCCAAATTTATTCGCGCAAAGCCCCATCTGCTCGTCAAATATCGCCTGCGCTGCTGCGCCTAATTGTTTTGCTTGTGCCGAAGCTGCCGCCAGCGCGCCTAGTTTTAGAAAGTCTCGTCTTTTCATGGTTTTTCTCCGTTAAATTTAAATTTTGATTGGTTGACTCGGTTTAAATTTAGCGGAATTTAGGTGGTTGAGTTTTGCATGGTTTGCCTTTTAATGTATTACGCGACCTCGCGTCTTGGCGGCGATTTTACTAAATTTGGGCTTAATTATCGTTTTAGCAGCGGTTTTTAAAAATAGCGTAAATTTAGGCCAAATTTGATAATATCTCATCAAAATTTAAAGGAAGCAAATGTCGAATTTGAAAGCCGACTTTGAGCTAAAACCTAACGCCGAGTATAAAAAGACGGCGCGCGAGATCGCTAAAATCGTCTATAAAGGCGATAAATTTATGCGCTATATCAGCCTTTGCGACTTTGCGACGATTGTTACCGGGATGATTTTTATCACGCTTTTGTGCGTCAAATTTTACATCAATGACCTTGGCTGCTTGCTTGAGGACTACGGTTTTGAAAGTGCAGCGATCCTGCCCTATCTTGCGTGGATAGGTGCATTTTTGACGGTGCTTTACGCCACTGGCTTGCGTCCTTGGCTGCTGATTCGCGCTATGCTAAGCAAAGCAAACTACAGCGAATTCGGGCAAAAAAGCGTGATCTTAGAGGATGAGTTTTTCGTGCAAAAGAGCAAATTCGGCGAGGGCAGATACAGGTACGGTATCATCAGCGACGCGCGATATGTGGACAAATTTGTCGTCGTTATCATCGCAAACTCCATGTTTTGCGCCGTGCCGCGAGAGGCTTTTGCGGGTGGCGGAGCGGAGTTTTTAAGCGAGATAAAAAAGCGTGCGAAGCTAGACGCGCAAAATCAAATTTAGGATTTAAAATGAGCGAATTTGACGAGCTAAGTTTACACGAGCCGTTTTTAAAAGGGCTACGCAATCTAATAAACGGCAACCAAGCTAAGCCTGAGGATTTGGTAGAAATTTCGCACGAAATTTTTGATTTTGAAGCCACTGCTAGCGTGACGTGGGAGTTTTACGGCAAGCGCGAGGAGAGCAAGATCGCAGGCGGCGCAAAAGAGCAGATACACTTTGGCGACGACGTGCGAGGCTACGAAAATCACGCCAGAGAGTGCTTGTTGCAGGCTAGAGATAGCACAGATCTACGCGAAATTTTACTCACCCAACTACGCCAAGACGCAAAAGAGGCCGTCGCAAAATCAGGCGGCGCGGTTAGGTATTACGATTTTAAGCCATTTAGCATGAGCGAACACTGCGACGAGTGCGGAGGCGACGGGCAGACGCGCTGCGGCGAGTGTGGCGGACGCGGTAAAAAAACCTGCTCTAGCTGCGGCGGACGCGGACGACAAAGCTGCTCTACGTGCGGCGGCAGCGGCGGCGTAAATCGCCCTCACACGCAGTATAACTCCGACGGCAGCACCTACGTGACGTATCGCTACGAGAGCTGTTCATCATGCGGCGGCAGCGGCTCAAATACCTGCTACGGCTGCTCGGGATCTGGCACGGTTAGGTGCGGCGGATGCGGGGGATCAGGCTACGTGCAGTGCGCCCAGTGCGGCGGTCACGGATACTTTACCACGGTAGCAAACATCGGCGCCTGCGCAAAACCCAGCGTAAATTTACGCATAAAATCGCGCGCCTACGCCGACGAGCTTTTGGACTTTTTATGCGCGCGCAGTTGCAAATTTCTCTCGCAAACGATACCGTTTTATCAAGACGAAGAGAGCGGCGACGAGAGCTCGCACCTGTTTTCTTACGTGGGTTCTAGCGCGATAACGCGGCTAAATTTTATCCTGCTGGGCAAGGAGTACGAGGCGGTGGGCTTTAGCAACCCGCCCTACGCATTTATCAGGCCGCCGTTTTTCGACGATCTTTTCGCAGACGAGATTTCTATGCTAGAAAAGTTCGACGCCGACGGCAAGATAACTAGGCGCGAGGCGTTTAAATTTTTCACGCGCTACTGCTCGCAGCCCGCTCTAGACTCCGCGCTAAAGCGTATCGCTAAAACGGACGGCGCGCAAACAGAGGCCGCAAACGCCGTGATAGAGGCCTGCGAAGGCTACGTATCAAGGGGCGCGGCGAGCAAACTGGGCGATACGATGAAAAAATGCCTGGATAAAATCTCTCCCGTTTACTCGCCTGCGGTTTGGTTCGGGCTAGGCTCGGTGTTTTGGCTGATTGCGCTAGTTTTTACGGCGGGATTTTTAGGCGAAAATTTAGCCGACCGCTACATTATGGCGCCTATTTATACGATTGTATTTTTAGCCCTTTGCGCGGGCGTTGCTTTGTGCGTCTTGGCGCCTCTTAGCGCGCTGGTTACGCTGATTCGCCGCAGCTGCGTGCCTAAAGAGTACCGCCAAAGCATGCGAAACAAAGAGGCTTTTTCGCTGTTTTTTAAAATTTTAGCGGGCTTTGGAGTAGTTGGCGTGATCTACGGTGCGATATCGAGCTTTGGTTACGCTCCGACTCTTATGCAGCTTGACGAGCGCTTTGAGGCGTCGCGCAGCCTGGAGGCCAAATTTCGCGAGATGACGGCTAAATTTGATGGCTCTAGCGACCAAGAGCGCGAAGCAAACTCCACCGCCGCAGCCAAAACCGCGCCGCAGATGACGCAAAAAGAGAAAATTTTATACGTGCAAAAGGCTATCGGCGTCAAGGCCGACGGCATCATGGGCGCGCGCACGCTAAAAAAGGCGCAGGAGTTTTTGGACGCAAATTTAACTAACGCGGATGAAATTTACGAAGCCGTAAAAGCAAAAGAAGCAAGCCGCGCAAAATGATTGATTATAACTCATTTTAGGAGGATAAAATGCCAAAAATCAACTGGGACGGAAGGTCTGCCGGCAACGGTACTTGGGTATATGAGGGCAACGAGCTAAAGCCCAAATACGGCGCAACCACGCACAATACGTTTGAATTTGACGGCGGGGTGCTAAAGCCTAAAACCGGAGCCAACTCCTCTAATACCTTTGAGTTTGACGGGAGAAAAATAAAACCCAAATACGGCGCAAACTCAAGCAACACTTGGGTGATACAAGGCAATGTCGTTAAGCCCGATTTTGGCTCAAACTCTAGCAACACCTACGACATAAACGGAGCTCCTATCGCCGTCATTATAGGGCAAGTCTGCCTAAAACTGTGGTAGCGCGGGGCAAGATACGAGCCGTTTGTTTTAAAAATTACGGTTTTGGCGCGCGGCGCGGTAAATTTGACTCGGCTTAAATTTTGCGCTCAATTTTAGCAACCGCCGCAAGCTAAAATTTAAAACAGATCCGCGTCTTTGTCGCTACTCCAGACGTACTCTATCGCCCATACGCCACGCCCGTTTACTTGCTTTTTGGATAGATTTTACACGAATTTTGGTTAAATTTCGTCTTAAATTTTATCGCATACTTTTGATTTGAATTTTAAAAGCAAGCTTTTGATATAAATCATCAAAATTTTACGCTAATTATGATAACATTTCCCAAAAAAAGGAGAAAAAATGAATAACGATCACGCGACCAAAACAGAACCTAAGCGCCCGCTAAGCAAGCTAGTTCGCGTTTGCGACGCCATTGCCGTGATGCTTTACCTTGTTATCGTGGGCGGATTTTACCTCTACATCGGCCGCAACGTCGGCGTGCAATACGACTACTACGAAAAGCCTTTTGTTTTTTGCTTACCTTACGTCATCTGGTTTGCGACGACGCTAGCGATGATTTACGTTGCCTTGGTGCGCGAAAAGCTTAAAACGCTCTAAACGACGATAAATCTGTCGCCCAAAACCGCTGAATTTATAAAATTTGCGATTTTTGGCAGTAAAATTTGCATCGTTTTGGATTATTTACTTGTTTTTAGCCATAAATCAGAAATCTTCCGACTATCAGACTAAATTTGCTCTTTTTATACCCGTGCTTTTGAACGGCTAATTTTGTAAATTTGTTTTTCACGCATCTTTTAGGTACAGCGCCTCGAAATTTGACTCGGTTTAAATTTAGCACTCAAATTTAAGCAACCGCCGCAAACTAAAATTTAAAACAGATCCGCGTTTTTGTCGCTATTCCAGACGTACTCCATCGCCCGAGCGATACGCTACGCCTCGTCCCGTCCGTGCATATCGGCGATAAAACCCAGAGCCGCGTCGATACCCGCACTCACGCCCGAGCTAGTGTAAAATTTCCCGCTAACGCACCACCTGGCCGCACGCACCCAGCGCACGCCAGGAGCCTCTGAGGTCGCCCACTGCCACGATAGTTTGTTGCTCGTGGCCTCCATGCCGTCCAAAAGTCCCGTTTTAGCTAGCAAAACCGAGCCCGTGCATACCGCGATCACGTGATCGTGTCTGCCCGCTAGCTCGCCCAAAATAGCGATAAACTCGCTCTCATGCGCAAGCTCCCTAACCGCAAAACCGCCCGGCACGAGCAAAATATCAAATTTAGCTATCTCATCTAGCTTTCGCGTCCAAATTTTAGCGTTAGTACTGCCGCCGACGAGTTCGCCAGTAGCCGAAAAATACTCTATCTCGTAGCACTTTCGCCCGTCATCCAGCGCCCTAGATAGCGCCTCCGCCGGCCCCAGCGCGTCCATAGTAGTAAATCCCTCAAAAAGCAAAACGTTCACCGCCTTCATCGTCGCCCCTTTGCTGATTTTAATTTCAAATTTAGCCCAAATTTGATTACGAGCGGCTAAAATTTAATGAGATTTTTCGCATTTGCGAGGTAAAATTACAAAATCATTTTAAATCAAATTCTTAAGGAAAGACGATGCTAAGCGACAGAGAAATAGAAGCGAGCGCAAAGCCGCAAAATATCGTAAAAATCGGTGCAAAACTGGGGCTAGGCGAGGAAGCGCTAGATACCTTCGGCAAGTTAAAAGCCAAGATCGAGCCGCGACTAGGTAACGCGACGGGCGCAAACCTCATCCTAGTCACCGCGACCAATCCGACCCCGTACGGCGAGGGCAAAACGACCGTGACCGTGGGGCTATCAGACGGCTTAGCGCGTATCGGCAAACGCGTGTGCGCCGCGCTTAGAGAGCCGAGCCTGGGGCCGGTTTTTGGTATAAAGGGCGGAGCGACGGGCGGCGGCTACTCGCAGGTGACGCCGAGCGAGGATATCAACCTGCACTTTAACGGCGACTTTCACGCTATCACCTCGGCAAATAACCTCATCGCGGCGATGCTAGATAACCACATCCACCACGGCAACGCCCTAAATATCGACCCTGCGCGCGTCGTTTTCAAACGCTGCATGGATATGAACGACCGCTCGCTAAGAGAGATCGAAATCGGCCTTGAAAAGAGCAATAAATTTACCCGCAAGGACGGCTTCGTAATCACCGCCGCTAGCGAAATAATGGCGATCCTGTGCCTAGCAACCGGCCTAAAAAATCTAAAAGAGCGCGTCGAAAACATCGTCGTCGCCTACGATAAAGAGGGCGGCCTCGTGCGCGCAAAATCCCTAAACTGCGCCGACGCCGTCTGCGTCCTGCTAAAAGAGGCGATAAAACCAAACCTCGTGCAAACTCTAGAGGGCACGCCGGTGCTCATCCACGGCGGACCGTTCGCAAATATCGCGCACGGCTGCAACAGCGTGATCGCAACTAAAACGGCGCTAAATTTAGCCAACTACGTCGTGACCGAGGCGGGATTTGGCGCCGAGCTAGGAGCGCAAAAGTTCCTCGATATCAAGTGCCGCACCGCAGGACTTGCGCCAAAGTGCGTCGTGTTAGTAAGCACTATCCGCTCGCTAAAATATAACGGCGGATGCGATAAGGACGGCATCTCGCAGCCAAATTTAGACGCGCTAAAACTAGGCGGCGAAAACCTAAAAGCCCACATAGAAAATCTAAAAAATTTCAATCAAAACGTCATCGTCGCGCTAAATAAATTCGCCTCGGACTCGGACGAGGAGATCGCCCACGTGCGCGCTCTTTGCGAGGAGTCGGGGGCTGGGTTTAGCCTGTGCGAAGGCTTTTTAAAAGGAAGCGCCGGCACGGAGGATCTAGCTAAAAAAGTCACGCAAATCTGCGAAAAACAGGTGCATGAGATAAACTTCACGTATGAGCCCGCCGACCCCGTCAAAACCAAGATCGAAAAGATCGCGACTAAAATTTACGGCGCAAAAGATGTCGTCTTTAGCCCGCGCGCGCAGGAGGATCTGGCCGAGATTTCGCGTCTAGGCTTTGACGCCTTCCCAGTTTGCGTCGCAAAAACGCAGTATAGCTTTAGCTCGGACGCCAAACTACTCGGACGACCGAAGGGCTTTAGCTTCGAGGTTAGCGCGCTTGAGATACGCGGGGGAGCCGGCTTTATCGTGGCGGTTAGCGGATCGACGATGCTGATGCCGGGACTACCTAAGGTGCCTGCCGCCGAGCAGATGAAAGCGGAGTAAATTTAGCTCGCCGATTCGTCAAATTTGATTGCGAATTTTGGCCCGTCGACAGAGTTTGACTTTAAAAAACAGAGGCGAATTTGGCGAAAATAACGCCGGGTTCGCCTTTTTAAATTTGACTATTTCGTTCTTTTAAATTTGCTGTCAAATTTAAAACGTTAAATTTAGCAAATGCCCGCGCTAGCTCGTAAATTTTAGATTTTATCGCAACGCTATTCATGCGAGATTTTATCTTGATGTCCATACATCGCCAAAACGCAAAATCAAATTTACCCGCTCAAAGCCGCGTATCGGCCTAGTACCAAATTTGCGATATTTTACGGCGTTTTAAATATCTAAATTTAACGTTCGAAATTTACCGTAATTTTCGGCAAAATCGTCGTAATGTATTTTGGCGTTTTTAATCAAATTTGCCTAGGCAAGCCAAAATTTACGCGTGAGACGGCGCTAAATTTTCACCTTTTCCCACGGCTCGATTCCGCCTGCAACCTCTTTAAAAATGCTCGCGATTTCTATATTTTTTACGCTTAAATTTCGCTCGTAAGCCTTGACGTCGCGCGATTTTAGCTTCTCTTGCAAAAAGGCGAATTCATACTCTATCTGCCCGCGAGAGACGCTGATTTTCGCCAAATTTCGCTCGTCAAATTCGCCCACCTTCGCAGCGTCAAATTTATACCCGCGAGCACAGGCCTGCGCGTAAACCTCCGCCAAATACGCACTTATCGCCGCCTGCGCGTTTTCGTGCGCGTAAAAGCGGTCAAGCTGCGGGTGATTTTTGTAGCCCTTAGTTAGTTCAGCCAGCACGTTTTTAGCTAGCAGAGCCTCGCGCCAAAGTGCGACTAGCCCCTTTGCATCGAGATACTTAAAGCTTATCGTCCAAAGCCTCATTTTTGCCTTTCATTAAATTTACCGCAGTTTTTGCTAGCCAAATTTGGCGCGGTTAAGCCCGCAAACCATCAAATTTATATTGCGAATTTACCTGTCACTTCACTAAAAAGCCGAAGCGACCCATCATATCTAGGAGCAGATCAGCCTTGTAAATCTCATCGTTTAGCAAGTCGTCGTATTCTTCTTCCGGTTCGCTAGAGTTTTGGGCTATGGCTTCGAGATGTCGCCTAGCCTGCGCAAATTCGCCTTTCATCACGAAATATTCGCCTAAAATCACGCTAGCTTGTACCTTGCTCACCTCGTCGCCGTCGCTTTTGAGCGCATCCTTTAGACTCTGTACGCCGCTCTCCTCAAGTCCTCTTGATAGCTGCATAACGGCTTTGTTTAGATAGAGTTTTGCGTCCATTTTGCTCCTTCAAATTTAACGCGACAAGCCTCGCGTAAATTTACGCTGACATAGATTTTCAAATTTAAATTTTACCGATCTACTTCGCCGTTTATTTCTTCTTCGCCTTCTTTGCCGCGTTTTTCATAGCTTCCAGCTCCTCGGCTAAAAATTTACCCGTGTAACTGCCCGTTTTTGCGTGATTTTTAGCAACCTCTTTTACGCTGCCCTCGGCGATGATTTTACCGCCTTTTGCGCCGCCTTCGGGCCCCATATCGACGATGTAGTCGCAGTTTTTGATGACGTCCATGTTGTGCTCGATGACAAAGACCGAGTTGCCAAGATCGACCAAATGGTGCAGTACGCGCACGAGCCTATCGACGTCAGCAAAATGCAGCCCCGTAGTCGGCTCGTCGAGGATATAGAGCGTATTTCCGGTGTCTGAGCGGCTGAGCTCTTTTGCGAGCTTTACGCGCTGCGCCTCGCCGCCGCTTAGAGTCACGGCATTTTGCCCCAGCGTGATGTAGCCTAGGCCCACGTCTTGCAGCGTCGTTAGTTTGCTAGCGATTTTGGGCACGGATTTAAAAAACTCTACCGCCTCGTCGATGCTCATATTTAGCACGTCGGCGATACTTTTGCCTTTATAGAGGATTTCTAGCGTTTGCGCGTTGTAGCGAGTGCCGCCACACGAGTCGCAAACGACGTTTACGTCGGGCAAAAAGTGCATCTCGATCGTGATCTCGCCCTCGCCTTGGCACTTTTCGCAGCGTCCGCCCTTGACGTTAAAGCTAAACCTGCCGATCTTGTAGCCGCGCAGTTTGGCTTCCTTAGTCTGCGCAAAAAGTCCCCTGATCTCGTCCATCACGCCCGTGTAGGTGGCCGGATTACTACGCGGAGTGCGGCCGATCGGGCTTTGATCGAGGTAGATCACTTTGTCGAGATTTTCCAGTCCGCTCAAATTTACTCCCGCGACCTTTTTTACCTTTTTAGCGCGGTTTAGCTGCTCCTGGGCTTCAGGCAGCAGGGTTTGCAGCACGAGCGAGCTTTTACCAGATCCCGAAACTCCCGTGATACCGACTAAATTTCTTAGCGGAAAGCGCGCGCTTAAATTTGATATGTTGTTGATATTTACGTTTGAGATTTTAAGCCACGTGTCGATTTTTCGGTCTTTTCGGTAGTCGATTTCCTTTTCGCCGTTTATGTAAAGCGCGGTTTGCGTACTTGAGCCTAGCAGGCTTTTCACGTCGCCGGCAAAAACTATCTGCCCGCCGAATTTCCCCGCTCCAGGCCCAATATCCACGATATAGTCGGCCTCCTCGATCGTCTTTTTATCGTGTTCGACGACGATAACGGAGTTGCCTTTGGCTTGCAAATTTCTCAGGGTTTTGATGAGCTTTAGCGTATCGCGCTCGTGCAGACCGATACTGGGCTCATCCAGCACGTACATCACGCCGCTAAGGCCCGATCCGATCTGGCTTGCTATACGAATCCTTTGTGCTTCGCCGCCGCTAATCGTGCGCGCGTCGCGTCCGAGCGAGAGATATCCTAGCCCTACGTCGTAGAGGAAAAACAGCCGATCGTTTATCTCCTTAAATATCGGCTTTGCGATCGTTTTATCGTATTCGCTAAGATAGCTAAAATTTGACTCGTCTGAAAAAAACGCGGTGCAGTTTTCGATACTCATATCTAAAATTTCGCCGATACCGCGCCCTGCGACCTTGACGGCTAGACTTTGAGGCTTTAGCCTGTGTCCGCCGCAGTCGTCGCAGACCTTCTCGCTCATGTATTCGTCGAAGTCCTTGTAGTCTTTTAGTAGTCCGTGAGTGATTTTTAGCGCACCTTCAAATTTACGCAGCAGCTTGTTTTTCTTCCAGAAAAACTCGACCTCTTTTACGTTGCCGTAGAGTACGAGGCGCTTCTCGTCCTCGCTAAGCTCGCAGTAGGGGCGCTTGACGTCGATACCGTTTTGCTCGCAAAAAGCCAGCAAAAATTTATAATAATAGCTCATGTTGTAGCCGTAAAGCAGCTTTATCGCGCCGCCTTCTATGCTTTTTTCCTCGTCGATCACTTTGGTGAGATCCAGGCTATATCTGATACCAAGGCCATCGCACCTCTCGCACGCGCCTTTTGGGGAGTTAAAGCTAAAACTAAGCGGCTCAAGCGGCGTAAATGAAATTTTACAATCGAAGCACGCCGAGTGCTCGCTGTAATGTATAAAGCTCTCTTTTAGCCCGAGTTCCTGCGCGTTTGCGATCTCGATCTCGACCTCGCCGTAGCTCTCATTTAGCGCTTTTTCTACGTCTTGGGCTAGGCGCTGCGCGTTATCCGCGTCTATCACGATTCGGTCTACGATGAGCTTTATCGTGTGTTTTTTAGTTTTAGCTAGCTCGATCTCCTCGTCTAGTCTCACCTGCACGCCGTCTATCTGGGCACGCACGTAGCCTTTGCCGCGTAAATTTTCGATCAGATCCGCCCATGTGCCCTTTTTTTCACGCACGAGCGGAGCGTAGATTACGACTTTAGCGCCCTGGGGCAGCTTTTGGATCTCGTTTATGATGTCGCTTGCCGACATTTTAGAGATCGGTTTGCCGCACTTGTGGCAGTGCTGGATGCCGACCCTTGCGTATAGCAGGCGCAGGTAGTCGTAAATTTCCGTTATCGTGCCCACGGTCGAGCGCGGGTTTTTGGACGTGGTTTTTTGATCTATCGCGATAGCGGGCGTGAGCCCCTCTATCCTATCGACGTCAGGCTTACCCACGCGGTCTAGAAACTGCCTAGCGTAGCTTGATAGGCTCTCCATATATCTGCGCTGCCCCTCGGCGTAAAGCGTGTCAAACGCTAGAGTGCTCTTGCCGCTACCGCTAAGTCCGGTGAAAACTACGAGCTTGTTTTTTGGGATTTCTAGGTTTAAATTTTTCAGGTTGTGCTCGCGCGCGCCCGTGATTTTTATGGTGTCGTTTGCGTTCATTTTCGCTTCCGTGATTTTAAATTTTTAACCCGTAATTATACCCAAAATCGCTTTAACTAAAATCGCTGTTACTTTTATCAACACTTTAGTAAAAAATCAATTTTAAAGCAAAAGAATTTTTTAAGCCATAAGCTTTTTGGATGTATTATAAATTATCCCAAGCATAGGAGTTATCATGGCAAATCCAAACATTCCTATAGACAGAAGAACAAACCGAGTCGAGCTCATCGGGCTGGTGCTAGGCGTTTTGCTAGCGATTTGGGTGTATAAAATCTTCCCCGCAAACGCAGGAGACATCGCCCTAGCTGCAGCCAAGGGCAAAAAGCTGCATGTAGAAGCTATGCCAGTCGTTGCCGCGGTAGCCGCGCTGATGGCGGCGTGGTGGATGACCGAGGCCATCGCCCTGCCCGCAACCGCCCTGGTGCCGATGGTGGCTTTTCCGGTGCTTGGCGTAGACGCGTTTAAGGTTGTCGCGGCGCCGTATGCTTCGGACACTATCTATCTTTTTATGGGCGGCTTCGTGTTAGCCCTTGCGATGCAAAGGTGGAATCTGCACACCAGAATCGCCCTTGGCATCGTGCTTTTAGTTGGTACGAGCCCTAGGCGGCTGGTGGCTGGATTTATGGTGGCGACGGGGTTTTTATCCATGTGGGTGAGCAACACCGCAACCGCCATAATGATGCTACCGGTGGGTCTTAGCGTACTACACCTAGTCGGGCGCCTAACGACTCAAAAATGGACGTTTACGGCGATCGAGGATGTGGCAAATTTGGATGAAATTTCACGCAAAGGCGTGCAAGGCGGCTTTATGAATACGGTATTTCACAAAGGCCGCGACATCGCAAAAGAGATAAAGGAAAAAACGAGCTCCTTTAGTTCAAATTTCGGTATCTCGCTGATGCTAGGCATCGCCTACGCCGCCTCAATAGGCTCTGTTGGCACCATCATCGGCACTCCGCCAAACGCCCTGTTAGTCGCATACATGAAAAACGAATTTGGCATCGAGATCGGCTTTTTTGAATGGATGTTAGTGGGTGTGCCGCTTAGCGTCGTTATGCTCGCGGCGTGCTGGTTTTTGCTCACCTACGTACTCTTTAGGCCAGAAATCGGTGAGATACCAAACGGCAAAAAAGTGATCCAAGACGAGCTAGACAAACTAGGACCCATAACTACACCAGAAAAGCTAGTCGGAGTCATATTTATAGCAGCGGCTGCGTGCTGGATATCGCTAGGTTTTATCCTAAAGTCCTTTGACGTAAAAATCGCCAGCCTAGACGCGATAATCGCGATGAGTACGGCGATTTTGCTATTTATCGTGCCCGCAAACAAAAGCGGCGAGCGTCTCATCGACTGGGATAGCGCCAAAAAGCTGCCGTGGGACATCCTCATACTCTTTGGCGGCGGACTATCCCTCTCAGCGCAGTTTAGCAGTAGCGGACTGTCGCTTTGGATCGGTCATCAGGTCTCTGCGCTCGGCGCGCTGCCTGTCGCCGCGATCATCATGGCCGTCGTAACGCTCGTCATTTTCCTCACCGAGATCACGTCAAATACCGCCACGGCAGCGGCCTTTTTGCCCGTCATCGCAGGCGTTAGCGCGGGGCTTGGCTATACCGGCGCAAACGTTATGCTATTTACGATCCCGGTCGCTATGGCGGCTACCTTTGCCTTTATGCTACCCGTCGCCACGCCACCAAACGCCATCGCATACGGCTCTGGCTACGTAAAAATCAGCTCGATGATAAAGGCCGGAATCTGGCTAAATATCATCGGTATTTTTCTCATCACGGCGACCGTCATCTTTATCGCTTCGGCCGTTTTAGGACTTAAATTTTAATCAAATTCGGGCTGTTGCGACCGCCCGAATTTACCCTTATTTAATAGGCGTTGCTGTATCATCGTAAAAATATTTTAACCTAAGGCTACAAAATGAACGACATCCAAAAATCCTACGACGAGCTTCCATATATCTCGGCCGCTTTCCCCGAAACTTCGCCTGCACGACTTGAGGCTTTGGCTTCGTTTTTATCGCTAACTCCGCCGCCGTCCAAAACGGCTAAAGTGCTAGAAATCGGTTGCAGCTACGGCGGAAATTTATTTCCTTTTGCTATCGCAAATCCGCAGGCAAAGGTGCTAGGCATAGACCTAAGCGAAGTGCAGATAAATAAAGCCAAAGAGCTAGCCACACAAATGCGCGTGGATAATATCGAATTTAAAGCAAAAGATATCTGCGATTTTACGGATGCGGACGTGAGAGATTACGGCAAATTTGACTACATCATCTGCCACGGCGTTTATAGTTGGGTGCCCGATATGGTAAAGGACGCGATCCTAAAAACCATCAAGCGATTTTTGAGCCCAAACGGCGTGGCGTACGTGAGCTACAACGTCTACCCGGGCTGGAAGATCAAAGATACGATCAGGGATTGTCTGATTTTTGGCACCAAGGATATAAAAGGAGAAGCTGCAAAAGTAGCCAAAGCAAGGGAACTTTTAAAGGTGCTGGGAGAATACGCCAAATTTTGCCAAAAAGACGGTAATGCGAGTCAAATTTTTGTAAATTTCGAAAGTCTAAAATTTCATATTGATTATATTCTAACGATGAACGACTCATACATAGCGCACGAGTATTTGGAGGCTTTTAATAATCCGATTTATTTTAAAGATTTTGCGGATAGTTTAGAGAAAAACGACCTAGCATATCTTGCCGAAGTCGGGCTTGAGGATGTCTTTCAGTCAAATTTGGGACTGGAAGAGTTTGACTCGTATATAGACGCAAATTTCAGCTCACGTATCGAAAAAGAGCAGATGCTTGATTTTTTAACCAATAATATTTTCAGACGCAGTATGATAGTGCACAAAGAGCTCGTTCCAAACGACTTTAGCGTAAATATCGGCGTGGACGAACTTTGCAAGCTGCATATATCGGCAGACTTTAGCAAAACGAAAAACGGCTACCTAAACGTCAAAAATATTGCAATGAAGCCTGAGTACGACTGGCTTTATCAAGTCTTTAACGACGTATGCCCGGCAAGCGTAAATTTCGCCGACGTTGCAGTGCTTTTAAAAGATGATGAAAACGCTGTAAAATCAGCGTATTTTGGTTTTATGGAGATTTTGGCCACAGACTGTGCAAAGCTAACGACCTACGAGCGTCCGAAAATTGCTTATGAAGTCGGCAAGAGTCGCCTAAAAGAGCGAGCGCGTGGGTATTTTGAGTATTTCAGCGCTGCAGGCGAACCGGTGATAAAAATCGCCGACGAACTAAACGTGCCGGCAAATTTTTCGCAGTTTGACGCCTTTATCGCTCTTAAATTTAACGGCGAAAACTCGCTCGAAAATATCATAAAACAAACGGTAAAATTTGCACGCGAAAGAAATCTGGAGTCTGCCGGCAAAAACGGTGAAACGATAAAAACCGTCAGCAAAAACGAATACCAAAAAGCAGCCGAAGACTACGTAAAGGATCTCGAGCTAAAACTAAGCGACGGCGGATTTTTAGAAAATTTCTGATTTTTATTGAAGGCGGGCGGGGTAAATTTACCCCACTCTCTTATTTATCGCAAATTTAATCGTATTGTTTTAAATCCATAAACTCAAATTTAAGCAAAAAGCTTATTTATCATTATGATTAACGTCGTACAAATAAGCGCAAGCAGGCATCTTTTTTGGATAGCACGGTCGATCTTTTGCGCTAAAGCCACGCCAAATCTCACGCTTATAAGCGAGCCGATACCGACCAAAACGCCAACCTCGTACTGCACGAGCCCTTGCAAAGTTAGACTTATAAAGCCCGAAATCGACGAAAATATCACAAAAAACAGTCCCGTGCTGATCGCCTTTTTTATGTCGTAGTTTAAGAAATTTATCAAAACCGGCATGATGATAACCGAGCCGCCGATACCCACGCTGATCGCTACCGCGCCAACAAAAAGTCCGACGAAAAAAAGCGGTACGAGAGAGGGATTATGCGCACCTTTTGGCTCAGGATTTTTAAAAAATAGCTTAATAACGTTAAAAATTTGAATGCAGATAAGCGTGAGAAGCAAAAATTTCGACGGAACGCTCGCTACGATAAAGCCACTCGCGCTCGCCCCGCAAAAGCCGCCGCTGCCCAGAACCAAAGCGGGCTTTAGATCGACGGTCTTGTTTTTGAGATTTAAAAGCGAGCCGTAGACCGAACTAAACATCATCTGAAGGACGCTTACGCCGATTGCGTATTTGACGTCAAAGCCCAAAAATACGAGTATCGGTACGGCCGCCGCGCCGCCGCCGATGCCCAAAAATCCGGACAAAAAGCCAATAAATAGTCCCAAACACACGTATCCGATCGACGCAACCGATAAAATTTCCATAATCTCGCCTTAAAGTAAAATCCGATTTTAGCCGTTTTTGGGTAAAATTAATTTTAAAATTTAAAAAAGGGAAGTTATTGAAAAGATTGTTTTTGATGATTTTTGCGGGGGTAAATTTGGCCTTTGCCGGCGTCACGGCAGGTCAAAGCGAGCTAGAGCTAGAAGGCGCGATTAAGAGATTTCAAAGACTGCTTGACATGAAAGACGTTAGCGAATTTGCTGTAGTGCCTCATCACGTTTTCGCCGCGCAAACGGGAGTAAATTTGACCCCGTCGGTCACTGTGATTTTTGGCGCTCCTGGCGTACTTGCGCCGTTAATAGAATGCGAACCGAGCCTAGCGCTGGAGCTTCCGTTTAGGTTTTTATTTCAAAAAATAGAGGGCAAAACAGTCGTGAGCTTTGAGGATATAAAAAGCGTCGCGGCCAGATACGGCGTCTCGGACTGTCCAGCCCTAGACGCGGCGCAAAGGCTAGAGCGCGAGCTTTTTGACGCCGCCGTCAAATGAAAATTAAGCTTAATTTTTATATAATCTACGCTCATTAAAGGATATTTTATGCTACTTTTGAGCCCAGTTTTTTATTACGAAAAGATCCGCGAGAGATTTGCTAACTCCTACCTCGCCGAGGACACGACGCAGACCATAGTCGGCATCGACTGCGAGTATATAAGCAGCGAGCAAACCGATTTTGCCGGGCTTAAGAGCTATTTTAAAGCTCAAAAATTTGATGCCCCTTTTGCAGGACTGTTTGGAGTACTGGGCTACGGCGGGATAAAATATTTTGAAAAAATCCCCGAATTTAACGCCTCGCAGTATGATTTCCCCGACTTTTTCTACGCCAACGCCCGCGCCTACCTGCACTTTGATAAAAATAGCAAAATTTACAGCTTTTACGGCGATTGCGAGCGGTATTACGATTTTTTAGTTAAATTTAGCGCGGACGACGAAGCAAAAGCCGCCCAGGACCGCGCAAAACAGCAGAGCAAATATAAAATTTTAACCGATTTAGACGGCGAAAGAGAGCATTTTCTAAACATCGCAAGGCGCGCCAAAGAGTATCTAAAAAGCGGCGACGTCTTTCAAGTCGTGCTAAGCGAGCAGCTAAAACTAGCCTCGGATATGGATAGCCTTGACTTCTACCGAGCCTTAAGCGAGGCAAACCCGAGCCCTTATATGTTTCACTTTCCGACCCCTTACGGCGACGTCGCGGGCTCTAGTCCCGAGCTAGTCTGCGAGATCAAAGAGGGCAAAATCTACGTCGCGCCCATAGCCGGCACGCGCGGACGCGGTAAGGACGCGACCCAGGACGCTGCGCTTGAGCGCGAACTGCTAAGCGACGAAAAGGAACTAGCCGAGCACAAAATGCTCATCGACCTCGCCCGCAACGACATCGGCCGCGTCAGCAAGCCAAAAAGCGTCGCGGTCAAAAACGCCATGCGCATCGTGTGCTACGAGAGCGTGATGCACATCGTGAGCGACGTCTACGGCGCGAAGGCAGACGATCTAGACGCATTTGACGCGGTCGGCAGTATCTTTCCCGCAGGCACGCTCAGCGGTACGCCCAAAATCCGCGCCATGGAGATCATCGCCGAGCTTGAGTCGTACAGGCGCAATGCCTACGGCGGCGGCATCGGGTTTTTCCACTTTAACGGCGACGCGCAAATGGCTATTTTGATTAGAAGCGCGATATTTGCGCGCAAATTTGATGCTAGCGGGCATGACCCGCACCTTGACGGCGCAAACGAGTCAAATTTAAAAAGCAGAGAGCTCGGGGAAAATTTTGCCGAAATTTTCGTGCAGGCCGGGGCCGGAATCGTGATCGATAGCGTTCCTGAATACGAATATAAAGAAATTTGTAAAAAACGCGCCTCGGTACTAAACGTGTTTACGAAAAACGCAAAGGAAATTTGAGAAATAAAAATTTGGGCTTTTAAGTAAAAAACAACCATTTGAGGTTGTTTTTTACTTTCTTGTAAAGGGGGTGGAGGCTTGAATTGCGAAGTCGCTCCCCACCCCCTTTAATCCCCCTCCCCCTACGACGCTTTTAAGGTGGCTACATAGCTTTGCTGACGCAAAGCGTCGCAAGTTTAAATTTAGCATTTTCAGGGTATGGGTCTCGGCGAGTAAAATTTGTAAATTTGACTTCAAATTTGAGCGTAAAACGATAAGGCGAAGTATTTTTTCCTTTAGACGAGGCGGAAACGACGAAGGCAAGGGAGCGGACTAGTCGTCCGTGACCGAAGCCGACCGAGTTTCCAACGAAGTATAAAGGAAAAAGACAAGCCACTAAAAAGGAGAAAATTTTGATTTTATTGATAGACAATTACGACAGCTTCGTATTCAACGTAGAACAATACCTACGCGAACTAACCTCCGAAGAGGTGCGCTGCGTGCGCAACGACAAGATCAGCCTGGATGAGATCCGCAGGCTAAATCCGAGCAAAATCGTGCTAAGCCCGGGACCGAAACACCCGCAAGATAGCGGCATTTGTTTAGAGATTTTGCGAAGCGATATCGCCGTGCCAGTGCTTGGTATCTGCCTCGGGCATCAGGCGATCGGGCTCGTTTACGATGCCAAAATCAAACGCCTAGAAAAGCCCTATCACGGCAAAACTTCGCTCATAAAAGTTAACCATAAAGAGCCGTTATTTACGGGACTGCCGGATGAATTTGAGGTCATGCGCTACCACTCGCTTTACGTGGACGAGCTACCGTCAAATTTGCAGGCCGCGGCCGTGAGCGAGGACGGCGTAGTGATGGCGCTTAGCGTGAAAGACAGGCCGATTTTCGGCATCCAGTTTCACCCCGAGAGCTACTTCACGCAGTACGGCAAAAAAATCATCGAAAATTTCATCAACTACGAAGCCGCGCCTGCGGCCGAAGTCGCCAAAGAGCCCAAAATCCGCCCGCTCAAGCCGTTTCTAATCAAACTACAAGAAAACGAGCGCTTGGACGACCGCGACTTTGAGCAAATTTGCGAAATCATCGCGAGCAAAGAGTACGAGATCACGCAGCTAGCCGCGCTTTTAGTGCTAATCAGCGAAAAAAGCCTCTATCCGCAAAGCCTAGCAAGTCTGGCTAAAAACATCCTAAAATACTCGCAGACCTACCGCGATCCCTCGCCGATGATCGATCTTTGTGGCACGGGCGGCGACGGCTTTAAGACGATAAATATCTCAACCACCGTCGCGTTTATCCTCGCAAGCCTTGGCGTCAAGGTCGCAAAGCACGGAAACAAAGCCGTTTCTAGCAAATCGGGCAGCTCGGACGTGCTGGAAATTTTGGGCGTTAAGAGCTCAAATTCGCTCCTGCGACAGCGCGAGCTGCTAAACGATAAAAACTTAGCCTTTTTCCACGCGCCGTTTTTCCATCCACTAGTGGGCGAGGTGCGCGAAGTGCGCCAGCGCCTAGGCATCCGCACGGTTTTTAACGTACTTGGTCCGCTGCTAAATCCAAATTTGGCGCTCAAAAATCAGCTCGTGGGCGTCTATCACAAGCCCGTTTTACGCTTGTACGCCGAGACGCTGCAGCTGCTTGGACGCGAGCGCGCGCTGGTGGTTCGCGGCGAGGACGGACTAGACGAGATCAGCCTATGTGACGAGACACGCGTCGTGGAGCTGCGCGGCGGTCAGATCAGCGAGTACAGCATCACGCCCGAGCAGTTTGGCTTTAGACGGGCATTTCACAGCGAGATCGAGGGCGGCACGCCTGAGCAAAACGCCGAAATTTTAAAGCAAATTTTAAAAGGCGAGATTAGCGGGCCGAAATTTGATATCGTCGTGCTAAACGCGATGTTTGCGCTCTATGCGGCAGGCGTCGCGGACAGCCCCGCGCAGGCCAAAGAGGTCATCCTGGACGCGATAAAAAGCGGTAAAGTTTATCGCTATTTCGAGGACTACGTACGAGGCGAAGCGTGACGCTAGTTAAAATTTGCGGCATCAAAACGCCTGCGGAGGCGCGCGACGTGGCGAGTTTGGACATTGATTTTTTAGGCGCGATATTTGCTAAAAGCAAACGTCAAGTAAGCGCGCAAACGGTGCGCGAGATAGCAGGTATCGCGCATGCGGCGGGCAAAAAATGCGTCGGCGTTTTTGCCGGGCAAAGCGACTGCGAGATAATTGAAATCTGCGAATTTGTCCCGCTTGACGCGGCGCAGATCCACGGCGAGGTTAGCTCAAATTTGTACGCAAATTTAAAGGCGATGGAGCTAGAGGTTTGGCGCGTTTATAGCGTGCTAGATGTGCTGCCCGTCGTAGATACCGCGCTTTGCGATATGCCGCTTTTTGACTGCAAGGGGCAAAACGCCGGCGGCAACGGCATCAGCTTTGATTGGGAGATTTTGCGTGAGGTCAAATTTGACTTTGGCATGGCGGGCGGTATCGGCGAGCATAACGTGCGCGAGGCGATCAAATTTAACCCGCGGGTGCTTGATCTAAACTCAAAAGTCGAGGACGAAAATGGTAAAAAATCGGCCGACAAAATAAAGAAAATTTTGGAGCTGATAAAGGCGTAAATTTGCTTGCGGCGAAGGCAAATTTACGCCTTTGCCGCCTTGCCTAAATAAAATATCGCATGTTTCAAATTTACTCATTTTGCCAGCTTGCCGGCTAGCGCGATCGCGCCGCACCCAAAATAAGCCTAATAAAAACTTAAAATGCTAAAATAAACGAAAATTTAAAGGATACCGATGAACACCAAAGCATATTTCGGCAAATTCGGCGGACAGTTCGTGCCGGAAACCGTGATGTTCGCACTAGACGAGCTCGAGGACGCATATGAGCGCATCGTAAAAACGGCTGAATTTAAAGCCGAGCTAGACGACCTGCTAAAAAACTACGTCGGACGCCCTAGCCCGCTATATCACGCAAAACGCCTAAGCGAGCACTACGGGCATGAAATTTATCTAAAGCGCGAGGATCTAAACCACACGGGCGCGCATAAGATAAATAACGCCCTAGCCCAGGCGCTACTTGCCAAAAAAATGGGCAAAAAGAAGGTTTTAGCAGAGACGGGCGCGGGTCAGCACGGCGTAGCGACTGCGACCGCGGCGGCATTGCTCGGCCTTGAGTGCGACGTATATATGGGTGCGACCGATGTAGAGCGTCAGCAGCTAAACGCATTTCGCATGCAGCTTTTAGGCGCCAGAGTCGTGAGCGTAGAAGAGGGTCTAAAAACCCTAAAAGAGGCTACCACGGCAGCGATCCAAGCGTGGGTAAACGAGATAGAAAGCGCCTTTTACGTCATCGGCTCGGCAGTCGGCCCGCACCCCTATCCTAGGATCGTGCGCGACTTCCAGAGTATCATCGGCCGCGAGACCAAGGCCCAGCTAAAAGAATACGGCGTGCATCCGGACTACGTCATCGCCTGCGTCGGCGGCGGCAGCAACGCGATCGGTATCTTTAGCGCGTTTTTGGGCGACGCGGACGTAAATTTGATCGGAGTCGAGGCAGCAGGGCTTGGCGCACACACGCCCTATCACGCCGCGACGCTAACCAAGGGCCGCACAGGCATCATCCACGGCATGAAAACGATCGTTTTGCAAGACGAGTACGGCATGATCGAGCCGGTGCATAGCATCTCGGCGGGACTTGACTATCCAGGTGTAGGACCGGAGCACGCGCACCTGCACGAGAGCAAACGAGCCGCCTACTACGGCGTCACCGACGACGAGTGCATAAACGCGCTATATCTAACCAGCCGCCTAGAAGGCATCATACCTGCGATCGAAAGCTCGCACGCGTTAGCGTATTTAGAAAAGCTATGTCCAAATTTGACGAAAAAAAGCGTCATCGTCGTAAACGTCTCGGGGCGCGGCGACAAAGATATAAACACCGTGATGAGCTACGAGAAAGGAAAAATTTATGGCTAAGGTAAAAGACGCGTTCGCGGGTAAAAAAGCAAACATCGGCTACGTCGTGGCCGGATATCCTAGCGCCAAGGCGACGAAGGAGTTTTTATTAAATTTAGACGGCAGCTACCTAGATCTACTTGAGCTTGGCATCCCTTACTCCGATCCACTAGCAGATGGTAAACTCATCGCACAAGCCAGCTTTGAAACCGCCGCAAAGGGCGTAAATACGGACGCGATATTTTTCATGCTAGAAGAGTGCAAAGGCAAGATAAATAAACCCGTCGTTTTTCTCGTGTATTTTAACATCGTGTTTGCTTACGGCGTAGAGAATTTTATCGCCCGCTCAAAAGAGGTCGGTATAGCAGGCTTTATCATCCCCGATCTGCCGTTTGAGGAGAGCGAGGAGGTAGCTGGGCTGTGCGCTAAATTTGACCTTGATCTCATACCGCTAATCAGCGTCACGTCGCAAAACCGCGCGGATAAAATTTTAAAATTCGGCTCTGGCTTTATCTATGCGCTGGGCGCTATCGGCGTGAGCGGGTCGCAGCGAGCTAGCAAGGAGAGGCTAAAAGCGCTCGTAGAGGGTCTAAAAAAAAGAAGCGAGCTGCCGGTAGCGGTAGGCTTTGGCGTGAAAAATAAAAACGACGCGGATGAGGTAAAAACATATGCCGACGGCGCGATAATCGGCACCGAGATAGTCAAGCTCACGGCCAAATTTGAGGGTGAAGAGCTGATAAAGCAAATCAATAAACTTTTTTAAATTTAGCCGCGTTTGCGTTAAATTTAAGTATAATCAAAAAATTTCGTTTAAAGGACGGCGCGATGATGGACGTTGCGGAGCTTGGGATCAAGCATCTGTGCGAGGATACCCTAGGCTACAAAGTAGAGAGCGCAAAGAGCGCGGAGGGCGAATTTTACGGCTCAAGCTTGCCGATTTTTAAGGGCAAAGAGGAGTTTCACTTTTATCTTTATTTTAAAAAAGATACTCTAAATCGCTTTGCCAGCGTGCTTCTTGGCGTCGATAAACTAGCCGAAGACGAGCTAAGCGACATCTGCAAAGAAGTAGCCAACCTCGCAATCGGCTACGCCAAAAATCTACTCAACGAACGTGAAGCAAACGCCTATAAACTAGGCACTCCGGAGTATCTAGGCAGGACGAGCTTTCACGTCAAACTAGACGACAAACGCGTCTATAAGATCAAAAATAGAACATTTCAAGTAGGATATAAAAAAGCATGAGCGAAGAACTACAAGAGATAAATGCCGTAGAAACGGCGCTGCAAGGGGTTCAGGAGATGTTGCAAGAGCGCGGCGGGCTTTTTAAAAGCTACGACGAGTTGATGGATATCGGAGTTGATTTTATCTCGGAGCTCGGCACCACGACTATTAGCGTAAAACAGCTCTTAAAGCTCGAAGTAGGCTCTGTAATCGATCTAGAAAAGCCTGCCGGCGAGAGCGTGGAGCTTTTTATAAACAACCGAATTTTCGGCAAGGGCGAAGTTATGGTTTACGAAAAAAACCTCGCCATCAGGATAAATGAAATCCTAGACTCAAAATCCGTCATCCAGTACTTTAAACGAGAGCAACTATGAGGATTTTTGCCGGGCTTTTACTATTTTTCGTAGCGCTTTGGGGTTCAAATTTATCCACGTATAATATCTACGAGCGCAGCGACCGCGTCGATATCATGCTTAGCTTTGACGCTCCTTATAGCGGAGCGATCCTGCAAGAGCGTAAAGACGGCACGACAACTCTACTCTTTAAAGACCTACAAAACGATCAAAATATTGAAAAAAGCGTAAATTCAAGCATACTGCAAGAGCTTTTGTTTGAGCCTAGAGGCCAAAATTTAGCCCTCGTGATAAAAAGCGATGCTCAGGTAGCCGTTAGCGCGTCAAAAACCACCGACGGCTTTGGCCTGCGCATACGCGTGACGCCTGAAAATGCGGCAAACTCAGCCGCCGCAACCGCACTCTCGCCGCAAGAAACTAGAGAAAATATAACCGAGGCAACGAATTTATCCGGCGATCAAAACGCATCAAATTTGACCCCGTCCGCTCAAGGTGCTGGCTTAAATTTGGGCGCGCAAAGCGGCGACGTAAATTTTATGACGCAAGGCATGAGCGATATGATCGATTATAGATATTACTCGGTTTTAGGCGTTTTGGCGCTACTTTTAGTCGTGCTTTTGTTCGTCAAGACAAAGCTAAAAAATAAGCAAACAATGCGAAAAACAAAACGCGAAAACGGCTGGTTTGAAAAGGTTAAAAGCGACGAAGGCGTGGAAATAATCTACGAAAAACCGCTTGACGATACAAACAAAGTCGTGCTTTTTCAGCACCTTGACAGGCGTTACCTCGTGCTAACGGGCGCCTCAAACGTACTTTTGGATAAATTCGGCGAAGAACAGATGACGAGCGAGCAGGATTTCCAGAGCTTTTTTGAAGAAAATCAAAAAAAGCTAAACGCCTACATCGAAAACCGCCAAACGCTAGACGCATACAAGGATAAGGCAAGTATAGACTAAATTTGCCTTTTTTCAAATTTGATGAAATTTACCGCAAATTTCATCAAATTCCTCCAACAAATTTCACGCAAAACAGATCGCAAAGGTATCCGGCTTGGTCATCTTTTTGATATTTTCCTTCGCCATAAACAGCTCCTTAGCGCCGTAAATTTGCAAAGTGTGGTTAATAAACTCAAACTCCAGCTTTTTATGTGTGCAGTTTGCGTCTAAATTTTTAGCAAGCGCGAGGATAAAGCTTAACCAGCGCACGACCTCTTCGCTCGGTAGCAGGTTTTTAAAGCGCTCAAATTCGCTCGAGGTTTTCTTGCCGTTTTGCGCGATGATCGCGGCGACTAGACATTTTTGCGCATGCGAAAAGCCGTAGTTTAGGGCATTTAGCACGAAAAACGCTGAGCTAGCATGCTCGCCGTAAAATCCCAAACACTGCGCCACGCTATGCAATCTAGCAGCCACCGCCAGCTCGCTCTCGTAGCGCCCCTCAAGCCCATGCAGCGGCTCTAGCGCAGCAAAGAGGTCTTTTGCGTATTTTACGATCGTCTTGTTGTCATCTAGCAAAAATCTATCCTGCAAGCTTCTCACACTCGGGTTGAAATTCGGCGGAAATTTACGCGTCGGACGCAAGATATCGCTCAAAAATACGCCCTCTCTAAAGCCTGCGCCGCTGGTGTAGATATTTTGCGCACCCACAGCATCCACTGCACCCAAAAATATGAGCGCACCCTCTCTAATCGTGTCGAATCGGTCCTTTTTGATGCCAAATTTCCCAAGCTCAAGCACGCTCGCTCGGGCTAAATTTTCGATGAAGTTTTTGTGGTTTTGAAATTTGTAGGCAAAGTTGTGCACGGTTTTTAGCGGATAGTCTTGCGTAGACATAATGGCTGAAGATATCGCGCGCAGGCTACCGCCGATGGCGACTAGCTTTTTGCTTTTAAAATTTTTAGGCAGATTCTTAAACGCCTCTTTGATAAAAGGCGCTGCGGCGTTTAAATTTTTCTTATCGAAAAACAGCTCCTTTAGCCGCACGGTGCCTAAATTTAGCGACACGGCGTCAGTTATCTTGCCGCCGCTAACAAGCGCAAGCTCGGCAGACCCCCCGCCGATATCAAGCGTCACGAACTCCTCTAGCGGCTCAAGCAAATTTAGCGCCGCCACTCCGCCAAATGTCGCTTCATCCTTGCCGCTAACGACCTTTAAATTTATCCCAAGCTCCCTGCGCACCATGCTTATGAGCTCGCCGGCGTTTGGAGCGTCGCGTAGAGCCGAGGTGCCCATGGCGAAAATCTTCGAGCATTTGTAGTTTTGTGCGATATTTTTAAACTCGCTAAGCGCCTCGCAGGCCTTTTGCATCGACCTTTGGGCGATCTCGCCGCCGTGCTCGTACGCGCCCTCGCCCAGGCGCACCTTCATCTTAAATTCGCCGATGATGTGAAACGCGTAACGCGAAGTCTTCTCAAAAATTGCCATTCGCATCGAATTTGAGCCTAGATCTATGACGGCGGTTCGTTTTGCCATTTATTTGCCTTTATTATTTTTATTTATCGCTAAAGTGAGGGTTGAGACAGCGCCGCTGCGCCCGTCGGTTCGGTTTTTGATAGACACGGAACCGCCCAGTGCCTGAGCTGCGCCCTTGGCCAAAAATAACCCAAGCCCCGCTCCGCCCTTATCACCGAAACGCTTAAACGGCGCAAAAAGATCCTTGCTCTCATCGATACCGCAGCCCTCGTCTATGACCTCGATGATAAATTCGTTTTCGCTAAGGCGAGAGCGAAGCGTGATAACGGCGCCACGAGGAGAAAATTTGATCGCATTTTGGACGAAATTTTGGATAACGTGCGTTAAAAGCGTCGTTTGTAGCGTCATTTCAAGACTGCTAGGCGCGAAATCCGTCGCTATATCCTTACCCTCGCCGCGAGCTAAAATTTTAAAATTATTCGCAGATTGATTCAAAAACTCGATGATGTCTATGCGCACGGCCTCCTCAAACTGCGCGCCCTCCTGGCGCCCGATCTCCAGGATAGAGCCGATCATTTTGTTCATTTGATTGATGGCTTCGTTGTTGTTTTTGAGCGCTTCGATGTATTTTTCGCTCTCGCGCGGTTTTATTAGCGTCACTTCGTTTTTGGTTTTCATCACCGCAAGCGGCGTTTTTAGCTCGTGCGCGACGCCGACGAAAAGCTCTTTTTGATAAAGCACGAACGTCTGAATACGCTCGATTAAGCGGTTTAAACTTCTGCCTAGCGGCTTAAACTCGGGCGGTAGCTCGTCAAGGCTCACCGTCTGCAAAAACCGCTCGTTTAAATTCGTCATTTTTCTGCTTAAAATTTTAATCGGCACCAGCAGCATACGCGACAAAAACAGCACGTAAAAAATAATCAGAAGTATCGACGTAGCGTTTACCATGATGATGTCGATTAAAATTTGATCTATGAGTTTGCTTTGATGGGTGGTGTCTTTGGTTAGCGCGATGCTAGTATCGTCCATATACGGGTAAAATAACGTCAAATGGGTCTTTTGGCCGACACTTTCCGTGACGAAATAAGGCGATACCGTTTTACCCTCGACGAGCTTTGCCCTCGTGGGACTATCGTTTAACGTGAAGTATTCAAACGGTTTTTGTACTTTAGATAAATTTGCGCTCGTGGATAAAATTTTAGCTTCATATGCGAGCGATTGCGAGATGCCCTCGTATATCGTAACCTTGATATACTGGTATAAAAGAACGGAGATGATGAGAATTAGCATCGTAGAAGCCGATGCTAATTGCACTATAAACCTAAATCTTAGGCTTTTTTGGGAAAGCAAAACCTATACCCGCGTCTTCTGACCGTCTCGATAGTCGAGATATTTAACGGTTTATCCATTTTTTGGCGGATTTGATTGATTGCTACTTCGATTACGTTTGGAGTTACGAGCTCAGGCTCCTCCCAGATCGCGTCTAGTAGTTGCTCTTTGCTGACGATCTGATCGCTGTGGCGCGCAAGGTGAGTTAGTACCTCAAACGGCTTGCCTTTTAGCTCGATATCTTGACCTAGATAGGTGATTTTCTCCTCGTCCGGATCGATGATAAGGTCGTCTATCTTGATAACGTTCGTACCGCCAAAGCGCAGTCTTGCTTCGATTCTAGCTACCAAAACGTCGAAATCAAACGGCTTTTTGATATAGTCGTCCGCACCAGCTCTAAATGCTTTAACTTCGCTATCTTTATCGTCTTTAGCAGATAGCACGACGACTGCGGTGCGCGGAGATTTGTGTTTGATGATGTTGATTAGATCCACGCCGTCTCCGTCGGGTAGCATCCAGTCAGTCAAAACCAAATCGTAATTTCTAATACCGATGTAGTATTCGGCATCCTTGAAATTCTCCGAGCTGTCGGTCTGATAGCCGAACTCTTGCAAGCCCTCGGCGATGGTTTTGTTTAGAGTTACCTCATCTTCAACTATTAAAATTCTCATTTTTTCCCTTCAGTGAAATTTGATGGGATTGTAGCATAAATTAAGCAAGATTTCAAGATACTTTAAAAAAAATTTAATATTTAAACTCAGCTCTTGCGCCAACCATCGCATTTTTGACGATCTCGATTTTTAAAATTTCCATTTTTAAAAAGCTAAGCGAGCTAAATTTTTCCTTCAGCTTTTTCGCACAAATTTCAAGCGAGCTCTCCACGGTGCCAAATTTCTCCCGCGTATAAATTTCCTCGATAAAATTTATCATTTCCACGTAGTCTATAAACTCGCCGCTTTCAAATTCCGCGCTCACTCTTACCTTTTGCGGCGTCACTCGCTCAAAATCAAGCAGCCCGATGATCGTGCTAAATTCGTAATCTCTGATAATCGTCGTCAAATGACGCGCTTTTCTTGCCCGGTTATTAGGCGTTTGATGTTTGGCAGGTGCTTGTAAACGACCAAAAACGCGATCAAAAATATCGGCGCATAGGAGTCGATGTCGGGAATCTGCGGCTGCAACGCAAAAGTCGCTACGATAAACGCCACGAGCGCGGCTAGCGAGGCAAGCGATGAGATTTTAAGCAGTTTGCCCACGACAAACCAAACCCCAAGCGCGATAATGATCTCAAGCGGCAAAAAGACCGCCAAAACGCCAGCTCCCGTGGCTATGCCCTTGCCGCCTTCAAATTTTAAAAACGGCGAATAGCAGTGTCCGAGCACCGAAAGTACCGCCATCGCCCAAAGCGTCGCGGGAGCAAGGCCTAAAAATTTCGCGATCAGTATCGGCAAAACGCCCTTTAAAACATCGCAAACGACGGTTAAAATCGCAATTTTTTTAGCGAGTTTGGGGTCTTTTTGCTTTAGTACGCGCAAGACGTTGGTCGCGCCGATACTGCCGCTACCCTCGCTTCTGATGTTCACTCCGCCGAAGATATAAGCCAAAATCACGCCCGAGGGGATGCCGCCTAGCAGGTACGCCGCGGCGTAAGCTATCAAATTTTCGTTCATTTTTTATCCTGATTTTTGTTTCGATCTCGCAATATTAATTAAATTCGGCTGATTTTTTGATAAATCGGTAGTTTTAAAGGGCGGTAAATTTGTAAATTTGACGCATAGAAACCCGCACATCTAAAGTGCTAAATTTGGTTTTGTTAAATTTAAGATTCTCTAAAATTTTTTAGTTTTTCTTTTTTTTGGGTGGCGGAAGGGGTTTCTACTTACGGTCTGCTTGCAGCTACGAGCGAGGCGGTGCAGAAGCAAAGGAAGGCGACGCTCTACTTCGCTTCGCTCGTAGCTGCAAGCAGACCCCCCCCCCCCCCCCCCCCCCCCCCCCCCCCCCCCGGGGGGGGGGGGGGGGGGGGGGGGGGTGGGCGATGTTGTTGATGAATCGAAATTCCGGTTTTTCAATTGATTGCTG
>CAURVK010000017.1:0-38824 GCA_963528285.1 uncultured Campylobacter sp. | reverse complement strand
CCAAATAAGGAATAACGTAAAAAAGTAAGATTATCATACCCATAGCGTATCCTTTTTAGTTGTCGGCAAAACAGGGACGATACGTTTTGTCTCGTGCCTAAAATTTGCGGGTCAATAAAGCCCGCAATCGCTTTAAATTTGACCGCTTAGCGTCTTTTGCAAATCATTGATAAAATGATAGTGCCGTAAGGCTTAAGGCGGAGTTAAATTTGAGCTTCGGGAAGTACTAGCCGTCAAATATGACGCTTGTTTTACGAATTATAATATCGTAAATTTAACCTCGCAAGTCATTTTTTGTGATAAATTTGCTCCAAATTCGAACCTAAATTCAAAACAAAATTTAACCGCGCCAAAGCTGCCCGCGCATTTACCGCAAAAGTAATCGGCCGTCAAATTCACTCATTTTATAAAATGAAACTAAAATTTCAAATCTAATTTAGATATTTTAAAAACAAATTTCGGTAATATTGCGCTAGGCAAAAATTTTATCCGAAAGGAGCTGTTATGAGCGGTATTGCTCTCATCGTCTGCTTCATCATCGCGGTCGTCGTTATGATCGTGCTGATTTCTAAGTTCGGGGTTCACCCCTTTATAGCGATCATGCTCGTTTCGCTGGCTCTAGCCGTCGTCGCGGGCATCGACCTGGTCAAAATCCCCGCGATCATCGGAGAGGGATTTAGCGGGATATTTAAAAGCATAGGCATCGTCATCATCCTGGGCGCGCTCATCGGTATGGCGCTGGAAAAGACGGGTGCGGCGCTAAAGCTAGCCGATATGGTCGTGCGCTGCGTAGGCGACAAGCGCCCCGAGCTAGCCATGCTCATCATGGGCTGGATCGTGGGTATCCCGGTCTTTTGCGATAGCGGCTTTGTGGTACTGGATCCGATCCGCCGCGCGATAAAGGAAAAAATCGGCGCCAACCCCGTAGCTATGGCGGTTGCACTCTCGTGCGGCCTATACACCTCACACGTATTTATACCGCCGACGCCTGGCCCGATAGCGGCTGCCGGACTCTTGGGCGTGGGCCACAACCTGCTACTAGTCATCGCCGTGGGTGCGGTCGTTTCGATACCGGTTCTCATCGCGGGCTATCTTTTCGCTAAGACTATCGGCGCAAAAGTGAGCCTAAAAGAGGATCTTGCAGACATCGGCAAGAGCTACGACGAGATCATCAAAGAGCACGGCAAGTTGCCTTGCGCGTTTTTGAGCTTGGCGCCGATTTTTATGCCGATTTTGCTGATGGCGCTGGGTTCGGTCGTCTCGATACTAAAGCTAAAAGGCTCGTTTGCGAATTTCGTTTTATTTTTGGGCAACCCGATCATCGCGCTTGGTGTTGGCGTGCTATTTGCCGTTATCTTGCTGGCTAAAACAGGCAAGCTGGGCGAATTTAACTTCATGACCAACGAAACGCTAAAGATCGTCGGACCGATCCTTTTCATCACGGCTGCGGGCGGCGTGCTAGGTAACGTCATCGCTAAGGCGGGCTTTGTCGAGTTTATGAAGGCAAACGCCCATCTCATCGGTACCGTTGGTATATTTTTCCCGTTTGTTATCTCGGCTATCATCAAGACCGCTCAGGGCAGCTCGACCGTGGCGCTTACGACGACGGCCTCTATCATGGGGCTTTTCACCGATAGCGGCTCGATGATGAGCGCGCTGGGGCTAACTAGCGAGATGGGCGCGGTGCTAACGGTGATGGCGATTGCTGCGGGCGCGATGACGGTTTCGCACGCTAACGATAGCTACTTCTGGGTCGTTACAAACTTTAGTAAGATGTCGCCGGAGCAGGGCTACAAGACTCAGACGATGCTTACCTTTATAATGGGTATCGTGGGTATGGCGACGGTTTGGGTAGCGTCGCTTATTTTACTGTAAATTTGACGGCTAAATTTGAGTGCGGTTTTGGCGCAACGAGACTGCACTCTTTACGGTATGAACGGTAAATTTTCAAATTTGTCCGCCCAGACCCGCATCTTGAAAATGCCAAATTTGATTTGGTTAAATTTAGCATTGCGCATTAAATTTAATCTTTCTTGTTAAGGGGGAAGGGGCTTGAATTACGGTCTGCTTGCAGTTGCGAGGCAAAGCCGAAGCAAAAGAGCTCCCTTCCCCCTTAACAATCCCCCAACCCCTACGACGTGAGAGGTTGCTGCACTGCGTGCAGGTTTATGTGGCGCTATCGCGCCGCACGTTTTTAAATTTGCAATGAAGCCAAATTTGGCTCGCGATTTAAAACTAAATTTGATAAAATCAGTCCGTAAAATTTAAGGCGAGGTATTTTTCCTTTAGACGAGGCGGAAATGAGCCGAGCGAGGGCGCATACACATAGTATGTAACCGAGTTTCGGCGAAATTTCTAACGATGTATAAAGAAAAAAGATGAGCCGCTAACAAAAAAGGAAAACAGATGAAAATTCTAATAGCAATCGACTCATTTAAAGGCTCCCTCAGCTCCCTCGAGGCCGGCAACGCCGTAAAAGAGGGTCTCAAAGCCCTAGCCGGTGAGACCGATGAGGTGGTGGTTAAGCCCATTGCGGACGGCGGCGAGGGTAGCGTGGTGGCGTTAGCGGACGCGCTGGATGGCGAGTTTATCGACGTCATCGTGCAAAATCCTCTCGGTGAAAAAATCCCCGCCAGGTACGCGCTAGCGGGCGAACTTGGCATCCTCGAGATGGCGTCTTCTAGCGGGCTCATGCTGGTGGAAAAAGAGCGCCGAAATCCGATGAAAACGAGCACTTACGGCTTTGGGCAGATGATTTTGCATGCTATTAGCAAGGGCGCGCGTAAATTTATCGTCGGTATCGGCGGTAGTGCGACGAACGACGCGGGTACGGGCATGCTAAGCGCGCTGGGATATGAGTTTTTTGACGAAAACGGCGAGCTGCTTGAAGGTAAAGGCGAAAACCTCATAAAAATCACGAAAATCTCAAACAAAAACGTAGTGCCCGAGCTGCAAGAGTGCGAATTCCTCGTGGCTTGCGACGTGGACAATCCGCTCTTTGGCAAAAACGGTGCGGCCTACGTCTACGGCCCGCAAAAGGGTGCGGACGAGCAGATGGTAAAGGATCTAGACGCTGGGCTTATCAGCTTTGCGAGCGCGACGAGCGAGCACTTTTCGAGCGAATTTTGGAACTTCAAGGGCGCAGGCGCGGCAGGCGGTCTGGGGTACGGGTTTGTGAGCTACCTAAACGCCAAACTAAAGCCCGGCATCGACATCATCATGGAGGAAATTCGCCTCGAAGAGGACGTGAAAAACGCTGATCTAATCATCACCGGCGAGGGGCGACTGGACTTTCAAAGCTCGATGGGCAAGACCCCGACCGGAGTGGCAAAAATCGCCAAAAAATACGGCAAACCCGTCATCGCGCTAGCCGGTAGCGTGTCGCCGTGCGCCGGCGGCTGTAACGAAAACGGCATCGACGCGTTTTTTAGCGTATTAAACGAGCCCGTGAGCCTAGAGGAGGCGATGGATAAGCAAACCGCGACGCGCAATCTCAAAATGACCGCAGAGCAGGCTTTGAGACTATATTTGCTAGGGCGCAAGGGGTAAATTTATGCTTTGTTGCGGTGACGGGGCCAGCGAATTTATCGGTTTGCCGGCTTGATCTTTTTGTTTGCTCGGTATGATTAGCGAGCCTGAGCGGATGTTTTTTGCTATAAATTCGTCTTTTGGCGCGGCTGTTTTGCGGGTTTTTAAATTTGACATCGTGCTTTGACGCGTCAAATTTTAGCTCAAGTTTTTACCGTTCAGGTTTTTGTGCCGTACGGGTTATCAAATTTACGAAAACTTAAAATTTAAAAACAAGCCAAAGCCCGAAAAACAGGCTTTGGTTAAATTTGCTGCAGGTTTATTTTTCCTTAGCTTCGATCTCGATTTCTAGCTCTACTTTGTCCGATAGCGTAATCTCTGAGGTATCTAGCCCGATCTCAAAGAGCTTGCGTTTAGTTTCGCCCTCTAGGCTAAAGCCGATTTTTTCCTTGCCGTTTTTGTCCGCCGTAAAGCCGCCAAGCTCGAATTTTAGCACCACGGGCTTAGTGACGCCGTGCATAGTGAGCGTGCCCACGACCTTGCCTTCTGTGTCGCTTTCTTTCTCAAATTTGACCATTTTGTAGGTGATTTTGTCAAATTTAGCCGCGTTGAAAAAGTCTGCGCTTCGCAGGTGTTCGTCGCGTTTGTCGTTTTGCGTATTTACCGAGGCGGTCTCGATCGTGGCCTCGAGCGCTTTGAGCACTTTGGCGTTTTTGTCGTAGTCGATCACGGCGTCAAATTTGCCGAAATTTCCGCTTACTTTTGAGATGCTTAGGTGCTTGATCTTAAAGCCGACGTTGCTGTGTACCGGATCGATCTCGTATACCGCGGCGTTTGCGAAGCTCGCTGCTAGCGCTGCGACTAGCGAAAATTTGATTAGTTTTTTCATTTTTTCTCCTCGTGATTTTGGTTCGAAAGTGTATTTTAAAAAAGTAAATATATAACTTTTTCGCAACATTTTGAGAAAAATTTGAATTACTTATTCGCCGCCTGCTAATCGTGTGGAAAAATAATCAGGCTAAATTTAGCCCAAAATTTCCCCGATAAAAAACAGCACCGACATCGCAAACGTGCTGAGCGCGACGACCTTTAGCTGCCCGTCGAAGTCGCGGCACTCCTGCACTTTTAAGACGAAAAAGAGATGCCAAATAAGCGGTGCAAAGCTAGCTACGTAGAGTAGTTTTACGCCCGAGTCGCCCCGCAAAAGCGAGTAGTAAAGCATTAATCCCGCACCGCCAGCGATCAGCGCATAGTGGTAGAGCTTGGCCGCACGCAGCCCGATACGCACGGGGATCGTGCGCTTGCCCTTGATCGCGTCGTTTTGGATATCGCGCATATTATTTAAATTTAGCACCGCCGTGCTTAGCATCCCGCACGCGCACGCAGGCAGTAGCAGCGCCGCATCGAGCGAACGCGCGTATAAAAAGTACGAACCCAGCACGCTAAGTAACCCAAAAAATAAAAACACGAAAACGTCGCCAAGCCCCAGGTATCCGTATGCGCCGGCGCCCACGGTGTAGCGGATCGCAGCGTATATCGACGCGCCGCCTAGCGCCAAAAACAGTAGCACGAGATAAAACCGCTCGCCAAACGCCAAAACGCTTAGCGCGAGGCTCGAAAATGCCGAAAGCAGCGCCGTAACGACTATGACGCGCTTCATCTCGGCTGCGCTCATCTGCCCTGTTTGGATCGCGCGACGCGGCCCCAGTCTGCCATCGTCGTCGGTGCCCTTCACTGCGTCGCCGTAGTCGTTAGCGTAGTCGCTGAGTACCTGAAACAGCAATGTCGTAAGCAGCGCCAGCGCAAAAATATCCGCTCTAAATGCGCCCGCGCCGTATGCTGCGCCGCTACCGAGCAGTACGCCCGAGACGCTAAGGGGTAGCGATCTAAGGCGAGCGGATGCGTAAAGAGCTTTTGCGGTTATCATTTTTTGCCTTTTGTTGATTTTTAGCGCCGAATTTACGGCAAATTTGAGCTCAAATTTAGCACCCGAATGCAAAAAATAATATAAATTTGACCTGGTTTGGAAGTAGAATTTATAAATTTGACGATAGTTTGGCGACTTTGCTAAGACGGTTTAAATTATAAAACTAATAATTACTTTAAGTTTTTTTGGGATAAAATTAAATTCGTAAATATTACCGATAAGGAGAAAAGATGGAGTTTTTACAGCTTTTATTAGTTTTGGTAGCCGTGATAATCATCATAGCCAAACCGCAAAAAGAAAAGATTGCATTCGGTTTAGTCGTGGTTGCATGGCTGTTTATGGCTTACCTATACGTAGGGCATAAGTCAGGCAATCTGCTCACGGCTATAAACCTATAAGGAGCGCGGCATGAACGAAATCAAAAAAGCAAAATTTTTCTATGCGCTCATGTGCCTGGCTGGATTTTTGATTATCCTTTTGCCGGTAGGTATAGCAAACCTGATCTTTGGCTATGTGCTAAAAGATAGCCCGTGCACGTTATGCTGGGGGCAGCGCGAGGCCATGATTTTTATCGGCGTGATAGCTCTTTTTATCGTTAGATACGGACTAAAGGCTAAATACTTAGCTATGCTGCTCGTGATGACGGGCTTTGGTCTGTGGCAGTCCTTTGCGCACTTCGGTATCCATGCGCACAGAGATCTCGATCAGGGTTTTGGGCTCGCGGTTTTCGGTATCCATACTTATTTTTGGGCCGAGGTGGTGTTTTGGGCGGTCGTGGTGCTGCTAGGGGTTATATTTTTCTTTGCGCCTAAATTTAGCGCTTTTGATGAGGAAATGGGCGGAGAGACGATCAGAAAATTCGGCTCTTTTACTCGCTCGGCCTTTATCGTTTGCGCATTTATAATCGCCTCAAACGTATTTCAAGCTTTCGTTAGCACGGGCATTCCGCCTTATTACGGACAGGGCGATCCGGTGCGCTTTACGCTTGATCCGAAATATATCATCTGGGACGATAGCGGCTACAAAAACCACTGGAAAAAAGTATCGTTTTTGGGCAAAAGAGACGTCGCGGCGCCTGATTACGCCTTTGCCCCGGCCGGCGAGAAGCTGGGAGTGAAATTTGACAACGATCCAAATAACGCTCCGCTAAAGGCCGACGAGAGCCTAAATATCGCGTCTAAAAAAGAGATCGATTTTGCTAAGCCTATAAATTCTCTTGATTTTATAAACGGCGAATTCGTCGCTAGCTCGAAATGGGAAGTCTTTTTCATGGATGAAAATTTCAAGGTCGCGAGCGATTTTGAGATCGATCCGTACTTTTCGGCGACGGTCGATCCGATCATCGGCGTGATATCGTTTATGGGTGATAAATACATGCTCATGGGCTCAAACAAGACGCTTTTGAGATTTGCAAAAAATCCTAAGGCGGACGAGGCGCTACAGTATGCCGACTTTATGCGCGGTAATGATAAATTTGAAGGGCAAGGCAAAGGACTTGGACGCGGCAGAATCGACACCGTCAGAGCTAAATTTAACCACGTAGCAAGCATCGCTACCGATGGGACGTATTTTTATCTAGCCACCGTACCTAACAACAAAGACGCGCAGAAGTTCGTCATATCTAAAATTTTACTGAGCGACCGTACGCTTTCGGGCGAATTTACGCCAAAAGCCGCACTCAAAGATGGCAAGAGCCTGGGCGATCTTTACGTCACGTCGATGGCTTACAAAGACGGCCTGCTCTACGCGCTTAGCAAAAATCATAACGTTATCGCGATCATCGATCCAAAAAACGAGGAGATCGTAAAGACGCTTGCTTATCCGAGCGAGATAACAAACGCTAGAAGTATATTCTTTAAAGACGGCGCGATGAATATTTTATCCTATCAGGACGGCAAAAATACGCTTTATCAGCTAAACTAAATTTGGCTGTAAAGTTAAGCGTTTCGGGGCGATTTTTACGATGGATCGCTCCGTCTCCGTTACAGCGTCTGTGCTTAAATTTTTAGCGTAAAAATCCTAGCGTTAGGCGTTAAATTTATCAAATCCAGGCCATTTCTCGCCAAAACTCAAGCACCTTATCATCGCCGGCCTGGACGAATTTAGCTATTTCTTCCGTGCTCGGTACGGCCTTTTTGCTTAGTCGCGTGATATCGATGCTTCCAAGCGCTCTAAAAAATCTCTCAAAATCACCCGCAACGCACCTGCTGCAAAGCTCCTCGTCCCCGAGTAGCCACGCATAAATCGCGCCGTCCGCGCAATCAAGCAAAAAAATCCACGGATCGCCGACGGCAAAAACTATCAAATTTGCAGGACGCGTATTGCCGTGCCACCACTTGCTGCCGTATTCGTCGGTGTCGTTTAGCCGCACGAGCTCGCCCGCGTAGTCTCCTTTGGCGCCAAAGCGTACGTTGCAAACTTCAAATTCGCCCAAGTCAAATTTACAAACCAGGCGCGAAAACGCAAGAGGAAATTTGACGCCGAGAGTTTCTTGCGCATTTTCTAGCGTCTGTATGCACGTGCTAGAGTCGCATTGCGGCGACAGTCTCATGCCTGTTATGCCCTCTTGCTCCAGAGGTAGGTAGATCTCGTCTAGCTTGCGAGCGATTTGGTCTAGCTCTAAAAACATGTCTTTGTCCGCATCTGATTTACCTGAGATTTTTTGTTTTGGTTTTTATGATTTCGCCGTTTTCGCCGTAAAATTTCGTAGTCGCCGCGCCCGCTTTTGCGTCGGTTACGACCTCTTTTACGAGCTCGCCTTTTTCGTTAAATTCTTTTTGTATTTTAACCGCTTCGCTAAGCGGCTTGCCGATCGTTTGGCACTGGTCTATCACGCTTTTTAGTTTGCCGCTCGGGTAGAAAAACTCAAAATACGCAGACTCGCCGCCTATCTGGTATGCGCGGCTGTGTATGAGCCCGTTCTCGTCGTATTTTTCAAAAGTCGTTTCTTTTTTACCCGTTCGGACGCTGGTAAATTCCTTATACGACGGTTTGCTGTCTCTGCGGTACTCCGCTATGTTATTTTCGGTAAAAAAGCCTAAATTTGCATCAAAACGCTTGGTTTTTCGGTATAGTTTTAGAGCCTCGCCTGCGTCAAAAAGTTCTAGTAGCTCCTTTTCTAGTCCGCCCCACAGGCATCTCTCGGCCGTGAACGCAGGCGCGTCTCGGTGCTCTTTTGAGTAGACTTCTAGCAGCACCCAGCGCTCGTTTTTGCGGACGACGAGTGAGATTTTTAGCTTTGTGGAGGGGTTGTCCGGGATCTTGCGCTTGTACTTCTCGTTAACTGCGCGCCGCCCGCGTCTAGCTCGATGAGGTGGAGTCTGTTGCGTATTTTGCCGCTTGCATCCTTTTCGCCGTTGCGCAGGTCGTACTTAAAAAATATCTCATAAGTTGCGATTAGCTCGTTGTTTTGCTGCTGGGGCGCGTATTTGCCGCCTGCTTGCAGCGATGTCGCGCAGGTCAAAACGATAAAAAGCCTTAATAAATTTTTCATCCAACTCCCTAAATTTGACGAATTTTGCGCTCGTGCTAGGGCAGCGGTTTTTTGACTGCGACTTGGCGTAAATTTAAAGGAAAGCGTCACGTTTGTAATTTTTAAAATTTACTCTTGCGCTTTGCTATACGTATATTTGCCCGCTCGTCAAATTTGACTTATCGCTTTGGGTTGTTTTGCCGCGATTTTTATTCTGTCGGCACCGCCTGAGCGCGGCAGCTTTTTATTTTAAAATCGCAAAACCGATACCGACTTTATCGGTGTGGCGGTTGTAGTCGATGAGGCTCTCGCCGTATCCCGTGAAGTACTTCACGTAGCCGTAAACGCCGCTTTTTCCAAACGGAAACAGCCAGCCAAGCTCGCCCGCGCCGCGGTTTGTTTTATCAAAATGCAGGTTGTTTCGCGCCATCGCCGTAAAGATGTGGCCGCGGTAAGGCAGGGCGAAATTTATATCTATGTTGCCGAGGTATTTTTCGATGTCGGGGTTATCGTCGCTACCCTTGCTCTCGGGGATGCGCGCCCACGCTCGCGGGATCACGACGAGGCTGCCGGCGTAAAGTTTGGCCTCGAGATAGACGCGGTTCCACGAGCGAGACTTCTCGCCGCCCTGGCCGTTACTCTCGTGCAAAAGCCCCGCGCGTAGGTAGTCAAGACTCGGTAGCGCCTCAAATCTCATTGGGACGGTCACGAAAATCTCGGGGCGATAGTTGGTCTCGCGAAACGGCGTAGAACTCTTAGCCGTCTGCCACCACGAGCTTTGCGAGTAGCCCGCCGAGATCGTTTCGTTCATATCAAACACGTCGTAAAACAGCGGCTTTTGCAAGCTGATCTGAAAAGCAGTCTCAAATCTGCGCCTACCCTCAACGTCGTTAAACGCGTAGGTTGCGGGCAAGAGGTAGTTTAGATGGTGCATTTTTAAGCCCAAAATTTCATCCACGTCGTATGCCTCGCCGCTCTCAAATTTCGCTCCCGGGCGCTCTTTAGAGGCGATCTTTTGCTCCTCTACGGGCGCGTCCGCTACGCTATCTGAGGGCGCTATCACGGAGCGCTCCATGGCGGCCGTTTCGCCGTCCTCGTCCGTAAATATCGCCTTTTTAGCCGCCAGTTTATAAAGCTGAAGGGCTCTTGTTTTGTCGCCTTCATGCTCGAGCTTTGCGGCGGCTTCGTAGAGGCGCTTGGCTTCGTCTTTGGCTGTCGGCTCGGTTAAATTTTCGGCTGGATTTTCTGACTGCGGGGCTAAATTTTGCTTCGGCGTTTCCGCCTGGGCGACTAGGGCTAAATTTAACAAAATCGCCGATAAAACGATAATTTTTTTCATATTTTTCCTTCTTTTAAGGCTTGTTCGTAGTCTGCCTGGTAGTTGATGTTAAAAAACTCGTCTTCGCGCGCGAATTTTACGATCTTGCAGCGGCAGCGGCTACGCAAAAGTCCGATCTTGTGCTCGCCCGCGGCAAAAAGTTCGCCCGCGGCACCCGCTAAATCCCCGCTAAAAAACCCGCAAAGCGAGTGCGTATGCGACTCGTCTGCGGCGATGACCATATCGTATTCGCCGGTAAATTTATATAGTTCGCGCACGCACTCTTCGCTAACAAAGGGCATGTCGGCCGGTATGATAAAGACGCTTTCGTTTGGGAAATTTCTAAGGATACTGTAAAGAGCTAGCATCGGAGAAAAGGCGTCCGGGCTCAAATTTGACGTATCTTGCGCGGAAATTTGAGCGGAGTTTGTCATGGTGTCGTTTTTGTTGCTTGCCGCGTTCAAATTTGACCGAGAGATCTCCTCTGCGTCGGCGTCTTTGATGAGCGGCAGGGGCGGGTTGAATTTTTCAAATTTGGAGCTAACGAATACGCGCTCGAAAATCCGCCCGAATTTATGCGCTCCGTAGTGCGTGAGCGTCGCAAATCCGCCAAAAGGCAGCAGCGTTTTATCGCGGCCCATTCGCGAGCTTTTGCCGCCGGCAAGGATAACGCATGTTTTCATTTTTTTCCTTAAATTTAAGTGCGGTATAATAGCATAAATTTGTTTTAAGCGAGCGGTTAAACTCGCCCAGACTAATTAAAATTATTTATCGCCGATGATTTTTCTAACCGCTAAAGCCGCTAAATTTAGCCCAAAACACGCCGTTACGCCCATGAAGCTGCCCAGTTTCACGCATCTTGGCAACTCGGTCGAAAACACGACGTCAAATTTGCCTTTAAAGCCTGCTTTTTTAAGCTCGGTGCGTATTTTTTTAGCAAACGGATCGTTGCAGGTTTGCCAGACGGAGGCGACCTTGATCTGCGTCGGATCGATGCGTTTTGCGCCGCCCATCGAGCTGATAAGCTTTTCGTGCGTTTTTAGCGCGAGCGCGATCTTGGCGGGTACGTCGTCGATAGCGTCGATCACGAGATCAAAGGGCGAAAAGTCGAAATTTGCGATAAACTCCGGCGTCATTAGCTCTTGCAGCGCCGTCACGTACTCGTATCTTGCGGCAAATTCTCCGACCTTAACGGCGCCGACCGCCTCGCTGTAAATTTGACGGTTTTGATTGGTTATATCAAAAATATCCTTGTCGATAACGGTGATTTTGCCCACGCCCGCGCGAGCTAGCGCGTCCGCAGAGATGCCGCCCACGCCGCCAACGCCGCAGATTAGGACGTTTGCGTTTTGAAGCTTTTTAAAATCATCGCCAAACAGCCAGCGAGACCTCGTAAATCGGTCGTTCTGATCCAAAATCACCTCGCTCAAATTTGATCCTTTAGCGCGGTTTTTAGGCCCTGCAAGCTCGCGTGCGCGGTCATATCGAGCATAATCGGAGTGAGCGAGGCGAAACTCTCGCTAAGCACGCTGATATCGGACTCTCCGCTTTGCTCGTAGTCTAAATTCGACGGTTGTCCGAGCCAGTAGTACTCGACGCCGCGCGGGTTGCGGTGGAGCATCGCGTGCGTGGCGTAGCTGCGCCTGCCGGCGGGTACAACGCGGTAGCCTCTAAATTCGCGGACGGAGACGGCTGGGATATTTACGTTTAAAAATTGGCGCGGCGGCAGTGATATTTCGCCGTTTAATACGCGCGGAACGATAAATTTGACGGCTTGCTGCGCGAGCGAAAAGCCGAGTTTTTCGATGCTGTCGTTTTTATAAAACTGCGAAAACGCGATACTTGGCACACCCTGCAAAACGCCCTCCATAGCCGCTCCGCACGTGCCCGAGTAGGTGATGTCTTCGCCGACGTTGGCGCCGTGGTTTATGCCGCTGATTACTAGGTCTGGTAGTCTTTGATAAAGCGCATGAAGCGCGAGATAGACGCAGTCTGCAGGCGTAGCGTCGTCGAGTTTATAAAAATCGTCGTCAAGCTTGATAAAGCGAAGAGGCCTAGTAAGCGTAAGAGAGTGCGCGCAGGCTGATTTTTCGGTACTCGGCGCTACGATCGTAACGCGCGTATCAGGTAGCTCCCTCAGTGCGCTAGCTAAAGCGTGCAGGCCGCTAGCCTCGAATCCGTCGTCGTTTGTGATTAAAATTTCTTTCAAATTTATTCCTTTTTATTACGATTAACTCAAATTTGACGAGCCCATAGCTTTCAAATTTTTAAAGAAATGATTTTAGCACAGCTTTTATTATTTAAATTTAAAGTTTTGGCCTATGTTGGATATTGTTTACTTTATATTTTAGTTTTTAAATTTTATTCAAATTTAAGATAGTAAATATATTATATTATATAATACCGAAATAGATTGAAATCAGTTGCAATAAGTTGATAACAACTACTGTTATATTTACATAGTATAAAAGTAAGCTTTAGATTTAATTTTAATTATATTAGGAAAATAAATGAGAATTTAAGCGAACTAATAATAAAATACGGCTCGATAAATAAAGTTAAGTTTTATTTAAATTTATAATGGAGGTTAGAAAGCCCGTCATGGAAAACACGAAGAAAAAAGCATCCATCTGGGTCATTCTTTTGTTGCTATCGTTTGGAGTGGTTATCGGTCACGGACTATACACTTTTTACTATGCTAAGGGATTTTCATACTTTAGTCCGGATCCTGCAGCCTGTAAAAACTGTCACGTGATGAATCAAGTCTACGAAAGCTGGTCAAGAGGCGGACACCAAAACGTCGCTACCTGTAACGACTGCCATTTGCCGCATGATTTTATAGGATATTGGATCATGAAGGCTCAAAGCGGCCTAGGACACGCGTATGCCGTTACTTTTAAAGATAATCCTTATGCATTTACCGCAAACGAAAAAACAAAAAGAGTCGTTCAGGAAAACTGCATGGACTGCCATAAAGAATACGTCTCAAACGTTATCGATCCGCGCGCCATAGGAACCGCAAAACCGTTTGACAAAAATCTCAAAGAGCATCAAGGCAACTCAAATGAGCCTTTAAGATGTATATCTTGCCACCGCGAAGCGGGACATGCGCATAACTTTTAAAATTTAACAGGAGGATAAAATGAAAAACAAAGTGTTGTATGTAGCTACTTTTTTAGTGGCTGTCGTACTCGGTGCGGCTATGTTCGCGCTTTTTACGGATATCGGCGCTAAAAAAGCCGAAGAAAAGATGTATCCGCTAATGCTCAATAAAGTAAGCGAACTTGAGCCTGATTTTGAAAAATGGGGCGCAAATTTCCCAAATCAGCTCGATGCTTACAAAAAAATGGAGCATAAAAGCGACGCAAATCCAAAAGGAAGCGAATTTATAGAAACGGCTTTCGGCGGCGATTTACCTTATAGTAAAATTATCCGCTGGCCTGCGGCTACGGTGTTTTGGAACGGCTATGCATTCGGCGTAGATTACAGCAAACCTAGAACTCACTACTACTCTCAGATAGATCAGATCGAAACCAAAAGAAACGATAAAGAGTATCTAAACGCTCACGGGCTTCCTGCATTTAAGGGTCAGCCAGGATATTGCGTCAATTGCCACACCGGATATTTAACCGCGCTTCAAGTTGATGGCGATTATAACCTAACTGCCGATCCTACGCCTGCTGCAACTAAGCCTATGCCGTTTTTCGACGTAATGCCTAAAGAGGAAGGCGAAAAGAGAAAAGCCGCGTGGACGAAGATGAACTCTATTCCGTATTTTGACGTCATGAAAAAGATCGCGGCTAAACACGGCGAGAGTATCCACGGCTCGCACTTAGGTAGCACCTGTGCAGACTGCCACTCGCCAGATGATATGAGTCTAAGAGTTACAAGACCCGCATTCGTAAACGCAATGGTCGCTAGAGGCTACCAAGCCGACGCAAAAAGCGGTATAAAGGCCACCAGACAAGAGATGAGAAGCTATGTTTGTATGCAGTGCCACGTAGAATACTATCCTGCAGGCAAAGAATCCGTTTTAACCTTCCCTTGGAATTTCTGGAAGAAAGACGAGCCGTTTAAGATCGAGAATTTCGACCAATACTATGACGATCAGTTAGCCAAAGAGGACGGGTTTAAATTTGACTACATCCACAAAGATACCGGCGCTAAAATCATCAAGATGCAGCACTCAGAAGCTGAGCTAAGCTCAACCGGTATCCACGGAAGAAGCGGCGTAACGTGCGCTGATTGTCACATGCCGTATAAACGCGCCGGAGCTCAAAAGATCACCGAGCATGAAATTTTAACTCCGCTTGCCGATATAAACGCGGCTTGCAAAACTTGCCACCCGCAAAGCGAACAAGTGCTAAAAGATAGAATTTCATTCGTACAAAATCGCCACGCTTACGAGCTAAGAAACTGCGAAAATGCGCTACTTTCTTTGATCCAAGACATAAAAACGGCCAGAGCCGAGCTAGCTAAGCACGAGAAATTTGCTTCGATCGCCGATGAAAAAGAGAGAAAAGAAGCGATCAGTAAGGCTCTTGAAAAGACTCTTTACTTGCACCGCAAAACTCACATCCGCTGGGACTTCGCATTTAGCGAAAACAGCTACGGCTTCCACGGAGACGAAGAGTCGGCTAGGATCCTAGGTCAATGTAAAGAATTTGCTCGCCAAGGACAAACCGAGCTAGTTAACGAGCTTGCGCCTTACGGCATCAGCATCAAGCTAACTCAAGAGGCTACTCCGGTTCCTGCGCCTGCTTCTTTAGGACATAAATATCCTATCGGCGTAGCGCCTACCGAAGCTATGAAAAAAGCCGACGAAGACGTTAAGAACCTAAATTTTAAATAAACCCCAAAACCCAAGGCCTACGGGCTTTGGGTTTTTTAAATTTACGCATTTACCTTTCAAATTTCAAAATCCTAATTTTTCTTATAAATTTAAATTTTATTGTTTATTTAGCCGTTTTAGGCGATAATTCCCGTTAAATTTAAAGGATAAAATATGCTTAAAAAATTTATTTTTGTTGCGTTTGCGGCGAGCCTCGTTTTTGGCGCGCATGATCTTGCGATCAAGACAAAGCCTTCGTCAAATTCGCCGTCGAATTTAGAGACGAATCTTGAAGAAAGGGACGAATCGCAAAGGCGCGTAGACGAGTGTATGCAAAAAGATAGCTCAACTGCCGGCATGATTCAGTGCATAGATGCAGAATTTGCTATCCAAGATAAACTCCTAAACCAAAATTACAAAAAAGCCATGAGCGTGCTAAACGACGAAAATAAAAAGAAGCTAAAAGACATCCAGCGTAAATGGGTGGCCTATAAAGAGGCCAAGTGCCCGTTTGTGCCGCCTATGGGTACGCTTTATGCCGTAACGGCCGCCGATTGTTACCTTCAGATGACTAAGGAGCGCGCAAGAGAGCTTGCAAACTTAGCTGAAGACTTTGAGGGTAATCAGTGAAGCTACTCGTCTCTTGTTTGGAGGCCTCTGCAAATTTGCACTTCGAGGAGGTTTTAGGGCACCTGCCAAAGTACGAGCTAAAAGGCATTTTTGACGAAAAATTCGGCGATCCATATATGCGAAGCTCGGAGTTTTCCGCGATGGGCTTCGTGGAGGTTTTACCGCTTTATTTTAAGGCAAAACGCGCGATAAAAGAGATGACTCGCCTAGCCGCGCAGTGCGACGCCGTGCTACTCATCGATAGCCCAGCCTTTAACCTGCCGCTAGCCAAAGCGATCAAAGAGGCCGGTATCAAAACGCCGGTGACCTACTATATCTTGCCGCAGGTGTGGGCATGGAAGGCCGGACGTGTGGCGAAGGTTGAGGCGTACTGCGATCATTTGGCTTCGATTTTGCCGTTTGACGGGATGTACTACAATCGCTCACGCTACGTCGGACACCCGCTACTTGACGAGCTGCGAGTACGAAAAAACGAGCTTTTGCAAAGCGGTAAGATCGCTTTTATGCCCGGATCCCGCCGCGCCGAAATTTCGCGATTGATGCCGATTTTTCGCGAAGTTGCCGTCCAAATAAAAGATAAAGAAAAGCTGCTCGTCGTGCCGCCTTTTTTGGCAAACGATATGCAAATTTACGGCGATGTTAGCGACTTTAGCGTGGTTACGGACGCGCCGCGCGCACTTTTGCAAAGCGAGTTTGCCTTTATCTGCTCTGGCACTGCGACTCTGCAGGCCGCGCTCGTGGGTACGCCGTTCGTGCTAGCTTATAAAGCTAAAGCAATCGACATAATGATTGCACGGATGTTTGTGAAGCTGCGCCACATCGGGCTTGCAAATATAATGTTTGATTTTATGGGCGAAGAGGCGCTGCACGAGGAGCTACTGCAAGAGGAAGTAACGCCCGGCAATCTAATAAAAGCCTACGAGAGCTGCGATAAAAAGAAATTTATCGCTGGCTGCGAAAGGCTGCGAAGATACTTAAAACACGGCTCTGCCGCAAACGTGGCGCAAATTTTAATAACTAAAAAGGATGAAAAATGACCGAACCTATGACGCTTTTCGGGTATGAAAAAATCACGAACGAACTAAAAAACCTAAAGACGGTCGAAAGGCCCAATATCGTCGAAGAAATCGACATCGCGCGCAGTCACGGCGACCTAAAAGAAAATGCCGAATACCACGCCGCACGCGAAAAGCAGGCGTTTATAGAAAGCCGTATCGCCGAGCTTAGCGACATAGTAAGCCGCGCTAAGGTAATCGACCCTGCCCAGTACGAGCACGATAAGGTAAAATTCGGCTCAACAGTCGTCATCATGGACGTAGAAACCGAGCTAGAAAAGACCTACACGCTAGTGGGTACGCCGGAGAGCAGCCTAGAGCGCGGTCTAATCTCTATAAACTCGCCTCTAGCCAAACAGCTAATCGGCAAGAGCGAGGGCGATGAGGTCGCGCTAAATTTGCCAAACGGCAGAAGCGACGTCGAGATAGTATCTGTTAGCTACAAACCGATCAAATTTCAAGCCGATGAGCGCGTTTAAAACCGTTAAATTTACGAGCTCGGCCGCTAAATTTGAGCCTTTAAATTTAACTACGGCGTTTGCCGAGTTTTTCAAATTCGGCTCGCTAAATTTAAAACCCATAGCCGCAAATTTGATGCCGCAAAAAGTAAAATTTGATGCCTGAGCAAATCGTCGTAAAAAGCGGCGCGATCTTTATCGCCGACTCGCACGAAAACGAAAATCGCGAAAATTTTTGGCATTTTTTGTGCGCGTTGAAAAGCGGCGAGATAAAGACGCCGCAGCTGTTTTTGATGGGCGATATGTTTGATTTTCTGGCGGTCGAGTGCGAGTTTTTCGTCAAATTTTACGAGCGATACGTCCGCGCGATCGACGAGCTGGGCGAGGAAATGGAAATTTACTATTTCGAAGGAAATCACGATTTTAACCTAGCAAGGCTTTTTAAAAATGTCAAAGCCTATCCGATCGGCGCTCAGCCGGTTAAATTTGCCTCTGAGTGCGGACAAAGAGTGCTGATCGCGCACGGAGACATATTTTTGCCTTTCGTTGCAAAATACGCTTTGAGATTTTTACGCGTTAAAATTTTTTTAAAAACGATGAATTTTTTCGATAAATTTCTAAATTTTAGGCTCTCGAAACGAATTTTAAATAAGCTTAAACAAAAAATTTTAGATTATAAAATACCGAATTTTAAGAATTTAGCCGAGGCAAAAATGCGCCGATATAACGCACTTTACGAGGCTGACGTCGTCATCGAGGGGCACTATCACCAAGGCGAACAGTACACGATAGGTAAACAAAAATATATAAATATTCCATCTTTTGCATGCGAGCAAAGCTATTTTGTAGTAGAATACGGCCAAAATATTAAGTTTGCTCGAAAGAGCGTAAAGGTTTAAAATGCTTAACAACGGCACATTAAAAACCGGTTCAAATGAGATGGAGCTTGTTGATTTTCGTATCTTTAAGCAGTCGGGAGACAATGTATATGAGGGCATATACGGCGTCAACGTCGCTAAGGTGCGCGAGATCATCAAGATGCCAAATTTAACCGAGCTTCCCGGAGTACCCGAGTATATCGAGGGGATTTTTGATCTGCGCGGCGTCGTGATACCCGTGATAAATTTAGCCAAATGGATGCAGATAAACGAGCCTAAGGGCGGAGCTATCAAGCCTCGCGTCATCATTGCCGAATTTAGCGGGATATTGATAGGCTTTATCGTCCACGAGGCAAAGCGAATCAGGCGCATAAGCTGGGCGGATATCGAAGCGGCGACTTTCGCCTCAAACGCCGGAACGCTGGATAAAGGCAAGATAACAGGCGTAACTCGCATCGAAAACGACGAAGTTTTGCTAATATTAGACCTTGAAAGCGTCGTCGAAGAGCTTGGCATTTATAGCCCGAAAATGGAAGTAGAGATCGATCAAAGTAAGCTTTTAAGCGGTTTAGCACTAGTGCTAGACGATAGCTCGACGGCAAGAAAACTAGTAAAAGATATGCTAGAAAAAATGGGACTAAAAGTAGTCGAAGCAAAAGACGGCGTAGAGGGGCTTGCTAGGATGGAGGATCTTTACGAGATGTACGGCGATAAGTTAAATAACTTTTTAAGGGTGATTTTGAGCGATATCGAGATGCCTCAGATGGACGGATACCGCTTTGCATCGACGATAAAAGACGATCCGAGATATACGGGAATTCCTATCATATTTAACTCTTCTTTAAGCAACGACTATAGCGAAGCTCAAAGCAGAGAGGCTGGAGCCGCCGCGTATCTAACCAAATTTGACGCATCGCTATTTTATAACGAAGTGCTTCGCGTGATCGAAGCGCACAAGAAATAAGGGGGAAAATCATGGATGATATGAGAGAAATAATGGAAGACTTCCTGGTTGAAGCCTTCGAACTAGTAGAACAAATAGACCATGACCTCATAGAACTAGAGTCAAATCCCGAAGATTTAGAGCTTTTAAATAGAATTTTCCGCGTTGCGCATACGGTCAAGGGATCATCGAGCTTTTTAAATTTCGATATCCTTACTAAGCTTACGCACCATATGGAAGACGTGCTAAACAAGGCTCGTCGCAATGAACTAAAGATAACTCCGGATATCATGGACGTGGTACTAGAGTCCGTAGATATGATGAAGGGGCTGCTGCACGGTATCAGAGATAGCGGTAACGATACGGACGTAGGCATCGAGATAGAAGATATCTGCAAAAGATTAACCGCGATATCCGAAGGCGAAGCCCCGAGTGCGGCCGCTAGCGAGCCTGCTCCCGCGGCGCCAGAGCCTGTGGTAGAGACGCCGAGAGAGCCTGAGCCCGAACCCGTTAGCGATGAGAATTTATCAAATTTAAGCGACGACGAGGTCGAAGCCGAGATAGAAAGACTACTAAAAGTAAGAAAGGCCGAGGATCAAGCAAGACGTGCTCAAAAAGCAGCCGGAGGCGAAGCGCCAAAACCTGCCGCACCGGCTGCGCCGCAAGCTGCCGCTCCCTCAAATTCTGCGCCGACTCCAAAGCCCGCTCCAGCAAAGCCTGCCAACAAAAAAGAGGACAAAAAGGTCCCGGCCCCGTCCAGCGGAGCTAGTACAGACGAGCAGACTATACGCGTCGAGGTTAAGCGCCTAGATCACCTGATGAACCTGATCGGCGAGTTGGTGCTTGGCAAAAACAGATTGCTTAAAATTTACGACGACGTCGAGGAGAGATACGAGGGCGAGAAATTCCTCGAGGAGCTAAATCAAGTAGTATCTAGCCTAAGCCTAGTGACTACCGATATACAGCTAGCCGTTATGAAAACGAGGATGCTGCCTATCGCAAAGGTGTTTAATAAATTCCCTCGTATGATCCGCGATCTAAGCCGCGAGCTAAATAAGCAAATCGACCTTGAAATCACGGGCGAGGAGACGGAGCTAGATAAATCTATCGTCGAGCAAATCGGCGATCCGCTCGTGCATATGATAAGAAACTCGTGCGACCACGGCATCGAAGACGGTCCTACCAGACTAGCTGCAGGCAAGCCTGAAAAAGGCACTATTCAGCTAAAAGCCTACAACGAAGGCAACCATATCGTAGTCGAGATCACCGACGACGGTAAGGGGCTAGACGCCGATATGCTAAAGGCACGCTCGATAGAAAAGGGCATCATCACCGAGCGCGAAGCCGATACTATGAGTGATAAAGAGGCGTTTGGGCTTATATTTAAGCCCGGATTTTCGACTGCTGCGAAGGTAACTAACGTAAGCGGTCGCGGCGTGGGAATGGACGTCGTAAAGACTAATATCGAAAAGCTAAACGGCATAATCGACATCGAAAGCGAAGTGGGCAAGGGCACGACGATGAAGCTAAAGATTCCGCTCACGCTAGCTATTATCCAGTCGCTTTTAGTCGGCGCTCAGGAGGAGTTTTTCGCTATTCCTCTAGCAAGCGTTTTAGAGACCGTGCGTGTGCCGATCGACGATATCTATACGATCGACGGCAAAAACGTGCTCAGACTACGCGACGAGGTGCTTTCGCTGGTTAAGCTATCTGATATCTTTGGCGTCAAGCAGGTCTTTGACGGCGGCGATCAGACATACGTAGTCGTTATCGGTGTAGCGGAGGCGAAGCTAGGCATCATCGTAGATAGCCTCGTAGGACAAGAAGAGATCGTCATCAAATCAATGGGCGATTATCTGCAAAATATCCCTGGAATCGCGGGTGCAACGATAAGAGGCGACGGCCGCGTAACGCTCATCATCGACGTAGGTATGATGATGGAGATGGCAAAAGATATAAAAGTAGACATAAAAGCTAGCATGGAATCCTCAAAAAGCGTCAAAGAAAAACCGAGCGATTATAAAGTGCTGATCGTCGACGACTCGAAGATGGACAGAACCATAATGCAAAAATCGCTAGCCCCTCTTGGCGTAACGGTGATCGAGGCTACCAACGGAGTCGAGGCTCTAACTATCGTAAAATCTGGCGAACACGCGCTTGATGCGATGCTAATCGATATCGAAATGCCGCGAATGGACGGCTACACGCTAGCAGGCGAAATTCGCAAGTACTCAAAATATAGAAATTTGCCGTTAATAGCCGTAACTTCAAGAACGTCAAAAACCGACAGGCTAAGAGGCGTGGAGGTAGGAATGACTGAGTACATCACCAAGCCGTATTCGTCTGAGTACCTTGAAAACGTAGTTAGAAAAAATATCAAACTAATAGGATAGAACATGAACGACAAACTAAATCAGGTTCTAAAAAGACAAAAAAGACAGGTGATAGACCCGAGCGAAAAAGAGCGTGAGGAGATCGTCCAGCTAGTCGGCTTTATCGTGGGCGACGAGGAGTATGCGATACCTATTTTAAATATCCAAGAGATAATTAAGCCCATCGAATACACTCGCGTACCTAGCGTGCCGGACTATGTTTTAGGCGTGTTTAACTTGCGCGGTAGCGTCATCCCGTTAATCGATTTGAGAAAGAAATTTTCTCTAAATGCCGCAAAACCAAGCCCAAGCACGAGGTATATCGTGATGAAAGAGGGCGATAACGTCGCGGGATTTGTGATTGATAGGCTAACGGAAGCCATCAGAATACAGCAAAACAGGATCGATCCGCCACCTGAAACGCTTTTAAAAGATAAAGGCATGATTTACGGTATCGGCAAAAGAGATAATAATATCCTTACGATTTTAAAAGTCGAAACGTTGCTAAAGCGCGATTTCTAGGATCAAATTTGATAAAGCTTTGCGTATTTGATTTTGATTCAACGCTGATGGACGGCGAGACGATAGATTTTCTAGCCGCAGCAAAAGGCGTAGGTGATGAGGTCAGCGAAATAACTGCAAAGGCGATGGCGGGCGAGCTTGATTTTTTTGAGAGCTTGACGCGCCGAGTGTCGCTTTTAAAGGGGCTTGAGCTTGCTAAAGTAGATCAAATTTGCTCAAATTTGCCGCTCATGCCAGGAGCCGCCGAGCTGATCGCACATCTAAAAAGCAAAGGCATCAAGGTCGTTGTTTTTAGTGGCGGATTTCACTCGGGCACCGATAGAGCGCAAGAAAAGCTCAAATTTGACGCTAGCTTTGCAAACATCCTGCACCACAAAGACGGCATCCTAACCGGACTAGTGGGCGGCGAGATGATGTTTGGCTTTTCAAAGGGCGCGATGCTTGTAAATTTGCAAAAAATGCTCGGTATTTCAAAAGAGCAGACGATGAGCGTGGGCGACGGCGCCAACGACCTATCTATGTTCGAGCATTCAAATTTAAAAATCGCGTTTTGCGCGAAGCAAATTTTAAGGCAAGCGGCAACTTGTTGCGTGGATAAAAAAGATTTGCGCGAGATCATAAATTTGATATAAAAAGGCGAGAAAAAATGTTTAATAACGATATAAATTTTTCATTGTGGTGTGACTTTATCGAGCGCGACTTTTTGCAAGACGAGTTTGAAAATTTACTACAAATAGGCGCTATTAACGGCGTGACCTCAAACCCGTCCATATTTAAAGCCGCGTTTTTATCGGACTCCTACAAAGACGTCATCGGCCAAATGGGCAAAAAATATCCAAAGGCTCTTTACGAGGCGCTCGCGGTGCAAGATATCAAGATAGCCGCGACCAAGCTTTTGAGGCATTACGCAAACGGCGACGACGGGTTTGTTAGCATCGAGGTCGATCCTAGCTTTTGCGATAACGCCGCAGCTACGGTGGACGAGGGCGCTAGGCTGCACGCGGAGATCGGCATGCCAAACGTCATGATCAAAATCCCTGCGACAAAAGCTGGCTTTGAAGCGATGAGCGCATTAAGCGCGCGCGGTATCGCAGTAAATGCGACGCTGATTTTCTCGCCTGAGCAGGCTGTAGCGTGTTTGGACGCTTTTGAAGAGGGTGTGAAGGCTTATGAGAAGAAATTTCCGCTAACGCCGCTACCAAAAAGCGTGATTAGTATTTTTGTTAGCAGGTTTGATCGCTTGCTAGATGAAAAAATGCGCGAAAACTCGCTACCGACGGGTCAAATCGGCATCATGAACGCGACTAAAATTTATAAAATCATAGAAAACAGAAGCTTGCCGACGACGCGCGCGCTATTTGCTAGCACGGGCGTAAAGGGCGATGAGCTGGCAAGGGATTATTACGTAAAAGAGCTAATGTATCAAAATGCGGTAAATACGGCTCCGCTTGATACTATCAAAGCCTTTATTGCTGGTAAAAACGAACCTAAAACCGCCGTTAGCGACGATAGCATAGAGAAATTTTTCGGAGTGGTAAAAAGAGCCGACATAGACATGGAAAAGGTTTACAAAGACTTGCTAAACGACGGTTTAAAGCAGTTTGTGACGGCATTTGAAGATATAATGAAAGCGCTTAAATGAAGCCTTTGAGATTTACTTCGTCGCAGCAAGAAGATGCAATGGACTACGAGCCTATCGGTTCTAGTATTAAATTTGACACTCAAGACGACGAACTTGAGCGTATCATAAATCTAAGAGCGAATGCGGTAAAAAACGATATACAAAAAATAAGAGATAAAAATAAAGAAGATTCGCAAGAAGAGCAAATAATAGAGCTAAAATCTGAAAAAGACGAGCAGAAGATCGGCGAAGTTACAGATAAAAATTTGAGCGATCATGAGCCCGTGTTTAAATTTGGACAAAATTTTGATTTTGAGAACTTGCCTGCGCTCAAACCCATAGACGACGAGCCCGTAAAAATCAAAGAAGCGGCGGAAACCGTCAAATTTGACGGTTTTATCGAGCCCGGTGACTTGGAAGCAAAAAAACACGAGCTAAGCGAAAATCTCCAAGCTATCAACGAAGCACTGAGCGAAATAGACGCACTGGACGAGATGTCGCCAAAAAAAGATGAGTTTGACGAGACTGCGAAAGCTACGGTACAAGAGCAGTCGATTTGCGATGAAACGCCGGATGTAAAATTTGGCGTAGATAACGTAAGTTTGGATGATTTGGGTATTAAATTTACGCAAGAAGAGGTTGGCATGCAACAGCACCCTAGCGAAAAAGATCAAATTTTAGACTTTTTTCAAAACGAATTTAGCATAGTTCAAGATGAAGAAAATAAAGATATAGAGGATAAAATCGGCATAATCAATAACGATGGCGCCAGCTACAAAAACGAGATAAACGCAATCCCTGTGCAGCCGAATTTAAATGTTGGTTTTGGAGACGATCGGCAAAATAAAGAGCAAAAAAATATCGATGAATCCATAAATTTGCACGAATCGCAAGCGCAAAATTTAGAGCCGAATTTCACACAAATGCAAACTGCCGCAAATAAAGTTGCGGCGCAAGTGCAAACTATAAACGATAGGCAAGAAAACCAAACAAATACGTTAAAAAAACCTGAAGTGCGACCGGTTAAATACAAGGACAGGGCGGCGCTTTTAGCCGAGCTTGGCATCGGTATGGAAGATGAAACTTTCGGGACGCCGATTAGAACCACGATGCCGCAGAGCGACGAAGAGAACGAAAAAAAAGCCGAAATGAAGGTTATACTGGATGGGTATCTAGCAAAACTTATCGAGCTTGGCGGTAGCGACTTGCACGTAAAATCCAGCAAAGTAGTTCGCGGTAGATTTAACGGCGAGATACTTACGATGGGCGATAAAATTTTAGATTACGACAACTCGATACTACTTGCAAAGGAGATTTTAGGGGCGAATTATTACAATCTTATGAAAAGAAAGAGCGTGGATTTTACATATAAATTAAACGACGACTACCGTTTTCGTTCAAACGTCTTTTTACAGATGGACGGCGTATCTTTCGTATTTAGAACGATCCCGACGAAAATTCCTACGATGTCCGAGCTTTTGTTGCCGCCGGTTATTGAAAAGCTTTGCAATAAAGTAAATAGAGGTATCGTCCTAGTAACAGGACCTACCGGTAGCGGTAAAACAACGACACTAGCTAGCATGATAAACCACCTAAATCACACAAAAAACTACCACATCGTCACTATCGAAGATCCGATCGAGTTTATATATAACGATGACAAAAGCGTAATAAATCAGCGCGGTATCGGCCAAGACGTAGATAGCTTTGCCGACGCGTTAAGAGCCTCTTTGCGCGAGGATCCGGATGTTATATTCGTAGGTGAGATGAGAGACCTGGAGACTGTTAGAACCGCGATAAATGCAGCAGAAACCGGCCACTTGGTGCTTGCGACGCTTCACACCCTTGACGCTAAAGAAACTATCGGCCGCGTCATAAATATGTTTCCTAAAGAGGAGCAAAACCGCATAAGGATGACCTTTGCCTCGGTTGCGGAGGCTATTATATCTCAGCGCCTTGTCGTGACTACGACCGGCAAACGCCGCGTCGCTTGCGAAATAATGGTAAAAAACATAAGAATAAGAGATATGATCTTAGAAGATAGAGATAGCGAAATTTACGACGCGATAGAACAAAGTAAAAATACATACGGAATGCAGACCTTCGAGCAGCATTTGCTTGACATGTATACTTCGGGAATTATAACAAAAGAAGAAGCGCTAAAAAGCGCCAGTAGAAGGGAAAACCTCGATATCAAAATCAAGAGTGCCGACCTTGCCAAAAAACGAGCGATGGTTGCCTCTATCGAAGAGGATGCTGATCTCTTAAAAGAATTTCAAAGCGAAGTTATTGCGCTCAAAGATATCAAGTAAGGCGAAATTTATATAAATTTGGGTATCATCGGCTTCTATTTTTCAAGAAAGGAAAACGATGTTAGAAGGTATCGTTAGAGAGAGTATCGGTAAAAAGGCGTCAAAAGCCTTGAGAAGAGATGGTTATCTAATCGCCAACATTTACGGCAAGGGATTAGAGAACGTGCAGGCCGCTTTTAAAATCAATGATTTTATAAAAGAGGTTCGCAAAAAAGAGAGCCTTGCGTTTGACGTAAAAGTAGGCGGAAAAACCTTAAAAGTCGTAGTAGTCGAATACCAAAAAGACCCTGTGACAAACGCGCTAAAACACGTTGATTTAAAGGTTGCGCTTCCGGGCGTCGTCTCAAAGTATATGATTCCGGTTAAACCTTACGGAACTCCTGTGGGTCTAAAAAATAAAGGCGTTTTGATCGTCTCAAAAAGACGCTTAGCCGTAAAATGCACGGCTGAAAATTTGCCGAATTCATTTGACATAGACGTTAGCGGTCTTGATATAGACGACACTGTCCTAGTACGCGATATAACCGTTCCTGCGGGCGTTACTATGATCGATGCTGACCGCGTAGCGGTTCTAGGCGTAATAAAAGCTAAATAAGGCTAGCCTTGATACTCATAGTTGGACTGGGGAATCCCGGTCCCGAGTACTCCAAAACAAGACACAATGTCGGCTTTATGCTGATAGATAGACTCAAAAACTCAAATTTTACAGATGTAAGCTCGACCAAATTTCAAGGCGAGCTATTTAAAATTCAAAATTTACTTCTTTTAAAACCGACAACTTTCATGAATCTAAGCGGACGAAGCGTAAAAGCCGTTGTCGATTTTTACAAACCTGAGCGTGTTATCGTTATTCACGACGATCTTGATTTAAATTTCGGCGTTGTTAAATTTAAAAAGGGCGGCGGAAACGGCGGGCATAATGGGCTAAAATCAATCGACGCGTTAATGGGTGCAGACTACGAGCGCGTGCGTATCGGTATCGGTAGAAGCGCGCATAAAGGCGAAAGTGCGGTAACCGGCCACGTACTTGGCGAATTTAACGCAGAGGAAAAAGAGGGATTGGAAAAAATTTTGGACTACTGTGAAAACGCGCTAAATGAGCTTATAAAAACTGATATCGACGCCGTTTCGCAAAAATTCTCAACCAAAAAAGGTATTTTGTGAGAGGGTTAAATTTGGTATTTGCGACTTTTGCGGTTTCTCAAATTTTGCGGCTTTTTAAAGCGCTAAAAAATCGGTTAAATTTAAAGTCAAAATTTAAAACCGTGCGCCAAATTCTCTTTACAGCAAATTTTATAAATTTACTTAAAAATTTTACTATCAAATTTATAAAATTTACGAAAAATGCTGTTTTTTCGCAGGCTTGTCTTTTATCCAGAGCCGCATTTTTATTAAATTTCATGCAAAAAACAGAGCTGTTTAAATTTGGTATTTTTAAAAGTGTCACTCTTGTCCGCCGCCTCGCGTACGCAAAATTTGATTTAAAAGGCCATAAATGAATCTTTACGCGCGTTACGTCGGCTGGCTTTATTTTAAATATTTCGTGATTTTATTCATCGCGCTCACGCTTTTTTACGTCGGCATCGACATCCTAACCAACCTAAAAGACATGCCCGCAAGCGCGAACCTAAAGCTACTTTACTTCGGCCTCACCTCGCTCACGGCAGTAAACTACGTCCTGCCGCTCGCGCTCATTTTTGCGCTTATAACTAGCAAATTTAGCATGATCCGCAGTAATGAGCTGGTTAGTTTTTACGCACTCGGTATAGATAAAAATCGCCTGATAAAACCGCCTTTTTATATCGCGCTTGCCATCACGCTCATTTACGTCGGGCTAAATTTCACGCCATTTGCCTACGCTTACGAGTATGGGCGAAATATCGTCAAACTCTCGAATTTATCGCGCACGAGCTCGGATATTTTCTTAAAATTCGAAGGCAAATTTGTCTACATGGACAGCCTAAATCCTATTAGCGGCGAGGCAAAAGACGTGCGGATATTTGACATAGACAGCAGCAACTTGCGCAGCGCTACCTTCGGCGAAAGCGGGAAGTTTATAGACGATGCGTGGCTTTTAAAAGAGGCGAAAATCGTAAATTTGCCGCAAAATATCAAACTGGGCGAAAAAGGACTCGATATCAAAACGCCAAGCGGATTAAAAACGCTTGAAGGCTTTAAACCAAAAACGATAGAAAGCGCATCGGCGGAGAATTCGGCGATCACGATTTCCGATGCGGTGGATTATATTTTAGCGTTTAAAGACGAGGGTATCGGGTTAAATTCGACCAAAACAACGCTTTATAATCTTGCTTTTGCGCCGTTTTTCGCGCCTTTTATGGTGCTTATTATTTACTATTTTTTGCCGGTTACAGGGCGATTTTTTAACCTCGCCTTAAAAAGCTTTATCTTTACGATAGCCTCGCTTTGCGTCTGGGGTGCGCTTTTTGTTATGATGAGGTTTGCTAGAAACGGCGTCGTCTCGCCCGAGATCGGCGTGCTTTTACCGATTATTTTACTCGGCGCATACGCTTTTTATCTACATTTTAAAAGTCGTTAAGAGAGATTTAGGCAAAATTTCTGTAAAATCTAACTATTTTTAAACAAGGCTGGTTATGGATTTTACGAATTTAGCACAAAAATACGGCACTCCTCTTTATGTTTACGATTTTGACTATATGGCGCACCGCTACGAGGCTCTAAAAAACGCCTTTCACGCCAGAAAATCTCTCGTATGCTACGCCGTTAAGGCAAACTCAAATTTAAGCGTTTTAAAATTTTTGGCCGGACTTGGAGCCGGATTTGACTGCGTGAGCGTAGGCGAAGTTAAGCGCGCTCTGCTAGCTGGGGCTAAAAACTACCAGATCATCCTAAGCGGCGTGGGTAAGCGTGACGACGAGCTTAAATTTGCGCTGGAAAATGAAATCTTGATGATAAATTTAGAAAGTGAAGCCGAGATGAACCGCCTGGAAACGATCGCAAAGCAGCTCGGAAAGTCCGCTCGCATCAGTATCCGCGTAAATCCCGATATCGATGCCAAGACGCATCCTTATATCTCGACCGGACTAAACGAAAATAAATTCGGAGTAGATCTGCAAACGGCCAAAAAAATGTATCTGCACGCTAAAAACTCGCCGCATCTAGAGCCTGTTGGCATCCACAGCCACATCGGCTCGCAGCTAACCGACATCAAGCCCGTTATCGAAGCGGCAAAGATCGTGGCAAATTTGACTCGCGAGCTAAAGGCGGCGCAGATCGACATCAAATTTTTTGACGTCGGCGGCGGCATAGGCATCGTTTACGGTGACGAGAGCGAGCCTGATCTATACGAATACGCGCAGGGTATCTTGGCAAATTTAAGCACCCTGGACGTCACGGTAGTTTGCGAGCCGGGGCGATTCATCGTCGGTAACGCGGGATATTTTCTAACTAGCGTGCTTTACGAGAAATTTAATAAAGAAAAGCGCTTTGTAGTCGTGGACGGCGCGATGAACGATCTTATCCGCCCGAGTCTCTACCAGGCTAGGCATAAAATTTTTGCTCTTAGCGGCGGCAAGACTCTTTGCGAATGCAAGACTGAGCAGCTTGAAGAGCTCAAATTTGGCCCTTGCGACGTGGTCGGGCCGATCTGTGAGAGCGGCGATTTCCTCGCAAAAGACCGAAATTTACCGCCGTTAAACGCAGGCGATCTAGTCGTAATCAAATCAGCCGGCGCATACGGCTTTGCGATGAGCAGCAACTACAACACTCGCGGACGCGCCGCGGAGGTTGCGGTAAAAGGCGGCGAGGACTTTTTGATTAGGCGCCGCGAAAGTTTTGAGGACGTAGTGGTGCTGGAGCGCGAATTTCTAGGCTAGGGAGCGAAAATGCAAAACATAAACGACCTCAGAAGCGAGATAGATAAGATCGACGACGAGGTGCTAAAGCGCCTAAATGAACGCATGAATTTCGTGCGAAAGATTGGCGAGCTAAAGCAAACCAGCGGCAGCGCGATCTACCGCCCCGAGCGCGAAAGAGCGATCCTAAACCGCCTCGAGGGGCAGGACTCTGTATTTTTAAACAAAGCTGCTATTGAGGCGATTTATCTTGAAATTTTCGCCGTCAGTAGAAACCTTGAGATGCCTGAAAAAGTCGCCTATCTGGGGCCTGAGGGCACCTACACGCACCAAGCCGCCGAGAGCCGTTTCGGCGCTATGAGCGCGTATCTGCCGCTAGCTAGCATCGAGGCGGTTTTTACGAAACTAAAGCACAAAGAGGCCAAATACGGCGTCGTGCCGATAGAAAACAACACAGAAGGCGCGGTAGGCGCGACGCTAGACTGCCTCGGGCGATTTGATAGCGTCAAGGTCGCGGCTGAAATTTACATGGATATCCACCATATTTTTGCGAGCAAGTGCGAAAATTTAAAGGACATCAAACGTATCTACTCGCACCCGCAAGGCTACAATCAGTGCCGCAAATTTTTAGACGATCATATGCTTTCAGTCGTCGAGTTTATCCCGGCAAAATCAACCGCGCAGGCCGCGCAGCTAGCTAGTAGCGAGCCAAACTCGGCCGCTATCTGCTCTAAGATCGCAGCCAAGCTTTACGGCGTGCCGATCTTGTTTGAGACGATCGAGGATAACGCCGCAAACCGTACGAGATTTTTTATTTTAAGCGATTTTAAAAACGAGCGCGCGCAAAAAAACAAAACATCTATCTTAGCAAAGACCGAGCACCGTCCCGGCGGGCTAGTGGAGCTACTTTTGGCATTTAGAGACGAGGGTATAAATATCACCAAGTTAGAGAGCCGCCCGATAAAACAGCGCGAATTTAAGGCGAATTTTTATATAGATTTCGAGGGGCACATCGACGATGACAACGTCCAAAAAGCAATACAAAAAGCGATAAGCTACGGCCATGAGATCGCGTGGCTAGGAAGCTACGTCGCGTGGGAGGAATGAGATGAAATTTAACGAAAATTTGGCAAATTTGGTGAGCTACGAAGCAGGCAAACCTATCGAGCTAGTCGTGCGCGAATATGGCATCGACGCCAAAGACGTCATCAAGCTAGCCAGTAACGAAAACCCGTACGGCACGAGTCCCGCGGTAGTAAAAGCGATCGGCGAGATAGTAAATAAAATGCATCTTTATCCCGATGATAGCTACTTTGAGCTAAAGGCCGCGCTAGCAAATAAATTTGGCGTCAGCGAAAAATCTATAGTTATAGGCTCGGGAAGCGATCAGATAATAGAATTTGCTGTGCACGCAAAGGCGAACGCAAAGAGGGGAATTTTAACTGCGGGCATAACATTTGCTATGTATGAAATTTACGCTAAGGCCGCGGGCGCGAAGGTCTTTAAAACCCAGAGTAAAGAGCATGATCTAGGCGAGTTTTTGCAAATTTACAAGGCGAACAAAGACGAGATCGGCGTGATATTTTTGTGTGTACCGAACAATCCTCTCGGAGGCTGCCTAGACGCCGAGGAAATTTATAAATTTTTAGAGCAAATCGATACCGATACGCTCGTGGTTATCGACGGCGCGTATCAGGAGTTTGCTAAATTTAAAGACGCGAAAAAAGAGATAAAGCCGCGTGAACTCATAGCTAAATTTCCAAACGCGATATATCTGGGTACGTTTTCTAAGGCTTATGGCCTTGGCGGTATGCGCGTAGGATACGGCATCGGCGAGCAAAGCGTGATGAACGAGCTGGGCAAACTAAGGGCGCCGTTTAATATAACGACGCTTAGTTTAAAAGCGGCCATAGAGGCACTAAAAGACGAAGAATTTGTAAAAATGACGCTTGAAACAAATTTTAAAGAGATGAAAAAATATGAAGATTTTGCCGATCTTCACGGCATAAAGCGTGTGCCGAGCTTTACGAATTTTATAGTTTTTGAATTTGAGCGTCAAAACGCGAGCGAGCTTGCTCAAAATCTGTTAAAAAAAGGTATAATTTTACGTGATCTAAAAGGTTACGGATTAAACGCGGTTCGCATAACGATCGGACTGCCTAGTCAAAACGACGTAGTTTTAAAACAAATTGGGGGAAATTTAAAGTAAATGGATTTCAAAACCGCAATTCAACAAATCGGACAGGTCTATCACAACCTCTCGTTAAGACAGCGCCTAGTCGCCGCGGGCTCGGTCGTGCTCGTGGTCGGTTTTTTAGTGTTTTTGAGCATTCACAAAAGCTCAAACGAAAACTACGACGGCTATAGCGTACTTTTTGAAAACACCTCAGCCGCAGACTCTGCACTGATAATCCAGCAGCTTGAAAAAGATAAGGTAAAGTATAAAATTTTAAACGAGGGCACGATTTTGGTGCCAAACTCGGACGTTTACCGCGAGAGGATCTCGATCGCGTCGCTTGGGATTTTAAAGGACGGTAAGGTCGGATTTGAGATTTTCGATAAGCAAGAATTTGGCGCGACTGATGCTGAGCAAAAGGTTAAATTTCAGCGTGCGCTCGAGGGCGAGCTAGCTCGCACGATCGAAAGTCTAGCGCCGATAAATAAAGCCATCGTGCGTATCGCGATACCCAAAGAAACGATTTTTACCGAGCGAGCCACGCCGCCAAGTGCGTCTATCGTGTTAAATTTAAAAGACGGACAGAGCTTAAATTTAAAACAAATTACGGGCATTAAAAATTTAGTCGCCGCAGCGGTGGCAAATTTAAAACCAGAGCAAGTCAAAATCGTGAGCCAAGACGGAGTGCCGCTTGGCGAAGAGGACGGCGAATACGATAGCGATCAGATTACGCAACAAATCCGCTACAAACGCGACGCCGAGCACAATCTCGAAGAAAAAATAATAAACGTTCTATCGCCTATCGTGGGCGGCTCGGATAAGGTCGTAGCCAAAGTAACGATAGACTTTGACTTTGCTAGAAAAGATAGCCAAAGCGAGACCTTTGATCCAAACTCCGTAGCTAGAAGCGAACAAAACGTCGAAGAAAAACGACAGGGTAGCAAAGAAGCCGAAGTACAAGGCGTGCCGGGAGCCGTGAGTAATATCGGTCCGGTAGAAGGCCTGCAAGACGGTAAAATGAAAGAGCTGTACTCAAAAAGCTCATCTACGACAAACTATGAAATTTCAAAAAAAGTCGAGCGCGTCAAGGATCAATTTGCTAAGATAAACCGCCTAAGCGCCGCTGTCGTCGTGGATGGAAAATACGAAAATAAAAAAGACGAAAAAGGGAATCCGACTAGCGAAATAGCCTACGTACCCCTTGATAAAGAGCAACTAGCGCGTATAGACGCTCTTATCCGCCAGTCTATCGGCTTTGATCAAAACAGAGGCGACGAGGTCACTGTTAGTAACTTTGAGTTCCAGCGTCAAGACGGACAGACGCCGGCTAGCAAAGTTCAGTCCTTTTTCGAGCTTTACGTAGTGCCGTTTTTGCCTATCTTGAAGTATCTTTTTGTAGCGATCTTACTATATGTATTCTACAAGAAAGTCATTACGCCGTTTATGACCAAAATGCTTGAGGACGTAAAAGAAGAAGAGATCGATCTATCCGAAAATGAGGTTCAGCTCGAGGATAGCGAAGATACGCTGGAGAAATTTCAAGCAGCTAGGAAAAAGGTCGAGGAGCAGCTGGGTATCGGAGATAACTTTAACGAGGACGACCTGCGCTACGATGTATTACTAGAAAAGATGAAACTAGTCGTTCAAGATCGCAGCGAAGAGATAGCCGTATTGCTTCAAGATATGATAAAAAACGATTCTGACTTTAGCAACCGTAAGGACTTTTAATGGCAATAAAGTTAAATGAACAACAAAAGATGATTTACGACGACCTTTCGATGCCCGAAAAGGTCGCTATTTTGCTTATTCAGCTAGGTGAGGACGTTACGACGCTACTGTTTTCGCATATGGAGGTTGACGTCATAACCGAAATTTCGCGCTATATAGCTACCGCAAAAAGCACAGATAAAAGCGTAGCTGCTGCGGTTTTAGAAGAATTTTACGCTCTCATGCAGTCAAATCAATATATGAGAAGCGGTGGCTTAGAGTATGCGAAAGAAATTTTATACCGCACCTTTGGTCCGGAAGCTGCGCAAAAGATACTTGATAAACTCGCAAAAAGCATGGAAAACACAAAGAGCTTCGGCTATCTTACTAAGGTTAAGCCTCAGCAGCTTGCGGACTTTATCGTTAACGAACACCCGCAGACTATCGCGCTTATTTTGGCGCATATGGACTCGACTAGTGCGGCCGAGACGCTTTCGTTTTTTAATAACGAGCTTAGAAGCGAGGTCGTCGTGAGAATGGCAAATTTGGGCGACATCAGCCCGTCCATAATCAAACGCGTTTCAACGGTGCTAGAGGGCAAACTAGAGAGCCTCACGTCCTACAAGGTCGAAGTCGGCGGCCCGAGGGCCGTGGCGGAGGTACTAAATCGCCTCGGCCAAAAGGCGTCCAAAGCCACGATCGAATATATCGAAGACGTCGACGATAAGCTCGCTACGACGATCAAAGAGCTTATGTTTACCTTTGAGGATATTAACACCCTCAATCAAGCAGCTATCCGCGAGATACTTAAAAACGTCGATAAAAAAGACCTTATGATCGCGCTAAAAGGCAGCGGCGATGCATTGAGAGATAAATTTCTCTCCAGTATGTCTCAACGCGCTAGCGATTCGTTTAAAGAGGAGATGCAGTTTTTGGGCGCGGTGCGCGTAAAAGACGTCGAAGAGGCGCAGCGCCGCATAGTAGAACAGGTTCAGGCCCTAGCCGAAAGCGGGGCGTTCCAAATAGGCGAAAGCGATGAGATGATAGAATGAAAAGTAGCGTAATAACAAACGAGCGCTTAAAAGAGCACTTCGTAGAAAACTATCGGTTTAAAATTTTAGGTCAGGAAAAAAGAAGCGATGATGCGCAAGCGGCTCACGAGAGCGGGACTCGCCGCGCGTCAGAACATCAAGGTGAGCGAGCTTTAAACGGCGAGCAAGAGAGCTCAAATTTAAACGACGCAAAAGAGCAGGGCGGGCATTTTAAGCCTGAGTCAAGCTTCATCGAGGAGCTGCTAAAGCGTACCGACGAGATGAGCGGCAGTATGATAAAGCTGCAAATGCAAATCGAAAACCAAGAAAACGAATTTGCTAAACGCCTAGAGAGCGAGATCCAGCGTGCTAAAGAAGACGGCATAAAGCAGGGCAGAGACGAGGCGGCGGCTAAATTTGACGAGGAGCTAAAGGCGCTTGAGAGTAGATATCTGGGCTCTATAAATAAGCTTGAAGAGCAGGCGGCTAAATTTGAAAGCCTCATCGTATCTAGCGAGGCGCAGCTGCCCGCTACCGCAGTTGATATAGCCAAAGAGGTCGTGAAAAAAGAAATTTCGCTAAATTCGGCAAACATCGCCGCAGCTATCTGTAAGGAGCTTTTTAACGAGATAAAAGACGCCAAAGAGGTGCAGGTCAAAGTAAATCCGAAAGATTACGAGTTTATCAAAGAAAATTTCTCCGGTCAAAACGTAAAAATTTCTGCCGACGAAGCCATCAGCGCAGGCGGAGCGATAGTGCTTAGCGACGCGGGTAACCTCGAGGGCACGATCGAAGCTAGACTAGAAAAAATCAAAAAGATAATAGGACAATGATAGACGTAAAATCTATGAATATGGAGGAGCTCGAAGCGCTTTGCGGAAAGCTCCGTGATAAAATTTTACAAACCGTCAGCGCAAACGGCGGGCATCTGAGCTCAAACATCGGCGCGGTCGAGCTTATCGTTGCGATGCATTATGTTTTCGACGCCGTAAAAGATCCGTTTATATTTGACGTCAGCCACCAAAGCTACGCGCACAAGCTAATCACTGGACGCTGGGATAAATTTGACACGCTTAGAAAATTCGGCGGTATCAGCGGCTACACCAAGCCCTCCGAGAGTAAATACGACTACTTTATCGCCGGACACAGCTCCACCTCTATCTCGCTTGCAGTCGGCGCGTCAAAGGCGATCAAGCTAAAAGGCGAGGATCGCATCCCCGTGGCCTTTATCGGCGACGGCTCGATGAGCGCGGGTATCGCGTATGAGGCGCTAAATGAGCTCGGCGATATCAAAAACCCATGCGTCATCGTCCTAAACGACAACGAAATGAGCATCAGCAAGCCCATCGGCGCCTTTAGCAACTACCTCTCGCAGATGATGGCTGGGCCGCTGTATCAGAAGTTTAAAAGCCGCGTCGAGCGATTTTTGAGCTATATGCCAGACGGCGCCGCGTATATGGCGCGCAGGATGGAGGAGGGCATTAGGATATTTACGCCCGGGATGTTTTTTGAGGAGCTCGGGCTTGAGTATATCGGTCCCGTAAACGGTCACGACGTGAAGGCGCTCATTGAGGCATTTAGCGTCGCAAAAGGGATGAAAAAGCCCGTCGTCGTGCACGCCCAGACGCTAAAGGGCAAGGGCTACGAAAAGGCCGAGGGGCATCTAGCCAGCTGGCACGGCGTGAGTCCGTTTGATTTGCAAAGCGGCGAAGCCATCAAAAAATCAGCCGCCAAATCGGCCACTGCGCTATTTGCAGAAAATTTGACCCAGCTAGCTAGCGAGCATAAAAATATCGTCGGAGTAACCGCCGCGATGCCTACGGGCACCGGCATAGACGCTTTGATGGAGAGATTTCCGGATAGATTTTGGGACGTCGCGATCGCCGAGCAGCACGCCGTCGCCTCGATGGCAGCGATGGCAAAGGAAGGCTTTAAGCCATTTATTGCGATTTATTCGACTTTTTTGCAGCGGGCATTTGACCAGGTCGTGCACGACTGTGCGATCATGAACCTAAACGTCGTCTTTGCGATGGACCGCGCGGGCATAGTCGGCGAGGACGGCGAGACGCATCAGGGCGCATTTGACATTAGTTATCTAAATTTGATCCCGAATTTGACGATTTTTGCGCCTCGCTGTGCCGATAGTTTTAGGCTCGCGATGTGCTACGCCTACGCTCACGAGGGGCCTTGCGCTTTTCGTTATCCGCGTGGAGCTTTTGCGCTGGCGCAGGGCGAATTTGAGGCGCGAGAGCTAAGGCTCGGCAAAGGCGAGGTTTTAGTAGAGGGCGACGGCGAAGCAGCCTTTATCGCTTATGGCAATGCCGTTGGCAAGGCAAATGCCGCGCGCAAAATTTTACTAGAAAAAACTGACGGTAAATTTGATCCGAGCCTCGTTGATCTGGTGTTTGTTAAGCCGCTTGATTGCGAACTTTTGCAAGAGCTCGCGCGCAGGCATAAAATTTGGTACGTCTTTTCAGATACTGCAAAAAAAGGCGGCGTAGGCGAGATTTTGGCTGCATTTTTGCAAGAGCAGCGCATTTTTGATGTGCGCATCGTTAGCTTTGAGTTTGACGACGCGTTTATCCCGCACGGTGCTACGGCCGATGTCGAGAGGACTCTAGGTATCGACGCGGCAAGCATTTGCGAGAAAATTTTATCCGAAACGGCGGATTAAATTTGAGCTGAAGCGTTTTCGCGCGTTTTGGCGAGCGCATTTGGGCGGAAAGGGCGAAAAATCTGAGCGAAACAAACCTTTTTATACTCGGTCTTGCCGCTCTTACTTTGATTTTCCGCCCCTGAACGGCACGGGTAAATTTGCGCGCATCGAGCCGGTTTTATTGATTTTTATCTTCGTTTATCTTTTTTACGGGCTGGCTTGCGAGCGAATTTTAGATTAAATTTGAGTCGCGATAGGCTTTTGTGCTAAGGTTTGTTTTGCTCGCTGCGCCCTAGGATAAAATCGCTAAAAAACATTGCAGACTCTCGTTTTTACCTTTTAAAAAATACTTAAATTTGGCACCGGTGCTTGATTTGACGCGGATTTTATCAAAAAGGTAAAATTTAAGTAGATTTTTGCTCGTAAATTTAGCCGTGCGGCAAGGCACAGAAGCTTGTTTAAATTTAAAATCGCAATTGGCAAAAATTCAAAAATGCGAATTATTTTTACGCCTTTGCTTCAAAAATGTAGCCGTATCTAAAACGCTGCGGTATCGCCGCAACCGACAAAAATAATTTTTACGGTAGCGATGATAAGCGGCGTTCGGTTGCAACGATCGATAGCAAAATTTACGCCGCATTAAAAGTCGGCTTTTTGTTTAAATTCGGCGAGCAAAGCGCCAAATCTAAATCGCATTCAAATTTAAGCCCCAAGGTCTAAAATTTACCTTGAGTATAGCGCTTAAACTCGCAAAAAGTATAAATTTGACTACAAATGACACAAATTTTAGTAAATAATAATTTATATTACCAACTATAAAGAAGTTTTAAATAAAATTTTTGTATATTTAACAAAAAATATCAGGAAAAACTATGAACTATATGGAACTTCTCAAAAATCACGGCCTCAAAGCCACCCCGCAGCGCCTCAGCGTGCTCAAAATCCTCGACCGCCACACGCACCCAACGATCGACGAGCTTTATGAGGAGATCTGCGCCGAAAACCCGTCCGTATCGCTCGCGACGGTGTACAAAAACCTAAATATGCTAAAGGACGAAGGCCTCGTCGTCGAGGTAAATATGCCAAATCAAAAGGCGCGCTACGATATCTTTAGCTACCCGCACATCCACGTCGTATGCGAGAGCTGCGGGCACGTCGAGGACTATAACTTTTGTGAGGCGCTGAGCGAGTACAAGGAAAATTTAGAAAGAAAGCTTGGAAATTTCATAGAAAAGATGAACGTGCTAGTGACTGTAAAGGACTGCAAAAACTGCCGCCATTAGGCTTTTAGCTCACTTTTTTGGCGAGCTAAAATTTTCTCTCATTTATAGCTTTATAATGAATTAAATTTCGGCTTGTGCTGATAAAATTTGCCGCTATTTTTGATCCTGCAAGCGAGCTTTTATCAAGAATAAATTATACTCGCAAGAGCTTCGGCGGCGCTAAAACAGCTATCTTTTGCATCTTAACCTACTTAAATTTATACTAAACCTCACTCCGCGACGCGATTTACCCAGATCAAAAACTCATCGCTCGGGTTCTCGTCGTCCAAAT
>CAURVK010000016.1:0-39485 GCA_963528285.1 uncultured Campylobacter sp. | reverse complement strand
TCGCCGCCAAAGCTTATTTCATCGTTTGAGGCTTTTTGTGATTTATCGGAGTTGGCTTCGTCTACGTCAAATTTAGATCGCTCAAGGGCAAATCCCACGGCCTCCAGCCAGTAGTCGATATACTCAAACAGGTCGCACGGACGGTCGAAAAAATCCTCTGCAAGCGCGAACTCGCAGGCAAATTTTACGTTTCGCGGATCGCGGGTTTGCAGCAGGCAGCTAAAAATTTTTTGCCGCTCATCCCTGCTCGTCTGTGGATCCGCAAGCTTCTCACGCCAGATTTGTGAGCCCTCATAGCTAAGCCCGCGCCACGGATACTCCGCATAATACGCGCTCTCGCTCGGCTGCAATTTAAAAAGCTCGCCCAGATACGGGTGCAAAAACGGTGCGAACTCAAGACTCGCCGCAGCGATGACTTCTTCGGCGTTTTTCCAGCGCGCGCTCTTTTCATCTCTTCCGCGTTGCCGTGCGTTTTTGCTTGCACTTTCGTCTGCCCGCACCGAGCGTGCATTCTCGCCCGTCTGTGCCGCGCTTTCGCTCTGCTTCGTTTCGCACCTCTCTGCCGCCTCCTCGCGCAAAATTTCAACCGCCGTAGCGATCAGAGCTTTAAAATCCTCCTCACCTACGTAACCCATAGCGTCCTTTAGCAGCGTGCCGCCCTCTTGCTGCCCACGCAGCAGGCTGTCCGCTAGCGTAAAATACGCCGCCGCATCACCTTGCAGCTGCCAAAATCGCTCGTATAAATCTGGCACTCTAAAGCCGTCGCATTCGAAATCTCGCGCTAAATTTAGTGCCTCGTCCCGCTTGCCCATACTTATTTTCCTTTATAGTTTTATCGCAAATTTTACCAGGATTTATCTTGCTTTTGCGCCAAATTTAAAGCCATCGGTTGCGGAAAGATTAAGCATTAAGATAATTCAAGAATCATGCGGATTAGGCGATACGAAAACCAAATTTCATCTCGCAAAACCGCAAATCAAACCTGCTTAAATTCGACACCATAAAAGCAGGTTTAAATTTACGGTTCAAAAACCGACCTTGCGCCGCCCCCTTAAATTTTCGTCGCGCTCCCGCCAAACTCCACGCGAAACTCTGTTAGCCCTCCGCCGCTTTTACACGAGATTTTAAACCCAAGCTCCTTGCAAAAGGTTTTAACGATATGAAGCCCGATACCAAAACCGCCGTTTCGCTCGTCAAACCGCGTGTAAAGATCAAAAATCCGCGGCAAATTTTCCTTCGCGATGCCTGCACCGCTGTTTGAGATCGCGAGCGCACCAGGGGTTAAATTTACGCTTACGCGGCCGTTTTCGTCGCAGTATTTTATGGCGTTACTTAGTAGGTTGTCGATGATTTTTCGCGTTTTTTTATAGGATGAGCGCAGCTGCACTTCGGCGATTTGCGTGCTTAAATTTATATTTTTTTGCTCCAAATTTAGCCCAAAGTACCCAATCCTCTCGCGCACCAACTCGCTTAGGCTAAAGCTCGTCGCCGCTACGTCCTCTTTGCCGCTAAGCTTTACTAGTGTGAGATCCTCGTATAGCGTCGAGATAGTTTTGGAGGCGGTTTTTATGTTGTTTAGATACTTTTTCGGATCGGTTTCAAACATCTCTATACTCATCAAAATGACGCTAAGAGGCGTGTTTATCTCGTGCGTCGTGTCCCTGATAAAGCCGTTTAAAAAATCGATACGACGGTAAAGTGGGCGCAGCGAAAGACGGATGATAAAATAAGCTATGACTAAAATAGCAAGCAGTATCATAAACGAGAAAAATATTATCTTGAGTTTTAGCGTGAGAATCGCAAACTCGGGATCCGCGACCTTGACTGCGACATAGTACTCCTCCTCGCCGAGCCGATTTTTTAGATAAAACTGCACCACCGAGTTCGTTCCATCCTTGTATCTTTGCGGCATGCCCTCGCGCGGCTCAAAGTCGTCCTCGATCTCCTCGCTCGTTTTTAAATTTACGGCAAAAGCCTCGACGTCGTCGAAATCATCGTCGTCTATCTCGCCGTTTTTTTGTAGTTTATTTTGCAGATGATGCTGCAAATCTCGCACGATAAAGACGTCGCGATCGAGTATAAAATGCTTCTCGCGCTCGTAAAACATCTGCGCAAAAAAGACCAAAAATGCGGCGCTCGTGATGAAATAAAGCAAAAATATAGGTAAAATTTGACGGTCTGAAAGTGCTGCAAAAGCTTTTTTAAGAGATTTTAGAAATGCCACTTGCCGCCTTTTGGGTTAAATTTGCGGCTATCTTGCGGATATAAAATTTGAAGCTTAAAGCGGCAAAAATCTTGCGTAAATTTGGATGAAATTTTAGACCGACACCCTACTCTTTGCCTCCTGGCGGCCGTAAAAAGCTTAAACATATTTATAGCCTAGCTTTGAGGCGCTAACGATACGCTCTTTGCCTAAAATTTTACGCAGCTCCGCGATATAAACGCGCAAACTAAGCTCGCTAGGACTCTCGTCGTAGTCCCAAATTTGAGAGTAGATCTCCTCCCTACTTAAAAATTTATCCTGATTTTTGAGTAAGAGTGCCAGCAGCCTAGACTGTTTTTTAGGCATCGAGACAGCCTTGCCGCCACAAAACAGCAAGCCCTGATTCATATCAAAGCCCAAATTTTCGCCCAGATTTATCAGCTCGTTTTTATTATGCACGAAGGTGCGTTTTAGCAAATTTTGCACGCGCAGATGCAGCTCTTTTAACTCAAACGGCTTTTTGATGTAGTCGTCGCAGCCGCTAGTAAAGCCGGTTTGCACGTCGTCAAGCGTATTTAGCGAGGTCGTAAATATACAAGGCGTGTTTTTGCCCGCGTTTCGTAGCTCCCCAAGTAGCGCAAAGCCGCTGCCGCCGATGATCTTGACGTCAAATATCCAAAGATCGAAGTTGCTCTCGTAGGCTAAATTTAACGCATCGTCGTAGCTTTTTGCGCCCGCCGTCTCGTAGCCCTGAGCCCGCAAATACGCACACATCATCTCAAGCAGCATATTTTCGTCCTCGACGATCAAAATTTTACTCATTTTCGCTCCGTTTTGGTTTATTTTTTACCTCGTTTTACGGCGTTTTACCCGCTTGATTTTGCCGTCTGTCGGCGCAACTTTGCGCTAAATTTTTCGCCAAACATCTCAAGTTTGCGGCTAAATTTGCCCGCATGCGCTCAAATTTAGCCGCAAACAGATCCTGCGTAAATTTATCAAATTTCATCTAAATTTGAAGGTAAAATTTCATAAATTTATAAATTCGAGCCTCCATAAAAGGAAGCTCGAATTTTATTATTTCATCGGCTGTTTTGGGCCTTTGTAGCCGTCGGTTTGATTACAATCTCTGGCATTTGCACAGTCCTGCGCCATCATGCCTTTACCGCCGTGTTTAAATCCGCCCTTAAAATCGTGCTTAAATTTCTTGTGAAAATCATCGTCGTCATCGCCGTCTTTTAGCTCGATATCAAGCTTTTTTGCCTCCGCCACGCTTAGCGCGCCCACTTGGGCATTATAGCCGTTTCTAAACTCGCGCATAAACCGCTCTCTATCGGCAATACTCATAGCCTCAAACTTCTTTCTGATTTCGGTCTTTAGCCCGCGTTTGGCCTCTTTGGCTTCAAATTTTAGCTTGCCCGCGCGTTTGTCTATCTCAAACGCTACCTCGCTAAGCGTCTTAGCATCGGCGTTTGCGACCATTTTATAAAGCTCGTCGTTCGTGCTATTTTCAAGCGAAGCGGCAAAAAGCCCGCCCGCAACCAACATACTAATCAAAACTACTTTTTTCATTTTCTCTCCTCTAAAAAGATGAGCGAAGTTTAAAGAAAAGTCGTGAAAAAAATGTTAATTTAAAATTTCGTTGATTTTTTTGACGAAATTTAGCGGATTTACCTGCACGCCGCCGGCGATCACGCCAAAGTGCAGGTGCGGTCCGCTCACTCGTCCGCTAGAGCCGCTAAGCGCGATGGTATCGCCTTTTTTGACGCTTTGTCCGACTTTTACGTTTAGCGCGCTTAGATGATAGTACTGCGTGTAAATGCCCTCGCCGTGATCTATCACCACGGATCCGCCAGCATAGTAGCGATCTTTTGCGATGACGACTACGCCGTCATTTGCCGCGATAACGGACGTACCGACCGCCGCTCTAAAGTCCGTGCCGCCGTGATAGCTCTTTAAGGTGCCGTTAAATACGCGCGCGGTACCAAACGCACTCGTGACCGCCGAGCTCATCGGTAGGATAAATTTGGAGTTAAATTTTAGCCCTACGTTAGCCGTGGCGTAGATTTTATTCGCCTCCTCGCGTTCCTCCTCGATACGCTTTAGCACGTCTTTTGGCGGCGTTACCTTGCTGCCTTCGACGGTTATTTTTTCTTTTTTGTATTCGCCCTCTACGATCTTAAAAACTATCTTCTCATCGCCGCTTTTAAGCCCGTTTACTAGCTTTATTTCGCCTTTTTGACGGTAGCTAGCGGTAACGACGGCAAATTTTAGATTTTCATCCCCCGGCACGCTAAGCCAGCGCTTTTTCTTACCGTCAATGCTTAAATTTCCTGCAAATTTAGCCTCCACCTGTACTATCTCGACGTCGCCGTTTACGATCGTTTGAGTCTCGCTAGGCGTACCGCCCTGTCCTTTTGCGCTCAAATTTAAACATATCAAAACAGCCAAAAAAATCTTTTTCATTTATATCCTTTACGTAAATTTAACGAATAATTTTTAAATTTAATAAAAAAATACTATAATAGCGGGTAAATTTTACGAAAAAGGAAACGAAAATGAAAAGATTTTTAAAGCTTGCAGCTTGTGCGCTTTTGCTAGGCCAGCTTGCTTACGCGGATTTTACGCAAAATCAAAAAGTACGAACTTCATTTGATATCTTAAACGATTTGGGCTCTAGAAAACTGCTAAATTTAAAAGATACTAGCGAAATAAGAGGCATCATGGTTATCCCTGATGTGGTTAGCGGCGGGCTAGTGGTGACGACGCATACTGGAGATGGTATATTCGTCGGCAGAAACGATGAAAATGAATGGAGCAGCCCGATATTTATAAATTTTAAAGGCGGCGGTATAGGCCTGCAGGGTGGCTATAAATCAACCGACCTTGTTGTACTGTTTAAATCAAGAAGGTCATATGCCGGGCTAATAAACGGTAAAGGCCAAATCGATCTTAGCGCCGATGCCGTAGTGCTAGCCGCCGGCGAAAAAGCCGGCGTAATGAGCGACCTACCTGAAATTTCGGCTTGGGCTACGCTAAGAGGTAAAAGCAGAGGCCTTTTTGCAGGCGTTAGCATAAATACATCTTTAATCGTGGTCGACAAAGAGGCTACATATGATTATTACGATAGAATGTACGATATGGAGGACATCTACAACAACTCTCCGAAAGACTCAAGATATACAAAAACGCTAAAAGAAGTATTGAATAAATATTTTAAATGATTAAGCAGAAAAACGGTTTGGCCTAGCGGCTAAACCGTATAAAGAGAGACGAATCTTTTTTTATTAATCGGCGAAAACTGAGTCATATACTCAAACGCCTCTTCATAATCTCCGTCGGTATATTTTGCGACCTCTTCGATAAGTTCGAAAAGCTCTTCATCATCAAGCGATTCAAAATTGCCTCGGTTTTCCAAAACCTCTAGCAAAACCGCCTCAAGCTCTAGTTCGTCGTACGTCATGGCTTCCCTTTTAAAATTTTTGCGGAATTATGCCAAAATAACCTTTATAACCGCTTAGTCAAAATCCCTATTTTTTGAGAATTGGTCTTAAATTTATCGCATTATCAGCTTTTTTTACTATAATAAGAAGTAATTTTAATCGGCTGAAACGGCGGCAAAATGCACACTTTTGATAAATTTTATATGAAATTTTTAGAGCTTTTACGGGATTACGGATATAAAAATTCCGCCGCAAAAGAGCAAATTTTAAAAATTTTATTTTCTAGCGACGAGCATCTTAGCGCAAGCGAGATACAAGCCAAGATCAAAAGCGAATTTAAACGCAACGTTAGCCTCACGGCGATTTATCAGTTTTTAAATTTTTTGCAGGATTTCGGGCTGGTTTTGAGTTTTGAAGAGAACGGGATAAATAAATTCGAGCTAAATTTAAAGTCGCATCACGACCATCTAATCTGCATAAAATGCGGCGCGGCGGAGAGTTTTTTCGATAAATATATAGAAGAAAAACAAGAGCAAATTTGTAAAAGCTCAGGCTTTAAACTCGAAGGTCATGCGATGATTTTATACGGAATTTGTCCAAAGTGCCAAAACAAATAGCCTATTTTGCGCCTATTTATCAAAAATGATTTGATAACGATATGCAAAAAAGTTTCAGTTAAATTTAAGCGTAGCAAATAGATAATACGCCAAAAAATAAAGGAGAAACATGAGCGCAGCGCCACATATACCATCGGAGTTAGTCTTACGCATAGCTTCGTATTTTACGCCGATCCACCACGTCGCAGGCCGTTTAAGAGTCCGCATCAGCAGCGATATCAAAAAAGAAGCGGACAGCTTGCCGTTAGAAAAAATAGATCAAACGATTAAGCAAATAGACGGCATAAAAAACGTTAAATTTAACAAGCTAATCGGTTCCGCAACGATCGAATACGACCACGAAATTTTCCCAAAAAAGATGTGGGACGATCTGCTAAAAGGCCAAAATTTGCACGAAATTTCAGCCCTCATCAATAATCTAGCTCAAAAAGCTACCGGCGGCGCAAGATGAACGAGGAGCTAAAGCAAGCCGCAAATGCGGTGTTTTTACTAGAGTCGCAGGGCATTAAATTTTACGAAAACGTCTGCAAAAAAGATGAAATTTTTGATCAAATTTTAGCGGTTAGACAAAGCGGACTGGAGCTTTTAAAGTCCTACGCAGATCCTGCCGACCCGCAAGTTTTTTGCGCTTTAGCGTGCGAGGATCTTGACGCTTGCTTTATAAAAGCCCTAAACTACGAGCTTGAGCTAAACGCGTTTTATGAAAATTTGACCGACAGCCTGAGCGATGAAAACTTTAAAGACGTCTGCTTTAGGCTCTGGGCTACGTCAAACAACGAATACATTCCGGCTCTCAAAGCAAAACTGGCTCAAATTTTAGCCGCACAGTTTCAAGGTGCGGGTAACGCAAGCCAAGAGGAGCAGGCGCAAACGGCTCAAAATCCGAGCGACAATATCTTAAACGCTTTTGATTCGGATAGCTTTAAACAAATCAGTCAAACGCTAGAGCGCATAGGCTCTGGGCAAGGCAGCAAAGAGGACGCTATCGCGCTTTTAAACAATCCGAATTTTTCATTTTTCGGCGGTTTGGCGCTTGGCGGACTAGCTAGCATGATGCTCAGTAAAAATTTAGATAAAAATAAAGATAAAGAATAAAATTCAACATAAAGGATAAAAAATGGCATTACCGTTTATCGCAGGAGCAATCTTAGGAGGTTTAGCCGTCGCGGCTTTTAACAACAAAGATAAAATCAAATCAACCCTTGAAAGCGGACTAGATAAAGGCAAAGAGTTTGCCGAAAACGCAAAAGAATTTGCCGAGAAAAAAATAGGCGAAGCAAAAGAGTACGCCGAGAAAAAATTTGCTAAAACAAGCGAAGAGGCGACCGAAACAAAAAAACGCACAAGACGCACTAGCGCCGAAGTAGCCGCAGAGAAATCTGAAAAAGAAGCCGAGAAAACAAAAGCTAAGAAAAAAAGAGCTCCAAGAGCTAAAAAAGCTCCGGCAAAAGCGGCTACACAAACCGAAATTTTAGCCGAAGATATCGCAAACGCGCTTGAACCGAATTTAGAAAAATAATAAAGGTATAGAATGAATTTAACATCAACAACCAGACTCCCAGTAGATCATATGATAAGCGGCGCGCTAATCGGCGCGATAGCAGCGGGCGGCGTAGAAATACTAAACTATAAAAAAGGCAAGGTCAGCAAGACGCAGGCCGTAGCTAAAACGACTAAAATCGCTATCCAAGGCGGTATCGTCACGGCGTGCGCTATCAGCGCATCAAACAAACTAGTCTCGGCGCGCTATCTTGCGGCTGCGGCAACCGTTGCCGTCGGTATCGCAGGCGTGGTTGCGACGGAGAAACTAATCAAAAATTTAGAGGAAAGTAAATGAAAAACCCATACATCAATCAAACTCAAACAGTAAATCAGCTAAACGACGACGGCAGCACGACGACTACGACGACTACGGTAAAGACTACCGGCGCGCCAAGCGCGTTTGACCGCGGCATAAACGACGCGCTAAAAGACTTTGTCCCGGCAAATTTTAACGCGGCAGGCTTTATAAAAGGTGCGCTCATAGGCGGCGTCGTGGCATACGTGCTAACAAACGAAAACGCGCAAAAAGCGCTATTTTCAGCTATCGCAAAAGGATCAAATTTGCTTCAAGCAGGATTTGAAGAACTAAAAGAGCGATTTGAAGATGTAAAGGCCGAAATTGACTCCCAAAAATAATGTTCGCATCGCGCACCTGACTAAAAACCGCGTGCGCTTCGTCTGCGAACGCATCGGCGAGGACTGCGACGAGAGCCGTTTGGAGGCTCAAATTTCGGAGTTTAGGTACGCAAAAAGCGTCAGGGTAAACAAAAAAGCAAAAAGTATTATCGTCGGCTTTGAGTCAAATTTAAACGAGATCAAAGAGTTCATCGAAAATTTGCCGATCACAAATTTAAACAAGCGCAAAAATAGCCCAAGCAAGGCTGAAATTTACAAGGCAGCAACGGCTCTAGCCATCACGCCTCTCATAAATAGCAACGGCGTAAAAGCTATGGCTAGCCTGATAGCCGCCGCGCCACTACTAAAAGAAGGCGCAAGCGAAGCCGTAAACGAGGGTATAACCTCAAAGGTACTCGAAGCCACCGCAGTGGGCGTGAGCCTGGCTAGGCGCGACTTTTTAGCGGCAAATAGCACAAATCTCATGCTAACTATCGGCGAATACATGGAAGAAAGCGCCGTGCACCGCAGCGACGACCTCATCAAAGAGCTAGCTCGCCCGAATATAGAAGAAGTCTGGATCGAGATAAATGATCACGGCAAAAAATCCCTCAAAAAAATCCCGACCGTAGACGTTAAAATAGGCGACATCGTAGTCGTCGGTACAGGCGAGAGCATCGGCATCGACGGCTATATCGTGGAAGGCACCGCAAGCGTAAACCAAGTCTCGATGACGGGCGAAGCCGAACCCGTCAAAAAAGAGCGCGGCGACCGCGTGATGAGCGGAACGGTAGTCGAGGACGGACGCATAAAAATCTGGGCCGAAAGCATAGCTGCAGAGAGTGCGACTGCTAGGATAAAATCCTACATCCAAAGCTCGCTAAACGAAAAATCGGCCGTCGGACTAAAAGCCACGAAGCTAGCCGACAAACTAGTGCCAGTAACGCTAAGTCTAGCCGGCGTTTCGTATCTGCTTAGCCGCGATATGACCCGCGTAGCTAGCGTCTTGCAGGCGGACTACTCCTGCGCGCTAAAGCTAGCCACGCCCGTCGCCTTTAAATCAAGCATCTCAAAAGCGGGTCGCAACGGCGTACTGATAAAAGGCGCCAAAGCTATCGAAGCGCTAGCGAGCGCCGATACTTTCGTATTTGATAAAACCGGCACGCTAACGCACGGCAGCCTAAGCGTCGTCAAGGTTCACTCGTTTAAAAAGGAATTTACCGAAGCGCAGCTCTTAAATTTGACCGCAAGCGCTGAGGAGCACTACTTCCACCCGGTAGCCGAGGCTATCGTAAAGGCCGCGCGCGAGATAGGCTTTCACCACATCCACCACGACGAGGTCGAGTTTATCGTTGCTCACGGAGTCAAAACATACGTAGGCGGCAAAGAGGTCGTGATCGGCTCGCGGCATTTTTTAGAGGACGACGAGCAAATTTCATTTAGCAAACACGAAGAAATCATAAAAAGCGAAGTAGACAGCGGACTCACGCTACTTTACGTAGGCTACGACAAAGAGCTCTTAGGCGTCATCGCCATGCGCGACACCATGCGAGAAAACGCGGCGCAAACGCTAGCAAAGCTACGAAAACTAGGCGTAAAAGAGCTGATAATGCTAACTGGCGACGTGCAGTCTAAAGCCGATCAGGTAGCAAGCGAGCTAGGTATCGATAGAGTCTACGCAAACTGCCTACCTACCGATAAAGCAGGCATCATCGAGCAGCTAAAAGCCGAGGGTAAAAAAGTAGCCTTCGTCGGAGACGGTATCAACGACGCGCCAAGCCTCACCAAGGCGCACGTAGGCATCAGCATGCAAAAGGGCGCCGATATAGCAAAAGCCACCGCCGACATCAGCCTACTAAAAGACGACATCGGCTCAGTCGCCGTCGCAAAAGACGTCGCGAACAAAACTATGAGGCTGATAAATACGAATTTTAACGCCACCGTCGGTATAAACTCACTCATCCTAGCGGGTGCTACGTTTGGTCTCTTTAACCCTATCGCCACGGCCGTTTTGCACAACGGTACGACGATCGGACTATTGGCAAATTCGATGAAAGGCGTCAAGATAGGCGCGAAGTAAATTTGAAGGAATGACGGTTGATAGATAAAATTTTAAAATTTATGAACGACGAGATGTCGCTAGCCAACGACTTTTTATACGGCTATTTTTTGGTCATCGTGCTCGTTCTTACCGGTATTTATTTTAGCTATATTACGAGGTTCGTGCAGTTTAGGATGTTTTTCGAGGCTTGCAAGGTCCTAGTCGAGAAAAAGGATAAATACAACAAGCACCACCTCACGCCCTTTCAAGCGCTTATGATCTCCACCGCCTCGCGCGTGGGCATCGGAAATATCGCCGGCATCTCCGCTGCTATCGTAGCCGGCGGTCCGGGTGCGCTATTTTGGATGTGCCTCATGGCGTTTTTGGGCGCAGCTTCGGCATTTGCCGAGAGTACGCTAGCTCAAATTTACAAGACCAAAGACGTATTCGGCTTTAAAGGCGGCCCGGCATACTACATCAAAAACGGCCTAGGCATTAAATGGCTAGCTACGCTTTTTGCCGTTATCCTTATCATCACGTACGCATATGGATTTAACGGCCTACAAAGCTACACCATGACCTCCGCTTTTCAAATTTACTACGACCAAAGCGCAAGCGCTACGAGCTTTAGCGATAGCGGCTTACCCGTGGGTATTGGCCTCATCCTAACGGCATTTGCGGCGGTGATGTTTTTTAGCAAGAGCCACGTCATCGGCAAAGTTAGCTCCTACATCGTGCCTTTTATGGCGCTTGCCTATATCCTGCTAGCCTTTATCGCGATCTGCTTAAATTTAGACAAGCTTCCGGCCGTCTTTGATATGATCATGAAAAGCGCCTTTGATTTTAAGGCGATATTCGGCGGATTTGCGGGCAGCGTGATCGTCTACGGTATCAAGCGCGGCCTGTTTTCAAACGAAGCCGGCATGGGTTCTGCGCCAAACGCGGCCGCCGCGGCTCACACTAGCCACCCTGTAAAGCAAGGACTCGTGCAGGCGATGGCGGTTTTTATAGATATGACGATCTGCGTGGCTTCCGGCATGATAGTGCTTTTCTCGCAGGCCTATATCACAAAGCAAACGGGTGCCGGCGGCGAGTTGCTCACCGCGCTTCCTTTGGTGCAGGCCGCGATGCGCGAGTACTACGGCGAGATCGGACTTCACTTTACGACGCTTGCGGTGGTGCTTTTTGCCATCACCTCGCTGATCGGCAACTACTACTACGCGCAGGCAAATATCAAATACCTTACCAAAAACCACAAGGTCGCCATAGCCTTTAAGCTAACGGCGGTCGCGATGATATTCGTCGGAGCGCAGATGAACCTAACTATCGCCTGGAATATCGCCGATATCACGATGGCGGCGATGGCTACGATAAATATCGCGGCGATCTTTATGCTATCAAAAGTCATGATAAAAGCCCTAAAAGACTACGAATCGCAAAGAAAAGCGGGGCTAAATCCGGAATTTGACCCTGAGAGCATAGGCATCGCAAACACAACTTGCTGGAGAAAAAAATGAACATAAGCGGACAACTTTTAAATTTACAAACCCATAGAAAAGTCGCAAAAATCGGCATGAGCGTCACCCTAGCCACAGTTTGCCTAACGGCGCTAGGGCTTAAAGGCAGAAACAAAAGCCGCTGCGAGAAACTACATACGATCGCAGGCATCGCATTCGTGGGCTTTTCGCTATATCACGCTGGACTCTACGAAAACGGCATTTTTAGAAATATGATCGTAAACGCAAATAAGAAAAACGCCGAAGCAAAGAGGCTAGCAAGCGATGATCAAGATAAATGACGCAGAAATTTTAGCCTATATCGGCGAGGATCTGCCCTACTTTGATCTCACGACCTCGCTTCAAGACATCCGTAAAAATGCCGTTTTAACCATACTGCCGCGCGAGGACGTGACGGTTAGCTGCGTAGACGTAGCGGCCGGTATCGCTCGTTTGCTAGACTGCGAGGCGCAAATTTGCGTCCCAAACTCCGCCGTTGCGGCCGCAAAACAACCGATCGTAAAAATCAGCGGCAGTTACGATAATGTGCATAAAGCCTGGAAACTAGCGCAAATTTGCCTAGAGTACGCCTGCCGGATCGCCACCTACGCAAGAGCGATGAACGAGGCGGCCAAAAGCGTAAATCCAAAATGCGAAATCCTAGCCACGCGCAAGAGCTTTCCGTTTGCCAAGAAATTTTGCCTAAAAGCCGTGCTTGAGGGCGGCTGCGGCGTGCACAGGCTAAATTTGAGCGATAGCGTGCTGTTTTTTAAAAATCACATCAAGGCTTACGACTCGTATGAGGAGTTTTTGGCTCAAATTTCAACCTTTAAAGCAAAAGCTCCCGAGCGCAAAATCGCCGTCGAATGCGAAAATTTAGACGATTGCGAAGCGCTTTTAAGAGCGGGCGCCGACGTCGTGCAGTGCGATAAATTTACGCCAGAAACAGTAAAGCGAGCAGTAGACTTGCGAGACAAGATCGCTCCAAACGCGGCCCTAGTCGCAAGCGGCGGGATAAATCTAAAAAACGTCCGAGAATTTGCCGCCACAGGCGCAGACGCACTCGTTACGTCAGCTATGTACACGCAAGGCATGGCCGACATCACCGCGGTTTTAGAGATAGTATAATTTACAAATTTGACAGACTCTTTGGCGCGTCAAATTTGCGCTTGAGTTTAACGTATAGCTATCTAAAGCTTTCTCATTTTCTGTCCTTTTTAAAGAACTCAACTATCATTTTTTGATTACATACGTCTAAATACTTTTCCCTGCCGCTATCGCAAGATATCCAGTATCCTCTCGACTCGCTTCCAAAAGCCTTTATAAAGCTTTCGCCTAACGCTCCTTGGTATCTTACGTTTTCGTATATATTATCGGCTAGTATCCTGCCTGTTTGTCTATCTTTTATGATTCCGCCGTAGTTAAAACTTAGACCGATTAGGTCGTCAAGAAAGGTTTTGATATTTGGTGCCGGCTCTATGCGCCAGTCCGTCATCCTATTTTCTTTTTCCAATACCAACTCTATACCAGCTATCTCATCTTCATTGATTTCTTTGCGAGCTACGCATTTGTCTTTGTAGATTTGTTTGAGATCTTTCATATCGTGTTTTATGTAGCTTAATATCTCAGACGGCTCTATATCTATCGTCGAGGCATTTCTATCATCAAGTAACGATCTTATCTCTCTGATTATTTTATCCTCGCTTTCATGATTTGATTGCAGTTGATTAAAAAATATATTTAATTCTTCATACGTTATAGGGATACTCGTTAGAAAACCCCTTATACTTAAATCGGCAGATAAAAAGCACTCTTTTGCAGTATAGTCATCCAGATAAATTCTAAAATATTTACCGTTTGTGGCGGGATTTTCGCTTTTTTCTTTGTAGTCTATAAAATTTACGTAGCCGTTTATCAAAGATATGAAATTCGCATCGGTCGTATTTGCAGGGAAATTTAGCCAATTGGTTGGATCTATCAAAGGAAAACCGCTTCTATTCTATTCGACTATTTCTCTTTCTCCAGCATAATATGCTCTGATAGCGGGCTTTTCATAGATATTTATCTTAGCATATTTAAAATCATAATAAGCCATAATTGCTTTAAGCACGACAATATCCCCGAAAAACACCATAAACCAAGCAAAAAGCCAAAGTAGCTTGCGTTTGCCTTTGGGGGCGATTAAAGCAACAAAGAAGCTTACGATTAGAAAAATGAGTGCGATTAGAAGTGCTGCGGCGTCGTGCATATCTGATCCTTTTTAAAACTCAAATTTAAAATACCCACTGCCGTCAAGTAAAGCGGCGATGTTTGGTCTCGCCGCTAGTTTTAAATTTTAGCTAAATTTGGCTTCAAATTTAGATTATTTTGCCGCTACGCTTACTCGCTCGTAGTGTGCGATGATTTTATTGTGAATGAGTAGCGAGATATAAATTACCGCACCGCCAAGGCATAGTCTTAGTATATCCGCATCTTTATGCCAAAATACTAAATTTACGATGATAGCTGCTGGTATGAGGGCGTTATTCATGATGGCTAGAGTGCCGCTATCTACCTCGCATGCGCCTTTGTTCCACAAAAAGTATCCTAGACCGCTAGCTCCTATGCCAAGCCACAACAGCACGGCGCCTTGGGTTAGGTCGAGGTTGATCTTTTCAGGATTGCCAAACATGGCAAAGGCTATGCCCGTAACCGCCGCGGCTCCGACGAAAAAGTAGCCAAAAACACCTCTTTGTTCGTTAAAATCACGCTTTTCTAACAAAAATTTATACGCGCTCTGTCCAACGCCAAAGCATAAATTCGCCCCCTGTACGAGCAAAAATCCGTACCAAAAGTCGCTATTTACGCTGCCGTACTTGATGATGAGCGCGCCCAAAACCGCCGTGCCCACGCTAAAGAGATACAGCAGCCTAAGCCTGCCTGCGAGCACGTCATAAACCACGCTCACGTAAAACGGCGTAAATATCGTAAAGAGCGCAACCTCAGCGACGCTAAGGTATGCAAACGAGTTGTAGTAAAAGATATACATTGCGCCGATCTGCACCGCGCCGATCGCGGCTACTTTGGCGTATAGAGCGAGGTTTTGCGCGGCAAAATCCTTAATCATAAAGGGCAAAAATACGCCAAGCGCAAGAACGACGCGCGAAAACGCGGCAAAGTAGCTATCCACTCGCCCCGCCAAAAACTCGCCGATGAGGCTAAAGCTAAACGCCCAAAGCACCGTAACAAAGATCAATTTTTTCACGTATTCTCCATTTGAGTTAATTTTCGTCTGAAATAGTAGCAAAATAGGCTTAAATTTATATGCGGTCAAATTTAGCAAAAAAAGATTATGTAAGTCAATTTTAGAGCAGAAACCAAGAGCGCCGCTTTTATCGCAGCGACTCGGTCGTTAAATTTAATATCTATACTCAAAACTCCCCAGTATCGTCCTACCCCTGGCAGCGTTGTTAAAGATAGTGATGTCGTCGTTAAATACGTCGCTGGAGTAAGATGAGTTATAAGTATAAAGCGCGTCCATGTAGTTTTTGTCGAATACGTTTTGCACTTCAAATTTAAAGGTTAAATTTTTAATCGGCTCGAAGGTGAGGTAAAAATCGAAAATAGTTGGGATTTTTGGCAGTTCTTGTGTATTGATAATCTTAAATCTCGGATCATTTTCGTCAAAAGCACCCCAGTTAAATTTAGGATTTATCCTTTTTGCCTTACCAGTAATTTTGGCTATAGAACCAAGAACTAACTTTTCATTAAAAAGCCTAGTTCCAACGTCTATCGTAGCGTAATATTTCGGCAGTTCGCTAAACTGCGTAGTTCCACTAGCAGGTCCGTTCGTCCAGTCTAGCGCGAAACTATCTGAGGGCTGATAGGAAGATTTTTGACGAGTGTATGAGGCTTTGGCGTAAAATACATCCATATCGTATAAAAACTCGAGCTCAAAGCCTTTTAAGGTGGCTTTGTCATTTAATCTAGCCAAAAACATCGTAACGTCGTCGCTAGCATTTGTGTAGCCGATTATTCTATCGTAGATAAAATTTTTTATTTTAGTATTGTAGTAAGCGGCTTTAAGCCCAAAAACGTCGTCGTCCGAAAAAATACCGTGCTTATGGCTATTAAAGCCGATCTGATAGGTTTTTGCCGTTTCTGGTTTTAGCCCGGTGTTTATATCTTCATAAACAGAGCCGGAAGAAAAAAGTTCCTGTACGTTTAGCGGCCTAGTCGTCCTTTCGTAGCTGATAAACGGCGAAAACAACTCGTCAATCTTGGCTGAAGCCATAAGAGAATAGTTTAAATCGGTATCTTTTCTTTTAAAGTCTCCGGCCTCTTGTGGAGAGCAGTAAGGATTCCCTGCTAAGCATTTACCTTTTATACCGCTCGTTTTCCAATTTACGAGATTTAAATTTGCATCGAAGGTAAAAATGTCGTACTCAAGCGAATTATCTAAATAATAATTAAATATCTTTTGTTTACCGTCTGGTATAGGATACGATGTCCTAAGTGTAGAGTACGCCTCGTCTCCAGTAACGCGTTTATATTCGTTATTTAGGGCATTTATGCCTAGTTTTGAGCTAAATTTAAGCTTATCTGTTATATCAAACAAAAAGGTATTGCTAAGATCAAAAACCAGAGAACTATTTTTAAATTTCATCCCCTTTTCAAGATCCGCCCACGCCAGCCTTGCTTTTTTATCATAAATTTGTCTGGTTTTATTATATGATAAGAGCAAATTTATATCGATCAGGTCAGAATACGGATCAAAACGATAATCAAGCTGATAGTTGTCGCTAGTTATATCTCTTTTAGCTAGATAATTGCTATATCTCCTATATGTCAAAATAGCTTTATTTATCTCACTATCGTATTCCAGCTTAAAAAGATAGCTTTTTGGACGTTGCTCCAGTGAGTCGGTATCTAACGCCGTAGGCAAATCAGGCACGCCGTCTCCGTCGATGTCTTTATCATTGTCTTTTATTTTGCCGCCGCCGCCTATCTTATAGTCTTGCGAGATTTTTTTACCGCTATATCCAAAAAGTACGCCTAGGCTTTGTCCGCCGTCAAATTCTTTTTTTGCCGCGACACTGCCCATATAGCTTGGCCCCACGCCGTTTGAGCCATAGCTATATCTACCTAAAAAGCCAAAAATGTGGTCGTCAGTTATAACGTCATTTACGCCTATGGTTCTAAAATTCGCACTTCCCATAAGCCCGTTTTGGGCACCGCTAAAACTTCCTCTCTCGATGTCTATACCTACTAGGAAATTTTGATCTATGAGTGCTCCAAAGGCTGAAGTGCCAATGTTGCCTGTAAAGTTATGAACCCCACCCGTATCGCTCGACGTACCGTAATAAGTCTGCGTAACTCCATCTATCATCGTATTTACGCGCCCAAGCCCTGTAAGCCCGCGGATGTTTACAGACACGCTGCCCTGGGATTGGTCTATTTGCGTATAGCTGCCTGGCAAGCTTCTAACTACGGAGTCTATACTTTGATTTTCGCTTCTAATATCCTCTCGCGAACTAACGGCTCCAGGCGTCGAAAACGCCTTTTCGCTATTTTTGACCTCAGTAGCCGAGACTTCCAAGGTACTAAAATCGACGTCTTTTGCGTCAGCGCTCGCTAAACAAATAGCCAATATGCAAGCTATGTTAAAATTAAACCCATTCATGATGCTTCCTTCTAGATTATTTTGTTTTATGCGCGGATGTCAGGCGGCTTAAATTTGAAAGCGTCGATAACTTCTATGACTATATGGTAAGCCGTATCAAAATCATTATCTTGTCATTTAAGAATTGTATCACCGTATATATAAATTTTTACTTATACCGGTTATCTTTAATTAACTCTTTTTAAACCAAGGCACGATAGATAAATTTATTTTTTTGAGGCTTTATATTTTTTTATATTAAATTCGATTGGAAAATTTAACGTCAGATCGCGATCTGAGCCCATCATTTCACTAGGAGGTGACGGCAGAGGTGAAGCGCGGTTAAAAAGCTCTGTCGCTTCGTTGTTTAAAATCTCAAATTTGCTCCCTTTAGTCAATAAAACGCTTAGCACTTCGCCGTTAGCTGCTATTTTTACTCTTACGTAAACGACACCTTCAAATCCACTTAAAAGAGCATTGCTCGGGTATTTTTTGTGCTTGTTTAAATGCGACACAACCATACCTTGCCAACTTTTTTTATCTACACCGGAACCTGCGAAACTGCCGACTATCCTAGTTCCACTACCGCTAATGGGGGCCGAAGCTACGTTATCCTTTACTACGGAGTTTATATCCGAGTCCAAATTTGAAACTTTTTGTGTGTCTTCATTGCTTTTTTTATTTGTTTCCTCGGCGATTTTCACGGGTTTTTTTACTATTTTCTTCGGTTTTATTTTAGGTTTTATTTTTTTTGGCATTTCCTGTTTTTTTACGACTTCGATTTGAGATTTTACCTCCTCTAACGAGGCTATCTCTGGCTTTTCCTCTTCTTTGGCCTCTGTTTCTTCTTCAAGTTGTGGTGTGGAGGATTTTTGAGAATTTACGGCAACCTCTTTGAAATCGCCTATCGATAGATCTGAAATTATCATAATTGACTCGATTTGGTCATTTTTTATCGGATAATCAAAGCCACCGAAATTTTGCTCCAAATTTATAGCCTTGCCACCATTTGCGATAAAAACAAAAAGCGCCGCATGCAACGCTGAAGCAAGAATAAAAGCAAATACCCAAGCAAGACGCGGAATTTTCATCAGTTTACAACCTTTGTCGAAAAAGCTATTTTAGTATATCCGGCTATCTTCACTCGCTCGACGGCATTGATCAAAATCTCATAAGGCACGCTTTTATCGACGTGAAAATACACTATCGCCTCATAGTTGCGTCCGCTTTTTATATCCAGCGCCTGCGCGATATTCTCCGCTAAAACAGCTTGGCTACCCAAATAAATTTCGAATTTATCATTTATACTTAAGATTATAGGCTTATTTACGTCCTCTTTTTGTTTGGCAACAGATTTTGGCAGCTCGACTTTCACAGAGCTGGTTACTATGGGCGTAACTACCATAAATATAATCAAAAGTACAAGCATAACGTCGATAAAAGGCGTTACGTTTATCTCGCTTAGCTCTTCTTCGCTATTCATTTTCCGCAGCCAGTCTATCAAATATCAAATAAATTTGAGAACTAAGCAACCCTAAACGAGCATTAAATTTAACGCTACACCGCACCAGATAGTTATAAACCAAAACCGCTGGTATCGCGGCTACAAGCCCAAGAGCTGTGGCAAAAAGCGCCTCTGCAATACCAGGAGCCACTACGCTTAGGCTGGCGTTGTTGCTGTTTGCTATACCCACAAAGCTGTTCATTATGCCCCAAACCGTCCCAAAAAGCCCGACAAAAGGTGCAGACGAGCCGATGCTAGCGAGCACTCCAACCCACCCTCTCATCACGTTCGCGAGAGACGATTTTTTAAGATCAAACCTTTGTTTTACTCGCAATTTCATATTTGCGTCAAATTTGATGCTTTTTTTGCTCTCATCCTCAAGTTCTCTTATAAAATCCACTGCAAAGCTCTTTTTCTTTAACTTTAAAACCCGCCAATCAGACGCGTCTTTTACAGTGTTTTCGTCAGATTTGAGTCTACAAAATGCCAGCTTAAACTGGATAAATTTGACGATAAAAATCGTCCACGTAATGACGGAAAATAAAATCAAAACGCATATAACAATCTTTACGACTATATATGCGTTCTTAAAAAGCGAAATAAATGACAAATCTATGCTTGGCGCCTTAGAATTTGAGGCGATGCCGGTCAAATTTTGCTCTCCGCCAAATTTCAAGCCAGCTTGAGATAAATTTACATCAAACACTACTTGGCTATCGCTCGATTTTTCAAATTCGCTTACGTTATTTTCACCAAACAACAAACAAAAAGAAAAAATAATCACTAAAATTTTAGCCATCTCGTACCTTCATTTAAATTTCCATAGATAATCAGCCTCTTTAGCACTCGTGTCATCGCCATCAAAGCCTAAAAACAAAGTTTTAAATTTCTTTTTCGTTTTAAAATCCATAAGATGAAGCGGCACCCCTATGTCCTTTTGGACGTGATACCTCCCAGCTATAAGCAAAGCAAAATTTGCAGATTTATTTACGACGTCGGCCATCCTACGATCTTTGTACTGCTGAGCCTGGACAAGCTTCTGTATATCCTGCTTATTTACGCCTCCGTGCGCTCCGCGGACGATTTTCACGATAGCTTCTTGAACGCTTTTGGATGTGGAAAATTTACCAGATATAGGCTGGGCGCCGGTAAATATCAGCTTTATTTCGTCTTCGCTTAAATTTGCGCACTTGATGTTAGCGCTATAAAATGCTGCTTCTAGCACTCCTTTGTAATGCCTTAACTCCCACATTTTATCATTCCATTTTATAGCTTTTATCAACTCGCCCGGACGAGTTTTTTTATCCAAGCCATCTGCATATTTTTGCTTATCACCTCCAAGCATCTCAAAAGCGACGTCTATGTTTTTATTTTTTGAAAGCGCTTTGATGAGTAAAATTTCTGCCAAATGGTGGTCAAAGTCATCGTGTAGCTCGCCCACCAGTAAAATATCAGCATCTAACACCTCGACAATAAAGTCGTCAAAATCCATCGTTTTATTTGTACTTAGATTGACGATTTTAGCCGTAGCCTTGATATTATCTAGCCTTTGTGGGGTGACTTCATATTTGCCGCTACACCCAACCAAAAATAGAGCAAAGATAAGAAAAATAACAATTTTTAAAGTATTCATTTTTATTCCTATTATCAGTTATTTTAGATAATGACTATAGTATAAAATTTGTTATTAAAGTAGTATTAATCAAAATTAAAAAATTAACCCAAAAATCCCCGCATCATATAGGCTCCTGCCACGCCTGCATCCTTGATCTTGTCTAAATTTTCAAAATTTATCCCGCCGATAGCGTAGGTTTTTATGCTTAAATTTTCGCAAATTTCACGTAAAAATTTAAGCCCCCTGCCTCGCTCTAGCGCGTGAGAAGGTGTATCAAAAATATGCCCCACCACTACATAATCAGCGCCTCGTTCCTGCGCCGCTAGAGCCTGGTCTAAAGAGTGAACCGAAACGCCGATCTTGAAATTTTGCGTTAAATTGGACGCGCAAATGCCGCCGTATCCCCCTTTATACGAGCTGGCGCCATCAAATTTAACCAAATCTCTCAAATTTGTAGCCCGCTTGACACTCGCAGCCGCAAATTTAGCAAAAGGCAGATGCAGCTCGCTCACGCCAAGCCTGCTTGCGGTGTTTGCATAAGTATGTAAAATAAGCTGCGTACCAGAGCCGCACTCCGCGATGATCTCAAGCGTTTTGCGGGCTAAATTTTCGTATTCATCCTCGGACAGATCGCTTTCTCTCAGCAAAATTTTATCCGCCTTGCCGCTTTGCGCTACTCGCCTAACGTCAGCGAAAAAATCCTCGCTCAAGCGGCGGTTCGTAACCCAAACGAGCTCAAATTTACTAAAACCCATCGCCCTTACTCCAAAAGCCAAATTTTACGCCCGCAAAAACGCAAAGTCCTAAACGTAAATATGCTCGCTCATCACGGGCTGCAAATTTAGCCCCCGCACGGCACCTAGTATCTCCTCGACCGAGCGCGCGTCGCTGATCTCAAACTGCTCGTCGCCCTTTTTGGCCTTATCCGAGTGCGTCCCCACGCCCGTGCTAACGCCGGCTGAGATTTTATTCGCGGCGACTGCGATGATGCCGTCTCGAAAGCGCGCCGACTCACGCGTGGAGATCGTGATATTTGCATACGGCAAAAAGAGGCGATACGCGCAGATAACCTGAAGCAGCGCCCTCTCATCGACGTCCCTCGGGCCGACGTGAGCCTTGTTTATCGCGGGGCGCAGGCGCGGGCAAGATAACGCGATCTCAGCGTGCGGGTACTTTTGCTGGATGAGATGCGCGTGTAGCGCGGTGGCTAGCGCGTCTTTTCTAAAGTCGTCAAGCCCCAAAAGCGCGGCAAATCCGACGCTGCGCATGCCGCCCATGAGAGCGCGCTCCTGAGCATGGAAGCGGTAGGCAAACGAGCGCTTGACGCCGCCTAGGTGAAATTTCGCATACGTCGCCGGGTCGTAAGTCTCCTGAAAAACCACGACGTAGTCCGCGCCGCAACTGTGCAAAAACGCGTATTCGTCGGCGTTTAGCGGATATATCTCGACGCCTACGTTGCTAAAAAGTCTAGACGCCTGCTTGCATACCTCGCCGATGTAGCCCAAGTCGCTTTTTTTCGCGCTTTCGCCAGTTAGGATGAGCACGTCTTTTAGTCCGCTTTTTGCGATATTAGCTAGCTCCGTCGCCGCCTCGTCCGCCTTTAGCCGCACGCGCGAGATCTTATTTTTCGAGCTAAAGCCGCAGTAGACGCAGTCGCTATCGCAAAAATTTGAGATATAAAGCGGCGTAAAAAACTGCACCGAGTTGCCAAACTGTCTGCGCGTCCTATCTCGCGCCGCCTGTGCCATCTCGTCTAAAAATGCGCTAGCAGCCGGGCTTAGAAGCGCTTTTAGGCCGTCTACGCTTAGATTTTCCTCGTTTAGAGCGCGCCTAACGTCTGTGGCGTCAAATTTCGCGTAGTCGTAGCTTTCGCGCGCCGCTAGCACCCGCTGCATCAGCGTTTCGTCTATGCGCTGCGCACCGTCGGCATACTCCATCACGTCTATATTTTTCAAATATTTCTCCGTTTTTCGTCTAAATTTCGGGCGTTAAATTTGATCGTTTTTAAAGGCTAGGAGCCGTAAATTTTACGCGCACAAACCCGCGCCTTTTCGGCGCTAAATTTAAAACCGCACGAAATCGTCAAATTTAAAATTCGCAGGATTTAACGAGGCAATTTTCATCCTCACACGACTCAAATTTGACGCCGTTTTTTCATGCCGTCAAATTTAAAGCTAAATTTACTCCAAAAATCCCGTCAGCGGACTCGAAGCCCGAGCGCTTTCGCTCACATTGCCAAGCCCCGATAGATACGCCAGTCTGCCCGCCTGAATCGCTAGCGCAAATGCTTGCGCCATCGTTTTTACGTCGCCGGCAGTCGCGATAGCGGTGTTTGCCATCACGGCCGCGCAGCCCATCTGCATCGCCTCGCACGCCTGCGCCGGAGTGCCGATACCCGCATCCACGATCACGGGCAGGTCTATCTCGGCGAGTAAAATTTTGATAAATTCGCGCGTGCAAAGGCCTTTGTTCGTTCCGATCGGAGCGCCAAGCGGCATCACGCACGCAGCTCCCGCAGAGGCTAGATCGCGCGCTACGTTTAGGTCGGGGTACATATAGGGCATCACGACGAAGCCCATGTTTGCGAGCTTTTCGGTCGCTTTTATCGTCTCGTAGTTATCGGGCAGCAGGTATTTGCTATCTCTGATGACCTCGACCTTCACGAGATCGCCGCAGCCCGCCTCTCGCGCTAGCTTTGCAATACGCACGCACTCATCGGCGTTCCTAGCGCCCGAGGTGTTTGGCAGTAGCGTCACGCCCTTTGGGATAAAGTCTAAAATATTTTCGATCCCGCCCTCGTTCACGCGGCGAAGCGCCAGCGTCACGATCTGCGCACCCGCCTCGTGTACCGCGGCCTCCAAAAGAGGCAATGAAAATTTACCCGATCCCAGTATAAAGCGCGAGCTAAATTTATGCCCGCCAAGCTCTAAAATATCGTTATTTTCATCATTTTTCATCTCAGCCTCCGCCTACAAAATGCACTATCTCGGCCGAGTCGCCGTCTCTTAGCGCCGTATCAAATTTATCTTTGGGCAAGATTTCGCCGTTTAGCTCGACTGCGATACGCTCAGGCTTTAGACCCTTTGCGGCGAGGAGTTCGGCTACTGTTTTGCCGATAAATTCGCTCTCATCTTTGCCGTTTATTTTTAGCATTTTCTTTCCGTTTTATTAAATTTAGCGCGCCCGTTTGGTTCAAATTTCGCGCTGCGTAAGCTCGCGATTATACCTCTTTTTGCTAAATTTAAGCCAAATTTTTCATCGCGAGCGTGCAGGCGGCAAGCCCGTAAAATGCGACGCAAAGGCTAACGGCTAGCCCAAAAACGCTAACTGCGGGCGTCTGGCTAAAACTAAGCGCGAAAAACGAGATAAAGCTCGTGATAAACGCGGCAAATATCCCAAAAACTCGCTCCTGCCGCGACAAGTCGTCGTTTAGCGCAAAAATGAGATAATCGATCCCGACCGCGCTTGCCAAAATGAGCCCGAAAATCGCAAAAATATTTACGTGGACGCCGAGCGCCGTAAAGCCGCAAAGCACGACCAGCACGCCAAGTGCGATGACGCTCATAACTAAAAGCGATCGCGCCGCCCCAAAAAACGCCCATAAAAGCGCAAACGCAAGCAAAAACGCGCCACCTTTTAGCACCGCGGCCCATGCTTTAGCCTCGGTCAAATTTTGATTTAGCGCGCCTGCGAAATCCACGCTAAAAGCGCCGTTTGCTTTTAAAATTTCATCCGTTTTCGCGCCGCTTGCAAGCCCCTCGGCATATACCGCACTGCTGTTTGGGTTCGGTAAAAATCGCGTCAAATTTTTTGCCGCGTCAAATTCTAAAATCTCGCTAGCGCCGATAGTTTGCGCGTTTGCGATCTTTTCTAGCTCGGATTTTACTAGCTCGCTAGGTAAACCAAACTGAGCGTAAATTTTAAAGATTTCCTCGTCCCGAGCTGCATCTTTAAAGATATTTTTTACACTTTCCTGCTCGGTACGGCTTAGGATAAATTTAGAAATCGAAGCGTAGTCTTTGACGAGATTTGCCTGCTTTAGCTCGCGCATCAGCCGCTTTTCGTCGCCCACTAGATCGTCGCCGCCCTTTATCACGATGACGGAGCTTTGCGGCGCGGCGCCCGTTATCTCGCTGATCTTTTTAGACTGCTCTAGTAGCTGCGCGGGCGAGCTTGCATAGTCTTTGATCTGCTCGGGCGCGCTTAGGCCTTTAAAATTTAACGCCAAAATGAGGCCGCAAAGCGCAAATACTGCGAGTAAAATTTTTAAATTTATCGCTCCCGCCGCACGCTCGCAAAGTCCCGCAAATTTATCAAAAAACCGCGAAAACAAGGCGTTTTGCGAAAATGTCGCGCCCTCAAATATAAAAGGCAGGCAAAAATAGGTAAATAAAAACGCCCCAAGCAGCGTAAATAGCGAAAATATCGCGGTTTGGCGTAGCAGCTCAAGCGACGAAAAGGCAAAAACGCCGTATCCGCTCATTGTGATGCAAAGCCCGAGCAAGAAAATTTTAAGCATCGGACGCACGCTCGCAGCCGCGACGGGCGCGTTTTGATTTTTACCCAGCCAGTGCAGCGCAAAATCAAACATAAGACCCACGAGGCTAGTGCCGATAACCACGACCATGACGCTAAGGCTCTCGTAAATCAAAAGCGAGGTCGCAAGCCCGCACGCAAAGCCGAAAATCGCGACGAAAACGACGTAAAAAATGCGCAAATTTTTAAACGCGAGTAGCAAAAAAATCGCACAAAGACTAAGCGAAACCGCGCTCATAACGGCACTTTCCTTGTCGCCGCCCGCTTTTCCGTAGGCTCCGTATAGCGCGCCGCAGCTAGCGTAAGCCTGCGCTCCGTTCTGCGCCGCGAGCTCGCGTACGCTTTCATAAAATTTGATCAAATTTCGCGGCTCGTAGCTGGGCTTTAGGCGCGCTTTTACGAGGTAAAATTTACCGCCCTCGTGCGCGGCTTCTAGCATCAAATTTGACAAATTTAGGCTGATTTTTGAGCCATCCAGGCTCATGTGCGAGCTTAGGGCGAAAAAATCATCCTTCGCATTAAGCGGCTTAAAGGCGAATTGATTAAATAAATTTTGCGCGCTTTGTTTGAAAAACTCGTTTTTGTCTTTTACTAAAAGCTCATAGGTTTGCTCGTTTAAAAGCGCGATTTTTAGGGTGTTTAGCTGAGTTAGATAGGAGGTTAAATTTACGTCCTGCTTTGCGCGATACTCCTCAAAAATCCCGCTTTGCGCGGCTAAATTTTCGCTTTTTTCTAAAAACTCGGGCGAATCTGAAGCCAGCAAAAACTTGCTAGAAGCGCTATCTAGCATCGATTTTAGCGCTGTTTGCTCGGCGGAATTTTCAAAATTTACGAGAGAAAAAATATCCGCGTTTATCTTTTTTGCGTTTGTAAAACAAACGGCGAGCGCGGCTAAAAACGCCGCTAAAAAGATAAAAAAACGCGCGGATTTTTTCATTTTACGTTGTAAAAATCATTTACCGTTTTATCGCCGCTAACCTCGTTTAGTACGATCTTTTTGACGTATTTATCGCCTCCTACTAAGATTCGCGTAAAGATTTGCTTTAGCAGCAGATTTTTAGGCGTTAGCTCGATTTTCCAGTTGTTTTTGTCGCCTGAGATCTTAAAGATAAATTCCTTCTCAAGCTCAGCTTTATCGAGCTTTATGATAGATAAAAAGAGCTTTTTATCAAAATTTTGATCGATTTTTATGAGCTGATTGCCGCTTTTTTGAAAGATACCGCGCTCGTTTATGACGATGCTCACCGCGATCGGGCTTAGCGTGTCGTAGAGCAGCTCGCTTTGGCTGAGTTCAAATTTGCCGTAGCTTTTAAACTCCACGTTAAATCCGCTCAAAAACTTCGTCTGCGCGAAATCGCCGCTGATATTTTGCGTTTTGATTTGAGATTTTATCTCGTTAAAATCAAGCCCCATCAGGCTCGCTGCCAAACTAAAAATTATCGCTATTTTTTTCATTTATATACCTTTTTATTGCATTTTGTAACTCTTGCGGGATCTCAAAGCACGTCTGCATCGCGCGCATATCCACGGCCGCTTGCGAGCTCGTGCCCGTGCACAGCGTCTCGCCGCTTTTGGCGCTTTTTACGACGTAGCCGATCTTTAGAAAGCACTCGCACTCCTTTAGCGTCGCCTCCACCTCGATCTCATCGCCGAAAAACACGGGCTTAATATATTTTGCTTCGATTTTTACGATCGGATAGGCGTAGCCGTCCGCCCTCATCGCCTCGTAGTCGTAGCCTATCTCCTCTAGTAGCGCGCATCTAGCCGTCTCAAAATACTTCACGTAGTTGCCGTGCCACACGACGTTCATACTGTCCACGTCGTAAAACTGCGCCTTTAGCGCGACTGATTTTGATATCATCTCATCTCCAAAAATCAAAAAAATTAAACCACTGCGTAGGCGTTTGCTTGCAGCGATTTTCCAGCTCGCGGACGTAAATTTGCAGATACTGGCGAGCTGCGGCGGCTTTATCTCGCCCCAGCTTTACGGCGCTTGCTAGCGGCACTAGCTCGATCCTAAATTTACCGCCTATCTTTTGACACCATAGCGAGCTTATCTTTACGCCTAAAATCCCCGCGACCAGGTACGGGCCGTAGTTAAAGCTCGCCTCCTTGCCCAGAAATTTCACGCGCGCGGCCTTATCTTCGCCAAGAGGCGTCCTATCGCCCATTATGCCGATATGCTCGCCGCTTTCGACGATATTTTTTAGCTCCAGCATCGCGGCAACGTCTAGCTCATTGACCAGCATCATACGCACGCTGCCGTCGTTTTGACTGATCTGCTTTAGCACCTCGTTAAACTCGCGCGAGTTTTTGTCGTAAGCCAAAATCACCATCCTAAAGCCATCGACCCGCGCGCCCAGAGCCTTACAAATTTCGACGTTTCCAAGGTGCGCCGTGAGCAAAATTTGCCCCTTTTGCGCGCCGATCAGTTCGCTTTTTATACGCTCTAGATCAATGATCTCCAGCTCGTCATCCTTGATCTTGCCTTTCCAGACTCTAAATTTATCGCAAATAGCGCCACCAAAAGCCTCAAAATGACTAAAAACGCTCGTTCCTTTTAGCGTCTGCGCGCCGGCAAATTCGCTTAAATTTCGCCTAAATGCCGCGATATTTTCGCGTTCGTTTTTTGAAAATATATAATAAAACCAAACCACGATTTTAACGATAAGCTTTAGCGTAAACTCAGGCAAAATTTGCGCCAAAAATAGGCTAAGCCTCAAAAAAAACGCGCCGCCTCTTTCCTGTTTTTTCCACCAGAGATTTTGCTCGGCGTTTTCTTGAGACTCTACGGAAATTTGAGTGCTTGTCACGTTCTTCTCGCTCGAATTTAGCTCGCACGCTCGCCAAATTTTACTCAGCATAAATTTAGGCAGAGAAAAAAAGCATTTTGCGTGCATGAGGCTGATTAGCGCGTTATCGCGCACCATCTTAAAGTGCGAAACGCCACCCTTTTCGTAGCGCACATAGGTATCTATCCAGCGCATATCTACGCCCTGTCTAGCGGCATTTACGAGGATTTCGATGTCAAATTCCATCCTATTTGTCTTGCTTTTTGCCGCCGCTTTTTTAAGTAGCTCTAAAGGATAAACGCGAAAACCACACATAGCGTCTTTGACGCCAAGGCTTAGCGTATTTATCGCGACCCAAAAATTCGTGATTTTCCTACCGTGTACGCGGGATTTTGGCGCGTCCTCGCCGTAAATGGGATTTGCACAGACGATGCTTTGCGGGTGTGCCTCGCTCTCGCGCAAAAACTCACCGATGAGCGCCGCGTCGTGCTGAAAATCGGCGTCGATTTGCAAAACGTGGCTAAATCCGCACTCCAGTGCAAATTTAAACCCGTCCTTCATCGCGATGCCCTTGCCGCCGTTTTGCGCGCGCGTGAGCAGCAAGATCCCCTCCGTTCGCTCAAGCTCTGCTAAAATTTGCTTACTCGCCTCGTCCGAGCCGTCGTCCACGACGATGACGGGCAGTTCGTAGGTTTTTAGCGCGGCGATCAGGGCTTTGATATTTTGCGGGTGATTGTAAAAGGGCACTAAAAACGCAAATTTATTCAAAGCGTAGCCCTTCCCGTCGAGCACTTTTCGCCGTTGCAAAACAGCTCGAAGTAAAGCTTACCGCCGCGTTTTTCAAAACAAACGCGAAGCGCGTCGCCAGGTCTTACAAACTTCATAAATTTTAGATTTTCAACCGTGCTAGCGCCGTTAACGTCGATACCGACGCGGCTAGCTAGCTCAAAGACGAAGTCAAGCTGCATAAATCCCGGCAGCAGCGGTAAATTTGGAAAATGGCTTTCAAAAATCTCGAGCCCCGCGTGTATGATAGCGCTAAATTCGTATTTTTGCGCGCCGTCAAGCCGCTCGCCGCTTGCGTCAAATTTAACACTGTCATCGTTTGCGCCGCAGTTTAAACCGCTCCCTAAATTGTCGCTGCTCCCATAAATTTGACCACTGCAAATTTCGCCCACTTCATTTACCGCCCCGCCGCTCCAGACGGGCTTGGGACTAGCAAATAGCGCGTTTTCAAATTCGCTTTTTTCAAATTTACCCTGCTGATTTCGCGGCATTTTTTCCACGATTTTAAAGTATCGGACGCTGTTTTTAAACTCGAGCTTCAAAAGCTCTTTTAGCTCGGCTACTGCACCTTTTTTGCCGATTTTTCTAAATTTTTTTAGCCCTTCGCCGTTTAGCTCCAAAAGCGCGGCGATGCGTTTAAATTTAGGATGCGGCGCGCAGTAGCAGTCCGCTAGCAAGCCGCTTTCTAGCAGCTTTGCCTCGATGCTCTCCAGGCTCACGCGCTTGTCGTTTAGCTTTACTATGCGGTCTATCCTGCCTTGTAGCGCGAGGCGTCCCTCGTCAATACTCGCCGCGTCGTTAGTCTGAAAGAACCCGCACCAAGGCGAGCTCACGTTTAGCGCGCCTCTATCGTCCAGCCCCGCGTTCACCGCGCCAAATAGCCTAAGCCTGCACCCCTCGTCTTTAGCCACTATGCCAGTTTCCGTGCTGCCGTAGATTTCGATGATCCGCGCGTCGCAAATTCGGCCCAGCTCGCCCCTTAGCTCCTTTTTTAGCGGAGAACCAGCGCTTACAATCCCGCTTAGGCCCTTTAGCGCGCTTGCGGCGGGGCTTTGAGTTAGGGTCCTAAGCAACACCGGACTAGCGATAAATACGTGATTTGCAAGGTTTAAGCCCAAAATCGCCTCTGGATAGTTTAGCTCGTCCGCTATGACGCGAGCGCCCAGCACTAGCGGCAAAAAGACCTTAAACGTAAGTCCGAACATATGCCTGTGCGAAACGCTCGAAAAAAAGGTATTTTGGCTACTAAAATTTAGCTCGCCCGCTAGATACTCGCCCTCTTTTATCATCTGCGCGAGCGTTTTTTTTATCATCTTACTTTTGCCGCTTGAGCCTGAAGTTTGCAGATAAAATTTAGCCTGCGGATCAAATTTAAGCCTCTTTGAGGGCTCATTTGCAAGGAAATTTAAAAAATTTTCGTCGTTTACGGCCGTCAAATTTGGCTCATAAACCGGCTTTGCCAGCACGTAAGGCGTAGCACCCTCCAAAAGCGAACCAAAAAACGCGGCGTAAAATTTAAACGCGTCGTCGATATAAATTTGCAGCTCTTTTATACCGTTTTTTTCTAAAAACGCGGCAAATCTAAGACACGCATCAAAGACGTCGCGCGAGTCGTCCGTAAATCTAAAATTTTTTAAATTTTCCTCAAAGCTCATTATTTTTTATAAATCTCTTTCTAAACAAAATTTCCCCAAAAAATAGTGCCCCCATCAGCGCGTAAGAGACTGCGCCGCTATAAACGCTCCAGTAAAATTTATCCTTTATCAAGGCTAGCGCAAGCGATATGACGGCGTTAAAAACAAAAAACGCGCACCAAATTTTGGTCAAATTTCGCGTATAAATCACGCCTTTTTCGTCCAAATTTGGCTCTTTTAGCCTTGCGATTTTTGTGATAACGGCTTCGTTTTTTAAGCTAAAAGCAAAAAACGCTAAAAACGCCAAACTCACCAAAACAGGGTAAAGATACGCTAAAAATCCGCCTCTAAAAATCATACAAACTATGAAAAAAACAGCGGCCGCGATACTAAGCCTCCTCTCAAAGCCGCTCGAATACGCCCCACGCGCTATCCACAACGCAGCCAGCACCCAAACGACCCAAAATGCAAAATCGCCTGCGAAAAATAGCGCGAACGGGTAGATGACGCTAACTACGCTTAGGGCGATTTTAAGCTTGCTCGTCAAATTTTTTAGCTACCGCGTTTACGATGTCTTCGAGCGTTTTTACGTTTTTAAAGTCTTCGGGCATCAATCGGTGTCCCGTTTTGCGCTTGATGTGATCTATAAGATCGATCGCGTCGATGCTATCTATCTGAAGATCCTCGTAAATGCGCGTTTGCGGCGTGATTTTGGACTCCTCTATCTCAAAAAGCTGCACGAGAGCGGACTTTAAAATCTCAAAAATTTCTTCCTGTTTCATCGTTATTTCCTATTTTCAAAGATGTATTGCGCGAGGCTTTTTACGCTGTAAAAAATCTCTTTTAAATTTGCCGTTTTAGAATCAAGCACCAAGCCGTAGCTTTTTTGCACCGCAAGACCAAGCTCGAGCGCATCGACGCTATCAAGCCCGAGCCCTTCGTTAAAAAGCGGCGCATTCTCGTCGATATCGCTTGGTTTCATATCCTCTAAATTTAAGCTCTTTATGATGAGCTCTTTTATCTCATCTATTAGTTCGTTCATTGTTTAAACTCCTTTGTATAATTTTCGCTGATAAAAGCGTGTAGCTCTCTAGCCCTGATCGGATTTGGCCTATCCGCGCAAAACCCGTCCAAATTTAGCCTAAAAAGCTCTTTGAACTCGTATTTTATCATAACGCTCGGGGTTTTGTACCAAGGCTCGTGTTTTTTGAGGCTGGGCGGATCCATTTTGATAGCGACGGCGACTAGCTGTTTTGCTGCATTTACCGCGATATAGGCGGCGGCTTTATGAAAAACTATCTCACCCGCCGTGCGCGTACCTTCTGGAAATATTATCAAACTTTCGCCGCTCTTTAGTGCGTCCGCGCTTTTTTGCAAGAGCTCCTCGTTTGCCGTGTTTAGGATGTAGCCGCAGGATTTTATCGCAGGAGCTAAGAAGATATTTTTACCAAGGCTTGCTTTTACCACGCAGTTTGCGCGGTGGATGAGCGCTATCAAAAATACGACGTCTAAAAGCGAGGGGTGATTTGCGATGATTATCTGCGAGGCGGCGCCAAGCCCCGAAGAAAGGTTAAATTTAGTTCGCTGATAACCGCAAATTTGTGTAGAAAATATAAAAAAGCTCCAAGCCAAACGCACCAAATCACGGCAAAAATTTCTGACAAATCTAAATTTATAAAGCCCAAGAAGCGCAATCGGAACAAAGATCAAATTCCCAAGCGCGCAAATGAGTCCAAATAGCGCAAAATTCGCCCCTACGATAAAAATTTTAAACCAGTGACGAGGGCTCATAATCCCACCGCCAAGCGGAGTTTTTATCCATGCTTTGCCAGGAGCATTTTTGCTTCGAATCAAAATTTTGAAGGAATTTAACGAGCAAATTTTCATCCGTCTTGCCGCCTGGTTCGCCTTGAAACAGGCTCAAATTTTCACCCTCGCTAACTAGCAAACAAACCATACAAGAGGGCGCAAACTCGTCAAAATACTCCTGCGAAATGCTCTCGTGATAGGCTAAAACCAGAGCGTTTTTGGCTCCGCTTTTTAGCATCAGATCCGCCTGCAGTAAAGCGTACTCTAGCGGCGCGTATGCCGAAACGGCGGAGATTTCGCTGCGATTTTTAAAATTTATCGCTAAAAGCGAGGAAAGTGCGTTGTGAACTGAGAGCGAAAACGAGGTCGGCGAGATGAGTTCGCCGTGAGCTAGCGTGTTTTGCAGCTCAAAACAGCGATTTATCTCGCCCTCATAAGAGCTAAACACGATAGGCATATCAAGCGGCGCGATGCTTTTGGTTAGATCAAAGGCGCATTTTGCCGCGCGGCTAAGCCTGCGGCGCTCAAGCGGTGGCACGTGCGAGACGTCAAGCTCTCTCTCGTATGCCGCCAGCTTCGCGTCCTGCGCGCCGTTAAAAACAACCGCGTCAAAAAAATCGAGTTTAAAATTTAGCCTCATTGCTCCTTTTGCCGCCTATTTTGCTATATCGCCTTTTAGCGTTACGCCCGCCATCAAAGCGCCCGCGCCGCACTGAAACTGCGTTTTGGAGTCAAAAGGTTGTTTTTTGTAGTAGCCGGTTAAATTTACCACTCTAGTGCCGCCTTCTTGCACCGCACGCTCTTGGAAGGTTTTTACCGCCGATAAAAACGCCCACTCGCATGCCTCTTTGTCGCTTTTGTTAAAGGCATTGGTTTTTTTGTTCGCCATTAGACCGCTTTTAATGATGCCGCCTTTCGTACCCGAGCCAAAGCTTAGCTTGATGTTTGGATTTAGCACCTCTTTAGCCTTTGGCGAGTTTAACGCCTCCTCGATCGAAAAGTGCTGCACATCGTCGCGCGCGCTCAAATTTAAAGCCAAGGCGCAAACGCCAGCCAAAACTAGTAATTTTTTCATTTTTTCTCCTTTATTTTGCCGTATTAGCGCGTAATATTACCGTAAATTTCGTTAGTATAAACATAAAAGCTCGGTTTTAGCCCAAATTTTACCCCGCAAAAGCAAACGACGCTCGCGGTCTTGCTTTGCTTTACCTTTAAAAGGCATTTGCCGAGCAAAGCGCCGCTTTATGCTTTGGTTTTTCGTCGATGTTTAGACTCGCTTTGCCGCTTGGTTTTAAATTTTTTTCAATATCAGCGAGGTATTTACTCCGCCGAAAGCAAAGTTGTTGCTCATCACAAAGTCCGTATCTATCGCGGTTTGCTCGGTCAGGTAAAAAAGCGGCGCGCAGCTAGGATCGACGCGGGTCAAATTTATCGTAGGGAAAAATCTTTTCTCGCGCATCATCATTACGCTAAATATCGCCTCCAAACCGCCGCAGGCTCCTAGCGTATGGCCGAGGTAGCTTTTTAGCGAGCTGATAGCGATCTTATCGCCAAAAAGCTCGTTTGTAGCGATACTCTCGGCGATGTCACCGTGCTTAGTCGCCGTGGCGTGAGCATTTACGTAGCCGATCTTTTCGGGCGTTAAATTTGCGTCTTTTAAAGCTAAAACCATCGCGCCTTTCATCGTCGCGCTTTGCGGGCGCGTTACGTGCGAGCCGTCGCAGTTTGAGCCAAAGCCCACGACCTCGGCGTAAATTTTAGCCCCACGCTTTACGGCACTCTCTTCGCTCTCTAACAAAAGTATCCCCGCACCCTCGCCCAGCACTAGCCCGTCGCGCTCCTCGTCAAACGGAGTCGGCGAAATTTCAGGCGAGCCGTTTTTCACGCTAGTGGCGTAGAGCATGTCAAACACATATGCCTCGCTCGGGCACAGCTCCTCTGCGCCGCCTGCTAACATCATGTCGATCTTGCCGCTTTTGATACTCTCGTAGGCGTATCCGATCGCGTGCGAACCGCTCGTACATGCCGATGACGTCGGGATGATGCGCCCTTTTAGCGAGTAAAAAAGCGCGATATTTGCCGCCGTGGTGTGAGGCATCATCTTGATGTATGTATTGGCATTGCACTCGTTTTCGCCGCGCTCGAGCAGTTTTGCCATCGCTAGTATCGACTCGGTGCTGCCCGTAGACGAACCGCACGCGACGCCTAGTCTGCCGTCCTGTACGCTAGGATCGAGGCTTGCGGCGTCTAAATTTTCGCCTCGCATGAGCCCCGCGTCTCTTAGCGCCAAGCCAGCCGCCTCTACGCTGTACATCGAGACAGTGCCCAGGCTTCTTAACTGCTTACGGTCCCACGAGCTAGGGCACTCATAGCCCTCTATAGGTGCAGCTAGGCGGGTATTTAGATCAGCGTACCTATCCCACTGAGACATGTATCTCACGGCGTTTCGACCAAGCTCAAATTTAGCCCTTATCTCCTCCCAGCTCTTGCCAAAGGCGCTCACCATGCCAATACCCGTTATAAAAACTCGCATCAGCAAAGCCCTCCGTTTACGCCGATCACCTGCCTAGTTATGTATGCTGCGCCCTCGCTTAGCAAAAACTCGACTAAAGGCGCGACCTCGTCTGCTTTGCCCGCTCTTTTAGCCGGGATCGCCTTTAAGATCTCCTCCATCGGCAAACCGCCGTCCGTCATATCAGTCTCGATGAGTCCCGGCGCGATGCAGTTTACGGTGATATTTCGCGAGGCTAGCTCGGCGGCGAGGGATTTTGCCGCGCCGATGAGACCTGCCTTGCTAGCCGCGTAGTTACTCTGACCGCGGTTGCCGACGACGCCTGAAACCGAGCTCATCACGACGATACGAGCGGGCTTTTTAGCGCGGATCATAGGCATGAGAGCGGGCTTTAGAACGTTGTAAAAGCCGTTTAAATTCGTATCCACGACGCCGAACCAATCCTCGTCCTCGATCGCTACGAACGTATTATCGCGCGTGATGCCGGCGTTTAGCACGACGGCGTAGTAAGCGCCGTTAGCCTCGATATCGGCTTCGATCGCCGCCCTTGCCGCCTGGGTATCGGCTACATCAAATTTTAATGCGCTCAAATTTAACTCGTTTTGTAAATTTAATAATTGCTCGCTCGCGCTTTTGCCGTGTAGCACGACCTCGTATCCAGCCGCCGCCAGCCGTCTAGCCACCGCTTCGCCGATGCCGCGGCTCGAGCCCGTTATCAGCACTCTTTTACTCATCTAGTATCCTTTTTACGTATTCCTCGTCCGGGCTTAGCACGTTTAGCGTCGCGCGCGCTCCAAGCTCGCCGTTTACGTAAAGCTCGCAGTCGTAAACGCCAAAACCGCTTGCGTCTTGTATCGAGCAGACGGCCTTGATGACGACTTCGTCTCCGACCTTTAAAAACGGCTTAAATATCTCAAATTTTCTACTACCCAGCAAAAAGCCCAGTCCAAATTTCATCCCCTTTAGCTCGCGCATCTTCGAGTCGTAGATGCCCAGCGACTGAGCCATCATCTCGACGGTTTTATGCATGGCGAATTTGCCGCCAAATAGAAATTTATTATCCTCTTTTATAACGCTTTTAGTTTTTATGCGACCCTCTTCAAATTTAAGCACCTCGTCGATAAAAACGATCGCCGTACCGTGCGGGAGATAATCTCCAAGGCTCATTTTGCCCTCCCAAACACGATCGCTGCATTGTCTCCGCCAAATGCAAACGACAGCGACATGGCCGAATTTACGACCGCTCTTTGGCCGAATTTTACCAAATTTATCCCCTCTATCTCATCATCGTAAACGCCATCGTAAACATGCGGCGGCAGTGCGGTTTCGCCTCTAGCGCAAAGCATGGCGCAAAGCGCACTCTCGATGGCTCCCGCGGCTCCTAACGTGTGGCCGATCAGGGGCTTAACGGAGCTCGCAAAAACGCGCGGCATGAGCGAATGCACGATCTTTGCCTCGATTTTATCGTTTGCCTGCGTGCCGGTACCGTGTAAATTTACATAATCTACGCTGCTTAAATTTGCCGCCTGCAGCGCCTTTTGCACGCACTGCGTTTGCATCTGTCCGCTAAAATCAGGCTGCGTCATATGAAACGCGTCGCAGTTTGAGTGCTCGCCCGCGATAACGACGTTTGAGATTTCATCCCTGCTCGCCACGAAAAAGGCCGCGCCTTCGCCGATATTTATGCCGTCGCGATTTTTGGAAAACGGATTGGTTTCGCGCGCGCTCAGGATACCTAGGCTATCAAAGCCGTTTATTGTTAGCGTATTTAGGCTATCCACGCCGCCGCAGATCACCGCGTCGCAGATATCCGACTCCAGCAGCCTTTTTGCCGTTATGATCGCCTTGACGCCCGAGGTACAGGCGGTCGAGACGGAAAACGCAACCGAGCTAAGCCCATAAAAATCGGCGATAAATTCGGACGGATTGGCTAGAGAATTTCGGTTTATGCCAAATTTGGAAGCGTCGAAAAAACCGGTCGCGGCAAAATCCTTAAACGTTTCATAGTTTTCCTCCACGCCGCTAGTAGTCGTGCCCACGACTATGCCGACGCGGTTTTTGCCGTATTTTTTGATAGCGTCTCGCACGTCTTTATCTATTTGTAAAAGCGCGCTTAAAACTAGAGCGTTCGTCCGCGTTTGTAGGTGTTTTGGAGTGTTTTGGCTAAATTTAGCCAGCTGCGTGCCGACTTTGCCCAGGATAAAGCTTTTATCTGCCCTAAAGCCTTCGCAAATGCTCAAAAATCTCTTTTCTCCGCATAAATTTGCAAAATTTTCCTCAGCATCGGCTCCGGCTGCGCTGATGACGGCGGGCTTGCTAACGTATATCAAGAGCTCTTACCTTAAATTTTTCGTTATTTGCCGTTATGACAGCCTCTTTTTGATTTGATTTTACGATATTTAGCACTTTAACAAAAAGCTCGTTGTATGTGCTATTTGGCGGTAAAAAGCCGATAGCTTCAAATTCGCCGCTCGGCCTTAAAACTCTCCTAGCCAGCGGAGTGCCCATGGAGTTTATCATCGTAAAATAAAAATCCTCTTTTTCATGCGAAATATAGAGCAAATTTGAGCCGCTTTGCGAAGCCACTTCAAATTCGCGTTTATCGAAATTTACGATCTGCGGAACATCAAATTTAGCCTTTGTCGCGCATCCATACAGCACAAACGCCGCCATAAAAATAGATAAAAAATTTAAAACTTTTTTAAATTCCACCCTTTGGTCGCCTTATTAATTTTTGTTTGTTTTAGAATAATGCACAGATTATATCTTTTTAACCTTTAAAAACAATGCGGCAATGTAAATTTGGGGTCGTCTTTTTAAAAAATTGTATTATTAAGTTGATAGCTTTTAATCAGCAACCTTTGCGGTTACTAACAAAAAACATGATATATTTGCCAAGTATATGGTAGTATTTAGCTTCACCTTCGCTACTGCCGTATATCTTTTCTGATATTTTTGACTAGCGCCTACAAACAACTATTAGCCATTTCCGCCTTAACTGCATCTGCTATGACGATTTCAATCTCTGATATTTTGAAACGACTTGATATGATTGCAAGATAATTTTTTGTGTAATTTTTGTCTATATAGTAGACATGAGATATATGTAAATCCACTCTGATTATTTTATCAAAAAAGGATTTACACAGTTTAATTTATAGGCCCAAATTTGAGCCGAAAATAATATAATGTTATTCTGATTTTTTCTTTGTAGGTTTTTTAGCTTCGACTTCCTTACCTACGCTTTCTTCAACCTTCTTCTTTGAAACTTTTGTCTTAGTCTTAGCCTCATCAATATCTTTTTCTATTTTATCTTCGCCAGATTTTACTTTACTTTTGATGCTTTTAGAAGCCTTTTCCTCCATGTCAGTTTTAGATTTATCCATATCTTTTACAGGCGCAGCTATTTTGTCTTCTACATCTTTTGTTTTTTTAGCGACTTCTTTTTTGCCCTGTTTTACTTTGTCGGTCACATCATTGACTTCTTTTGCCTTTTTGGATACTTTATCGCTTGTAGGCACTACGCTCGTGCCGCTCGTAGATATGTCGCCTTTTAAATTTTCAAAAGTCTTATCGCCGATACCGTTTACGTTTTTAATATCCTCTATGCTTTCAAATTTGTTTGTTTTTCTGTATTCAATAATAGCATCAGCCTTTGCTGCACCAATGCCGTTTAAGCTCATAAGCTCCTCTTTTGTAGCAGTATTTAAATTTATAGCGGCAAATACCATCGAAGCGCATGCCAACATTGATAACATAAATTTGTTCATAGTTTTTCCTTTTTAAAAAATTATTTCACATTCTACCAAAAAATAATTATAAGATTATTAAAAAATATTATTAATATAAACCAGTGCTGCAAATGTATTTAAGCAAATCAACTTCTAAATGAAAATCTAAAAAAGCTTAATATTAGTGTAACTAAGGGCCACAAAAAACGTAGCGTGAGCAAAACACATTTTAATCCCACCATTTTCCCCTAAAAATACTTGAATAAAGTTTAATTATAGCTTGAGTACATTTTAAGGTATTTGGCTTGAATTTTTCCTTACTTTAGTTTTAATCTGTCACCCTTTTATCGTATGCAAATAAAATATAGCACATTGATTGCAAGATTTTTGCATAAATTACTTTATCGTAAAGCGATGTTATCTACTGACTAAAATGACTTTTGCTTTATGTTATGATTTACCTTCAAAAAAAATCATACACCACAAAAGACTTCCATTGCACTATGGCCAACTTTAGAACTTCTATTCGTTAGGCGACCTTCTTCTTTGGGTTCAGCTCATCCTATCACAAACTACTTTTTTCACGCTATCATCTTTACCTGTCACCCTTAAAATATAACACACTAACAGTAGCCATACAGCTTCGACTTGTACAAATCAATCCCACGCAAATCCACAGCACACATAACCACCCGCATCATCCTCATATAAAATTTTAAAAGCATCACTCCTTAGGCACTAGATAAATACACTTTTCTTTTAGCTCAACCTCCATAATACCAATTTGCCCATTCTAGAAACGAGTATCCTTCCTGGAATTATTTAAGGCCTATAGTTACCAAAAAACCCACATAAATCAATCCCAGACCATACAAACAAATCAAACAAACATGGTTGCACAAATTTATTCCATAATAAAAGCATAAAACCTAGCTTAACACACCCAAGTTGGATACTCAGCCAACTACACT
>CAURVK010000015.1:0-45093 GCA_963528285.1 uncultured Campylobacter sp. | reverse complement strand
CTATCGTACTGTTTGCCCCAGCGTTTACCCATGCGTTAAAGCCTGCGCCTTCCGGGGCACGGTTAAATAACGCTACGTAAAGCTGAGCTACTTGCGCTTGTGTTACTGCCATTGAGGACTCCTTTTTAGTGTGTTTCTTGAGTTTTTGGGTATCTTTACAGAATACTATTGCTAATTATAGCACAAAAAAATAAAATTTGTTTAAGAAAATTTATTTATAGAATATTAGGAGAGCAAAATTTTATTTATGCAAAATAAAAATAAAATACAGAATTTTAAAGAAAATAGACTTGCTATTAAATTAAAATTTGGTCAAAAAATGTTTTTGACCAAATTTTAAAATGTGAATAACTTTGAATTAAATTCAAATAAAAAAGATCATGCAGATTTTCCCCCGACTGTAACATCGGGGGAAAAATAGGATTAGTTGATATTCAACGTGTTTTCCGTATAGTCTGCAGTAAGAATAAGGTCATCTGATCGTACACCAGCTAGTTTAACAACCGTATCGGCAGCGGTTAGAGTGTCCGGCGTGCCTACGGCAGTTGATGTTGCGTTATGAACGACATACGTATCTCCAGCATATGTAAAATAGAATACTTTATTCAAAATTGGAGAAGCGGATTGGTTACTTGCTATTGCAAGATTAATCGCTTCTTTAAGCGTTGTAGCATCTTTTACTACGCTATCCTCCACTCTCTCAAAGCCAGAAGATTGATCTAGGGCATTAAATTTGATCTTATCGCCGCCAGAAGCATCACCTACGACAATATATTTACTAGCATCCACATCGGTCTTGGAGGCCCTAACATCAAACAAATCATTTCCCGCACCGCCGTTTATAGTAACGGTTTTATTAGCAACTAGAGTTTTTGTGATAATCTCGTCGTCGCCTGCGCCAAGGTCAATATCAACATTGTTTGCAACGTTGTTGGTAAGCATATTGTCAATAAGTGTAACCTTATCGTCCCCGCCAGTGGCCTTTAGCGATAATAAATTTGTATTAGAGTTATCTAAGGTTATAGTACCTTTTTCAACATTTTTAAGTCCGCTTAAGTCGATAGTCCTTACCGTATTGGTAGTATTTGCAGTATTTAAACTATAAATATCATAGCCTGCACCCAAATCGCCCGAAACTTTAATGTTTTCAACAGTATTAAGAGTAGCGTGGGTGCTGTAGGAGATGTCAAGTTTATCGCCTTTTACGGAACCTTCTATATCCGCTTTAAAATTTCTAGCCCCAGCCATTGCAACTTGTATATTGCCATTTGCTCCTGTTATTTGTGAAATTTTAAGGGTAATATCGTTTGCAGCTAAAATCCCCTGCAAATCAGTTAGTCCAAGAGTTTGGCCAAAATCTACATTCATTTTATCTGCATAGATATTGCCAAGCACCGTTTGATGCGCAGTGCCACCTTTGATAACAAAACTATCTTTTACGAGAGTTTCAATCGAATTTCCACTGCCTAATATAAATTTTTGAATATTGACGCTATTGTTAACAATGTTTACAGATCCCGCATGCTCGATATCAAACTTTACTTCACCTTGAGTGTTGTTGTTTAAAAACGCATTAATTGTACCTTGCGTATTTAAAGTAGCGTTTAGAGATTGGTATCCTTGTTTCTCCATGGTAGCCTGCAAATGATCTGCTGTCAAGTTTATATCCTGGATAGATAAAGCAGTGCCAGCAACTACGGTAGCTGATGATTTTTCGGACGTTCCTTTTAGATTAATAGTAGAAAGCGACTCAAGTTTTTCGGAGTCTCCTGTGAAATCAAATCTACCGGCCGTAGTAATATCAAGATTTTGCAACGCTTTCATGTTATTATCGTTAGCTTTAAATACGCTGTCTTTTTGAACGCTCACAATTTTCATGGTAGTAGCTTTTTCCGCCTCAAAGCTAAGACCTTTAGAAACAACATCCAAAGAGTCTATGTTAAGATTTATAGACGTAGCTTTATTTGCAGTAACCGTTGCTTCTCCAGACATAATACCTTTTAAATTAACATTAAGACTTGTGGCTTCTGCAGCGTTAATGCTTCCTAACTGCGTATCGTATTGGTTGTCATTAACATAGTTGATAGTTTTTAGAGCAGTAGAGTCTATTGTAATAAGATTACCGCCTTTAGTGTTTGTTATATAGTCTAAAGTATCCACCTTAGAATTTATAATATTTACTTTTGTATTAGGAGCTTGAGTATCTTTTAGACCTATAGTAAGTCTAACTACATCAGGCGATTTTTCCAAGTCAACAACAGCCGGGTTAAGAGGATTGGTAACTGTAGCATTTTTAAATATCAAATGCTCAACAGAAGTCGTAACAAGCTTTCTTGCAGTATCAAGACCACCTGTTAAGTTATCAAATTCTAAAGTATCATAGCCCTTTCCGCCATCAACGCGTAAAACACCGATAGTGCTTGCATCAATGTCTGCTTTAATAGTATCGTCAGCACTACCGCCTTTTATATTTTCCAACACTGATTTTGATTTAACCAAATCAGCAAGCAACTTGGCCTTCAATTCAGAAGCATCAAAGCTCTTAGTATTTGCAGCAACAGCAACATCTAAACTAGCATCACCAGAAACCTTAACATTTTCAGTATTCACATCTTTAATATAACTTGCTCGACCTTGAGTTTTGATATTTAAAGTCTCTATACCACTAAATGTAGTAGGAATAGAGTTTGAAAGCATACCGATAGGGGTGCTTGCACCTACATTATCGAGTGTTAAATTTTGAACATCGCTATTACCAGATATGGTGCTAGACTGATATGTTAGCGTTATATAGTCATTTCTGAGGTCAGCTACGCTAAAGTCAATAATATTGGCCAAATTGATAACCCTAACAGCATTATTTCCATCAAGTTTGGCGCTCTTAAGGCCGGTAACGCCGTTAGCATTAAACTCTTTAAGCGCTCCACCGTTATTTATTAGGTTTAAATTTTCTACATTTTTTAGCTCACCTGTAGTAAATCCATTAAAATTTGTATTCATAGTAACGCTTAGAGTGTCGTTTCCTGCGCCACCGTCGATTTTGTCCTCAGGATTAAGAGTATTTTCGGAAAATACAGAGCTTGCGACAGCTTTTATGACATCAGTTTTAGCTGTACCATTAACAGTATCCGCTGAAGTAGTAAGCGTATGAAAATCAGCATTTGCCATCTCGTCTACCTTGACTTTTTGCTCAGCTAAATTTGTAGAATTTGTAGTTCTAATTATCTCTTGGAATGGCGTATAGTTGTAATCGCCTGTACCGTTTTGACTGATATTTGAAATTTTCTCCGCCATATATTTAGAAATTTCGGTCTTATTCTCAAATACTTTTGCCGCTACAGGATCTGCTGCTTTGGCTATTGCAGAAGTAGCTACGTCAAAAAGTTTTACGAGCATATCGCCTCTTGAGTTTCCGAGTTGAAGGTGTTTTACCCAGGCATTAATGCCGTCAGGGTCTTGAGAATAATCTTTGCCCAAGATGTTCTTGTAGACCATCTCTACAAAGTCTCTATCTTGATCTATGCTACCGCCGTAATACGCTATAGCCGCATCCGATTTTAGCATATCATTAGCTATCTGCGCTTGAGTTTTAGTTGCTCCTGCGCTTACCCATGCGTTAAAGCCCGCGCCTTCAGGGGCACGATTAAATAACGCTACGTAAAGCTGTGCAACTTGTGCTTGTGTTACTGCCATTAAGGACTCCTTTTTAGTGTGTTTCTTGAGTTTTTGGGTATCTTTACAGAATACTGTTGCTAATTATAGCATAAAAAATCACTTAAAACGTAAAAATTTAAAAAATAAATTTTACCTAAACGCTCTTTGCAAGTCCCGCATCATATCAACCGATATATTGGAATTAAGCCACTGGATTTCCAAATATGCGAGGACCAAATTATAAGATGCCGTTAGTGCTTCGTTTCTGGTTTTAAAAACTCTAGCGCGAGCATCAAACAAATTTACCGCATCTTTTAAGCCCTCTTCGTAGCCTCTTTCTATTGATTTTACATAAAGCTCCGCATTTTCCAAAGAGCGCTTCATTAACTCGCATTCGTCGATATAATTAAGATAGTTATTTATCGCTCTTTTTTGGCTGATCTCTATCTCTTTTTGAATATCTTTTTGTTGTTCGATGCTAGCTAGTCTTAGTAGTTTACCCTCCTCTACTCTTGAGCTGGTCGCACCGCCCGTATATAAAGGCAGAGTAAATCGCAACATAGTATCCAGCTTTCTTCTTCTGTCGCCCGAATAGTTATTGTCTATGTAATACAAATTTGCATAGCTGATGCTAAAATCAAGCGTAGGGAGATGCTCGCTTTTTCTCTTTTTGTATTCTTGTTCTGAGATTTCGACGGCCAAAACGCTGTCTTGAAATTTAAAATTTCTTGCTACGTCGCTAAAATTCGACAAATTTACTTTTTTGAAAAATTCGGTATCGATGTTTGAAAAGCTATCCTTCACCTCGATCTCTTGCCCGACTAGCTTTACTAGCTCTAGCTTTGCTACTTCGATATTTAGCTTAGCTTTGTTTACGCCCAGCAACGCCTCGTCTAATCTAACCTTAGATTCAAGCATATCCATTTTATTTACCAGCCCGAATTCCAAAGACTTCTGCATTTGGTTGTATTTGGCTCGGTTGGCTTCCTCGTAGCTCTGAGCAAGAGCTAGCGTCTCTGATGCGAAAGTATAGTTAAAATATGCCTCCACGACCCTTTTTGCCAGTTCTTGTTTGGTATTTTCATACATCAGCTCGTTGCCGCGTACCCTGATCTCTTCTTGATTTCTTTGATACCAGATTGCCGGCCTAAATACGCTCTGACTAAGGCTAACGCCTACTTTTTTATAGCTTTCATTTATTTTTGATACTCTTCGCCTGTCCATTCTGTCGTATTTTTCGCCAACATATGCAGCTTCGGCGTTAATGGTCGGCAAAAACATGGCCGTAGCTTGAGATAGCCTCTCTTGAGAGGCTATACTATTATACATGGTCATTTTGAGTTCATTATTGTTTTCAAGCGCCATTTCGTATGCCTGAGAAAGGCTAACGCTTTGAGCAAAAGCTAAATTTGAAGCCAACAAGGCCGAAAGTAAAATTTTAGTCTTCATTAAACGCCCTTTTAAACATATCTATAAACGGCTTTAAGACATACTCAAGCATCGTCCTATCGCCGGTTTTGATCATTACTTCGACCGGCATTCCCGGAACTATAAAAAAGTCGTTTCTTTTAAACTCTTTCATGCCCTCTTCGGTAAGCTCGGCTTTGATATCGTAAAACGAGTGACCGGCATTATCCTGAATACTATCGGCCGATACGTACGTTACTTTACCTTCCATGACGAAGCTCGGCCTGTGCTGAAATGCGCTAAATCTAATATCGGCAAGCTGTCCCACATGCACCGTATCGATATCTACTACGTTTAGTCTAGCCTCTACGACATAGTCGGTCTCGTCCGGCACTATGCTCATTATTCTCTCGCCCGGCCTTATTACGCCTCCGATAGTATGGAAGGCTAGTTCTACGACGCTACCCTCGACCGGAGATTTTACTATAGTGCGGTCGGACTGATCTTTTAAGGTATTATAGCGTTGTTGCAGATCCACAAGACGAGTTTTAGCGTCTTCAAGCTTTTTTAATACATCCTCTTTAAAGGTTCTGTCTCTTAATATAATCTGAGCTTGCGTCTCGGTAACTTGAACGTTTAGTCTTGCTATCTCGGCCTTACCCGCAGCTATTTCGCCCTCGACCGCCGTTTTTTCTCTATTTAAGTCGCGTAGCCTGACTTTGTCGGCCAACTGCTCTTTAAAGAGCCTTTCCCACTCTTTAATCTCTTCGTTCAAAGACTTTATACGGTCTTGTTTGGCGCTTACTATCGCATTTGCACCTTTGATTTGATTTTCAAGCTGTTTTATGCGTTGCTTTAGGATGGATTTTTCTTCATCCAAAAGCTTTTTTTGCGCATTAAATATACTCAACTGCCCGTCTATAGCCTCTTTATAGCCTTCGATTTGCTTTATTTCGTCGCTAAATTTGACTTCCGTCGCATCGTCTTTTTGGGCTTCCAATCTAGAAACTATGACGCTGGTTCTTAAAAATTCCGCTCTAACTACGCTCATCTCGCTTTGCAAAGCGACGTTTTTTATCTCGACGAGCGGATCGCCCTCTTTGACCATATCTCCGTCTTTAACGAAAATTTTATCTACGACGCCGCCCTCAAGGTGCTGGATGATTTTTTTATTGCTAACTACGCCTATTTTACCAGTAGCAACGGCGGCACTATTAAGGGGCGCCATGCCGAGCCAAATTCCAAAAACTCCGACTAGCAAAAATATAACGAACAACCCAAAATTTACGGTGCCTTTTTCATTTTTAAGTATCATCTTAGCCCTCCGCATCTTCTAGGCTTATACTACGCCTTTTTTGCTGTTCTGCTACCTGCGGTTGTTGCGCGTTTGCTTTACCGAGCTCGGCCAATACCGCGTCTCTGGCGCCGAAGTACATCAATCTTCCCGCATTTAAAACGGCTATTTTATCAACCAAATTTAAGATATTTAGTTTGTGCGTTATTAGAACTATAGTCGCCTTGCCCTTCATGGACGCAAGCGCGGCAAATAGCGCTCTTTCGCCCTCTTCGTCCAAGCTGGCGTTCGGCTCGTCTAGTACGATTATTTTAGGCTCTTTATAAAGCGCTCTGGCAAGAGCGACTCTTTGGCGTTGTCCGCCGCTTAAGCTGGCTCCGCCTATGCCTATTTTGGTTTCATATCCGTCCGGTAAATTTAATATCATATCGTGCACGTTGGCTAGCTTTGCGGCCCGCACGATCGCTTCGCTATCCAGTTCGCCGAATCTCGCGATGTTTTCTGCGATATTGCCTTCAAAAAGCTCGACGTCTTGCGGTAAATACCCCACAAACTGCCCCAAGTGGTCGCTATTGTACTGAATGATGTCGGCTCCGTCCACGCGAACTACGCCGTGAAATACCGGCCATACTCCCAGCATCGCTCTAGCCAGTGAGCTTTTACCTGCAGCGCTCGGACCGATGATGGCACACATGTCGCCGCTTTTAAGCTCGAAATTTATGCCCATCAAAGTAGGCGCCTTACCATGAGGCGGTACTAGGCTTATGGTTTCTAGGAAAATATCGCCTTTTGGATCCGGGAGCTTAAGTTTTTCGTTGTCGGCAGGGAAATCCTCCAAGAACTGCGAAAGTCTAGCATAGCTCTCTTTGGTGTTCTTATAGCTTTTCCAGCTTGAGATCAAGATATCAAGCGGGGCTAGCGCGCGACCCATGATGATGGAACCTGCGATCATCATTCCAGGATTTACTTCCTGCAAAACGACTAAATACGCGCCAAGACCAAGCATTAGCGACTGTGAAACGACGCGAAATACCTTACTGATATTTGCGTACATTCCGGCTTTTACGCTAGACTCGGAGTGAGCTTCTAGAAATTCATTATGCTTTTTGTGCCAAATTTTCTTTAAATTTCCGTTCATGCCCATAGCTTGGATGACTTCGGAATTTCTCAAATTTAGATCGACAAAGCGGGTTTCGGCGCCAAAAGCGTCATTTGACCTTTTTAGTCCGTCTTTAGTCGCACCTTCGTTTAAAAGAGCCAAAATAAACAAAACGATCGCAGCCGCGATACTAAAATATCCAAAATACGGGTGGAAGAAAAACAGTATCAATATATAAAAAGGTAGCCACGGCGCGTCAAGAAACGCAAATACGCCGTTAGTACTGAGATATTGTTTTATGGTATTTAGATCTCTCATCGGCTGAGAAGATACTCTGCCGGGCTGTCTAGCCGAGAGCTTAAAGATCGCGTCATACACCCTCTCGGACAGCCTTAAATCTATCTGGTTTGAAAAAACTACCAAAATTCTCGAACGTAAAATTTCGAAAAACATCATACATAGATATAAAAATATAACTATCAGCGTAAGGAAAAATAACGTATCAAGGCTTCTTGATGTTACGACCCTACCGTAAAGTTGTAACATATATAGAGGAGAAGTGAGCATCAAAACGTTTATGAACATGCTGAAAATTCCAGCATATATCATAGCGTGTTTGGATTTTTTAATACTCTCCTTTAGTTCATTTACTTTCATTTTCTTTTTTACTTTCGTTTTCTAAAATTCTACCCGCCAAATTTTCCAAATTCGTTAAGCTTCTAATGTGCGCATCTATTAGGCTAACATAGCCCTTTCTAACAAAATCAGCCAAAGTAGCGTCGTCAAGCTCGTTTAGTTTTTTTCTGCTCACGACAGAAAAGCCTTTGATTAAAGTGATTTTTTTATCGTTATCAGAGACGGTTAGCTCTTTGTTTATCAAAATACCGGCCTTTTTGATCTCTTCTAACGCTTTTTGCGTAGCTTCTAGCTGGGCATTGTAGTTTTGCATAGCGTTTATGGTGTTTTGCAAAAATTCGCTCGGCTCTTCGTTTTTCTTGAATAATTTTTCGCCTTTACCTTTTAGCTGAGGCGCATCCTCGTCTATACAAAGGATATTTTTATCCTCGACTTTAGCAAGAGTAAAAGGATAGTTTTGCAAGATCGCAGGCACGTAGCCTTTGTAGTTTTTATCTATTATTAAATTTTCATTTCTACCTAGTAGTACTAGCAGTTTAGGCACTACGTCGTTCGTGAAAACTATAGGTAAATCTTTCTCGCAGAAAAACGCCTCGCTCGCCACTATCTCCGCAAACGGGAAATTTGGTAGCGCATCTTGATGATAAGACACTCCGTTATGTACTTCTGAATTTAAAGCAACTATTTTCATTTCAGTCCTTTTTTTAAAATTTTGAATCTCTATTTTTTTTGCTAAACTTAAGTTTTTGTCGATGCTTCTGAAGGTATATCCGCCGTTTTGCTGCAAAAATGCCAAAACATCCTCAAATTCGTTTATAAAAACGTCTCGGATTTCGTATCTTTTGATGTCGCTTTCTTGGATATAACCCCGCGCTTTATTCCTATTTCTTATAAAGGTGCTATTTAGCTCTTGCATGATCTTAGGTATATTTAAGGATTTCAAAAATAGCGATATGGAATTAGACTCCAAAATGTAGCCTAAAATTTCCATATCGTATTTTTGGGTTAGTGAACTTAAAATTTCAACATAAAGGTCTTTTTCGCTTTGATCGGCAAAAAAGTTGCCCTTTTGTTTTATCAAAACCATTTCTGATTTTATTTCTCTAACCGCTCTACCCAAAATTTACCTTAACCAGTAACTAAAACATCAAGAATGTGATTGTAATCCTTTTATGCTTAAATAAATATTAAAAAGTGCCAGAGTAATTAATTTTATTTTTTAAGCTACAAATTCTATGGAATAGTTATTGCTTATAATTCTGCGGTAAATGCTCGTTGTATTTTATGATTTTTTAGCCTATATATCGTAATATACGATGTTTGTTATTTACTATCATTAGTACGTAGTACTAAAATTCACTTCTAAGGAGCCAATATGGCAGTAACGCAAGCACAAGTCGCCCAGCTTTATGTGGCATTGTTCAACAGAGCGCCGGAAGGAGCCGGATTAAACGCGTGGGTAAGCGCCGGAGCCGCTAAAACCCAAGCGCAAATAGCCGACGATATGCTCAAGGCGCCGGCCGTACAGTCGTACTTTAACGGCAGTATAGATACCGATAAAGGCTATATCGAAAATATCTATAAAAACATCCTCGGTAAGGACTACTCGCAAGATCCGGCAGGCATAGATGCGTGGGTAAGGCATCTACAAGCCGGCCATACCAGAGGCGAGACGCTAGCGAAGCTTTTTGAAGTAGCGGCATCGGCGGAGGCAAAGGCGGCCGATCCTAGGGCTGCTAAAATTTTCGAAAACAAATCCGCAGTCGCGGCCTATATGGCGGAAAAAATAGGCGATATCGGCAAAGACGGCAGCGGAAATTTCGACTATGCGCCGTTTCAGGAGATTATCAGGACGACCAACGAGTCAAATTTAGAAGCGCAAAAAGCCAAAATAGACGAGCTAGCCAGCAAAGGCGTCGAAAAGAGCCTAACCGACGGCCTGGACAACATAGCAGGCACCGCAGGCAACGACGTATTTAACGGCGTTTACTACGCAGGCAATGGCACGCAAAAGTCTACTTTGTCGCCACTTGATAAAATCGACGGCGGCGCAGGCAAAGACACGTTAAATTTGACCGTGTTTAAAAACGACGCTCCGCAAAATTTGACTACGACCGAGCTTCATAATATCTTTAAAGGCGTAAGCAACGTCGAAAATCTAAATTTGATCTCGGAGACTGGGTTTGACGCCGCCGGAGTCAAATTTAACTTCGGGCTGGAAAATTTAAACATCTCTACCATAGGCGACGTGAGCATATCCGAGACCGATGCGACGAACAAAGTCTCCGTAAACACAACAGGCAAAGTTTCGCTAAGCGCAAAAAACGCCCAAGACATCGATATCTCGGCAAAATCAGACGTAACTTTGATCGCGCAAGACGCTAAAACCGTAAACGTAAACAGCGAAGGCAAGGCAAATATCGCCGCGACCGCCGCGCAGACGTTAAATTTGAAAGCCAACGGCGAAACCGAAGTCGCAACGAGCGCAAAGACCGTAAATATCGATCTAAAAAGCAAAACCAACGCTCTTAAAAACTTCACGACCCAGGCCGCCGATTTGACGCTTGCAAATTTAAAGATAAACGATACGTCCGGAAATAACGTACTCATCGCATACGGCGCCAAAAAGATCAGCGTGACGGACGTTGATTTTGGCGCCAACTCCATCCGAACCGACGAACGGGACGTGGATTTTACGATGTCTTACGCGGACGAAGGCCTAGCAAAACTATCTTCAAGCGCGGCCGATAAAGTAAAAACGTTAAATTTACACGCCCAAGCAGGTAAAAAAGGCCAGCTAGACCTGGGCAATATCACGTCGCTAACCAAGGTCACGGTAGACGGCGGCATGAGAGAATTTGCTATGGACTTGTCGGCTCAAACAAATCTTACGAATTTCGACTCTAGCGCTTACGAGGGTAATTTCTCCAACCTAAAACTCAAAAACGTCCAAAACGCTACCGCAAAATTAGGCGGCGGGGACGATTTCGTAGAGATAGATAGCGCGGCAAATACCCATAGTATCGACGGCGGCGCGGGCGAAGACACTATGGTCGTAACCTCTGCCGTAGCTACCGCGGCGACAAATAAGCTTTCTCTTTTAAATTTTGAAAATTTAAAGATAACCGACGTCTTAAGCGGGGCCGTAGATATGACTAAATGGGCAAATTTGAGCTCCATAACGCTAGCCGGCGGAGCGGGAGCGGGAGCAAAGATAGATAATCTAGCGAATAACTCTACGATAGTCGTCGAAAACGTCGCGATCGCAAACGATATAGCCGTAAATATCAAAGACGCGGCGAGCGGTGCAGACGATACGCTAATCTTAAAGATAAATCCTAAAGCAAATACGACAGGACTGGACAACACCGGAAATTTCGTCATAGACGGCATAGAAAACATCCGCATAGTCTCAAACGCCGATACGGCAAAAACCGCCGCAGCCAAAAACGTAATAAACCTAAACGCTAGCGACGCGACTAAATGCGCGCTATCGGGCGTCTACGTGAGCGGCGACGGCAATACCGAGCTAAAACTAGGCGAGAATATCGTAAAAATAAAAGGCGTTGACGCAAGCTCGCTAACAGGCAAATTTACGTTTGACGCGGGAAATCACGTCGAAAGGGGCGGCATAGTAAAAGGCGGTAGCGGTGATGATACGCTAAGCTTTGGCTCGGTGGCGGGCCTTAAAATAACGGGCGGAGCGGGCAACGACGTCTTTAAGGTCGGCAAGCTAGGAGCGGAAGCGAATTCGCCTTTTGGCACGGACAAGCTAAGCTCCATAACGGACTTTAGCAAAGGTGACAAACTATACACGGGAGGCGCCGCCGCGGAGTCAAATTCTATCGCCAAGTACGACTCAGACGCATCGCTAGACTTTGCCAACAACTTACGCGAAGCCGAAAAGGCGGCCGCTCAGCACGCGTCAAAGAGTGCGTATTTCACCTATCAGTCAAACACCTACATCGTTACGTCCGACGGCGTGCAAGGCGTAGGGCAGGACGACTACGTGACCAAGCTAGCCGGCACGGTAGATCTAAGCGGCGCGAGAGTAGATAGCGATCACAATATCGTCTTATAATTTCGCCTAAATTCATTTTTATCCTTCACAGCGGCAGGCCGATACAGTGCGGTTCTGCCGCCCAAATTTTCATTTTTTTTATCTACGATTTATCGACAATCAGGAATTTAATGCTATAATCGCCACGGAATTAAACAAAATCCCAATTTACCCAAAGGAGGCCTTTTATGGCAGTAACAAAAGCACAAGTAGCCCAACTTTATGTGGCATTATTTAACAGAGCACCCGAAGGCGCTGGTCTAAACGCATGGGTTTCGGCAGGCGTTTTTAGAGATCAAGCGCAAACCGCAGACGCTATGCTACAAAGCCCTGCTATCGCAGCATATTTTAACGGTAGAATAGATACAAACAGAGGATATGTAGAAAATATCTATAAAAATATCCTAGGCAAAGACTACTCTCAAGATCCAGACGGCATCAATGCTTGGGTACGCCACCTAGAGCTAGGACACACAAGAGGCGAGACTCTAGTTACTCTTTTCCAAGTAGCAAGATCGCCTGAGGCTATCGCGGCAGACCCTACGGCAGCGGCGGTATTTGCAAACAAAACCGCTATCGCGGCATATATGGCTGAAAAGATAACCGACATAGAAAGCGACGGATCTGGTAACTTTAACTATGCTCCATTCCAGCAGATTATAGAAACCACAAACAGCACCAACCTAGAGGAGCAAAAAGCTAAAATAGATCAACTAGCAGACGCTGCAAAACCGGGAAGCAAAATTTTCACTACCGGAGTCGATACGCTTAAGGGCACCGAAGGCGACGATACTTTTAGCGCTGTTTACTATTCTGGTGACGGCGATAAGACTTCTACTTTGTCCTCTCTAGACACTCTAGACGGCTTAGGCGGTAAAGATACGCTAAAAGTAACCGTACTAAAAAACGGCTCAAATTCGGAGCTTGATCTAGACAATATCGATAATGTCATGAGAGGCGTAACCAACATAGAAAATTTAGAGATAAGATCAGAGGTAACAATAAAGGCTCCAGTAGCACCGGCCTTGATGAGTAAACTAAACAAAGGTCTTGATAATCTAAGCATTACATCCCCTGGGGATATAAAGCTAGAAACAGATACCAAAGAAAAAGTAACGATAGATACGAATAAAATCGCCACTCTAACAGCAGATAAAGTAAAAGAGATATCCGTAAAAGGCGGAGATGATAGCACTATATCCGCAAAAGAGGCTACAAAAGCTAGCATAAATCTAGGCACAAACACAAAAGTCCTAACCGTAGCAGCCCCAGACGGACTAAGCAAAGTCGAGGATCTAAGCCTAGCAAACTTAAAACTAGCGGCAGCGCTCACCGCAGCTAAACTAGTTAAAATCAACGTAAAAGACGTCGACTTTACCAGCTCCCAAATCGCAACCGACGAAGAAAAAGTAGATCTAACCACAAACTACACAGAAAAAGGCACAGCCAAACTACAAGCAAACAATGCCACTCAGCTAACCATCCACGCTAACGGCGACAAAGAGTCTACTATCGAGTTTGTTTCTCCTCACAATAAGTTAGAAAAAGTAACCTTTGACGGAAACGCAAAAGATCTAAAAATCAATCTGCAACAAGAAACTGTGCTCAAAGACGTAAACGCAGCATCCTTTACCGGAAATTTCGCTGAACTAAAGGTCAAAAACATCGCCGGCTCGCAAGTGCTTTTAGGCTCAGGAAACGACGTAGTAGACATAGATAATACAAATGCTGAACAAACGATCAACGGTGGAGCGGGAACGGATCTAATATCTATATCTACAACAATTGCAGGCGCTGGAGCGGATAAGGTAACGCTTAAAAATTTCGAAGGCATAAGAATCAACAATACTATTGGAAATGATATAGATATGTCAAAATGGGAAGGCTTTAATAATATCACCCTAGCCATGGGCTCAGGCGCTCACAAACTTGAAAAAGTTCTAAACAACTCCACTATAACGGTAGAGAAAAATCTTTTAGGAAGCGATCTTACGGTTGAAGTAAAAGATGCCGCCAACGGCACCTCAGACAAGCTAAATTTAGTATTTAATCCAAAAGGCACGGCTGCTGGTCTGGCAAATACGGGCAACTTCGTAATAGACGATATAGAAAACATCGATATAGCGTCAAATTTAGACGACGAAAAGACGGCCACAGCTACAAATACCGTAAATCTAAAAGCTAGCGCCGCCGATAAGGGCACTCTAACGAACGTGGTAATAAAAGGCGACGCAAAAACAAAACTAGTCCTAGACGGGGCCTTAAAAAAATTAAAAACCGTAGACGCAAGCACGCTAAAAGGAGATTTCAAATTTGACGCTAGCGGTCACCTTGATGAAAAGTCGGTAATCAAAGGCGGAGCGGGAGACGACGAGATAACCTTCGGTAGCAAATCAGGCGCAACCGTAACGGGCGGAGCGGGAGACGATACGTTTATATTAGGAACCGTAGGCGACAGCGCAGCATTCCCTGCATCAAAAACGGCTACTATCACGGACTTTTCTAAAGGCGACAAACTCAAAATAGGCGCAAATCTAACATCATCACCATCAGACACTATTGATCAAAATATCGCAAGATACGATTCAACAAAATCGCTAGACTTTGCAAACAACCTATCTAGAGCCCTAGACGTCGCAAAGGCTGCAAGCAACAAACTAGCTTACTTCACCTACACCGATCCAGATAGCAATGCGACAGATACATATCTAGTAAGATCAGACGCTACCGCTGGCTTATCCGCCAGCGACTATGTGGTAAAACTAACCGGTATAGTAGACCTAGCCAACGCTACGCTTGCCGATGCAGGTACAAACCTACAGCTAACACTCTAATCTCCGCGATAAACCCCGACCTTTCGGGGTTTATCCTCTTTAAACTTTCAAATTTCTCCCTCTTTCAAATTTTGCCGAACGACTCAAATTTAACGACGGACCAAATTTGCGCTCAAATTTAATCCGCCGCACGTAAATTTGACGGTAAAAATGTAAATTTCGCCGCATAAAATTTAAAATAATCAAATTTGCACCAGCCGTAAAGCCCTAAAATTCGTCCTTCTCAATCAAATTTGAAAAAAATAAAAAAATTTTACCTCTACCCCTAAAGTTTTTTTGATTTCGTCCGATATAGTTTTTGAACGACAAGAAGTCGTAATTAAACTTTAAAAGGATTTACAATGAGTTTTCGTATTAACACGAACATCAACGCTCTAAACACACACGCAAACGCAGTCGGTAACAACCGCAACCTTTCTCTTTCTTTGGGTAAACTTAGCTCAGGTTTGAGAATCCAAACTGCAGCAGATGACGCTTCTGGTCTTGCTATCGCTGATAGTCTTCGCTCTCAAGCTAGCGCGCTTGGTCAAGCTATCGCAAACGGTAACGACGCTATCGGTATCATCCAAGTAGCGGATAAGGCTATGGACGAGCAGCTAAAAATCCTTGATACTATCAAAGTAAAAGCTACTCAATCAGCTCAAGACGGTCAAACAAGCGATTCTCGTCAAGCGCTACAAGCCGACATCGTTCGCCTAATGGAAGAGCTAGACAACATCGGCAACTCTACGTCTTTCAACGGCCAGCAGTTACTAAACGGAACATTCTCTAACAAAGAGTTCCAAATCGGCGCTTACTCAAACCAAACAGTTAAAGCATCTATCGGCGCTACTACGTCAGATAAGATCGGCTTAACAAGATTTGAGAGCTCTAAGCTATTGACATTTGCAGGCAAAGTTAGCCTTACTTTCCTAAACGTAGACGGCGTAAATAACGTAAAAGTAGCTGCGGCTACAATCTCAACCGGTCTAGGTAAAGGCGTAGGCGCTCTAGCTGAAAATATCAACAAGCTATCCGATAAAACCGGCATTAGAGCTACCTTTGATACTACATGGGTATCTAGTAAAGCTATCAGCGGCGGTCAGATCCTAAGCCTTGTCATCAACGGCGTAAAAATCGGCGACCTAGAGGTAAAAGAGGGTGATAAAAACGGCGCTTTGGTAAATGCTATCAACAAAGTTAAAGACCAAACAGGCGTAGAAGCATCCGTAAACACCGAAGGTAGAATGGTACTAACTAGCCGCGACGGTAGAGCTATAAAAATCTCAGGCGACAAAGTAAGTGCCGGCCTAGGCGGTAAAAGAGGAACATCTATGTTCGTAGGACGCCTAAACCTAGTTCGCCTAGACGGTCGCGATATCAAAGTATCAAGCGGTAATGCAGCAGGAGCTTTCTCTGCGGCGTTTAGTAAAGACGGTAACGGCGAAGGCGGCAACCAGCAGTCAGTGGCTCTAAGAGATATCAAAGGTCAACTAGATCCGGATCTAGCCGCTGCTATGGGCTTCCAAAGAATGAGTAAAGCTGCTATGACATCAGCTCAATCAGCAGGCGTTATGACTCTACGCGGCGCTATGGCTGTTATGGATATCGCTGAATCTGCTCAAAAAACACTTGACCAGATCCGCTCAGACCTAGGTTCTGTTCAAAATCAACTTGTTGCAACCGTAAACAACATCACAGTTACTCAAGTAAACGTAAAATCAGCCGAATCTCAAATCAGAGACGTTGATTTCGCTGCCGAGTCAGCAAACTTCTCTAAGTTTAACATCCTTGCTCAGTCAGGAAGTTATGCTATGAGCCAAGCTAACTCTGTTCAGCAAAACGTTTTAAGACTACTTCAGTAGTTAACACTTTAAGGCCGCTTCGGCGGTCTTAGATTTCAAAAACCCAAACACCAATAGTTAAGACATCTCCAAAAATAATAGTTATTATAGACGCTAAATTCGGCGTCTATATCTTTAGAAGTGAATTTTAAAGTCGAGTTTTACCCGCTCGACTTTTTGCTCCAAATTTTATCCCACTTTTCCAAGTCAAATTTAAATTCAAACGATAAATTAATGCCATTAGTTTAAATTTTTTGCTACAATTACCGCAAAAAATTAAAAAGGCTATATTAATGAAAAGCTTAATCATCGTGGAGTCCCCCGCGAAAGCCAAAACGATAAAAAATTTCCTCGGAAGCGACTACGATGTCATCGCATCAAAAGGCCACATCAGAGATCTACCAAAAACCGCATTTGGTATCAAGATCGAGGGCGAAAAATTTACGCCCGAATACAAAATAAGCGCCGATCACTCCGCAATAGTAAAAGAGATAAAAGAACTCGCTAAAAACGCCGATCAAATCTACCTCGCAACCGATGAGGACCGCGAAGGAGAGGCGATCGCCTACCACATCGCCGCAGCCATCGGCAAAAAGCCCGAGAGCTTGCCTCGCATCGTGTTTCACGAGATAACCAAAAGCGCCATCGAAGCCGCTCTAAAAAACCCGCGCACGATAAATATGGATAGCGTAAACGCGCAGCAAGCCCGCCGCCTGCTGGACCGAATCGTGGGCTACAAGCTCTCACCGCTGTTAAATTTAAAAATCCAAAAAGGACTAAGCGCGGGACGCGTACAAAGCGCCGCTCTAAAAATCATCGTAGACCGCGAGCGCGAGATTCGCGACTTTAAACCGATCGAATACCACAGCATCGACGCGGTTTTCAAAAAAGATCTTGACGCCGAGCTGGTTAAATTTGAAGCGCAAAAGATAGAAAAGCTCACGATAACAAACGGCGACCGAGCCAAATTTATCGTAGAAAATTTAAAAAACGACAAATTTAGCGTCCGCGAGATCGAAGCCAAAGAGCGCAAAACCGAGCCCGCGCCGCCGTTCATGACCTCGACGCTGCAACAAAGCGCGAGCAACCGCCTAGGCTTTAGCCCAAAAAAAACGATGATGATCGCGCAAAATTTATACGAGGGCGTGCAGACGCATCAGGGCTTCATGGGCGCGATAACCTACATGAGAACGGACAGTCTAAATCTCGCCAAAGAAGCTGTCGCTGCCGCGCGCGAGACGATCGAGAAAGAGTACGGCGAACGCTACCTGCCCTCTAAGGCTAAAATTTACGCAACCAAAAGCAAAGGCGCGCAAGAGGCCCACGAGGCTATCCGCCCGACGAATCTCAGCTTCACGCCCGCTATCGCCGCACAGTATCTCGAAAAAGATGCGCTACGCCTCTACACGCTCATCTATAACCGCTTTTTAGCGTGTCAAATGAGCGCGAGTGTGAGCCAGACGCAAAACGTGTTCGTCGCGGGCGCAAAGGGCGAATTTAAAATAAGCGGCCGCAAGGTGCTGTTTGACGGCTTTTACCGCGTTTACGGCGATATGGATAAGGATAAAATTTTGCCCGACCTAAAAATCGGCGATCCTATGAGCCTGCAAAGCATCAAAAGCTCGCAGCACTTCACCGAACCGCCGTCTCGCTACTCGGAGGCCGGACTCGTTAAAAAGCTAGAAAGCCTAGGCATAGGGCGCCCTAGCACCTACGCGCCGACCATCTCGCTGCTGACCTCTCGCGATTACGTCAAAGTCGAGAAAAAGCAGCTCGTGCCAAACGAGATCGCCTTTACGATGATGGGCGTTTTGGAGGAGCATTTTAGCGATATAGTAGATAGCGAATTTACGTCAAATATGGAAGAAAAGCTCGATCACGTCGCCGAAGATAAAGCCGACTGGCAAAAGCTTTTGAGCGATTTTTATCATCCGTTTATAGATAAAATTTCAGCTGGCAAAACGGGCATAAAAAGCCAAAAAGTCGCCACTCCGATCGGCGAAAAGTGCCCTGAGTGCGGCGGCGAGCTACTACTGCGAAAAGGGCGCTACGGCGAGTTTATCGCGTGCGGAAATTTCCCAAAATGCAAATACTCGCGCAATATCGCAAAGGAAGGGCAAGGCACGCAGGAAGGCGAAGCGGCGACAAAACCGAAAAAAGAGCTCAAAAAGATCGACGTGCCGTGTCCAAAATGCGGCGGCGATATCGTCGAGCGCATCAGCCGCAGAGGTAAATTTTACGGTTGCGCAAACTACCCCAAATGCGACTTCGTCTCAAACTACGAGCCAGTCGCCGAAAAATGCGACGAATGCGGCGGCGATATGATCAAAAAAGAGCTAAAAAAGGGGACGTTTCACGAGTGTACGAAGTGCAAGAAAAAGGTGCAAATCGCGGTGCAATAACGGCGGCTTGTCTTTTTGGTTTATACTTCGTTAGAAATTTCGCCGAAGCTCGGTTACATACTACTTGTATGCGCCCTCGCTCGGCTCATTTCCGCCTCGTCTAAACGCAAAAATACGTCGCCTTACAAATTTAAAACGCACTATTGTGCTACACATTTGGAAACAAAATTTGATTCCAAATTTAACTAAGCCAAATTTAGTATTTTCGCGGTGCAGGTCTCGGTGAGTAAAATTTGCAAATTTGACTCCAAATTTGAACGTAAAAAGTCAAGGCAAAGTATTTTTGTCATAGACGAGGCGGATGAGCAAGGGCAAAGGAGCGTATATATAATACGTAACTGTAGCCCGCAGCGAAATCCAACGAAGTATAGGGCAAAAAAAACGAGCCGCTAAAAAAGGAATAATCTAATGAAAACTATTATGTTGTGTGCCATTTGTTCGGTAAGTTCTGGCAACTGCTCCGAGGACTGCGGCTACTGTACGCAAAGTGCGGGCATAAACGCCGATATCGAAAAATACAAAATCAAATCCGCCCAGCAAGTCGTCGCCGAGGCCAAGATCGCGGCAGCCAACCATGCGCTAGGCTTTTGCCTCGTCACTAGCGGCGCAAGGCTCACGGACAAAAAGACCGAGGAGATCGCCCGCCTCGCGCGCGCCGTAAATAAAGAAGTCCCAAACCTCATGCTGATCGCTTGCAACGGCATGGCGACGCTGCCGCAGCTAAAAGAGCTAAAAAGCGCGGGCGTGTTTAGCTACAATCACAACCTTGAGACCTCGCGCGAGTTTTTCCCGCAAATTTGCTCGACGCATAGCTGGGACGAGCGCTGGCAGACCAACATCGACGCCAAAGAAGCGGGGCTAATGCTTTGCACGGGCGGCATTTACGGGCTTGGCGAGAGCGAGGCCGACCGCGCGAGCTTGCAAGCTAGCCTTGCGAAGCTTGATCCGTTTTCTAGCCCGATAAATTTCTTTATCCAAAATGACGCGCTACGCGTCAAACGGCCGCCTATGGGAGCGGACGAAGCCCTACGGATCATCGACGACACCGTCCGCGCACTGCCTAACGCTCGCGTTATGATAGCAGGCGGTCGCGAGAAAATTTTAGGCGAACGTCAATACGAAATCTTTGATCACGGCGTCTCCGCCGTCGTCATCGGCGACTACCTCACGACCAAGGGCGAGGTCGCCAGCCGCGATATCGCCGAGTTTAAAGCGCGCGGATTTAGCTTCGCGACGCTTTGCCACTGATGCAAAATTTGCTCTTAATCGGGTGCGGCGGATTTTTGGGGTCGGTTTGTAGAGCTGTTTTAAGCGGCGCGGTCGCTAAATTTTGCCCCGATTTTCCGCTTGCTACTCTTTGCGTCAATGCTCTTGGTAGCTTTTTGATCGGCGTACTACTCTCATTAAATTTGAGCGAAAATTTAAGGCTATTTCTAGTCGTCGGCGCGCTCGGCGGTTTTACGACGTTTTCGACGTTTAGCTATGAGACGGTGCGCCTTTTTAGCTCGGGACAAAATTTAGCCGCATTTTTAAACGCGTTTTTTAGCGTTTCTGTTTGCCTCGGGTTTTGTTATCTAGGCACCGTTATTCGCTGAAAATCTAAATTTTATGCACCTAGCTCAGCACCTTTAAAGTGCTAAATTTGGTTTTGTTAAATTTAAGATTCTCCAAATTTTTTTAGTTTTTCTTTTTCTTGGGTGGCGGAAGGGCTTTCTACTTACGGTCTGCTTGCAGCTACGAGCGAAGCGAAATAGAGCGCCCTTTTCCTTTGCGTCGTGCTACGCACTCGCAACTGCCGAAGGCAGACCCGCCCCCGTCTGCTTGCAGCTGCTAGCGCAGCGACGCAGGAACCCCACCAACCCCACTGCACGTGAGAGGCGTGGCGACACTGCTTTGCTGACGCAAAGCGTCGCAAATTTAAATTTATCGATTTTGCGGTGCGGGTCTTGGCGAGTAAAATTTGACTTCAAATTTGAACGTAAAACGATAAGGCGAAGTATCGTGAGATGATTTTTGGGGTTTTGAAGTTAAAATTTGACGAAGATAAGGCATATAGCCTATCGAGTCAAATTTTAACAAAATCCGCAAAAAGCGCTCGCGAGACAAGCCCCAGCAAGTCAAATTTATCAAAGAATAAAAAACCTTAGGTTATAATCCCCCATTTACAAAGGACTTTCTTGCAGGCAAACGGGCTAAATATCCTCATCGCGCTAGCTTTTATCATCTTTACGTCGCCGTATTTTTCTAAAATTTTACGCATCCCTATCGCGCCGGTGGAGATTATTTTGGGTTCGGTAGCCGGGTATTTGGGCTTTATCGGGCACAACGAGATGTTTAAAATCGTGAGCGAAGTCGGCTTTTTCTACCTCATGTTTTTAGCGGGCACGGAGGTCGATCTCAAGCTATTTTTCACGATAGATAAAAAGATCCTAAAAACGGGCGTCGTCTATCTGGCGATACTCTACCTACTCTCGGCGCTGCTGACGTTTTCGTTTGATCTAAACCGCCTTTTTATCCTCATCATGCCGCTGATGGCCGTGGGTATGATATTTACGCTGTTTAAGGAGTACGGCAAAAACGAGGCGTGGCTAAATATCGGCATGCTCATCGGCTCGATCGGCGAGGTCGTGAGCATCACGCTACTAACCTTCGTCGGCGCGTATATGAAATTTGGCGCGGGTAGCGAGCTGGCGTTTTCGATCATATATTTGAGCGGATTTTTAGCCACGGCGGTGATCGGGTACAAGACGCTAAACGTGCTGTTTTGGTGGTATCCGCAGCTACGCATCATCTTAATGCCCCACTACGACAACTCCGAAAAAGACATCCGCCTGTGTATGGCGCTGTTTTTTGGCATCATCGCGCTTATGCTTTATTTAAATTTAGAGATAGCTTTCGGCGCGTTTGTGGCGGGGACCTTTATCGCGACATTTTTCGATCACAAAAAAGACCTTCCGCACAAGCTTGCTAGCTTTGGCTTTGGCTTTTTGGTGCCGACATTTTTCGTGCATATCGGCTCGACGTTTAAGCTTAACGCCTTTATGATAGACGGAGTCGTGCGCGACGCGGCGCTGATAACTGGCGTCATGATAGGCTTTAGGCTAGCGGCTAGCACGGTGTTTTTAAACATCCTAGGGCTAAAAAATACCGTCCTTTTTGCGCTATCACACTCGATGCCGCTAACGCTTCTTATCGCGGTTGCTACCATAGCCTACAAATCAGGTGGTATAAATGAAAATTTTTACTTCTCTTTCATACTAGCGAGCCTAACTCAGGCTATAATAGTAACGATTTGTATCAAAATCCTAATGAGCTACGAAAATAAAAATTTGCAAAAGGAGCCAAAATGAGCGATACGGTTACGTTAACAGACAACAGAAACGGCAAAAGCTACGACTTTCCGATACTGCACGGTACGATGGGGCCCGACGTCATCGATATCTCGACATTTTTTAGCGATACGGGGATGTTTACGTTTGACCGCGGATATACCTCGACGGCGATGTGCCGCTCTAGCATCACTTATATCGACGGGCTAAAAGGCGAGCTGATGTACCGCGGCTACGATATCGCGTATCTAGCGGAAAACAAAACCTTCATCGACGTGGCGTATCTGCTGCTAAATAAAGAGCTACCGAACAAAAAGCAATACGACGAATTTAAACTCGAGCTCAAAAAGCGCAGTTTCATCCACGAGGGCATGATGAAGCTCTTTGACGCCTTTCCGGATAAGGCGCACCCGATGGCGATCCTGCAGGCGGCAGTAGCGGCGCTTTCGGCGTTTTACTTCGATCACCTAAATATGGACAAGCCGGAGGAGTACCACGAGATGGCGATGCGAATAATCGCCAAAATCCCGACCATCGCGGCGTTTTCTTATAGATTTTCGCGCGGATTGCCGATCATTTATCCAAATTTAGACCGCGGCTTTACGGAAAATTTCCTATACATGATGAGGAGCTACCCGTACGAGCACGTAAATTTGCGCCAGATCGAGGTCAAGGCGCTTGATACAGTCTTTATGCTGCACGCCGATCACGAGCAAAACGCCTCCACGACGACCGTACGCACGGTAGGCTCGACGCACGCGCACCCGTACGCGTGTATCGCCGCAGGTATCGGAGCGCTATGGGGCTGGGCTCACGGTGGCGCAAACGAAGGCGTCATCCGCCAGCTAGAGCAGATCGGCTCGGTCGAAAACGTCGACAAATACATCGCCCGCGCCAAAGACAAAAACGATCCGTTTAGGCTGATGGGCTTTGGTCACCGCGTGTATAAAAACTTCGATCCGCGCGCGAAGGTACTAAAATCTATGTGCGACCAGCTGTTTGACGAGATCGGCATAAACACCGAGCTTCTAAAAATTGCCAAAAAGATCGAGGAGATTGCGCTAAACGACGAATATTTCATCTCGCGCAACCTCTACCCGAATGTCGATTTTTACTCGGGACTGATTTTAAAAGCTCTTAGCATACCAAACGATATGTTTGCGGTTATTTTCGTCATCGGCAGGATCCCGGGCTGGATCAGCCAGTGGATAGAGCTAAAAGAACAGGAGAGTATCAAGATAGTCCGTCCAAGACAACTGTACGTGGGCGAGACAAACAGAACGCCGAAATAATTTTAAATTTGGCGGCTTGTCTTTTTCCTTTATACTTCGTTGAAAATATCGCCGAAGCTCGGTTACATACTATATGTATGCGCCCTCGCTCGGCTCATTTCCGCCTAGTCTAAAGAAAAAATACGGCGCCTCAACTCTTTAAGTTAAGGTAGAATTTACGTTTTCAAGGCGCAGGTCTCGGCGAGCGGAATTTGAAACCTAAATTTACAAATTTGACTTTAAATTTGAACACAAAACGACAAGGCGAAGTATTTTGAGATGATTTTTGGGGTTGTGCAGCGAAAATTTTGCGTAGGCTAGACATGTAGTCTGCCGAGCAAAATTTTGGCAAACTCCACAAAAAGCGCTCAAAAGACGAGCCGCTAAAAAAGAAACCAAAATGCAAAAATTACTAAACTTAGCCAAGCTTGTGGCTACAAAAGCAGGCGACGAGATAATGAAATTTTACGCCCACAAAGGCTTTGACGACGAGATTTTAGCAGCTCGTTCGACCTTGAGCGAAAGCGCGTTTAGCCAAAACTGCCGGGATTTCGAGGTAAATTTAAAAACCGATCATTCGCCCGTGACCTCAGCCGACCTTGCTGCAAACGCTGCGATATTTGAAACGCTAAAAAGCTCGAATCTCCCGATCTGCTCGGAGGAAAAGATTTTAGTCGAGTCCGCGCGGACGTTTTGGCTCATCGATCCGCTAGACGGCACGAAGGATTTTATCGAAGGTAGCGGCGAGTTTTGCGTCTGCATCGCGCTCATAGAGGACGGTCGCCCCGTTCTTGGCGTCATCTACGTGCCCGTTACCGGCGAAATTTATAGCGCGGCAAAAGGCGAACGAACGCAAAAGGAGCTTTATAAAAACGGAGCGTTTATCCCGCAAACTCTAGCCGCAAAAGAGCATGCGCCACAAACGATAATCAGCGGCAAACGCGGCAAAAACGTAGCGGCCGGCAAGCTCGCAAGCGCCCTAAATTTGGGCATCGCGCGACTAAGCTCGGCGATCAAATACTGCCGCATCGCCGAAAATCTAGCGGGCGCCTATATGCGCTACTCGCCAAGCTCTATCTGGGACAACGCCGCGGGCGAGATGATCGCCGCGTGTGCGGGCGCAAAGATGATCGATCTAGCGACGCTCAAAGCGCCGATCTACGACGCTGCCTCGCTAAAAAATAACGAATTTATCGTCATCGCAAAGGATTTTTTAGCTCGCGAGGATGAAATTTTACGAGCAATAAAAGGGCTAAATTTATAAACCAAAAGGCGACTCACCGCATTTCAAATTTAAACGGCTCGAGTAAATACATTATATAGCAACGCCGAATTTAAGACCCACTAGACGAGAGTCGATAAATTTCATTAAAATTTAGCTAAAATCGTAGTCAAATTTCAAGCCCTAAGTCGCCAAACGTTTAAAGGAAACAATTGTTAAAAATCATAAAATCAGTTCTTAGCGTCATTTTCCAGGCTAGAATTTTATTTATCCTTTTTTACTTTTGCGCCCATGGCGTCTATCTTGGGCGCGGAGATGAGCCAAATGACGCTTTCTGTGCTATTTAACCCGCTCACGATACTATCTTGCGCATTGCTTGCCGTTTATATCGGCTTTAGGGTCGCAGCATATAAAAATCACGGCATAGATTGCAAAATGGACGCCGTATTTTTCATCGCTTTGAGCTGGATATTTTTTATGCTGTTTTGCTTGGCGACGCTTCTTGCGACCATTTTATTTTTAGAGGATTTTAGAGGTTTGCCGTCGCGAGAATTTTGCTCGCTACTTTTAGTTATGGCGGTTGCTGCGGCGTGGCGCACGCTTAAGAGCTCGGAATACAAATTAAGCGTATTTTACGAGCGAAAAGCTAGCGCAAAAACAAGCATATACAAAATCTTAATTTATTCAGTCTTAGCGTTTGCGGCGATTGTCGCGGTATTTTTTTAGCGAAACGATTTTAGATTCTATAAATTTGGCGCTTTTAGCTCACCGCGCCAAATTTAGATTTGGCGTGCTTTATACTCGCCCGCTCGCAACAGCGCCACAAAAAGCTAAATTTGACGATAGAAGTCGCCAAATTTGAGCTAAAAAGCAATTTTTGGCCAAAAGCCGAATCTAAACCCTCGTTAGCTCGCTTCTCGGACTCGCCTGCAGATCAAGCCCCGCAAACTCGCCGCGCAGGTATTTTTCGCGTCCCGCGCGCGCGATCATCGCGGCATTATCGGAGCAAAACTCCAGCGGCGCACAGATGAGCTCGCAGCCGTATTTATCGCACAAAGCCTTTAGGCGGGAGCGCAAATTTAGATTCGCGCTTGCTCCGCCCACGACGCCGAAACGCTCAAATTTACGCTGGGCAAATATCTTTTCTAGCTTGTTTAAGATATGCATGCAGGCTGTATTTTCAAAGGCAAAGCAGATATCGGCGATCTCCTGCGCGCCCAGATTTCCGCTTGCGGCGAGCTTTTCGGTTTCGACGCGGACCTGATTTTTTAGCCCCGAGAAGCTATATGCCGTGCGCGCGTCGCCAAGCAGCGGCACGGTAAATTTAAACCTCTCGCGCCCGCCCTGCGCCGCTTTTTCGACCGCTACGCCGCCAGGATACCCCAGTCCCAGCATCTTTGCGACCTTGTCAAAGCTCTCGCCGAAGCTATCGTCCATCGTCGCGGCTAGCACGCTCACGGACCCGTCCGCGCCGATATCTAGCACCATCGTGTGCCCGCCGCTAACGAGTAGCACGCCCGCAGGCAGCCGCGCCTCCTGCGTCAAAAATAGCGAATACACGTGCCCGGCGAGGTGATTTACGGCGATTAGCGGCACGCGCAGCGACGAGGCGAGCGCCTTTGCCATCGCGACGCCGCCAACTAGGCTCACGGATAGCCCAGGCTCGTTCGTGACGGCGACGGCTTTTACGCGGGGCAGCTCGGGTTTGATCTGCTCTAAAATTTTAGGCAACGTAGCCGTATGCAAGCGCGCGGCTAGCTCCGGCACCACCCCGCCAAATGCGCAATGCTCGGCATCTTGCGAGATTTTTTTGTGAAATTTTAGCTCCAGCGTGTCGATGTCCAGTAGCGCCACCGAACTGTCGTCGCAGCTGCTTTCTATACCCAAAATCAGCCCGCCCGAGCCGCTATGTTGTAAATTTCCGCTCATTTTATAAATTTTCCTTTTTTAGCGCATTTTACCGCTTTTTGCTTTCGCGGTTATAAATTCGGCCCGCTCCTTCGCAAAGGCGGCAAAATACGCGTGCAAATCGCTCACCGTAGATTTGCGACGAAACCGAATTTGAATAATCTTGAATCCAAATTTGACGCACCGAGACCCGCATCTTTAAGGTGCTAAATTTGGTTTTGTTAAATTTGGTGTTGTGCATTAGCTTTTTGCGCAAATCAGCCTTTCTTGTTAAGGGGGAAGGGGCTTGAATTACGCTCTGCTTTGCAGTTGCGAGGCAAAGCCGAAGCAAAAGAGCTCCCTTTTATATCCGCCTTTCTCTTTTCTTTGGGAGAGGAAGGGGCTCTACTTACGAAGCGTCTCCCCTTCCTCTCCCAAACCCTCTCCAACCCCACTGCACGTTCAAGGGGTGCGACCGCGCTGTCGCGCCGCACGTTTTTTAGTTTAGCATTTTTGGGGCACAGGTCTCGGCGAGTAAAATTTAACTTCAAATTTGAACGTAAAAAGTTAAGGCGAAGTATTTTTGCGTTTAGACGAGGCGGAAACGACGGAGGCGAGGGAGCGGACTAGTCGTCCGTGACCGAAGCCGACCGAGTTTCCAACGACGTATAAACCAAAAAGACAAGCCGCAAAGAGCTAAATTTTCAGCCCATTTTCGTACCAATCTATCTTCCTGGTCAAATACATAACAAGCGCAATCACCGCAAATATCATCACGCTGCCCATCAAAAGCGCGTAGTCCTCGGACTGCAAGATACCGTAGAGCAAGCAGTAGCTAACCGCATGCACGAGCGCGATAAATACGCCCCATTTGCGCGCCCGAAAGATCGCCGAGCCGTAAAAAAGTATCGTCGCGCACACGGCTGCGGCTGCAACGAGATAGCTGGCTAGGAAGCTGATATGCTCGGAAAACGAGAGCACGAGCAGGTAAAACAGCACGTCGGCGGTTCCGATGAGCAGGTACTGGATCGGATGGATGCGGACGCGACTGTAAATTTCGCACAAAAATATCGCCAAAAACGGCACCGCTAAAAACAAGATCGCGTAGGTCACGCAGCGCGCGATGAGCGAGTAGTTGTTTACGGGACTGATGAAGCTAGCCTCGACGCCCTCAAATCCCATCTCGCGCCTGCCGTCCATGATCCACGCCTGCGGAACGCCGGTGCTAAGGCCCGAGATCTCCCACTGCGCGTTAAAGCCGCTGCTAGTAACTTCACGCGATTTAGGTAGCCAGCCGCCGCTAAAAGACGGCGAGCTCCACGAGGATTTTACGTCAAATTTATTATCCTGCCCGACGGGAACGAAGCTCGCGCTCTGCCCGCCCTGCATAGATAGTGCGCCCGCTAGCTCAAAGCCGCCGTTTGCTAAATTTGCAGGTAGTTTGTAGTGGACGCTTTGGGCAAAGGGCGAGTATTTAGGCGGTGCAAAAGACTGCGCGAGATCCTGTCCGTTTGCTTTTAGCGCGGGAAACGCGGTAAAGGTCTTTTTGCTACCCACGCCTAAAATCAGCGTCGCCTCGCCTAGCAAAACGTCGCTTTCTTTGATATTTAGCTGCTCGAAATTTAGCGGCACAAATTTTGCTTTTAGCGCAACGTCGCCGTTAAAAACAGGCACGCTAAAGATACCGCGTTTTAGATACTGCGGATTTAGCTCGGTCGATAGCTCGTATGACTGCGGCATTATCATGATCTGCTCGGTTGTCTGCGATACCGCCGCTACGCCGTTTTCGTTGTAGATCGCCGCTTGCTTTTTATACGGCACCGAGATCAAAACGCCCTCGATCCTAAGCGGGCCGCCAACCGGCTGCATGATAGACTCCTCGGCGCTTTGCTTGACGTAGGCGCGGTCAGAAATCATCGAACTGATGAAACCTAGCGGGATAAGCAGCAGCAAAAGCAGGACGAAAATAATGACGGGCTTCGTCCAAAAGCCGCCCCTGACGCTGTTTATGATTTTGTTTTCCATTGGATTTCCTTTTGATTTTTTTCACTGCGATTTTAGCCTGAAATCGTAATAAATCGGTAAGAAAGGTTGTAAATTTAGAGCAAATTTGACGGCAAATTTAGCCGCGCCGCAAGCTGCGCTTTTTAAGGTAGCTATAAATCCAAGCTCCGAGCAATAAAACCGCCGCGAGGCAATACATATAAAAGGCCGCGCCGTTTTCATACTCCACGTCCTGCGCGGTAAAGATGGGCTGCGACATTTCGGGGTTTCGCGCCGCCTCGTCCGCGATCTGCGCCATCACCTCATCATCATGCACGTCTAGCGTGATCTTTCGCAGTTCGATGAAATTCGTCCGCTTATCCAGATGCCTGCCGCTGCGACCCGTGACGTAAACGCTATGCGAGTAGAAATTTAGATAGTAAAATCCCTCGTCGTCTTTAAAAAGCTTCTCAGATATCTGCCGCACAGCGCCTTTAAACGGATTGTCGCCCGCCCTTTTTAGCGCGCTTAGCCTGCTGGCGTCTGCACCAAATTTATAATAAACGTACCAAAGCGCGTCTTTTATCCGACCCTCGGTGCCGCTAGCGCGCGGGCGATTTAAAATTTTATCCTTGCTTAGATAATATATGCCGTTTTTGCTCGCAAACAGCATGTATTCCTGATGCCCGCTCTGAAAATTTAGCGGCGTATAGGGCTCGTTTGCAGCCTCAAACCTCTCGCCGTCCATAAGCACCGCGCCCGTAGCGGGATCAAAAAGAAACTCTATGCCCGCGTTTGGCTCCACGAGATACATCTGCTCGCTAGGCGTGAAATTTAGCCTCTCGCCGCCTTTATAAACGCTGCGTCCGTCGCTTAGCCACCGATCGACCGGGCGAAAGTGCGCGGGCGAGCCGGGGCTATCTTCGTATATGATTTTTCGCCTTATCTGTTTTAGATTTTTTACGTCCGCGCCCTCTAAAATTTTACCCTCGTAAAATACTCGCTCGCCGTCTGTGGCCACATACGGGCTCTCGGTCAGAGGCGAGATGGGCGCGCTAGTATCAAGTCTGGCGTAGGGATAGTTGTACTCCTGCGGCCACTTTGAGAGCCCAAAGGCGTGGAAAAATACCTTGTAAATGTAGCTTATCGCGCCGCCCGTGCGCTGCGTGACGTCCGAGCAGAAGTAGCTCACGCGCCCGTCGCTGTAGTAGCGAGAGCCGATCTTTTGCGTGCGGGCGGGATCTAGCCCCGACATCTTGCGAGCGCCGCAAAATACGCTACTAGCGTCCATGCCGACGTTTGTGTAGGAGTATCTGCCGGTATCAAGCGCGCGAAAGCTCGCCGCGTCCGCACCGCCCTCTAGCTCGTAGGGAGCGAGATTCCAAGAGCGTAGGTAAATTTTGCCGCCGATATTATAATAATCGCTGCGGCCGATCTTTTGCGCGCCCGCGGGCAGCTCGTGCGAGCGGTCATACACCGATAGCTCATAGATGAAAACGAGCGAGACGAAGAGCGGCACGAAAAGTACCGCAAAGAGCAGCTTTAGCGCCTTTTTATCAAATTTACTTAAATTATTCGCCTTTTTCATAAGGCAATTATATATCTTGCTAGTTTAAAATGTTGGAAATTTAAAAGCGTTTGCGGGGAAATTTTAAAATTTAGGCGCGGTAAATTTGACGCTCAAAAGCGGCGGGTAAATTTAAAGGGCTTCATCAAATTTGACGGCAAAGCTCAAATTTACCCGCATTCGCGCGAAACTACGAAAGCTCCGAGTAAATTTAACTTAGTATCCGTCAAAATGCTTGGTCTTCGGTAGCACCAAATTTAGCGCGATGCCGATAATTGCGCCAAGTCCCACGCCGCTAAAACTCATAGCGCCGAAGTCCAGCACCATGCCGCCGATCGCGCAGACAAAGATAAGCGCGACGATGATCATATTGCGCGGCTCGGCTAGATCCACGCTGTTTTTTATGAGCGTTTCCATGCCCACGCTAGCGATGATACCGAAAAGCAGCAGCATAATGCCGCCGATGACGGGAGCGGGGATCGTGGAGAGCGCGGCGCCGAGCTTGCCCACGAAGGCTAGCAGTATCGCCGCAAACGCGGCAAAGGTCATGATGGCTGGATTGTAGGCCTTCGTGATGCTGACCGCGCCCGTGACCTCCGAGTAGGTGGTGTTCGGCGGCCCACCGAAGCAGCCTGCTAGCGACGTCGCAAGACCGTCGCCTAGCAGCGTGCTTTTAAGACCCGGGTTTTTGAGAAAATTTTCCTTCGTGACGTTGCTGATCGCGAGCATATCGCCGATGTGTTCGATCGCGGGCGCGATAGCGATAGGCACCATGTAGATCACGGCTTCGAGCTTAAAAACCGGCGCGGTGAAATGCGGCAGCGCAAACCACGGCGCGGACAAAATCGGCGTAAAATCCACGATCCCGACAAATAGCGACGCGCAGTATCCAGCCGCGATGCCGCAAAGTATCGGCACGAGACGCAGCATACCGCGACCGAACATCATGATGACGATGACCGTCGCAAGCGAAATGAACGCGATGGTAAGCGACTGCCCCTGCGTGTAGGGCGCTTCCTTGCCCATGACCATACTTACGGCCGCGGGCGAGAGGATGAGGCCGATCGTCATGATGACGGGACCCACGACCACGGGCGGTAAAATTTTATGCAAAAAGTCCTCGCCTTTGAGCCTGATAAGAAGGCTCAGAACCACGTAAAATAGCCCTGCCGCGATCACCCCGCTCATCGTCGCAGCGATGCCCCACTCCTTCACGCCGAAGCTTAGCGGCGCGATGAATGCAAAACTAGACGCGAGAAAGATCGGCGGGACGTTTTTGCGCGTGATGAGCTGAAACAGCAGCGTGCCGATACCCGCCGTAAACAGCGCCACGGACGTATCAAGCCCTGTCAAAATAGGCACCAGCACGAGCGCGCCGAACGCGACGAATAGAAACTGTACGCCGACGAGAGCGTCGCGTAGCCTGAGATTGTAGCCTTCGTATTTTTCCATATTTTCCTCTTTTTATTTTGCGACTTATTTTTTGACTCTTGAAATTTGCAGCGCTTATCTTGTTTTCGCAACCGAATTTAAACCAGGCGCGATTTTAAAATTCGTGAAATTATAACATATCGGCAACGATTACGGCGACGAAAAAGTGTCGTTTTAAGCAAATTTTTTCGAGCAAATTTTAAATTTACGCACCGAGACCCGCACCCTGAAAATGTTAAATTTGGTTTTGTCAAATTTTGATTTTAATCTTTCTTATTAAGGGGGAAGGGGCTTGAACTGCGCTCTGCTTTGCAGCTCTCAAAGAGAGTGCAAGCACAAGGCGAGCGTAGTGGTCTCTTCTTGCTTGTAAGCTGCTTTGGCAGAGCGCAGCGACGGTAGCAAACACAGTGAAGCTAAGCAAAAGAACTCCTCTTATATCCGCCTTTCTCTTTTTTCGGGAGAGGAAGGGGATACTACTTACGAAGCGTCGCCCCTTCCTCTCCCAAACCCTCTCCCAAACCCTCTCCAAACCCACTGCACGTTATAAGTTGCTGCACTTCGTGCAGGTTAAATTTGGCGCTGTCGCGCCGCAAATTTAAATTTACATTTTTGAGGCGCGGGTCTCGGTGAGTAAAATTTGAAGCTGAAATTTGTAAATTTGACTTCAAAATTTGAATGTAAAGCGACAAGGCGAAGTATCGTGAGATGATTTTTCGAGTTTTGAAGCAAAATTGAGCGTGCGCTAGGCATGTAGCCTGCGGAGCGAAAATTTTGCAAAATCTCGGAAAAGCGCTCACGAGACAAGCCGCTATTTAAGCGACTTTTCCGCCCATGCTCTCACTTCTGAATCCACTTCAAAGATCCTACTCTCGCTCTCTATCTTCTCGTTTTCAAACCTCTTTGCTGCAGCCAAAACCGTTCGCGAGATATCTAAAAATCCGCACTCGCCGCGCAAGAATTTATACACGGCAACTTCGTTTGCGGCGTTTATAGCTACGCCAAGATCAGGGTTTTGCAAAGCTTGATCTTTTAGTGAAAAGATAGGATATTTTTTTAAATTTATTTCGCCGAATTTTATGTTTTCTAGAGTTTTTAGGTTTAAATTCGGCACGATTTGCACATCGGCGGCGTTCAAATTTAGCGCACCATCCTTGCCCAAAATCGCATGCGCGATGGCTAAAATCATATCGGTTTTGGATAGATGCGCCGTGGTCGAGCCGTCGGCAAACTCCACCAGCGCATGCACCATGGACGTGCGCTCGATGAGCGCCTCGATATCCCGCACGCCGTAGAGCCAAAAGGCCTCCAACACCTCAAAAAGCTTGTTCGCCATCGTTGCGCTGTCGATCGTAATCTTTGCGCCCATGCTCCAGTTCGGGTGCTTTAGCGCGTCTGCTGCGCGGGCGTCTTTTAGGGCTTTTAGCGGGGTTTTGTAAAAGGCGCCGCCCGAAGCCGTGATGACGAGCCTAGCGATCGGGGTTTTGTTTGCGAGCAGAAATTTAAGCCCGAAATGCTCGCTATCTATCGGATTTATCGCGCCCCTGTCTAAAAATTTGCCGCCCGCGACGAGGCTTTCTTTGTTGGCAAGCGCTAGCTTTTTGCCCAGCTTTTGCGCGGCCAGGCTCGGAGCCAGCCCGACAAAGCCGACCAGAGAGTTTACGACGCGCTCGCTCTCGCACTCTTTTAGCATATCGCAGATACCCTGAGCGCCCGCAAAAACGCGTTTGTGTTTTACGAATTTAGCAAATTTTGGATTGGCAATGCAGACGAATTTAGGCTTAAATTCGGCGATTTGCTCGTTTAAAAGCTCGTAGTTTGACGCGCAGCTCAGCGCCTCGACGCTAAGGCCGAATTTGCGGGCTAGATTTAGGGTATTTGTCCCGATCGAGCCCGTCGAGCCCAGCACTACCACGATAGCGTCCAGAGCATCGCGGCAACGCCAAACAAATAGCCGTCGACGCGGTCAAGCATCCCGCCGTGGCCCGGCAGTAGCGCGCCGCTATCTTTGACGCCCGCGCGGCGCTTTAAGTAGCTCTCGAAAAGATCGCCCCACACGCCAAAAACCGCAACTAAAAACGCCGTGATGAGGCTATGCCAAAAGCTATCGGTTAGCACCCAGCCAAAACCCGCGCCAAAGACCGTAGCTACGGCGATACCGCCTACTACGCCTTCCCAGGTTTTGTTCGGCGATGTCTCACTAAAGGCGTGCTTGCCGCAAAATTTGCCGACGAAAAACGCCCCGCTATCGCACGCCACGACCGTTAAAATCAGCCATGCCAAGTAGCCGACGCCGTAGAGCGAATAAAGCATCCAGATGAGAAAAATCGGCGTCATCGGATACAAAAACGGCAGCGCGGGCGTTAGATTTTCGCTTTTAAAATGCGCGAGAAAACTAACAACGAGCAAAACTGCTAAAATAGCGATAAACACGGGGTTTGAAAAGGGCGTAAGTAGGTAAAAAATAACCGCCACGAGCGCAAGAGAGCCGCCCTGTAGGCCGTAGAGCTTTTGCGCTTCGCCAAAGGCCGTATAAAGCACGAAGCCCAAAATGGCGAAATTTAACAGATAACTATCGACGAAAAAGATGACCAAAACCGCCGCAAATAGCGCGATGCCGGTGATTATACGCGTTTTCATGATTTTTCCTTTTTTGAGTAATAATTGTATAAAATTTTCGCTTAAAAGCGCTGAAATTTAAGGCGAAATTGCGTTTGCAGGCTCGCTTTAATCGGTAGTTAAACTTGATAATTTATTTTTGCTTGAAGCGAGCAACAAATTTGACGATTTTTGCCAAATTTTACCGAGCGCGGCGCTATACCTGGCGTAAATTTGACAGCCTGCGCCAAATTTTATGCTTGCCAAAAAACGAAGTATCAAATTTAAAATCAGATAAAATTTGCTCCGCACCCGCACCACAGGCGGTGCCGACTAACGCTCGGCGCGTTCACGCATTTGGCTGCTATGCACCGCTTTCCCGCGGCAGATACCTCGGACGCTAAATTTACGCCTGAAACGAGCCGATTTATTACGCTTGAAATTTTTTACGTTCGATACTAAAAAGGCAGAAGCTCCAATTTGTGCAGAAAACGGCTCAAATTTAAAGTCAAATTTGACCGCCTAGCTTCGAGTGGCCAAATTTGAGCGAGTAGGTTAAATTTTAAGATCAAGATGCTGAAAAACGGGCGATGCCTGCGGGAAGTCGTTAGCCGCGATGCGCTCCTCGGAGTTTTCTCCGTCCTCGTTCTCGGAGTTTGCGTTTTTGCCGTTTTGCTCCGAGGCGAGCTCGCCCTGCTCCTGCCTGCCTTTTTGCTTTTCGTGTTCGTTTTCGGGGTCGATTTTATAGGTTTCCTCGGTCGGTCGCACCTCGGAGACCTCTTGTTTTTCGTCACTTGCTAGCGATGCAGCGGCGAGATTTTGCAGGTCAAATCTATTTTGGACGTCGGCGACCTTGTTTGAGACCATATTTACGTTTTGATTGATAAAAATCGTGTTGCCAAGGGGTGTTACAGCCATTTTCGCCTCCTTTTAGTCGTGCTTTGTTACTAATATCGTCTTAAAATTAATATAGTTTACATTTGCACCGCTCGTAATTTTAACGTTGTTACGTTTGGTAAAATCAACCTCGTACGTCCCGCCGCCTTTGACGCTAAAATTTACGCAAATTTTCGCTGCAAATCTCAAAATTTCCTCGCTTGGAGCGCTTTTTGCGGTTTTGATGATGACGTGCGCGGACGGTAGGTCTTTTAGGTGCATCCAGACGTCGTCTTTTTTCGAGTTTTTTAGCAGCCAGACGTTGCCTTTTTCGTTGCGTCCGATGCTGATTTTATAGCCTTCGACGTAAAAATCCTCTACGTTTTGATTTTGCTCTTTTTGCTTTGCGGCGCGGGCTTTTTTAGGCGCTAGGATCTCTAGCTCTTCAGCGCTTTTAGCTTCGTTTACGAGCGTTTGTAAATTTGATAAAAACTCCAGCTTTTCGGTCAAATTTTGCCGCTCTATAACCAGCCCGGCCGCCTTTTGCTTTAGCCTTTTTGCTTTGGCAAACATCGCGTTTGCGGCGATTTTGGGGCTATCATCCAGCACGAGCCGCACCTCGCCTCGCTCGAAATCATTTAGCGTTATCTCGCGCTCGTAGTCCCTTAACGCGTGTAAATTTGATAGAATGAGCCCCGCGTTTTTGCTTAAAATTTCGCTTTGCGCATTTAGATCCGCTTCATTTTCAAGCCCTGCTAAAATCTCGCTTAAATTTTGCATTTTTCGCTCTATCGCGGCCGATTTTACGGCGCGCAGATTTTCTAGCTTTGCGTTATTTACGCGCTCAAATTCCTCGCTAAAATACCGCGCAAAATCGGTTATCGGCGGCGTTTGGCGCTCTTTTATCACTGCAGGCGGCAGCTCAAGCAGCTCGCGCCCCGGTTTTATCACGCGAAAATTATTATCTATATGGCGCAAAGCCTCGACGATGACGCCCTTTTCGTCCGTGATGATCGCGTTGGTAAATCGCCCCGTAAACTCTAAAAACAGGCTTGAGGCCAGGCTCTTATACGAGCCTTGGAATTCGCACTCCAGCTTTAAAATTCTATTTCCCTCGGGCACGCTTAAATTTAAAATTTTCGCCCCCCAGAACCTCTTTTTAAGCGCGACGTCAAAGGGCGCTTTGTACTCTTTTACGTTTAAAAAATCGGGGTTTGCGTAGATCGCAGAGTCGGCTTTGCTAAGATCAAAAAACAACCCGAGCTCGCCGTCAAATTCTATAAATATCGCCATATCGCCCGCGCGTCTGATTGCGGTTATTTTTTTAAATTTGCCCAAAAATGATTGTATTTGTTTTAAATTTGCGTATTTCATAGCCGAAATTATAGCCTAAAATACGACCGAATTTTAAGCACAAGAATAATATAATGATAATGCATTTTAAAACGGAGAAAAAATAAATGAACAAATTTAGCCTAAGTTTAGCGGCCTCGTCGCTGCTTTTAACCCAATTTTTCGCCGCCGACGTCGCGCTACAAGGCGTCGAGATTAGCGAGAGTGCGGATGACGGATACCGCGCCAAAACCAGCGAAGTAGGCAAAACAAATACGCCTATTTTAGAGATCCCGCAAACGGTAAACGTCGTGACGCAACAACAGCTAAAGGATAAAAAACCCGAGACTCTAGCCGAGAGCCTTCAAAACGTGAGCGGAGTTAGCTACGGAAATACCACGGGCGGCATCTTTGACTCGATCATAAAGAGAGGCTTTGGCGGCGGACGCGACGGCTCGATCATGCGAAACGGCGTACCCGCTAGCGTCATGCATAGCTTTAACAAAACCGTAGAAAGCGTCGAGGTGCTAAAAGGCCCGGCTAGCTTACTCTACGGCGCGCAAGAGCCCGGCGGCATCATAAATATGGTCACTAAAAAGCCAAAATACGACTTCTCAAACGAAATTTGGGCCGGTATCGGCAACCGCAACTACTGGAACGCGGGCTTTGACGCCACGGGACCGATCGCGGAGAGCGGCTTTGCGTATAGATTTATATTTGATATGATGCAAAAAGACTACTGGAGGGAGTTTGGCGAATATAAAAACGTCCTCTTTGCGCCTTCGCTCTCGTATAAAGGCGATGATTACCGCATAAATTTAGCCTATACGCACACGCGCTCGACCGACCCGATCGACCGCGGTATGTATCTCATTCCAAGCACGGGCAAGCTACTTCCGATAGATAAGAAAAGGCGCCTTGACGAGCCGTTTAATAAACTAAAAACCAGACTCGACACCGTAGATGTAAATTTTGAAAAAAATATCGGCGAGGACTGGCTACTGCGCGGCGCTTACGCGTATTCGCGCTCCAAGCACGAATACGGCCACATCAGGCTAATGAACGTAAATTTAAACACGGGCGTGGCGGCTAGACGAAACGAGGCGTATGACGGATTTATCCACCGCACGCACGCGGGGTCGTTAAATTTAAACGGTTACGTGCAAACGGGCGAGATAGAGCATAACTTGCTCTTTGGTATCGACGCAAAGGAGTACTACCGCTATAGACCCGGCGCGCTAAACAGCTACAGCTCGGGCACTACGCACAGAAACTTCCCGATAAATATCTACAGTCCAGTCTACGGCACGGTCGCCTATCCGTCCGACCGAGCCTCCGGTATCCAGTATCAAAAGCTAAGAACGATCGGATTTTACGCGCAAGATAGTATAAATTTGACCCAAAATTTGATCTATTCTTTGGGCGTTAGATACGAATACTACGACCAAGTCGCGCGCGGCACGACTAGCGGACCAAACACCACCGATCAGCAAGGCGGCAAATTTACGTGGCAGACGGGGCTTTTATACCTGCTAACGCCCGAGTGGTCGGTTTACGCCAACTACGCGCAAAGCTTTAATCCGCAAATAGCGATCAGCGGCGACGACATCGGCGACATAAAGCCCGAGGAAGGCAAAAGTATAGAGCTGGGAACTAAATTTCAAAACGATAGCATAACGGCTAGCGCGGCGGTCTTTAACATCGACAAGAAAAACATCATGCGCACCGTAAATAGCGTAAGTACGCCCGTGGGCGAGGCGCGCTCGAGAGGATTTGAGTTTGACTTTAACGGCCGCGTGACGCAAGGGCTAAGCGTGGGCGCTAGCTACGCATATACTAAAACCGAGGTGCGAAAAGATAGCGGCGCGTTTGCCGTGCTAGTAGGCAAACCGCTAGAAGCCACGCCAAAGCACCAAGCCAGCCTCTTTGCTAACTACGACTTTAGCCACCTAGGCGCAAAAGGCCTAAGGATTGGCGGTGGGGCGAGGTATTTTGGCTCATGGTACACCTACTACATGAGGACGAATCTACCGGCCGTGCCTGCGGGAACGGGCTTTAAGATGGACGACGCGGTCGTTTACGACGCATTTATCAGCTACGATACCAAGATCGCGGGCTACGAGACGAATTTCTCGTTTAACGTCAAAAACTTGACCGACAAGCTCTACTATACGTCCTCATCGACCGGCACGCAGGCTAATATCATACCGATACAGCCGGGGTATGCGAGGCAGTTTATGCTGACCGCTAGCGTTAAATTTTAAAATTTAAGCGGCTTGTCTCGCGAGCGCTTTTCCGAGATTTTGCAAAATTTTCGCTCCGCAGGCTACATGCCTAGCGCACGCTCAATTTTGCTTCAAAACTCGAAAAATCATCTCTCGATACTTCACCTTATCGCTTTACGTTCAAATTTGAAGTCAAATTTGGCTAAATTTACAAATTTGACTTCAAATTCGACTCGCCCGGACCCACATCCTGAAAGCGTCAAATTTTGTTTTAAATCCGCGACGTATTATGCTATTTTAGCCAAGCCAAATTCGTATTTGAAACGCTCAAATTTTAATCTCAATCTCTTTTTTATCCATTTTTCGCTAAAATCGCTAAATTTTAAAAACGCGCGGCATCCGCAAAAAAGGAAATTTATGCAAAACTCAAAGCAAACCATCACCGAAAAGATTTTCAGCGAGCACGTAGGGCACGAGGTTTTCGCGGGCGAGATCATAGAAAGCAATATCGACATGGTCATCGGCAACGACATCACGACTCCTATCTCCATCAAGCAGTTTGAACGCAGCGGCGCGACGAAGCTCGCCAACCCGGACGGCTTTAGCGTCGTGATGGACCACTACATCCCTGCCAAAGACATCCTGAGCGCCAACCAAGCCAAAATCAGCCGCGATTTTGCCTATAAACACGATCTAAAAAACTATTTTGACGAAAAAGATATGGGCATCGAGCATGCGCTTTTACCCGAAAAAGGCCTCGTAGTGCCGGGCGACGTCATCATCGGCGCCGATAGCCACACCTGTACCCACGGCGCGCTGGGAGCCTTTGCCACGGGTATGGGCAGCACCGACCTAGCCTACGCGATGATAACGGGCAAAAACTGGTTCAAGGTGCCGCCGACTATCAAAGTGATCTTTCGCGGCAAGCTAGACCGCCACGTTTATGGTAAGGACCTCATCCTAGAGATCATCCGCCGCATCAGCGTGGACGGCGCGCTATATAAGGCGCTGGAGTTTACGGGCGAGACGATAGAGAGCCTCGATATGGACGGGCGCTTTAGCATGTGCAACATGGCGATCGAGGCCGGCGGCAAAAGCGGCATCATCGCGGTTGATGAAACGACGAAAGAGTTTCTAAAGGGCAAAAATCTACGCACCGAGCCGAAACTACACTACTCCGACGAGGGCGCGAACTACGAGCAAATTTTAGAGATCGATGTCACTAATCTCGATCCCGTGATCGCCTATCCGTTTCTACCTAGCAACGGCAAGAGTGTACGCGAGGCTGTGAGAGACGACATCGCTATCGATCAGGCCTTTATCGGCAGCTGCACGAACGGCCGCCTAAGCGACCTGCGCATCGCGGCTGAGATCCTAAAAGGCCGCAAAGTAGCGCGCAAAACCCGCCTCATCATCACGCCTGCGACGCAAAAAATAGCCCTGCAAGCGCAAAAAGAGGGGCTGATGGATATTTTCGCGGAAGCGGGCGCAGTCGTGAGTAACCCTACCTGCGGCGCGTGCCTAGGCGGATATATGGGGATTTTGGGCGTTGGGGAACGCTGCGTGAGCACGACGAATAGAAACTTCGTCGGCCGCATGGGCGATCGCACGAGCGAGGTGTATCTGGCAAACTCGGCCGTAGCTGCGGCGAGTGCGGTAATGGGCAAGATCGCCGATCCGCGCGATTTATAAATATTTATATAGGGCATCCCTGTGGACAATTTATGGACAGATGTAATAAAGATTAGCCTTGGTGCACTTTTAGCAGTTTGTGGCCAAATAGTGCATACCTACATAACCAATAAAAAAGATAAAAATAAACTCAGGCGACAAAAGCTAGAGGAAGCGTTTATTATAATTGGTGATATTTTAGGAGGATTACATTACAAGGCATCTTTATTGGTAAACCCAAATTTAAGCATAGAAAGTCCGAAAGTAGATACTAGCAAATTACACCTACTAATTAGTTTCTATGCACCAGAGCTACAAGAAGACTACAAAGATTTTATGATCACATATCAGGAATTTATTCCGCTTACCACAACAAGACTTAGAACCTCAGACAATGATGATAAAAACATGAAAGAGATAATAGAGGAACTAACAAAAATAATCTCTTTATTGGGTTTAAAAGGCAATAAAATTAAAGAAAAATTGACTAAAATAGCAAAAACGCTATAAATTTTAATTAAGAATTGATTGTTGTGGTAATATAGATAATACTTTATTGCGTTGACTGTTTTAAATCATATTGCATAAATTTCACCACAACGTCCAAATGGCGTATTAAAACGCCGTTATCGTCGCCAAAAGACCAAAGATGATGCCGGGCAAATTCGCAGCCGAAAGCGGATAGTCTTTTTTAGCTTTTAGCAGGCCGTAGCTAGTCCAGATCGTGCAGTTTATCGCTGCGGCTAGAGGCTGGATAAAAGGCGTTTTGTTGCCCTCAAGGTTGCCCATTATCTGCGGGATATAAGAAATATACATGATAACCGACAGGCACGTGCCTATCCAGCCTAAAATTTGCAAGTTTTTCTCGCTCATTTTTTCTCCTTTGAAATAAAATCCGCATTATACTACTTTTTCGTGCAACGACGCGAAATTTTATCTTGCCCGCCGCCGCGTTTTAATTCTCGAATTAAGTCGGATTTAGTAAAATGTAGCCTAATTTAAAGGAGATCAAATGGCTTACGTAACCTACGACAAGGCAAAATGGCACTGGGGCGCGGAAACTGCGCCGACTGATATCCCGCATGAAAACGGCGCGACGCACATCGCGTTTTTCTTCCGCTGGTGCATGGAGCGCAAGCTCTACTCCAAGGACTTTGCGGCGGACTTTGCAGACGATATAGCGCGGATGGACGATAGCTTTGATTACCGCCGGTATTTTTTCGATGCCATGGATGGCGTGCTAAGTAGCGACGAGCTAAACACCGCGGGCAAGGCCTTTGCGAAGGCCTACTACACCACGGACCGCACGAAATTTGCCAAAACGCACGGCTGGTATTTGCAGGATTACGCGGATTTCGTTTCGGATAAATTCGGCGAAAAAGACTTTAACAACGCCTATTTTTACATAGAAAACTCGCCGCAAAACTATGCCGAGGTCAAACAAATCATCGACCGCCGCTACGAGGAGTTTTTAGAGGCCAAAAAAGCTAGCAAAAGCGCGGATAAATAAAGCTAAATTTGCGCCGAGCGCAGTTTTTAAAGCGCAGAGTTCAAATTTGCGCGCGCAGGAATTTAAGCGATCCTAGCATTTGCCCTAGCGCAGATCGTAAATTTTAGATCGGTTGCAACATTTGCGGATTTTGCGTATTTAGCTACGCCTCGTAGCAAGGCTAAAACTTAGACCGTTAAGCTAAATTTGACGGCAAGCCGCTTCTAGTTGGCGCCCCCGCTACTTAAACCGCGGAGTCAAATCTCCCGCGCCGACGGCGACCTCCGCCGCTTTAGACGCGCTTTGCTGAGTTAAATTTTTTCCCCCTGACATTTTGTCTCCTTTTGTTTATTTACTTTGTAAATTTGAGTTTGAGTCTGATTTGCTTCTATTGCTATCCATGTAAATTACCTTGGCTGGGTCGTTTTCAAAACTACTTGTAAAACTTGATATAGAACTCATTTTTTTATTATCATTTGCCCAGTCGATAAATTCTCTAATCGTAAAAGTAGAATTTTCGTCTGGACAATGTTTTTCATAATGATTAATTCTTAGTTTTTTCCTAAAGTTAAAAAATACGGGATTTACTTTTGTAGGAGTTTCGCCTTGACTTATTGTAATTTCATCTAATCTTTTTTTATTATATTCGTAGTATTTATAGAAATTTTTCTCTATCTGATTTTCTTTATAGCACTCCTCATACGCCTTCTTTAGCTCCTCTTTCGTAGGTTGCCCTGTAACGTCGTATTTTAAAAGAAGCTCTAGCATGGGTTCGTAGTTTGGGTAGTTTTGCAGCGCCACGTATAAAGAGCGTAGAAAGGTTGAATTGTCATCCCTTATGCCGGTAAATAAAGACGGCGTTTCTTTAAGTTTTGGTTTATACCCGCTAGCAAGGGCAAGCTCGGTCATCTCTACGTAGTTATGGGTTACTATATATCCTATCGGATCGTTTACGTCTTTGGATTCTTTATTGACTTGGTAATTATCTCGAAATACTATCTTTACGTCGTCTCCGTCTATAATAAGCTTTTCGATGTTGTTATAAAACGGAGGATCTATATAATATTGCACCGCCTTTACTTCATCAAATTTAACCCCGCTATCAAGTAAGAGCTTAGCGGTCTTTGTAGAGTTGTTTTCTATGGCGTAGGCTAGGGGCGAGAGTTTGTAGTTATCTTGCGCGTGAGCGTTTGCGCCCATATCTATAAGTCTTTTTGCCGTGACTTCGTCGTCGTAAAAGCTAGCGTACATCAAAGGAGTAACGCCGTCTATGACGGGGGAGTCTATGCTAATGTTATTATCTTGCATAAATTTTAAAATTTGATCCGTTTGCTTTGATTTTAAAAGTTTGCGGAAATTTTCAGCAAATGCGTCGTCCTTTATCTGCTTATCTATATCCCAGTATCTAAAAGCAAAATCATCTATCTCCTCTTGCGTTACGTATTTGCTTAGCTCTGAGCCTGGGATTATTTTAGTATCGGCGGTAACTACGAACCGAGTCGGGCCGGATAGCTTTTCGTAAATAAAATTTACAAAAATGATTAGGCAAAGAGCGGCGAGGCTAAGTGCGAGTTTGTTCAAATTTATCCCTTAAGTCAAATTTGCGAAATCTTAGCTAAAGGGCGGTTAAATTTGAGTGAAATTGGATGGGAAATTTGAAAAATAGGGAAATTTTAAATCAGGGCAAATTCGGCTAAATTTAAAAGCCAAATTTAAAAACGCGGCGAAGGCTCAAATTTAACCCTCACCGCAAGAAATTATCGGTGCAAATTTACACACCCAAAACTCGGCGTACAAAAATCAAATTTATCTAGATAGCTTTAGCAGATAGCCGTCCTGCGTCTTTTCGATCTCGTGCTTGTAACTGCCGTCGAGATCAAAAACTACGCGGTAAAATTTACCGTGCGAGCCAAAAAGAGCCGTTTTAAACGCGCCGCAGTCAAGCTCGTCTTTTCTCGTGTTTACGTCCGTTTGCGAGGCGAAGTCGATCACGACCTTGGTGCCTTTGCTGATCGAGTAGTCCTTTAGCTTCTCGTCGGTCGTGAGGATCTTGATCTGCATCGGATAGATCTCAAATTTCGTCTGCTTATAGACGATCTGCTTTTGCGGTTGCGGCTTTTCAAGCGGTTTTATGACGACGTCTTTTAGCGGCTCCTGCGTTGTCATGTTGCGCTCGGCAGGCTTTGGCGCGACGTCTATCGCGGCCGCTTTTGGCTCCTCTTTAGTAACCGAGACGTCGGGCTTTTCTACGACGACGGGTACTGCGATCTTACTTAGCAAAAACTCGTCCTGCCACGAAATGCTTTTGTTTATATCGACGGTTTTTTCCTTGATACTGCCGTCTAGGCTTTTGTATTTTAGCGTGACGGAGATGAAGTTTCTAGCGTCGGCGGGAAATTTGAAATTTTGCTTCTCAAAAGGCGGCAAATTTTCCACGACATTGCTGCTAGCCATGCTCGCATTTACATCGCCCGAGGGTGCAAAAGGATTTTCTCTGCCAAAAGCCAGCCCGCAGGCCAGCGCCAAAAGCCAAATTTTACCGATTTTCATAACTCCCCCGTTTTTTTAAATTTTCCGACTAATCAGCCGCCGCTGCCCGGCTCAAGCTCTTTTAGCTCGAAATACGCCTTTTGCAGCTGGGCGTTTTGTTTTTTTAGCGTTTCGACGTCGCGTTCTAGTTGCGTTTTTTGCTCTTGTAGGCTTAGCATCACGTCTAGCGAGCGCTTGCCAAAGATTATGTTGCCCACGTAGATACCAAAACATATCACGCAAAACGCTATAAGCGTAAATCTGAGAAAAAGCCTGAAATCAAACGGCTTTTTCTCGACGTATTCGTCTTGCGCCTCGTTCAAATTTCATGCCCCAAAAACTCGTCCGTCTCGCGCTCGATCTCAAGCAGGCGGTTGTATTTTGCGTTGCGTTCGCTTCTTGAGGTCGCGCCCGTTTTGATTTGGCCCGTATTCATCGCGACGGCGAAGTCCGCGATAAAGCTATCCTCGCTCTCGC
>CAURVK010000014.1:0-46272 GCA_963528285.1 uncultured Campylobacter sp. | reverse complement strand
GACAAGATGCCTAAGATGAACTATACTGTCCTGGACGATAAGGTAAATTTAAATCAAATCGCTTCAAATTTTTTTCGCGCCGACGATATGAGAGTTATAAACAACAGAACAAATGAAGTAATAAGTTATCAAAGAAGGTATTTTGTATTAAAAAGAATGCTAGATATCGATGCATCCGGTACTTTTACCGGTCGTTTTATATGTGAAGAGAAAATTATTGCAATAGTATCAAGAACTTTTCCTAAAATGTATCTAATTGAAAGATACGTTTTACCTGATTTTGATAGAAGATTTGTAGATCACTTTAAAGGAGAGTAGGATGAGAGCAGAAGAGCAAATTATTACAGAAATGGGAAAATTGGCTCAGTTAGCGTATAAAAAGCTTGGCGGGGACGATGGATACGATATAGGGGATATTATACCAGACTTTGAGGACAAAGAAAAAATATATAAACTAAATTCCGAATATCGAGTCATCGACTACGTCGACAAACGGACGGATATGCAAGCGCTTTTGCTTGAAAGAGGAGAAACGAACAATAACGGGGAATTTAAAGGAAGCGGCAACTATGTGCTAGCTTTTCGCGGAACCGAAAGCCGAGTAGATATAGAAGTGGACGCTATCATAGGCCTTGGAAATATAAATATCCAATATGGTTATGCTCTGGAATTTACTTATGAAGCATTGGCAAAGATAGCCAAAGACAAAAATTGTTCTATCGAGGAGGCCAAGAGCTATTTGACATTAACAGGCCATAGTTTGGGTGGAATTCTTACTCAGCAAGTAGGGGCAAATTTGCATATAGAAGGATATGCCTATAACCCTTACGGCGTAGACAGGCTTCTTAGCTTGCCCCCAAATTATCCAGGTATATCCGATATGTTTTTATCAATAGCTCTTTATAAAATAATGAAGGCGGTAGGCCTTACAAAAGTCCATGCCAACTGGGCTTATGAACACATATCAACAATTTCTTACCAAGATGAAGGAGCTATAAATGGCGATATGCTTTCTAATTGGGCTACAAATATCAGCTCTGCCCATCTTGGCAAATTTATTCTGATTTTTGGCAAAAACTTGGACCTTGATGCTCATTTTATTGCTTCTTTAAATCATGCCATCTCCGAATATAACGACATCCTAAAACACTTTAACTCCAATGTTACATACAAAGAATTAACAAATGCGTATCTTGCTACGGTGGCATTTTATAAAAACAGAGGATATGAAACCTTACAAAACGAATTTAAAAAATTGGGAGTATTTGAAGCCGCCGATAACTCGTTAAATTTACAAGTATTATCCCAAAATTCTCCTATCTCAGAAATATTTCCAAATTCCTCCATTCCGATATCTGCTCTCTACACCCTAATAAACCTAAACCCTTTCATAGTCTCTGGCGTAGACTCTCCTGCCTACAAAGAGCTTGAAAAATATAAAGACGAATACTCAGACGACTATGTAAAAGATAAAGCAAAAATACTCCAAAAAGTATTGATATCTAAAACCGTATCTGGAGAATATTATAAAGATTATCAAAGCAATATAGAACTAAAACCTGTATTTGATGAGTCTGGGCAGATAACAGATAGCCCTAATAATCAATTTATATTCGGCACAAATAAGAATGATGATATAGAAAATATTAAATCAAAGCTTAATCCGAATACACATACTAAAATTTATGCCCTAGCCGGAGATGATAACATAAAGATAGTAGGGGGTAGCGCCTACATCGAAGCAGGCCCCGGTAACGATACTATAGACCTAAGAAGCTCCAAAGGGAAGAATACCGTATACGGCGGAGTAAACAACGGTAAAGATAACGATGATGACGGAGACGATACTATTTATGCAGGACAAGAAAAAGATACTATCTACGGCGGAAACGGTAAGGATACCATATATACGGACAATGACGATAAAGAAGACCTACTATATGGTGGAGATGGCTTTGACACCTACTACGTAGGAGACAAAGACATCATCTTTGATAGTGACGGTAAGGGTAAGGTAGTGTTTGAAGGAGTTGAGCTAAAAGGCGGAACATACGATAAAGATAAAGGAGCATACGTAAGTAAAGACGGCTCAATAGAGTATAGACTAAATAAAAGCGGAGGTAAATCTACCCTAACCGTACAAAAGGGTGGTAAGAGTATAACTATAAACGAATTTAGCAAAGAAGATAAAAGTCTGGGTATGAAACTAGCAAATAGCAAGGTAGAAGTATCGGTAACGAATAAAGAGGGCGGCGATCGCTGGCTACAAGAATCTCTTGGAGACAGGGGACTTCCTTTTACCCTGTCTCTTAGCAGGAAGCTGGATAAAGGAGAGTATCTTAAAGTAGAAGTAGTAACCAGTATGAAAGGGGATAAGAGTATTATAGAATTTAAAGAAGGAGAAGGAGATATCGGTAAAGACTTTAACTTCACATGGGAAGACGATAACGATCCTCAAGGCAATAGATCATTTGTGGTAAATGCCAGCGTTGTAGATGAGTCCTCAGACTTAACGGCGGAAGTAATAAGTAGTGCAAGAGGTATGATAAAAGACGACGACAGAGATCCCGATAATCCAAACCGTCCAAATAATCCCGATGTCCCTACCGATCCTAATGATCCGCAAAACGCTGCTCCTATGTACTACGATCCTATCATAATAGATCTAAACAAAGACGGTACTACTACGTCTAAACTAAACGGAGCCGTAAATTTCGATATAGATAACAACGGCTTTAAAGAAGCTACCGGATGGATAAGTAAAGACGATGCATTCTTAGCTTACGATAGAAACGGTAACGGCAAGATAGATAACGGAAAAGAGCTATTCGGAGACAAAACGGTATCGGTAGGAGCTTACGGATATACCGGCGAAACGGCTAAGAACGGGTTTGAGGCTTTAAAGGAATTCGACTTTAACAATGATAATATCATAGACGAAAAAGATAAGGACTTTGATAAGCTGCTTCTTTGGCAAGATTTAAACACCAACGGCTTAACCGAAGAAGGAGAGCTAAAGAGTTTAAAAGAACATAACGTAAAATCCATAGATTTACGATACAAAGAAACTCAGATAGATAATAACGGCAACCTAATCAAACAAACCTCTACTGTTACGTTTAACGATAACACTACCACTACCGCCGATGACGTATGGTTTAAGGTCGATCTTAGATATACCGAACAACCAAGCATTTATATACCCGAAAGAATAAAAGCGCTACCGGAAGTAACCGCATTTGGAAATTTACATAACCTAAGAAGCGCAATGAGCGAAAACTCGGGACTGGAAAATATGATCAAAGACTATATAGGCCTAGCTCCAGAAGAAAAAGCAAAGCAACTGGATAATGTTTTATTTAAATGGGCCGGAGTAGAAGGAGTAGATAAGGATAGCAGAGGACAATTCATAGACGCAAGGATGCTAGGAGCATACGAAAAGATATCGGGTAAACCGTTTTTACAATGGGGAAATAGCCCAAATCCTTCTTTGCCGGCTGCTAATATAATAATGGGCATCATGAATAAATTTAAAAATTACGTGAGCGCCAATATCGAGCTTCAAACCAAGTATAAAGGTCTGATCGATACTACTTATATGTACTATAGCGACGATACGAATAAATACGACTATGATTTTAGCAAAGTTAACGCAAAACTAAAAGACTTCTATCCTATATTTATCGGTATTTCAACCGCATAAGTATCTCAGTAATATTATGCGGTATAGTATAGGCTAAATTTAGCAAATTTTTGGTCGCCATTGCACACTTTTATCTTAAAAATTCTATAATACCGAAATGAAATTCAAGCAAAATTATTTTTACATTTTATTAGTCGCCGTTACTGTGGGATATTTTTATCTAGTTTTTACAAACTATGATGAAAACAAACAACAAACATACGACTCTGCCGTTTCAAGCCAGATAAAAACAGTGCAAAAATACAAGGCAATCATAAATGAGCGTATCGAGCAGCAAAAGCGACTGCTTGAGGAGACAGCAAAATTTGTTGCGACAAAAGATTATACACAAGATTATACTACGATAAAAGGCGTGCTTAGCATTGTTGCTAGAACGGGTAGCTTTTTAGCAGTCTATGCCGGATATCCGGATAGCTACAGATTTGTCGCAAGTAACGAAATCGAGCCGCAATATAATTTCTCAGACCGCCCTTGGTTTGTGGCTGCAAAAGAGAGTATGACAACAAGCTTTACCGAGCCATATATAGACCATCAGCTTGGTATCTACGTCATCTCTGTCTCAACGCCGCTTTTGAAAGATGGCGAATTTATAGGTGTTTTGACAGCCGATCTTGACTTTGAAATTTTTCAAAAAGAGCTTGCCACACTCTTTCCGCTTGCAAATGGCTCAGCGTTTTTAATGGTAGATGGCAAAAATATCCTCGATCAAACAGAGCAAATTTTAGACTTTTCAGGCACTCAAACCAAAGAAGCCTTACAAAAAATATCTGTCAAAAAGCAAGGAAATGAGCAAATTCTTATCAAAAATAAGCCTTATATTTTTGTATATGATACGCTCGCAAATAGCAAATGGATGCTAGTTAGCGTGCTTGATGAGGGTATGATTTACAGGCAAATCGACAAAAAAGCATTAAAAGATCTTGGTATTTTTTAACGTTGGCATTTTTTGGCATTTGCGCCTTTGCTAGTCTTTATGTGGCGCAGCGAAAATTTTATAAAAACAAGCACCTTCTAAATCTTTTTGCCAAAAATCCAATAGGCGGACTTGTCATCACAGATAAAGCCGGCAATATCGCCTTTATCAGCAAAGAATTCGAGAAAATTTTTGGCCTAAAATTTAAGGCAAATATCGGTAAAAATTTAAAAGAACTCTCTAATATTTTTTGCTCAAATAAAACCACACAGAGTATATTTACGCAAATCAGCAGCAACCCAACCAAGAGCTTTAGCCTGACTTCAAAAAAGGGTGAGCTGTTTTATAAAACAGAGTTTTTGCCGCTGCTTAACAAGCAAGGCGTATTTGAGGGTGTTTTTATCATGTCGCACGATATTACGCACGAAGTGGGTTTGGAACAAAATAGGCAAAAACAAGAGCAAATTTTACTGCAAAACTCCAAAATGGCAGCACTTGGCGAGATGATAGGCGTGATCTCACATCAATACAAGCAGCCTCTAAATACGCTTTTGCTTCTTGCAAGCGATACGCATGAGCTGTTAAGCGGCAAGAATAGCGATAAAATGGCACTAAAAAACATTGAAAATATACGCATGAACGTTGAGCTTATGAATGAGACTATCGATGTTTTTAGGGATTTTTACAAAGAGGATTTTTGCGAGAAAGAATTTGATCTAACCGACGTGCTAGATGATGTTTTATACATTTGCCGACCACAGCTTCAAGTAAAAAATATCGAGTTACGCTTTACATACGACGAAGGCTCTTATAAGATCAAAAGCTATGCAAACTACATAAAACACGTGCTTATGAATCTTATCACAAATGCAAAAGATGAGCTGGCCAAAAAGGCAAAAGACACAGAAAATTTCTCTCCTTATGTGGCTATAAATTTGAGCCAAGATGAAGGCAAATTTATTATTACTATCGAAGATAATGCAAATGGTGTAGATAGTGAGCTTTTAGATAAAATTTTTGAGCCGTTTTTTACAACAAAAGGTGTCGATGGCACCGGTATGGGACTTTATCTTTGTAAGCTTATTTTTGAGAAAAAACTACGTGGCGACATAAGGCTTGCAAATGCTAAAAATCCGACAAAATTTGAAATAGAGCTATTAAAATGAACGAAATTTTTAAAGAGTTAGCACGCTTAAATGTGCTTTTGGTTGAAGATGACACGCAGTTGCAAGGAGTTTTGGCTGGTCTTCTTAAACCATATGTAGGGCAAATTTACAAGGTACAAAACGGGCAAGACGGCCTTGAGAGCTTTAGCAAAAACGACATTGATGTTATCATCACCGATATCAATATGACCCAAATGAGCGGAACAACGATGGCAAAACGAGTTAGAGAGCTTGACGAGCGTGTGCCGATCATTTTTATTACGGCCTATGATACCGACGAAAATTTACAAAACTCGCTAAACATACAAAATTCAAACCTGCTTAAAAAGCCATTTGACAAACAGCAACTTTTAATCATGATATTAATGGCCACAAAAAACGGTGCAAAAACTAGCAATCGATTAAATTTAGGTCGTGGATTTAGCTACGATACACAAGGCAGATTACTATATAAAGAGAGCGAAACTGTCGTTTTAACTAGAACCGAACAGCGACTTTTGCATATCTTAGCGATAAATAAAGAGCGAGTCGTATCGTTTGATATGATAGAAAATTTCGCATGGAACGGTAAAGTAGCGTCATTTGAAACGATACGAAACTACATAAACAAACTACGCACCAAAACCTATACACAACTTATCAAAAACGTTCAAGGACTTGGCTACAAGCTCTCGCTTGATGACGAAGCTTAAAAATTTGCCTTTAAAGCAGCGTGTAAAATTTAAATTTAAGCGCAAAAAGTCAAATTTGAAAAATAATAGTACTATGATTTGATTTTCTAAAAGCGAGTTGTAAAGAAAATTTCGTCCTAAGAGTAGATATATAGTCTACCAAAGGCCGAAATTTTCTAGCTCATGAAAGACGATGCACAAAATAAAGTTATTCTATTGGAGCTTTACTTTGTAAAAATCTAGTCAAAGTTTGCGTTTCTGTCTCATCAAGTCCAGCGTTGCCAATCATAGTTTTTATAACACTTGGCCAAACATTTACGTTAAACTCATCATATCCGTGTAGTGCATGACACGCCCCACATCGCTCTTTAAACAACTCTTCGCCAGGTTTATAAACCTCGTCTAAATTTGATTTTAAAGCCTTTTTGTCAACTGCTCCCTTAACGCTAACTTTGATCCATTCATTGTCATAGTCATCTTTTTGGACGCCATTTTTCTTGAAATTTTTATCGTTTTTAACACTTATGTCGCTCTCGAGCACGCCGAGTCTAGCATAGGCCGTATTGCCCTCGCCAGGCACAAAGCCGTTGTATTCGACTTCGGCGAAATTGCCGCTATCTTTTAATACCTTGACTTTTGCGCCCACGAAAAGCTGACCGATCTCTTTGCCGCCAACCTTATCTAAAATTTTAGCTGGCGTACCGACATAGGCATCGTTAGCAAAAAGCGCAGCACTAAGCCCTAAAAACATAACTATTTTTTTCACTTCTTATCCTTTTTTAGCAAATTTTGGCTGAGAAAAGACCTCTAGGTTTGGTAATTCACCCTCAAATTTCTCGATTTGCACGAGTGCAGTTGCTTGATTTCCCATGGCAAGGCTTGAGGTTGGCTCGTTTGGTATTAAAACGTTTACGTTTCCGTGTCTGCAAAGTCCGTTTTTATCTGGATCCCACCAGCTGCCCTCTTGCATTCTAACAACGCCCTGTTTTACGTTTTTAGTCACGATAAGTCCTGCTAAAGTTTGACCGCGATCATTAAAAATTCTTACCACATCGCCGTTTTCAAGACCTCTAGCTTTTGCATCGTCTGGATGCATCCATACAGGCTCTCTGCCTTGAACTTCTTCAATGTTTCTAAGCCATGTGTTGTTTAGTTGGCTGTGAAGGCGGTATTTTGGGTGTGGAGTTACTAAATTTAATGGGTATTTTTTTGTTTTTTCCACGTCTCCTAGCCACTCCATCGGCTCCATCCAAGTTGGGTGCGCCTTGCAGTCATCATAAGCCGCTTTTGCAATCTTTTTAGGCAAAATTTCAAACTTGCCAGATGGCGTTCCTAGGCGGTTGATGATAGGATTTTTTCTATATTCGGCCATAGTTACGTATTCGTGGGCGTGAGGCGGGACTTTAAACTCAACATAACCTTTCGCCCAAAACTCCTCAAAACTTGGCATGCCTAGTTTTGCATCATCGCCCTTTTTCTTTGAGGCATTATAAAACTGCTTGATCCAGTCCATTTCACTCTTACCCTCGCTAAATGCCATGTACTCTTTATCGCCAAATTCTTTTAAAATGCCGCAGTAAATTTGGTAGTCGTTTTTAGCTTGCTCGTATGGCTCGGCAATCTTGTGCATAGCTATAATAAATTTGTTTGTATGAGATTTTGTGATGTCATCTCTCTCTTGCTCGGTGGTAGCCGGCAAAACGATGTCAGCCATGCGAGCCGAAGCCGTCCAGAAGCAATCTTGCACGATAAATGTATCAAGCTTTTCAAATGTTTTGGCCATTAAATTTGTATCTGGCGCATGGTGGAATGGATTGCCGCCAGCCCAGTATACCATTTTTATAGTCGGATAGGTAATCTTTTTGCAGTTAAAATCGACCTCTTTGTCAGGGTTGTTTATGCAATCAAGGATTCTTGAAACAGGAATAGCAATATTACTGCGGTTTTTCCACTCGCCCTCAGTTGATGGTACGATGCCGATAGCTCCTAGTCCTGGGAAAGCCGTAGATGTCGTAGCAGAGCCGCTTGCAAGTGCAAGTGCGCTACCGTTTGGCGCAGCTGGACTTGGGCAACCGCCGTCAGAGTAGTGGTAACCAAAGCCATATCCGCCACCAGGCAAGCCGATCTGTCCAATAAACGCAGCAAGCGTTATCATCATCCAGTGAAACTGTTCACCGTGATGTGCGCGCTGTGGTCCCCAACCGCCCATTAACATAGTACGTTTTGAGCCAAAAATTTTAGCCAAATTTATAATATCCGCCTCGCTTACGCCACAAATTTTTGCTGCCCAAGCCGCATTTTTCACGACTTTATCCTCACTCTCGCCTTTGAGATAAGCGATAAATTGTTCTGAGCCGCTTGTATATTTTTTTAGAAATTTCTCATCAGCCACGCCAGCGTTCATCATCTCGTAACATATCGCCATCATCATAGCAACGTCGGTTGTTGGATTGACGAAAATGTGCTCTGAGTTTAGGTAGTTTGCGGTGTTGTTATAAACTGGATCGATCGTGATGACTTTGATGCCACGTTTTTTCATCTGCTCTTTTAACTTACGAAAATAAATGTAGCTCTCATGATCTGCCACGCCCCATGCGATCTGGTTTGTATTGATAGGATCTGCTCCCCATATGACGACAACCTCGGTGTTTTTAAGTATCACAGGCCATGCAGTAACAAGAGAGTTGCCCTCGTCAGAGCCTGCAACGTGTGGCGTAATCGCACTAATAGCATGCTGCGAGTAGTTTAGCGTGCGAGTCGTGTAGCCACCAATGATATTTAGCATACGGCCAAGAAGCGTTTGCGGGTTATTAACGCTACCAACGCTATACCAACCATAGCTACCGCCATAGATTGCGCTACCGCCATATTCTTTATTAACACGTTTTAGTTCGTCGGCTACTAGTTTAAAAGCCTGCTCCCAGCTTATCTCAACCCACTCGTCCTTACCGCGCATTGATTTATCGCTTTGATAGCCTTTTTCAAGGTATCCTTTGCGCACGCTTGGACGCGCGATACGAGTTTGATCGTAGGTTCTAGCAACCACGCCTTGAGTTAGACTAACTGGGTAAAAGTCAATCTCGCTGGCATCTAATACACCTTCAAATTTACCGTTTTTAACTAGCCCTTTGATAGCACCAAAATGGCTTGCGCTCATCTTTGCAGGCGTGTCGCTCATTAGGTTGTCACTTATGAGACTTGTTGCGTTTAAGCTACTTGCACCAGCGGCTGTAGCTGCTGCGGCTCTTAAAAAATCTCGTCTTTGCATTTTTAGATCCTTTCTTGGTTATTTTGCTGATTTTTTAGCAGTTTGTATTGTAGATACGAGCCAACAAGCCTTGTCTTATCTTTGCTAAAGCCCGCTCTATCACTCATGGTTTTTACGACATTTGGCCACTGATTTATCGTATACTCTTCTAGTTTTTTAGCAACATGACAGCTACCACAGCGAAGATACAGTTCTTCCTCTGTCGCCCACAAGCCATCTTTTATATTTTTTATGGCGCTTGGATCTTTTACTTCAAAGTTTAGCTCAACGTTTTTCCATTTCACGCCGTATTGATCCTCTTTTTCGGAGAGAATTTTTAGATTTTTGATAGAGTCGTTTGAAATTCTAGCAAGTTTTACTCTATCCTTATCATTGTAAAACAGTATGTATTCATTGCCACTCATTGCAGCTGCTTTTATCTTGTAGCTTGAGCCATCTTTTTGTATCTGCGCGCCATTATATAGCGTACCTATCTCTTTTCCATCCTTTGTTATAGCCGTATCAGCTCCTGCTACTTCAAGCCCAAAAATAAGGCTTGGAGCGCAGCAAAACGCAAACGCCACAACAAAGTTTTTTAGATTGTTTGATTTTTTCATCATTGTTCTCATTTGCGATGTAGTCTATTGGAAAATTGTAATGCAAAAGTATAAAAAAAGTATAATAATTTAAAAAATAAATTACTTTTTACTTTTAAGATAATACATTTTTTTATATTTTTAAATACATAAAAATATCTGCTTTCCTAAGTGCTTTTTTATATTGATTGTATTACAATCCGCACTAGTTTAGGGGGGGGGGGTCTGACGATAGCTCAGGCTAAAACCGCTCTAAAGCTTTTATTCTACAAACTTCTTAAAAAATAATCTAAATTTTGCAAAGTGTAAATTTTAAGCTTTTGTGCCCATTGTGCAAAAATATCATTATATTTAAAATTGGACAGCATAATTTTTAGTATTAAATAAGACTAGAATATTGCTTGGCTATGGCAAAATATTTTTATTTTTTACCGTTTTTCATTATTTATGAAGCAAGGGCATGATATGATTTTAAACTTTTTTGAGATAGTGTTCCACTTTTTTATCAAAGTGTTCCACTCTTAAAGGAAATATTAAAGAAAGGGAAAGATCGGAACGAACTTTTCTGATGCCTAAAATATGGTGTTTTGGTGTCACGGGGGAGACTTGAACTCCCGACCTCCGGCTTATGAGACCAGCGCTCTAACCAGCTGAGCTACCGTGACGTTAAAGTTCGCAATTATATTCAACGTTTGCTTATATATTGATAAAATATTTTCATTTTTGCGCAGTATGGCGCTCGAAATCAAATTTTAAAATTTGATTCGCCAAATTTTGAGCACAAATTTCATCAAATTTAAATCTGTAAAAACCCAAATTTGAAGCAAAACCGCCAAAAACAAAAATTCGCATTTTCAAGATGCGGGTTTTGCCGCTCAAATTTGACGAGTTTAAATTTGCCAAAATAGGTCAAATTTGAAACAGCAAAGGCCAAATTTACTTGATAAAATAATCCCCGTCAAAGCTAACCAGCGAGTATTTGCGCTCGCTGCCGATACTGCTAACTAGCTCATCCACATCCAAAAACTCGAGGCTGTCCGCGCCGATATATTTGCATACTTCTTCGGGCGTTTTGTTTGCGCTGATTAGCTCATCGAAGCTCGGAGTATCGATGCCGTAGCGCTCGGGGTATTTTAGCTCGGGGCAGGCGACTTTGAAATGTATCTCTCTCGCGCCCGCGTGACGCAGTAGCTCGACGATCTTTTTGGATGTCGTGCCGCGCACGATGCTGTCGTCCACTACGACTACGCTTTTGCCTTTGAGCAGGCTTGCCATCGGATTTAGCTTGAGTTTGACTTTGAGGTTGCGCATCTCTTGAGTCGGCTCGATGAAGGTGCGGCCGACGTAGTGATTTCGCACGATGGCTAGCTCAAACGGTATCCCGCTGGCGTTTGCGTAGCCTAGCGCCGCCGGCACGCCGCTGTCTGGCACCGGCACGACGAAGTCTGCGTTAATCTTGCTTTTTTTAGCTAGCGTTTCGCCCATTTTTTTGCGTACTTCGTAGACGCTTTTGCCCTCGATGACGCTATCTGGGCGCGCGAAATAAATATACTCAAACGCGCAAACTCTAGGCTCGGCTTCAAAAAGGCGCACGCTCTCAAATTCGCTTTTGCCCTGCTCGAAAACCAGCATCTCGCCGGGCTCCACGTCGCGGACGAAGCTCGCGCCCACCAAATCAAACGCGCACGTCTCGCTAGCTACGATGTAGCCGCCGTCTTTTAGGCGTCCCAGCGAGAGCGGTCTCACGCCCCAGGGGTCGCGGATGGCGAAAATTTTATGGCGCGACTGGATGAGTAGGCAGTAGGCGCCTTTGATCTGTTTTAGAGCGGCGACTATGCGGTCTTGCAGGTGTTCGCTGCGGCTTCTAGCGATGAGATGTACGATGTTTTCGGTGTCCATGTTGCTCTGAAATATCGCGCCCTCGGCGATCAGAGCTTCTCGGACTTCGTCTTTGTTTACGAGGTTGCCGTTGTGCACGATAGAGACTTGGCCTAGCGAGTAGTTTGCGGCGATGGGCTGGGCATCGGCGGCAGAGTTTTTGCCTGCGGTGGCGTAGCGGTTGTGGCCGATCGCCATATCGCCTTTTAGGCTCTCGAGGTTCGTCTTGTCAAAGACTTCGGTAACTAGCCCGCGTCCTTTGACGGTTTCTATACGGCCGTTTTCGCATGCGCTTATGCCGCTTGCTTCTTGGCCTCGGTGTTGCATGGCAAATAGCGCGTAGTATGCCGTTTTTGCCGCGTCTTTAGAATTTATTACTCCAACTATCGCACACATTTTAATTTTTCCTTTTTGAGGCTCGTCTCGCGAGCGCTTTTTGCGGAGCTTGAAATTTCCGCCCTGCGACAGACTACATGTCTAGTCTTGGACGAAAATTTCTGCGCAACCCCAAAAATCATCTCGCGATACTTTGCCTCTCATGCTAAAATTTAATTATCAAAAATTTGAACGCAAAATGATAAGGCGCAGGATTTTTCGCTTAATTAAGGCGAAATTTAATTTTTAAGCGTAGGCTAACCGCGCGGGTTGCCGAGCTTGAAAATTAAATTTCAACGCAAAGTAAGTAGAAAAAGCCAAGCCGCCTATCATAACCCAAGGCAATCATCTATCCCGTACAGCCCGCTACCTTGTCCTGCAACCCAAATCGCCGCCTTTATCGCGCCTTTGGCAAAGGTCGCGCGGCTAGTTGCGGTGTGGTTTAGCTCGATAAACTCGCCCTCGTTGTAAAATCCGACCGTATGCCTGCCCACGACGTCGCCGCCTCGCACCGCTAGGATCGCGATCTCGTCCTTGCTACGAGCTCCGACCATGCCGTCTCTGCCCGTTACTAAAACGTCTTTTAGATTTAACCCTCTAGCCGCCGCCACGCGTTCGCCAAGCGTCAGCGCCGTGCCGCTTGGAGCGTCTTTTTTGTGTCTGTGGTGCTGCTCGACGATCTCGGCGTCAAAATCGCGCAATGCCTTTGACGCAAGCGCTGCCAATCGGTTTAAAACTGCGACGCCAAGGCTCATGTTGGTAGCGTAAAGTATCGGCATCGCCGCGCTTGCGAGCTTTAGCAGGTTCGCGCCGTCCTCGCCCAGGCCCGTCGTACCTATGACTAGCGGTTTTGGGTCGGTGCGGGCGTAGTTTAGCAGGTTTATCGCGCCATCTTTGATCGTAAAGTCGATAACGACGTCGCAGTTTGCAAAAAGCACGTCAAATTTATCCGTGAGGATAACGCCGTCAGGTAACGCAAAATCAAGCGGCTCTATCGTATAAGCCGCGCTAAGAGCTGCGCCAGGCTCGTTTTTTAGGCACTCGATGATCATGCGTCCCATTTTGCCGCTTGCGCCGTGGATTCCTATTTTTACCAAAATTTATCCTTTAAAATTTGGGCTAAATTTAGCATAAATTTTATAAAAAATAAATTTAGCACGGTCGCCGTTTTCGCCGCACGCGGGCAAAAATATTAAAAATCGCGCTATATAATCGGCTTTTTAAATTTAAAGGATGACGATGAGGAAAATTTTATTTTTATTTCTGGCTGTTTTTTCGGCGAGCGTTTTGACTAAACAAGCGCCGGTCGCGCAGGCGGCTAAAATACGGCAAGCGGACGCAAATTTGAGCGCGTTAAATTTGACGGCGAAAGATAAAAACGCGCAAAAGCTAAATTTGACCCAGGATCCAGCTATATCGAGCGGCGAGCTAGCAAACGGGCTAAAATACTACGTCAAGGAAAATAAGCAGCCCGCAAATTCGGCCTATTTTTATCTAGTCGTAAACATCGGTTCGACCGACGAGCGCGAAAACGAGCTGGGGCTGGCGCACTTTACCGAGCATATGGCGTTTAACGGCAGCCGCGAGTTTAGCAAAAACGAGCTGGTTAAAAAGCTAGAGAGCCTCGGAGTGGCCTTTGGCGCGGATCTAAACGCACAGACTAGCTACGATCAGACGGGCTATCTGCTAGAAATCCACGTAAACGAGCAAAATTTAAAGGACGTTTTTCGCGTTTTTCGCGACTGGATCGACGGCGTGAGCTTTGACGCGGCCGAGCTGGATAAAGAGCGGGGCATCATCGTCGAAGAGGAGCGCGCTAGAAACACGCCCGCGTATAGATTTTACATCAAAAACCGCGTGCCAGAGCTATATGGCGAGAGCATCTACGCCAAAAGGTCGCCCATCGGCGATATGAATATCGTAAAAAACGTCGATGTAGCGACCATAAAGGGCTTTTACGAGAGGACGTATCAGCCTAGATTTATGAAATTTATCGCCGTCGGCGACTTTGATAAAAAGCGCATCGAGGAGCTGATAAAGCAAAGCTTTAGCCCCGCTAAAAACACGAACGACTACGCGAGCCCCGATAAAACTATCCCTATAAAAAGCGGCTTTAGCGTAAACAACTACGACTCGGCCGAGATCGGGCTAAACTCGCTAAATTTGATCTTTACGCAAAAGTACAAATTTGACGACGAGATCCAAAGACTCAGGCAAAATTTGCTCGCAAACTACATCTCAGACCTAGTCGCGATGATATACGAGCAGCGAAATTTAGCCCTGCGCGGGCGATTTTACTCGCCGATCATCGAGGATCAAAACGTGCTTTACGCCTTTGAGATAAACGCAGTGGAGGATGATTTTAGCGGCGCGCTTAGCGATCTGGCGAGCGTTTTAAAGGGCGTTGAGAAATTTGGCTTTAACAAGGCGGACTTTGAGAGCGCGAAAAAAGATTTTATAAACTCGGCTAAAAATGCCTATTTGCAAGCGGGCAACAAACGCTCGAGCGCGGTCGCGGCAGATATCGAGGAGACGACTAGGATCGGCGGAGTGTTGCTTGGCGAAAAAGACCTGCGCGACGTTACTTTGGCGCTGCTTGATGAGATCAGCCTAGATGACGTAAATGCCGAATTTAGGCGGATACTGGGTATAAATGCAAAAAATCTAAACGTAATTAGCGCCAAAGGAGCGAAGCTAAACGAGGCAAAATTTGATCAAATTTGGGCGGAGGCAAAGCCGTACGACACGATAGCCGCAAATCAGGCAAAGAGCGAGCTTTTCGACTACGGCGCGCTAAAGCCTAAAAATTTCGTCTCCAAAAAACATAACGAGAAGCTTGATTTTTATCTCTACCAGTTGCCAAACGGCGCGCGCGTCGCATTTAAGGATGTAAAAACCAAAAAAGACGTCGTCTGGCTAAGCGTGGTTAGCCGCGGCGGCACGTCAAATTTAGCCAAACCAAAGCAGGGCGCGTTAGCGGTAGAGGTCTCAAACGAGAGCGGGGCGGGGGAGTTTAGCAACTACGACCTGGCTAAAATCCTAAGCGGAAAGCAGCTAAGCTATAGCAAATTTATCGATCAGCTTTCGCAAGGATATAGCGCAAGCTCGGCTAGCGCGGACTTCGAGTGGCTTTTGCACGCGCTGTTTTTGGAGTTTAGCGAGCCTAGATTTGACGAAAACGCGCTAAAAAAGACGAAAATCAACGAGCTTGAAAAGCTGGAAAAGACCAAAAATCTGCCCGAGCGCAAATTTCGCGACGAGTTTGCGAGATTTTTCTACGAAAACAACCCGCGAACAAACCCGCTCGAGGCCGCGGACATAAACGAGCTGCAGATGGACGACGTAAAAAAGATAGTGAAAGATAAATTTACCAACGCTGCTTCGTATGATTTTGTCGTGGTCGGCGATCTAAATTTGACTGCGGTCGAGCCGCTTTTGCAAAAATATCTGGCAAATTTGCCCGCGCGCGCAGGACGCGAAAATTTCGTGGACGACGGCGTAAGATCGATCGCGGGCGAGCGGGAGTTTAAGCGAAGCTACCAAACCACGCAGCGAAGCGACGCCGCGATGATAATGAAAAACGAAAACGTGAAATATTCGCGCCCAGAGCTACTGCGCGTAAACGCCCTATCTGCGGTGCTTTCGATGATGCTGCGCGAGGACGTGCGCGAGGACCGCGGACAGGTCTACGGCCTGGGCGTGCATATGAATCTCACAAAATATCCGTACCAAAGCTTCACCGCGCATTTTGGCTTTACGGCTGCGCCTGATAACGTAAATGCGGTGCTAGGCGAGATAAAATCAAACGTCGCCGAGCTAAAAGGCGGCGCGGACATCCAGCGCTATCTGCAAAATTTCAAAAAATCAGCACTCGTAAAAATGCGCCAATCCTACGTTCAGGGCGAGTTTTGGACGCGGGCTCTCATGCGCGAGCTAGTTTTTGGCGATGAGGTTTTGAGCCTGGACGAGTACGAAAGTGCGGTAAATGCGCTCACCGAGCAAGACGTGAAAGACGCGGCGAAGCTCTATCTGGATGAGAAAAACGTCGTGATAAGCGTAAATAATCCCGCTTTGGCGAAGTAAAATTTGAGCCTCGGCGGTAAATTTGATTTGCTGCCCGGGCGATGAGTAAAATTTGGCTTTAGATTTGACTAAGGACTGTTAAATTTGAAGCTAAATTTACCCCTCGCCAAACAAATTTTGAGTTAAACCCTCTCAAATTTAACTCAAATTTTTGCTGACGCTTTATCTCCTTTTATCTATTTGCTTTGTAAATTTGAGTTTGAGTCTGATTTGCTTCGGTTGCTATCTATGTAAATTACCTTGGTTGGGTCGCCTTTTAATGTATCCCAAAAACTTATCATACTTTTTAGTTTCTTTTTTTCGTTTGCCCATCGTATAAACGTATAGGTATCACTAAATGCCCCATCTTTATCTGGGCAATACCTCTCTCCATTTTTTATGGACATACGTATTAGTATGGGTATGGTCTGATTTTTATCTATTTCCTCTTTCCAATTATCAATGTGCCATCTATAGCTTTTATAGCACTCCTCATACGCCTTCTTTAACTCCTCTTTCGTAGGTTGCCCTATAATGTCGTATTTTAAAAGAAGCTCTAGCATGGGTTCGTAGTTTGGGTGGTTTTGCAGCGCCACGTATAAAGAGCGTAGAAAGGTTGAATTTTCATCCCTTATGCCGGTAAATAAAGACGGCGTTTCTTTAAGTTTTGGTTTATACCCGCTAGCAAGGGCAAGCTCGGTCATCTCTACGTAGTTATGGGTTACTATATATCCTATCGGATCGTTTACGTCTTTGGATTCTTTATTGACTTGGTAATTATCTCGAAATACTATCTTTACGTCGTCTCCGTCTATAATAAGCTTTTCGATGTTGTTATAAAACGGAGGATCTATATAATATTGCACCGCCTTTACTTCATCAAATTTAACCCCGCTATCAAGTAAGAGCTTAGCGGTCTTTGTAGAGTTGTTTTCTATGGCGTAGGCTAGGGGCGAGAGTTTGTAGTTATCTTGCGCGTGAGCGTTTGCGCCCATATCTATAAGTCTTTTTGCCGTGACTTCGTCGTCGTAAAAGCTAGCGTACATCAAAGGAGTAACGCCGTCTATGACGGGGGAGTCTATGCTAATGTTATTATCTTGCATAAATTTTAAAATTTGATCCGTTTGCTTTGATTTTAAAAGTTTGCGGAAATTTTCAGCAAATGCGTCGTCCTTTATCTGCTTATCTATATCCCAGTATCTAAAAGCAAAATCATCTATCTCCTCTTGCGTTACGTATTTGCTTAGCTCTGAGCCTGGGATTATTTTAGTATCGGCGGTAACTACGAACCGAGTCGGGCCGGATAGCTTTTCGTAAATAAAATTTACAAAAATGATTAGGCAAAGAGCGGCGAGGCTAAGTGCGAGTTTGTTCAAATTTATCCCTTAAGTCAAATTTGCGAAATCTTAGCTAAAGGGCGGTTAAATTTGAGTGAAATTTGGGATGGAAAGTTGAAAAACGAGAGTAAATTCGGGCGGGTTACCTCAATCTTTTTAGTCGAGTTTTTGAGATTTTATAAATTTTCGAGCTTGCGTTTTGGTTGAAATTTTGATCCACGATCTCGTCCGCCGCCGCTTTCGCCCAGGCTTCGTCGAAGTTTTGCCCGTTTAAATTTGCGCTGCTGGAGTAGAGCCAGTCAAATTGCCTCAAAAACTCCTCATGGGCGCACTCTTTTACGACGCGCACGGCGGTGCCATTCGGGTATAAAAAAGTCGTTTTCCTCGCGCGGCGCACTAAATTTTTAAATTTAGCAGGTACGCGAGCGAGATTTTTTAGCTCGCTAAGCTTTGCCGTCGTTATGAGGCAGGGTTTGTCCGCTGCTCGGCGTTTGAGTGCGTTTATCTCGCGAAAATCCTTACTCAAAAATCCCGCCGTCGTATCGGTCTGCGCCAAATAAATCATCTCTCCTCCAAATTCAGGCCTTTTTCCTATCTTTAGCCAGCAAAAATATGCACGAGATAATGAGCGTAAAGCCCGCAAAATCAAGAAACACAAACTCCGTCCCCAGCCAAAAATAGGCAAACGCCGCCGCACTCACCGGCTCGATGCACGCGATCATGCTCGCCCTGCTCGCGCCTATTATCTTTAGCCCCGTCATGTAAAAGCTAAACGCGCATATCGTGCCTAAAATCACCACCGCGACAAGCGCCGCAAAGCCGTCTGCGTCGCTCACGCCGCCCAGCTGCCAAACCCGCGTGTAAAGCGCAAGCGCGCCGCCGCCGATGACCATGCCCCAGCCTAAATTTAACGCAATGGGATATTTTTGATTTAGCTTCGCGGGGATGAGGCTGTAGATCACGACGCCAAGCGCGCTAATGAGGCACCAAACCAGCGCCTCTGCGCTGATAACGAGCGAGCCAAGATCGCCGTGAGTGGCGAGCAACACGACGCCCAGCACCGCGAAAATGAGCGCGATGAGCTCGACCTTTTTAGGCACGCGCTGCTCCAAAAAGCAAACGACGGCAAGGATGAGTGCGGGCGCGGAGTACTGGATCACGGTCGCGACGGCGGCGTTTGAGAGCTCGACACCGCAAAAGTACGAATACTGTGTCATCATAAGCCCAAAAAACGCGTAGATGAGCAGCTGCGGCAAAAGCACGCGATCTTTTAGCGGAGCGAGGGCTAGGCGCGGCGAGCGAGCGATGTAATACGCTACCATCGCAAGCCCGGCGAGGCCTAGGCGGTAGGGCACGAGCCAGTCGGCGCTGACGCCTTTTTGCGTGAACAGATACTGCCCGCAAACACTGCTAAATCCCCATAATACGCCGCCAAGAAGCGTGATAAATACGCCAAAAAATTCGCTCTGAGATCTCATTTGCCGCCTTAAATTTAAAGCCAAAGTATATAGATTTATGCTTAAGCTGGGGTTAAATTTGGGCTAGAGCCAGCAGGGCAAAGCTAAATTTGATTAAGCCAAGTTAAACGGCGAAAACTCTAAAATTTAAAAACAAAAAGGAGAAAATTTGAGCGAAACGACCTTTGCGATTGTATTTTTCTGCGCTTGCGTGCTGTTTTTGTCGGCAGTAGGATACTTTGCTTTCGGCGTTTTGGCGAAATTTTATGCCTTTATCAAATTTGCCGTCCGACTTTGCCTGCAAGAGCCTAAATTTAGCCTCGCCATGTTTGCGCCCGCGTTCATTTTGTCGCTTTATATCACGCTGGTTTCGCAAAATTTGGTTTTTGATTTTACTTGGAGCGCCTCGGCAAATGTTTTCGGCGGGCCAGCTTCCGGGTTGCTTTTAGATGCGCTACTTTTTGCATTTTCGCTGATTGCAAGACTAGAGGAGCGATATTTTTACGTTTTTTCGTTTCGTTTGGCGCTTTTGGAGCTACTTTGCGGGCTTATTACGGCGATAATTTCAAGGGATATTTTTAGCATTTACGTCCCGTGCGCGCAGATTTTACTCGTATTTTGCGTATGTTTTGACTTTTTGTGCCTAAGCGCCGCGAAAGCAAATGCAAAGCCACTAGAAGAGTTAAGCACAAAAAATGATTTAAGCGAGCCCGAAAAACTCGCCAAAGAGGCACTAGAGCGGCTCTCAAACTCGCCAAATAAAGAAGAAGCGCTACTGCAATCAAACCTCACCCGCATAAAACTAAGGCAGATACGACGGTCGGCTTAAATTTATGGTTTTAGCCGTTTAAATTTAGCTTTTCACGCGTCAAATTTGAGCTAAATTTGGCTCATTTATTGACGGGTGTGGTCAAATTTAAACAAGCTTTAACGAGTCGGCTAGTGTCGCCTAAATATCCGTACGAAAAACGCAGCAGTTTGTCGAAACCTAAGCAAAACAAATGCCCGCAGCTGCCTACAAATCTGTATAGTAAGATACGCCGACATCATCACGCAAAAATTCGCAATGCCAAAGCCGATTATCTCATAACGCAAAAATAGACCTAATCTCGTCTGCATTATAAACTCCCGCATCGGCCGATAAGTGTGCCATATGCTATAACCCGAAAAAAAACATCAAGTCCGCCGAATACAAAAAAGCATACCATAAGCGCAAATAAAATAATGCCTTGCGAAAGCGCTTGAGCGTCACTTTTGTTTCCTTTGAGCCTGCCGGTAGCTCCTTTTGCCACGCCGTAAAGTCCCGCAAACAGCAAACAAACGGGCATAAAAAAGCATAAATAGCTAAGATGAAACGCTGCTACGTCGCCAAAGGCGGTTTTAGTCTGCGCCGCGCTTATAGCCGGATAAAAAATCCGTCATAAATGCCGTAAAATCTCTAAAATCTGCGTGAGCGGACAAGATGTCTTTAGGCAGGATAAATAGGCTCAAAGCTGTCAAAATATAAATAATCAAGCTAAGTATAAAAGCAAATTTGAGTTTGCGGACGGATAGTTTTAATCTTGCTTTTAGTCTTATCATTTTCTTACTTTATATTTTGATCGCAAACGGCACAAGCGAGAATCTAAAGAGTTTTTAAATCCCGTGCGCCTTGCGGTAAGATTTTGAAATTTCAGAGTCCATGGTAGCGCTCAGCCAAATTTGAAACGCAAATTTAAGCTCTAAATTTGGCTGAATTTACGGACGCTAAATTTGGCGGCTAAGTTTGACGCGCAAATTTGACGATTTTAGTTTTTAGCCTCACTTCCCGCTCAGATACTCCTGCAGGCTCCTAACCTCCAGCGCGCTGCCGTCTTGCACGCTTTTTAGCGATTTAGCCGCCGCTAGGGCCGCCGACATAGTCGTGAAATACGGAATCTTAAACCGCATGATGTTTTGTCTGATTTTCTTGCCGTCCTCGCTGTTTGACTTGCTGTCGCTGGTGTTGATAACAAGCGCGATGTCGCCGTTTTTGAGCCTATCCTCGACGTTTGGGCGACCTTCGCTGATCTTATAGACGAACTCGCTCTCTACGCCCGCGTCATTTAAAATTTTATACGTTCCGCCCGTAGCGATGATTTTAAAGCCGAGGCCTATTAGCTCGCGCGCCAAATTTGCGGCGTATTTTTTGTCTGCGTCGGCAAGAGTTAAAAAGACTAGACCGCTAGTAGGAAGCGAGTTGCTAGCGGCGATCTGGCTTTTGGCAAAGCTTTTGGCAAAGCTCTCGGATATACCCATAACCTCGCCTGTGCTTTTCATCTCAGGCCCCAGGATTAGATCCGCGCCAGAGAGTTTGTTAAACGGAAATACGGCTTCTTTGACGCAGACGTGGTTTTTCACGCGAGGCTTGAGTATGCCGCGCTCCTCGTAAACCGCGCCGTAGTTATCGTAAAATTTAAGCGCCTCGCGCAAATCGTCCTGCCACATCACGCGCGTGGCAACCTTTGCCATAGGCACGCCCGTCGCCTTGCTAACAAACGGTACCGTGCGGCTGGCGCGCGGATTTACCTCGATCATGAAAAGTTCGTTCTCGTAGATGGCAAACTGGATATTCATAAGCCCCACGACGCCCAAATTTAGCGCGATGTCGCGGGTTTGGTTTTCTACCTTTTCGATCATCTGCGCGGTCAAATTTAGCGGAGGCAGTATGCATGCGCTGTCGCCGCTGTGGATGCCCGCCTCCTCGATGTGCTGCATCACGGCGCCGATATAGACGTCCTTGCCGTCGCTGATCGCGTCTACGTCAAGCTCTACGGCGTCTTGTAAAAATTTATCGATTAGCACCGGCGAGTGGTTGCTGACCTTGACCGCCTCGCTCATGTATAGGCGTAGCTCCTCATCGCTATGCACTCGTCTCATCGCGCGGCCGCCCAGCACGTAGCTAGGGCGCACGAGTACGGGATAACCGATAGCCGCGGCCTTTTCTAACGCCTCTTTTTCGCTTGTCGCGGTGTCGTTTCGCGGCTGTTTGACGCCTATTTTAGAGATAAATTCGCTAAATTTCTTTCTATCCTCGGCGACGTCGATCGTGCGCGCGCTGGTGCCGATGATTTTCGCGCCCGCTATGCTTAGGCGTTTGGCGAATTTTAGCGGAGTCTGGCCGCCAAAATGCACGATCACGCCGTCTGGGTTCTCGTGCTCGATCACGGCTCTAACGTGCTCGAAGTCAATCGGCTCAAAGTACAAAATATCGCTCGTATCGTAGTCGGTGCTGACGGTTTCTGGGTTACAGTTGTACATTATGGTTTTTACGCCCATGTCGCGTAGCGCGTAGCTGGCGTGCACGCAGCAGTAGTCAAACTCTATGCCCTGGCCTATGCGGTTTGGACCGCCGCCGATGATCATCACTTTTTTCTCTTTTTGCGCCGAATTTGCGTTTGAATTTGGCTCGGCGAAATTTGACGAAAGATGCGGCAGCTTCGTGATATTTGTCGTCGAGTAGAGATACGGCGTGAGCGCCTTAAACTCGCCCGCGCAGGTATCAACCTCGTTGTATTCGAGGTTTATGCCCATTTTCTCGCGCGCGAAATAAATATCGTTTTGACCCAGATCAAGGTTGTCTTTTAAATTTATCAGATGCGCGATCATCTTGTCCGAAAAGCCCATCGTTTTGGCCTCTCTTAGTAGTGGCTCGTCGTTTAGGATGTCCATATCGATGCGCTCTTCAAATTTAACTATCTGCCAAATTTGATCCAAAAACCACGGATCGATCTTGCTCATCTCGTGCACTTCGGCCACGCTAAACCCATCGCGAAATGCCTGCGCGACGTATAAAATGCGGCTTTCGTTCGCGTTTCTAAGGCCGTAAATTAGTGCGTTTTTCTCTAAATTTACGAAGTTAAATCCGTAATAGTCCTTTTCCATCGAGCAAAGCGCCTTTTGGATACTTTCCTTAAACGTCCTTCCGATCGCCATCACCTCGCCCACGCTCTTCATCGCGGTGCCTAGATACGGGTTCGCGCCCGGAAATTTCTCAAACGTAAAGCGCGGGATCTTAGTCACGATGTAGTCGATGACGGGCTCAAAGCTAGCAGGCGTGCCGGTGATGTCGTTTTTGATTTCATCCAGGCTAAAGCCCACGGCTAGCAGCGTCGCGACCTTGGCGATCGGGTAGCCCGTGGCCTTTGAGGCAAGTGCGGAACTGCGGCTCACGCGCGGATTCATCTCGATCACGATCATGCGGCCGGTTTTTGGATTTATAGCAAACTGCACGTTGCTGCCGCCCGTATCCACGCCGATCTCGCGTAAAATTTTAAAACTCGCATCGCGCATCGCCTGATACTCTTTATCGGTAAGCGTCAGAGCCGGCGCAACCGTGATAGAGTCGCCCGTATGCACGCCCATCGGATCGAAGTTTTCGATCGAGCAGACGATGATACAGTTGTCGTTGCGGTCGCGGATGACCTCCATCTCGTACTCTTTCCAGCCTAGCAAGCTCTCCTCGACCAAAATTTCATGTATCGGGCTGGCGTCTAGGCCGGTTTGGGCTAGTTCTTTAAATTCATCAATATTATACGCCACGCCGCTGCCTGCGCCGCCAAGCGTATAGCTAGCGCGGATAATGAGCGGAAAGCCGATATTTGCGGCTGCGGCTAGTGCCTCGTCCATGTCGTAGGCGTACTGGCTTTGCGGCAGATCCATGCCGATCTTTTGCATCGCCTTTTTAAACTCCTGCCTATCCTCGCCCTTTTTGATCGCTTGCGGGTTCGCGCCTAGAAATTTGACGCCGCCAAGCATGTCCGCTTCGTATAGTTGCATAGCGACGTTTAGCGCGACCTGACCGCCCATCGTAGGCAGTATGGCGTCGACTTTTTCTTTGTCTATGATGCGCTTGATACTCTCTTTGGTTATCGGCTCGACGTATGTAGCATCGGCGAAATCGGGATCGGTCATGATGGTAGCCGGGTTTGAGTTTATGAGTACGACGCGGTAGCCCAGCTGCTTTAGCGTCTTTGCGGCTTGCGTGCCGCTGTAGTCAAATTCGCACGCTTGGCCTATGACGATAGGGCCGCTGCCGATGAGTAAAACGGTGTTGATGTCGGTTCTTTTTGGCATTATTTTTCCTTTGTTACGACGTATAGATACGAGGGGATGGTTATGCTTACGTAGGGCTTTACGGCCGCGCTTTTATATAGGCTCTCTTGGATCACGCCAGTGACCTTGCCCACTGAAATCCCGCTGAAAAATATCCCGTCAAGCCCGCTCGTGACGACCTCGTCGCCCTCTTTTGGACTGAGCCACTGGGGGATAAATTTCACCGTTATTCCGTCTTTGCTCCCGTGCGCTATGCCCGGGATCTTTTCCTCGCCGATTGAAACGGCGAATATGCTTTTTGGATCGTTTTGTAGCAAGGCCATAGGGTTGCCGTCCTTGCTCACGACGATCCCAGCACTCTTGCCTTGGTAAATCAGCCCGTAAATTTTAGACTCGTCGTAGCCGCTAAATTTATCCAGCCAGACCTTGTCGTAGTCGCTGATATTTACGTAGCTAAGGGCGCGTACGAGCTGGACTCTAGGCTCGTAGACGGTCGAGTTTTTATCGACCAAAATTTCGTTTAGCTCCTTTGCGAAGCTTGAAAGCAAAGCCGCCGATTTTTCCAGTTCGGCGTTTTGAGCGCGAAGCTGCTTTATCTCCTCGCGCTGCCTAAAGTGCTCATTTACGCCGTCTTTTACAAATTTGACCGCATCATCGTAGGCGACAACTATGCGGTTGTTTAAATTTACGACGTATCCCGAGATGAGCGCGCCTCTATCAAGCGAAAAAAATACCAGCGCGCCGATAAGAGCGACGAATAAAATTTTACTCTTCATTTACGAGTTGTTGTAAAAATTTAATCTCCTCAAGAGCCTTGCCGGTGCCTCTGGCCACGGCTAGCAACGGATCGTCCGCGACGAAAACGGGAAGTTTAACGATATCGCTTAGATATTTATCAAGGCCGCGGATCAGCGCTCCGCCTCCGGTTAGCACGATACCGTTTTCCACGATATCTCCGGCAAGATCAGGCGGCATCATCTCAAGCACTGTTTTTAGGGCGTCTGCGATCTCCTTTAGCGGTTCGCGCATAGCCTCGCGCACGTCTTCGCTAGTTAGCTCCACACGGCTTAGCAGACCGCTGATTTGGTCGCGGCCTTTTACGACGATACTAAGCTCCTCAGGCAGCTGTATCGCCGAACCGACGGAGATTTTGATATCCTCACCCGCACGCTCGCCGATTAGGAGGTTGTACTTTTCCTTTATATAGTTTACGATGCTCATGTCGATTTTATCGCCCGCGGTGCGGATAGACTTGCTGATGACTAAACCGCCTAGGGACACTACGCCGATCTCGGTCGTACCGCCGCCGATATCGACGACTAGATTACCCTGCGGTTCACGCACGGGTAAATTTGCTCCGATAGCCGCAGCCATCGGCTCCTCGATCAAAAATACCTCTCTAGCTCCGGCGCTTAGCGCACTCTCACGCACGGCTTTACGCTCGACTTGAGTTAGGCCGTAAGGAACGGAGATGATGATACGAGGGCGCAGGAAGCTTTTTCTGCGGTGAGTTTTTTCGATGAAGTAGCGGATCATCTTTTCTGTCATATCAAAATCCGCAATAACGCCGTCTCTCATCGGACGGATCGCCTCGATGTCGCCGGGAGTTTTACCCACCATCTCTTTTGCTTCGTGGCCGACGGCTAAGATTTTTTGCTTGCCGTATTTTTCGCGTTGTACCGCGACAACCGACGGTTCGTTTATGATGATACCTTTATCTTTTACTAGAACTAGCGTATTTGCCGTGCCTAGATCGATTCCCATATCGCTTGAAAAAAATCCTATTAGTTGGTCTAAAATCATCTGTATCCTTATGCGCTTATTTTATTGTTTTTTACGAAAATCGGCTTTTCTTTGCCGTTTACGACCTCTTTGGTGATCACCACGTCGTAGCCTGCAAGCTCCGGCAGTTCGTACATTATATCAGTCATCACCTCTTCCATTATGCTTCGTAGCCCTCTGGCTCCCGTTTTTCGCTCGATGGCTAGTTTTGCGACCTCTTTTAGTGCCTCGTCGTCAAATTTCAAATTCGCCCTATCTATCGCGAAAAGCTTTTGGTATTGTTTTAAGATCGCGTTTTTAGGCTCGGTTAAAATTCGCACCATATCGTCTTCGGTAATTTTATTTAGCGTGGCCACAACGTGAAGTCTGCCGATGAGCTCCGGGATTAGTCCAAAATGCACCAGATCGTCGCTCTCAAGCGCGTCTAGCAAATTTTCCTTATCGTCTTTCGAGCGTTTATCTTGACCGAAACCCAGTACGTTTTTACCGATCCTTCGCTCGATGATGTCGGCCAGGCCGTCAAACGCGCCGCCGCAGACAAAGAGGATATTTGAGGTGTCTATCTGGATAAATTCCTGATTGGGGTGCTTTCTGCCGCCTTTTGGAGGGATATTTACGAGGCTGCCCTCGATAATTTTTAAAAGCGCCTGCTGCACGCCCTCGCCGCTCACGTCGCGCGTGATCGAGCGGTTTTCGCTCATTCTGGCGATCTTATCGATCTCATCGACGAAAACTATGCCCTGCTCGGCGCGCTTTACGTCGCCGTCTGCGGCCTGTAAAAGGCGAGTCAGGATATTTTCCACGTCTTCGCCGACGTATCCAGCCTCAGTTAGACTAGTCGCATCGCAGATAGCGATAGGCACGTCTAGAAATTTAGCCAGCGTCTGTGCCATCAGCGTCTTGCCGCTGCCGGTAGGGCCGACGAGCAAGATATTTGATTTTGATATCTCCGTATCGTCTTCTATCTCGCCTTTTCTAAAAATTCTTTTGTAGTGGTTATAAACGCCGACGCTAAAGACCTTTTTAGCTTTATCTTGACCGATTACGTAGTTATCGAGCACCGCCTTTAGCTCTTTTGGCGTCAAATTTTGATAGTCTCTAGTTCGCTCTTCTTTTTCTTGCTCGCGGCTCTCCTCGCCGTAAAGCACCTTGTAAGCGGCAGTGATGCAGTGCTCACATATAAACGCAGCCCCGTCTATATCAGCCAGCAGTCTCCTTTCGGCAGACTCTACTTCGCCGCAAAAATTACATTTTCTCGCCATTATTCTCTTCCTTTTGCTAATGGGATACCGCGCTTAGTGCTTAGGATAAATTCGCACATTTTTCGCACCTGTTCGTTCGTTGCGCCCGCTAAAAGCTCACTAGCCGCAGCTTTTAGATCCCCGCTTTTTCTAAATAAAAATTTATACGCTCTGTTTATCTCTTCGACCGTGTCTTTGTCGAACCTGCGCCTGATACCGACCAAATTTAAGCTTCTGATGTAGGCTCGGTTGCCTTCAGCCAGGCAAAACGGCACAACGTCCTGAGATAGCGCGCTAGCGCCCGCGATCATGCAGCTCTCACCCACTCTCACAAACTGATGTATAGGCGTCATTCCGCCCACGACGCTGTAGTCTCCAAGCTCCACGTGGCCGGCAAGAGTCGCGTTATTTGCTAGGATGACGTTATTTCCTATGATGCAGTCGTGCGCGACGTGACAGTAGGCCATAATAAACGCGTTATCGCCGATACGCGTGATCCCGTCGCCTTTGTGAGTGCCCGAGTTTATCGTGCAAAACTCGCGGATCGTCGCGTTTTTACCGATGCGAACGCCGGTGTTTTCCTCGGCGCGGTAGCTCACGTCCTGCGGGATATCGCCCACGATGGCGTAGCTGTAAATTTTACCGCCATCGCCGATATGCGTGTCGCCCACGATCCTAGCGCCTTGCTTTACGAGCACTCCGTCGCCTAGCACCGCGTCTTTGCTGACGTAGGCATAGGCCTCGATCGTTACGTCCTCGCCGATCTTCGCACCGTCCTCGACGACGGCTTGCGGATGGATATTTCTCATTTTGGCTCGCTTATTTATCTACGATCATAGCTTTTAGCTCGGCTTCGCACGCTAGCGTGCCGTCCACGTAGGCTTCGCCTTTTAGCACCCAGATATTGCCTTTGTGTTTTAGCACTTCGAGACGGTACTCGAGCCTATCGCCCGGGCGTATCGGGTGGCGAAATTTCGCTCCGTCGATGCTCATAAAATAAACGACTTTATTTTCGATGTTTGCTTGATGCTCGTCGCTCATGCTCTTAAACGCGAGCACGCCGCCGGCTTGCGCCATGCCCTCGATGATCATCACGCCAGGGTATATCGGGTGGCCTGGGAAGTGCCCCTGAAATACTGGCTCGCCGATCGTGACGTTTTTGTACGCCACGATGTGTTTGGCAGGCTCGAGCTCGGTCACTCGGTCGATGAGCAGAAAAGGATATCTGTGCGGGAGTATTTTTTGGATTTCAACGATGTCGATCACTTTAAACCTTGTGAGTAAAATTTAAAGCCGATTTTAGCCAAATTTTGCTAAGAAAAAGATTATTGATTTGGTCGGGGCAAAATTTAGCCTCTAAATTTTTGGCATCCGTCTTTTATTCCGCGTGCGCTAAATTTAGCTCAAATTTGCGTTACCAAAACCTCGCGACTATCGTTATAAAGCTCGTCTTTAGCGTAGATTTCGTACCTGCCCGCGCGAATTTCATCCAGCACGATTATAGGATTTTGGCTAAATTCTCCGCACAGCTCGCGGCGGATTTCCAGCTCGCGCGATACCGCGATAGGCCGGCGACAAAGCTCGTTTACGCTAGCGAAATTTTCGCCCGAGAGCTCGTTAAATTTAGCCAAATTTAGTAGCGTCACGCCGTCTCGCAGCTCGTCGCAAATTTGCGCCGCCTCGCTCACGCTAAATTTGACGTTTTCGCGCTTAAAATGCGAGTAAAGCAGAAAATACGACGGCACGACCGAGCCGTCAAATTTGACGTAGGCGCGCAGCAGGCGGTAGTTTAGGAAGTACTTGCGCGATAGATGAAACGGCACGCCCGTAGCCTCGCACTCGCGCACCTTTTCATAAAGCTCCAGCCGCTCCTCGATGCCGCCTGGCATCACTCGCCCGCTAATTTCGCTCATCAGCTCGCTAAGCGGCAGTTTTTGCGCCTCGCGCTGCTTGCTAAGCCCGAAAATACAGCCACAGTAGTTTTGATGATAGAGTTTATCTTTTTTTGCAAGCTCAAACTGCGCGTTCGTGCCGCCGCCCGCGCGGTAGTCCACGGCAAATGTTTCTAGTTCGTATTCTCTAGCGGCCTTATTTAGCGCCGCTTCTAGCTGCGAGAAATCCTTTTTCGGGCTCATCAGCAGCGTCGTAGTGATGGATTTTTCGCCTAGTTCGCGCGCTTTTTGGGCCGAATTTCCCACGCGAAAATCAAAGCAATAAGCACAGCGCTTGCCCTTTTCAGGCTCGTTTTCAAGGCCCTTTGCGCCCTCTAGCCACGCCTCATATTCGTATTCGCCGCAGATGAGCTCGACGCCCAGCTTTTCGCAGCTTCTTTTTACGTCGCGAAACCTCATCAAAAACTCGCTATACGGGTGGATGTTGGGGTCGTAGAAATAGCCGACGAGACGCTCGTGCGGACGGTCGGCGCGCAGGCGTTGCAGGAAATAGTGACTGTCGACGGAGCAGCAAATATGAACTAACATTATAATTCCCCATAAATGACGGATTTTAGAATAAATTTTTCCATACCCGCCGCAGTCACGGACGACCAGTCCGCTCCTTTGTGGGCAAGAAAAATTTATTTAAACTACGCCTATTTTGTCTTGAATAATTTTTGCCGATTTTACTAAATTTAACTGCAAATTTGATTAAGGCATAGGGGTTATAAATTTTAGAATTTTTGCGGTGCGGGTCTCAGCGGATAAAATTTAAGACCGAAATTTGTAAATTTGACTTCAAATTTGAACGTAAAACGATAAGGCGAAGTATTTTGAGATGGATTTGAATGTTGTGCAGAAATTTTAAGTCAAGGCTAGACAAGTAGTCTGCCGCAGACTTAAAATTTCAAACTCATTCAAAGACGCTCAAAAGACAAGCCGCCAAATTTGTAAATTTATCCCTTTAAAAATTCTGTGATTTTTTCTTCGCACTCCCCGACGCTGCCGCTAAATTTACTCTCAAACTGCGATCTGTTAAACGTCCGCTGACGCTTAGCCAGCTGCGCAGTGTGCGTACAGATGAGCTCCTCCAGCTCGGTCTGGGTTTTGATCTCGCCTCGCAAAAACTCTCCGCACTCTTTTAGTCCGACCGAGTTTAGCGGCTTTGGTCGCTGCGGATACCGTGCAAATAGCTCCCGCGCTTCGTCCAGCAAACCCTGCTCAAACATCACTCGCGTGCGTTCCTTTATGCGTCTTCTCAGCTCGTCCCTATCCCAGCTAAGCTCGAAAATCGCCAAATTTGACGCGACGGGGGCTGGGGTATTTTCGCGCAGATACGGGCTTGGAGCCTCGCCGCGCCCGCTAGAGCGCAAAAACGAGTAGATATCAAACCACTTTTGCAGGCGGTAGGTGTCGTTTGCGCTAAATTTGGCGGCAAATTCGGGATCTAGGCTTGAAACTAGCTCGTAAATTTGAGCGTTGCTTAGACCGCTCTCTACGCGCTCAAATTTAGGAGTGAGACCCGATAGCAAGGCCTTTAGATAAAATCCGCTACCGCCGGTTATAAATAAATTTTTGCCGTTTTTTTGCGCAAATTCGCGTGCCGTTTTATAAACATCAAAAAACATACCGACGTCAAAATGCTCGTCGGGCATTAGCAAATTTACCCCAAAATGCGGCACCGAAGCTAGTTCGTCTGCACTGGGTTTAGCGCTAGCTATATCGATAAATTTATAAACGCAAAGCGAATCAAGACTCAGAATCACTCCGTTAAATTCACTTGCAAGCTTTAGCGCAAGCGCCGTTTTTCCGCTGGCGGTGGTGCCGATGATGGCGAGTTCTTTCATAAAAATGCCTTAAAATTCGTGAATCGGCTCAAATTTTATCACAATTTACGCTTTTATAAGATAAAATAAAGCAAAAATTTCAGGAAGATTATGCAAAAATTTATAAATATTTTAAAAGATATTAACGAACTAATCGTCTTTAAGCACTCGATTTTCGCGCTGCCTTTTATATTTACCGCGATGATAACGGCGAGCGCGCAGGTAAACGGCTCGGCTTGGTTTGGCTGGAAATTGCTTATTTTGGGCGTTCTTTGCGCGGTTTCGGCGCGAAATTTCGCGATGGCTTTTAACCGCTACAAGGACGAGGACATCGACAAACTAAACCCGCGCACGGCAAATCGCCCAAGCGTGGACGGGCGTATCGGCAAGACGAATTTGCAGATTTTTATCTCGGCAAACGCCGCTATCTTCGTGCTTGTCGCCTATCTCGTAAACGATCTTGCGTTTTGGCTGAGCTTTCCGATCCTGGCCGTACTTGGCGGATATTCGCTTTTTAAGCGTTTTAGCGAGCTAGCGCACCTAGTCCTTGGCCTCTCGCTAGGTCTTGCGCCCATCGCCGGAGCTGTCGCTGTTACGGGCAAGATACCGCTTTTTAGCGTGCTGCTCTGCCTTGGCGTGATGTTTTGGGTGGCGGGATTTGACCTGCTTTATTCGCTTCAGGATATCGAATTTGACCGCGAGCACGGGCTTTTTAGCATACCTAGCGTTTACGGCCAAAAGGCTACGATGTTTATCTCGGCGATATTTCACGCTACGGCCGTAATCTTTTGGCTACTTTTTGCGTGGGCGGGAGGGCTTGGCGCGGCGGCATATGTGGGCATTTTGCTTTGCGGAGGTATCTTGGTTGCCGAGCACCGCATCGTTAGGCGGGATTTTAGCAAGATAGATCGCGCATTTTTCACGCTAAACGGCTATCTTGGCATACTTTTTTTCGTTTTCGTTTGGGCTAGCCTATGAGACTGGTTCCGGCAAATTTAGACATAGTTTTTGAGGAAATCGGCGACCGCGAGAGCGAGTTTTTGCGCGAATTTGACAAACTAAGCGGCAACGAGGACGATCCGCTGGGAGCATGGATGAAGCGCGCCAAAGCAAAGGGCGACACGAAGGAAAGCGATCAGGTGATACTAACGCTACTCGTCGAGCTTCACCGCAAATTTGACGAGTTAAACGCCTACATAAAAAACGAGAAATTTATAAAGCTCGAGCTTGCTCAATCTAGCGCGTTAGACGGGATAAATTTTGAAAATTTTAGGATAAAAGAGGCTAAATTTAAAGAAGGTGCGGGCTACTACGGACGCATTTTTATGCCTATTTTCCCAAAGCGAGACGTGGCGGTGTTTTTTGAAGCACTAGATGAAAAAACCGCCAAAATCACGCGCATAAACGAGAGCGACGAAAGCGACTACAACGGCTACGTGACGGCCAGAGAGCGCGCTATGATAAGAGAACTAAAGGAGATGAAAGATGAATAGCGATTTGATGATTTTTGTGATATTTGGGCTGATTTTGACGATACTTTTCATACTGGTTTTCGTAAAAGACCTTGAGGTTTCCAGAAAATTTTCAAGATATGAAAAAGCTATAGAAGGACTCATTCAAGAGCTTCACGCGGTAAAAAAACAGGTTGCGAATTTAGACCGAAGCGAACCGGCCGAATTTGACGTAGTGCAGCTAGAAAGCAGTCTCGAACAGCGTATAAACGAAAAAATAAATCAAAAAATAACTCCGATAATAAACACCCTCCAAAGCATCGAAAACTCGATAGATAGCTTCCAAAGCCAGCAGCAAGATAGGCTTTTTACGCTTGAGGAGCGCACAAAAAGCATTAGCAAGATAACCGCTCCAAACGGCGAAGACGACGAAAAGCGCATCGTGCAAATGTATAGCGAAGGAAAAAGCGTCGAAAGTATCGCAAAAGAGCTGTGCGTGGGCGTCGGTAAGGTCGAGCTGACGCTAAAATTGCGAGAGATGATATAGTGTTAAAACTCGGGCGCGAAATATAAAAAAATAACATTATTTTCATACGCAAATTTTAAAAAATTTTAAAGCTTAACTTCCTATAATGCCTTTTAACCAAATCAAAAACAATTCTTTTTGATAAAATTAAGGGCGAAATAATGTTAATAGACGGACACGGAAGAACTGTTGATTATCTGCGTATTTCTGTCACGCAAAGATGTAACTTTAGATGCAAATACTGCATGCCTAAAACTCCGTTTAGCTGGGAACCGAGAGAAAATTTACTGAGTTTTGAAGAGCTGTTTTTATTTGTCAAAGTCTGCCTAGACGAAGGCGTAAAAAAGATCCGCATAACGGGCGGTGAACCGCTATTGCGCAAGGACTTGGACAAATTTATCGCGATGATAAACGAGCACAGCCCAGACGTCGATCTAGCTATCACGACAAACGGCTTTATGCTCAAACACTACGCAAAAGCCCTAAAAAATGCGGGTTTAAAGCGCATAAATATGTCGCTTGATAGCCTAAAAACAGAAAAAGCTAAATTTCTCGCGCAAAAAAGCGTCTTGCACGAGGTTTTAGCAGGGCTTGACGCAGCGCTCGAGGCGGGACTAAAAGTCAAGCTAAATACCGTCGCGCTAAGAGGCGTAAACGACGATGAGATCGTATCTTTGCTAGAGTTTGCGCGCTCTATGGGCTGTCAAATTCGCTTTATCGAGTACATGGAAAACATTCACGCGACGGGCGAGCTAAAAGGCATGAAATCGGCTGAAATTTTGGACGTTATAGCAAAAAAATATCGCTTTGAAGCGGCCGAAAAGATCCCGACCGGCCCAGCCAGCATCTACAGACTAGAGGATGGCTATACTTTTGGTATCATCGACCCGCACAAACACGACTTTTGCGAGAGCTGCAACCGCATACGCCTCACGGCCGAGGGACATCTCATCCCGTGCTTATATTTCGAGGATGCGATGAGTATAAAAGATGCCGTTAGAAAGGGCGATATCGCGGGCGCTAGCGAGATCTTGCGACAAGTGTTGCAAAACAAGCCCAAAGAAAACAAATGGGCGATCGGCGCTCAAAACGAGACCTCAAGCCGCGCCTTTTACCAAACGGGCGGCTGAAATTCTGGCTAAATTTACGTCAAATTTGACGTGGGTTTGGCCTGCTTTTATCAAAATTTAACCGCTCTTTATTTTTATCCGTAAATTTATCGCCGTTTTTATCAAAACCAGCTCAAATTTAACGTAAAATCCGCCTAACTCCATAAAACTACCCTTCAAATTTTGCTATAATCGACCAAAATTAAAAGGCGAAATTTGAGTTTAAACCTAGTCGAGAGTTTTTTGAGCATACAAGGCGAAGGCGCAAGCAGCGGCCGTTTGGCGATTTTCTTGCGATTTGCGGGCTGCAATCTAAACTGCGCAGGCTTTGGAGTGCGCGCCGTCTCGCCCAAAACCGGCGGAACGCTAGTTGGCTGTGACACGATCCGCGCGGTTTTTACGGGACATTTTTCGTATCAAAAAATCACCCGTGCCGACGAACTTATAAAAATCATTCAAAATTTGAGCGCAAACTTGCGCCAAAAGCCTATCATCGTAATCACCGGCGGCGAGCCGCTGCTACATCACAAAAATCAAATTTTGCTAGATTTTTTAAATTTTGCGACTAGCGAGGGCTACGAGGCGCATTTTGAGACGAACGGCACTATCGAGGTGGATTTCGGCAAATTTGAGATTTATAAAAAATGCCGATTTGCCGTCAGCGTCAAACTCGAAAACAGCGGCGAGAGTGAGGCTAGACGCATAAATCAGGTCGCGCTAAAAGCCATAAAACAAAACTCCGCAGGTAGTTTTTATAAATTCGTCCTAGATAAAAAAAGCGCGGAAGACGGCTCGGCGATAGCGCAAATTTCGCGTATTTTAGAGCTTTGCGACGCGGAAGTCTTTTGTATGCCGCAAGGTTATGATAAAATAAGCCTCGAACAAAACGCCCTATCCGTTGCGCAGTTTGCGATCAAGCACGGTTTTAACTATTCCGATCGCCTGCACATCAGGCTTTGGGGTGCAAAAGAAGGAGTTTAAAGCGTAAATTTAGGCGGCGTTACCCGTATCTTTACGGCGCGAAACTGTAAAATTTAATAAACGGAGCTAAGATGATAATAAGAAAAATGTTTAAATTTGAAAACGCTCACATCGTTAGATTTTGTAGCTCGAAACGCTGCAAAACGAGCATCCACGGGCACTCTTACAGGGCTGAAATTTTACTCGAGTCAAATTTTCTCGATAACGCAGGGATGGTGTATGATTTTGGTCTGATGAAGCGCGACATCGGCTGCATTATCGATAGCTTTGATCACTGCACGACGATATTTAGCGGAGATGGTGCCGAGTATAAAAACGATCTCAAAAAGCACTCTGCGCGCTGGATCGAGATCCCGCTAAATCCCTCCGCAGAGCAGTTTTGCAGGATATTTTTCGTGATGATCGATAGGCTTTTAAAAACCACGCAGATGCAAAACGGCGAGCGTGAAGTGAAGCTTCACAGCGTCATCGTCCACGAGACCGACACGGGCTATGCGCAGTGCTTCAGAGAGGATGCGTATAACGCCAAAATGGGTGAGGTAAATTTGAACGAGATCGTCTTTTCCGAGGGCGTTAGAGCCGAGTGGGAGGACGAGGAGTTGTTTGAGAAAATCAAGCTAGGCAAAAAAATAGTAAATCCAAAGGAGGTCTAGCACAAATGAGGAAAATTTTTGCGATTTTGACGCTGGCGGCGCTGTTTTTTGGCGGTTGCGAGGAGAAAAAGGAGCCCGCGTCGCTGGATCTTGGCGGCACGGTGCCTAGCGACGTACCTATCGCGCAAAGCGACGCAAACGTAAGTATTGACGAAAATATGCCGCCAGAGCCGGTGCCCGAAAAATGAAATTTAACGAGCATCTATCAGAGCTCTACGAGCTGGCGCGCTCCATTCACATCGGGCTTGCCTTTGCGCTTTTGGCCTTAGTCGCGGCGCACTTTTGCCTGATAAATTTCGGCATAAACTCGCCAGCCTACACTAAACGCATCAGACTGTTTTTGCCTACCTACTACGCGTTTTTGGCCGCGATGATGCTTACGGGGCTACTTTTGATGAGCGTTTTTTACTTTTATCCGAGCCTCAAGGCTCTCGTAATGATCGCGGTTTGGACGCTGCTTATTGGGCTTGGGGCGATGGAGTTTAAGCAGCTAAAAACGGCGATGAAAACTAAAAATTTCGCCGTTTTTAGAGCCAAAATGCGCCTAAAAATTCCGGCCGATTTTGTTTTGATACTAATTGCAAGCGGGGTGAGATGAAATTTTTATATTCAAAAGAGGTCAAAAACGAGCAAATTAGGCTTGATGGCGAGGCGTTTTTACACCTAAAGGCGCGGCGCGCAAAGATAGGCGAGCGCATCGACGTGCGAAATTTGACCGACGGACAAAACCACATCTATGAAATCGTAAATTTAGACAAAAGAGGCGCGGAGCTAAATTTGATATTTTCGCACGACGTGGAAGCACGAAATAGCGATCTAACGCTAGCCTGGGCCGTCGTCGATCCAAAAACGATCGAAAAAACGCTGCCTGGCCTAAATGAAATGGGTGTAGCTAAAATCGTCTTTTTTTACGGCGAATTTTCGCAAAAAAACTTTAAGCTTGATTTTTTGCGCCTAGAGCGCATTTTGATAAGCTCGTGCGAGCAGTGCGGACGAAACGATTTGATGAAATTTGAAATTTATAAAAGCCTGGACGAGCTGGTCAAATTTTATCCAAACGTCGCTCTTGTCGACTTTGAGGGCGAAAATCTAGACGGCTATGCGGGCAAGGAAATTTTAGCGATCGGGCCCGAGGGCGGATTTAGCGGAAGCGAGCGAGAAGCCGTCGCGAAAAAATACGGGCTGAGAGCAAAAAATATTTTGCGCTCGCAAACGGCGATTTTAGGCATAGCGGCTAAAATTTTAATTTAAATTTGATTTTTTACGAAGTTTTTTGTATAATCTCGCCTTACTTTAAATGAAAATTAAAAAATCAGACGATAAAAGGACAAAAAATGAAAAAAGAAATTCATCCGGAATTTGTTGAGTGCAAAGTAACTTGCGCTTGCGGCAATACCTTCACTACGAAGTCAAACAAAAGCGAAATCAGAGTGGATATCTGCTCAGAGTGCCATCCATTTTTCACAGGCAGCGAAAAGATCGTAGATAGCGCAGGTCGCGTCGATAAATTTAAGAAAAAATATAACTTAAAATAATCCTTTGCTATATTTCGTTCCTACGCCGATAGGAAATTTAAGCGATATCTCGCTTCGCGCTTTGAGCGTTTTGCGCGAATGCGAGGTACTTTTTTGCGAAGACACCAGAATCGCAAAATCCCTCATAAATCTGCTAAATACGCGTTTTGACGCAAATATAAATATCCAAAAATTTATCCCGCTACATACGCACAACGAAGATGAAATTTTATCCAAAATCGAGCTTCAAATTTTTGATAAAAACGTAGCGTTTTTAAGCGATGCAGGCATGCCCGGCATCAGCGATCCGGGAGCTGCGCTCGTAAATTTCGCGATAAAAAACGGTATCGCATACGAAGTGCTAAGCGGATCAAACGCCGCGCTCTTAGCCGTCGTCGCAAGCGGTCTTTGCGAGAAAGAATTTTGCTTTCTAGGATTTTTACCCAATAACGGCAAAGAGCGAGCCGCAGCCATTCAAAATGCGCTAAATTCACCGTTTCCAGCAGTCATCTACGAAAGCCCAAAACGCATACTTTCGCTTATTTTAGACTTTGCTAAACTAGAGCCGGATAGAGAAGTTTTTGCCATAAAAGAAGCGACAAAAAAATTTGAAACCAAATTTAGGGCCACGGCAAGCGAGTTGGCACAAAAGCTGCAAAATGCGAATTTAAGCGGCGAGTGGTGCGTCGTCCTGCACAAAAATCCAAATTTTAGCTCAGAAAAAATCACTCAAAACGATATTTTAGAGCTTGAAATTTCGCCCAAAGCCAAGGCTAAACTCCTAGCCAAAATCACCGGCAGAAACGCCAAAGAAATTTACTCCGAACTCACTCGCTAAAACCCAAATATGCGCTTAAACAAGCGACAAATTTATCCGAAATTTAGCTAAATTTTACCGATTTTTAGCTATTATCAGGCGATGATAATATACGGAAAACAGCTATTTTTGCACATCATAAAAAACTATAAAAAAAGCGTCAAAACGGTCTATCTCGCCAAGGAGTGCGACAAGGCGCTATTTTCGCAGATCGTAGGCGTCGGCGCGCCGATAAAACGCGTGGATAATCAAAAAGCCCAATCTCTCGCGCACGGCGGCAATCACCAAGGTTTTTTGGCCGAGGTCGAGGAGTTTGAGTTTAAAAGTATCGACGAGATAAAAAAACAAAATTTTATAGCGATCTTATACGGACTTAGCGACGTGGGAAACATCGGAGCCATCGTTCGAACGGCGCATGCGCTGGGCTGCGGAGGCATCGTCGTCGTCGCTAAAAATTTGGCGATGGAAGGCGTGCTGCGAGCTAGTAGTGGTGCGGCCTACGAGGCAAATATCGCTCTCGTAGAGGACGGACTTAGCTTGCTAAACGAACTAAAACAGGTCGGTTTTAAAATTTACGCCACGGCAAGCGGCGGCAAAAACGCCCACGAGGTCAAATTTAACCAAAAAGTCGCGCTAGTGATGGGTAGCGAAGGCGAAGGTTTGCACAAAAAAGCCCTTGCCAAAAGCGACGAAATAGTAGGAATAAAAATGAAAAACGACTGGGACAGCCTAAACGTCTCGGCTGCGTTTGCCATACTTTGCGATAGGATTATAAATGAATGACATAAGTTTGCTAAAAGAATTAGGGCTTAGCGAGGTCGCCAGAAGAACGCACATCGAGGCAGAATATCTAGGCTATATCGCCGATAAAAATTTTGAAAAGTTGGCACGTTTTAACGTCAAGGGTTTTGTTAAAATTCTGGAGCGCGAGCTTGATATCGACTTTACGTCGTGGATGCGAGAATACGAGACGTTCATGGCCGAGCACGAGAGCGAGTTAAAGCACAAAACCATAACCATATCACCTAAAATTCCGGCCTATACCGCAAATGATAAATCGTCTTACGGCGGTATGCTGGGCGGCATCATCGCTATTTGCGCGATCGGCGCTTTAATTTACTTTTTCGAGCCCCAAAAATACATCGGCGACCTCTCGAGTTTCTTTGAGGACAAAAACAAAAGCGTGACTTACTCCGATACAAACGTAGTGCAACAGGCGACTAAAAATTTAGACTCCATCAAAGACGCAAATATCACGATAAGTGTCTCCTCTGCCCCTAAACAAGAAGACGAGATAAATAAAGTCGAAGAGAACGCTTCAAATTTTGCCGTTACCCAAGTAGAGCAACCCTTGCCAGAGTTTAATGTGGCGGTTTCTACAAGCACGCAATCAAAACCCGCAGAGCAAAACGTTAGTAAAAATTTACAGAATGAACAGGTTTCAAATTTGACCGACGAAAATGCATCCACCGTAGTCCAAGTAACGCCTAAAAGCGGCGATGTATACCAACTAAACGGACTAAGCGAGATAAAAGTCGTTCCGCGCAGAAAAGTTTGGCTCGGCGTGATAAATTTGGACGACAACAAAAAGAAATCTCAAAATGCCTCAAATGCCGTTTCCATCGAAATAGGCAAAAAACAACTCATCGTCACAGGACACGGAGAGATAAATTTAGAAATCGGTGATCAAAATATCAAATTTAGCGGCGATAATCCAAAGCGCTTTTTGGTCGAAAAAGATAAAGTTACGCCGCTCACATACGACGAATTTGTAGCTCTAAATAAGGGCAAATCGTGGTAAAAAAGCTTTTACTTTTGACTGCTAGCGCGGCCTTTTGCTTTGCGGCTAGCGTTGTGGATATAGCAGGCGGCTTGCTAGGTCAAAATAGCGCAAAAGCGACTCAGCTCTTTGGCGACGGCTCTGCATATCTAAACGCAAGCGGCAAGCCCGACATTGCTAAAATTTCAAACGTTTTAAAGTCAAATTCGCTCCTGCGCCTATCCTACAAGCAAAACGTCAAGGTAAATATCAAATTTATCTCGCGCCAAAACAACCCGTTACTAATCATGAAAATCGCCAAAGACGCTCTCAACGGCCTTGGCTACAACAACATCCTAACGAGCGAATTTTCTAACGCCGGCGGCGCTCTTTGGGGCGTAACGATCGATACCAAATTTATCCCCGATCCAGGCTCGCTCTACGCCGCGCTTAAAGAAAGCGGCACCGAGATAACGGACATAAATAGACTCGGCGAGCTATCCTACGAGTATGTCATCGACGCGTCAAATTCCTCTATCAACCAAACTCCGGTGCAGTTTTCGCAAGAAGTTCAGCTCTCAAAGCCGCTTGAGCCCTATCTCATCGACGTAAGCGGCGCAAAAAGCGCGGTCATAAGCGCTAGCGCAGAGGATCGCTGGTCCGCCATCGTGAGAATTTTGGATAAAAATCTAAATTTGATCGACGAAAAGCAAAGCAACAAGGCCGTAAATAGCCTAAAAGTCTCACTTCCTCAAAATGCAAAATACATAATGATCGACGATGCGGTTAGCCTAGAAAACATCAAACGAGGACTCAAAATCTACCTAGAATAAGGAGAAATTTATGTTTGACGAGATTAGATTTAATACCATAGAACGACTTCCAAACTACGTATTTGCCGAGGTGAACGCGATAAAAATGGCGGCACGCCGAGCGGGCGAAGATATCATCGACTTTTCGATGGGAAACCCGGAGGGTCGCACGCCTCAGCACATCGTCGATAAACTCTGCGAAAGCGCGCAAAAAGACAAAACCCACGGCTACTCAGCAAGTGCTGGCATATATAAACTGCGCCTAGCCATCTGCAACTGGTACAAGCGTAAATACGGCGTAAATTTAGATCCCGACACCGAAGCCGTCGCGGTTATGGGTAGCAAAGAGGGCTTCGTGCATCTAGCCCAAGCCGTGATAAACCCGGGCGACGTCGCCGTCGTGCCGGATCCCGCATATCCTATCCACACTCAGGCGTTTTTGTTTGCCGGCGGTAGCGTGGCGAAGATGCCGCTAAAATACAACGACAAATTTGAACTTGACGAAAATAAATTTTTCGAGGACCTGCTTCACACTATTCGCTCAAGCTCGCCGAAACCTAAATACGTCGTAGTAAATTTTCCGCACAATCCGACGACCGTAACCGTGCAAAAGAGCTTCTACGAGAGGCTAGTCGCGATGAGCAAGCAAGAGCGCTTTTACGTGATCTCGGACATCGCTTACGCAGACCTTACTTTTGACGGCTATAAGACGCCGAGTATATTTGAAGTAGAAGGCGCAAAAGATGTCGCCGTCGAGTGCTATACGCTATCAAAAAGCTACAATATGGCGGGCTGGCGCGTCGGATTTTTATGCGGAAACAAGCGCCTTTGCGCCGCGCTTAAAAAGATAAAATCATGGGTCGACTACGGCATGTTTACCCCGATCCAAGTCTCAGCAACCGTCGCGCTAGACGGCGATCAAAGCTGCGTCGAGGACATCCGTCAAATTTACGAAAAACGCCGTGACGTGATGCTAGAGGCCTTTGCAAGTGCCGGCTGGGAGATGCATAAGCCAAGCTCGAGTATGTTTATCTGGGCAAAAATCCCGCCGCAAGTCGGAAACATCGGCAGCCTTGAGTTTTCTAAACAGCTGCTTACTAAAGCTAGCGTCGCGGTGAGCCCGGGCATAGGCTTTGGTGAAGGCGGCAACGACTACGTGCGCTTCGCTCTCATCGAGAACGAAAACCGCATCCGCCAAGCGGCGCGAAACGTTAAAAAATATCTGAAAGAATTTGCATGAATATAGCCATTTTAGGCGTCGGCACGGTTGGAGAAGCCGTAGCTAAAATTTTACTCCAAAACAAAAAACTGATCGCGGCAAGATGTGGCGAGGAGATAGTTCCGATTATCGGCGTCGTTAGAAATTTAAGCAAAAAAAGAAATGTCGCCATCCCACTCACAGACGATATAGGTAGCGTCATAAAGCGCGACGATATCGACGTTTTCGTCGAGCTTATGGGTGGCGTCGAGGAGCCCTTTAGGGTCGTCAGCCAAATTTTAGAGCGCAAAAAAGCCGTCGTAACGGCAAACAAAGCGCTGCTGGCCTATCACCGCTACGCCTTGCAAAATTTAGCGCAAAATACGCCGTTTGGCTTCGAGGCTAGCGTCGCGGGCGGTATACCTATCATCAGAGCCCTTCGCGAGGGCCTTAGCGCCAACCACATCCTAAGCATCAACGGGATTTTAAACGGTACTAGCAACTATATCCTAACCTCAATGATGAGCAAGGGCTCAAATTTCGCGGACGCGCTAAAAAAAGCCCAGGAACTAGGCTACGCCGAGGCTGATCCGACATTTGACGTAGGCGGATTTGACGCGGCGCACAAGCTACTGATCCTAGCCAGCATCGCATACGGAGTGCACGGCAACCCGGAGGATATCCTAATAGAAGGTATCGAAGGCATCACGCCCGAGGATATCTTTTTCGCTAACGATTTCGAGTATGTCATTAAACTACTCGCCATCGCCAAAAAAACCGGCGACAAGGTCGAGCTGCGAGTACATCCAGCACTCGTACCAAAAGATAAAATGATAGCCAAAACAGACGGCGTGACAAATGCCGTGAGCGTAGTGGGCGACGCAGTCGGCGAGACGATGTTTTACGGTCCGGGCGCGGGCGGTCCTGCGACGGCGAGCTCGGTCATCAGTGATCTCATCGATATAGCCAGAGATGGCAAATCCCCGATGCTAGGCTACAAGGCGCCGTTTGAGCTAAATGCTCTCGAACTTTTGGATCCGAGCGAAATTCGTACGAAGTATTATTTTAGGCTCAGGGTCGAGGACAAGGTCGGCGTGCTGGCTAAAATCACGAATTTAATGAGCGAAAACAACCTCTCTATCGATAGCCTGCTACAAAAACCAAAGGACGAAAGTCCGTATGCGACGCTATTTTTCACGACGCACACGAGCGTGGAAAAGGACGTGAGGCGCACTATGGAAATTTTGCAAGAGCAAGAGTTCGTAAAAGAAAAGCCTTTTATGATGAGGATAGAAGAGTAAAATTTGGGGCTTAGGGCGTATCTTTTCGGCAAAAGCTCCGAGGATCTGGCTTGCGAGTTTTTGCTAAAAAACGGCTGCGAGATTCTTGCTAGAAATTTTAGCTCCAAATTTGGCGAGATCGACGTCATCGCTAAAAAAGACGGCATCTTGCGCTTCGTTGAAATCAAAGCCACACAGGGCGACTACGAGGCAGAGTATCGCCTCACGCCCGCTAAATTTAATAAAATTTTAAAAACTATCGATTTTTATCTGCTGCAAAACGGCGCAAATGCCGATTTTCAGGTCGATTTGATCGCGATAAAAAAGGATGAGATAAAGTGGATAGAAAATATTAGTTTGTAAAAATTCTTATTTAGCTAAAATTTAAATACTTTCGTGTATAATTACGACTATCTTTAAAAAGGAGAATAAAATGGGAAAATACATAGAACTAACGACTGCGAATTTTGACGTCGTCAAAGAGGGCGTTGCGCTAGTAGATTTTTGGGCGCCTTGGTGCGGACCTTGCCGTATGCTTGCTCCGGTCATCGACGAGCTAGCTGAGGAGTTTGAGGGCAAAGCTAAAATTTGCAAAGTAAACACCGACGAGGTGCAAGACCTAGCCGTAGAATTCGGTATCCGCTCGATCCCTACGCTTCTATTTTTCAAAAACGGCGAAGTCGTAGAGCAAATGGTCGGCGCACAATCAAAACAAGCCATTGCCGATAAGCTAAATTCGCTGCTTTAATGGTTTTTAGACGAGGAGGAAGCCTGCTTCCTCTCACCTCCGTTTTTGCGTCTTTTATCGGCGCAGCGCTGGTAGCAGGCGTATTTGCCTACAATAATTACAGATTTTCGCAGTATAAATTCGTAAATTTTAACGAACTGGTTTTTTATGAGCAGGCTCAAATTTTCGTGCCGCAGGACGATAAATTTTTACTCGTGGTTTTTAGCTCCAACCAATCAGATTGGAAGGAAATTTTAAAAACTTCAAGCAAGGATTTAAAAATCGTCGCCGTGGATTTACTCCAAAAACGCGCGCCAAGCGAGGAAAATATAAATTTCGTCGCTTCGGATATAAATACGATTTTAAAGCTGATGCACGTCCTAAATATCACGTCTTTGCCCGCCAGCGTGGAGCTAAAGGCGCAAAAGGGCGGCATTTATAAACAAGATTCAAAAATAAATAAAATTTAAAGGAAAAAATATGTTAGATTTAGCAATCATCGGAGGCGGTCCTGCAGGACTTAGCGCGGGACTTTACGCCACTCGCGGCGGACTAAAAAACGTCGTAATGTTTGAAAAAGGTATGCCAGGCGGCCAGATCACGAGCAGCTCTGAGATAGAAAACTATCCCGGCCAAAAAGCTCCTGGCGAGAGCGGCATAGACTTCATGAGCACGTGGGTCGCACAGTGCACACATTTTGGACTAAAGCACGAGATGGCGGGCGTCGAGCGCGTGGTAAAAAACGCCGACGGCAGCTTCACGGTCAAGCTTGAAGGCGGCAAAGAAGAGCAGGCCAAAGCAGTCATCGTAGCCACCGGCTCCACTCCGCGCCGCGCAGGCTTTGCGGGCGAGGACGAATTTTTCGGCAGAGGCGTGAGCACGTGCGCGACTTGCGACGGATTTTTCTATAAAAACAAAGAGGTCGCGGTTCTAGGCGGCGGCGACACGGCGATCGAGGAGGCCCTATATCTAGCCAACATCTGCTCGCGCGTCTACATCATCCACCGCAGAGATGAGTTTCGCGCCGCTCCCGTCACGCTAGAAAAGGCCCGCGCTAACGCCAAAATCGAGTTCATCACGAGCGCTACGATCAAGCAAGCTTATGGCGACAAGGCAGGACTTGCCGGTCTAATCATAAACACGAAAGAGGGCGAGCGCGACCTAAAAGTGCCGGGCGTTTTCGTATTCGTCGGACTTAACGTAAACAACGACGTCCTCCGCCAAGAAAACGGCGAATTCGTATGCCAGACCGAGGATGGCGGCCAAGTGAGCGTCGATCTAAAGATGCAAACTAGCGTGCCGGGACTATTTGCAGCGGGCGACATCAGAAAAGACGCACCAAAGCAAGTCATCGTAGCCGCAGGAGACGGCGCCGTAGCGGCCCTTAGCGCGCTTAGCTACATCGAGAGCCTACACTAAGATTTGTCAAATTTAGCCGAGCTTTTCGGCTAAATTTTTTCTTTATACTTCAAATTTTCCCAAATTTACCGAGTTTTGCCTTATCCTTTCAAATTTAGTCAAATTTGCCTTGATTTATTTTCCACGCATTTCCAAATTTCCCACCCCAATTTCACTCAAATTTAACCGCCCTTTGGCTAAGATTTCGCAAATTTAACGAAACAAAAAGGATCAAATTTGCACGCCTTGCTAAAAATATTTAAAACCGTTTTATATGCCGCGCTATTTTTAGGACTTTATCTTTTGGCGGATAAGTACGGACTGTTTGCTAAATTTGTCAATTAAATTTATCGACTCGGCTTTGCCAAATAAATTTCGAGTCGAGAGTTAGATGTTAAATTTAATCGTCTGCTTGTGGCGTTTCTTGAGTCTTTTGTGGCGAGCGTAATATTTTGCTCTTCTACTCTCATTCTACTCTCCTTTAAAGTAATTTTTAAATCTCGCATCAAAATTTAGTAACACGTACCCTATATTTAAATCCATTTTTGGAAAAGTGTTCATAACTAAAGAAATTCTTTTATCATCACATATATACTTTCCGCTATAGCCGCCAGCACTATAATCGGTTAACCTCTTAAACATAAAGTATCTCTGTTGAAAAGCAATAGTTTCATTTGTTTTATTGTCTATGATTCTCATTGTGTCCGAGTGAAAGTATTTAGAAGCGAACCGATTTAAATTTACCTTATCGTCCAGGACAGTATAGTTCATCTTAGGCATCTTGTC
>CAURVK010000013.1:0-47855 GCA_963528285.1 uncultured Campylobacter sp. | reverse complement strand
GGTGAAAGGATTCGAACCTTCGGCCCTCTGGTCCCAAACCAGATGCGCTAACCAGCCTGCGCTACACCCCGAGGCATTGCGAGTTTAGCCTACTTATTGAAAAGGCGCATTATAGCTAAAAAAATGCACTATGTCAAGAAAAATAAGCTTAAATTTGGAAATTTGCAAAATTTTTTGCTTCAAGCCGCGTAAACTCGGCTAAGAACAAATTTTGTATAAAAGAAAAAAGTTAGCCCGATCAGCCAAACGTTAAAAAACATCGCCTTAAAAATATCTTGCAACTCGCCGCCAAAAACATCCGCCACAAGCGAGTAAAGCGCCATTTGCAGGACTATCTGGCGAGTAAAATTTAAAACAAAAACTGCCGAGGGCCTTTTTACGCCTTGAAGCGTCGAGCCGGAGAGGTTTATGAGCGCGTAGCCTATAAACGCTAGCGAATTTACAGCAAAATAGCTCCTTGCCGCGTTTACCACCTCAGGCGTCTCGTCAAAAAACCCGACCAAAATCCCGCCTAGCCCAAGGCAAAAAGCCGCCGCGAAAATGCAATAAACAGCTAAAAATTTAACTGCGTAAGCATAGCAGCCGCGCACTCTGGCGTATTCACGCGCGCCGAAATTTTGCGATACGATACCAAGCACCGCCGATGCGATGCCAGTCGTGGGCAGCATGACGATCTGCTCGATACGTAGCGCTAATCCATAGCCTGCGACCGCGTGCGTGCCGTAACGGCTGATAAAATGCATAAGCACGAGCCCGCCAAGCGACATCGAGAGGTAGTTTAGGCACGCGGGTAAGGCTTGGGCTAAAATTTTACGGTAGATGGCGAGTTCGGGTGCAAATGAGCGTAAATTTAAAAAATTTATCATGCCTGTTTTTGCGACCTTAACGCCTAAAAATAGCGAGCCTAAAAGCTGCACCGAAGCCGTCGCCAGCGCTATCCCGCCGACACCCAGCCCGCAAAAATCCACGTAAAAAAAGCAAAAGCCCAAATTTATAAAAAGTCCCGCAAAAAGCCAGTTTCGCAGGCTCTTCGTATCGCCCGTAGCCACCAGCACGCCGTTTAAGGATTTTATGAGTAAGAAAAATGGCGAGGCCAAAAATATCACGCGGTTATACGCCATAGCTTCGCGTAAAAACTCCTCGTTCGCGCCTAAAATTTTAAGCAAATGCGGCGTAAAAATAAAGCCCGAAAGCCCCATAAAAACCGCGCAAAGAAATACGAAAAATACGCCTTTTGCGGCGTAAATTTTAGCGAGTTTTTCTTTGCCGCCGCCAAGCGCGTTACCAACAAGCGCGGTTAATGCAGAGCCAAAGCCAAGCCCAACGCCAACGACGCTAATGTAGAGCAAAAAACTCATCGAAAAGCCCGCCAGCGCCTGAGTCGAGATACGCGCGGCAAAAAACACGCCCGTCACGTTATAAAGCGTGTTAAAGCTCATCGCTACGCCCGCAGGTGCGGCTAGGCGCAGCACGAGCTTATTTACGGGCTCTTTTGTGAGATTCACTTGATTTTGAGCTCCAAAAGCGCGTCTTTTACGTCTTTTGGCACGCGGTAGCTGTCGCGGATCTTTGAGATCGTTTTGTTGTGGGTAAATTTACTCAGTCGCCCGCTCTCCAGTAGCTCTCGCCCCGCGCCGTTAAATTTGATAAAAACCTCGGCTAAACACAAAGCAGCTGCCATTTGCACGTAGTAGCGCTCGTCTTTTTCTTCGGCGCAAATTTCAAAAAACCGCTCGAGCGGAAGTGCGTTAAAATTGCGCATAAAATAAACATAGAAAAATCGCTTTTCGTATTCTAAATTTGAGCCTAGAGCCTGTTTTAGCAGCGCATCTACGTAGCATGCGCCCGCAAATTTAGGCTCAAAGCCGTCTGTCACCGCCCAGTTTGGCATCGTTTTGATAAACTCGCTAGCTAGCTTAAATTTGGCTTCGTCGTCTTTAACGAGCATTATCAAAAAGCCCTTTAACATGAACTCCTCGTGAAAAAACGGCTCGTAGTCGGCGATCTGCTTTAAATTTAACCGAGCGAAATTTCGCTTTGCCAGGCGTCTTAGCTCGGGAGTTTTTACGCCTAAAATTTCGGGGCTTTTGATGAGCTTTTGCGAAAATGCCGCCAGCTTTTCGCTCCTAAGCCCCTGTAAAATCTCTAAAAATTCGCCTTTTACGTCCACGCTAGCTCCTTTGCTCTTTAAATTTACCGCTCAAATTCGCCATGCTTAAATTTGACGCGTCAAAAAGCCGCAGTGTCAAATTTGCCGCCCTGCGCACCCAAAAGCAAATTTAAAGGCTCAAATTTTACTTTTGAGCCTCTTGCACGCGCTTTGCCGACTTTTTGCGAGCGTAGATGTTGATGAGCTCCACGCCCAGTGAAAACGCCATCGCAAAGTAAACGTAGCCCTTAGGCACGTGCATACCAAGCCCCTCTCCCACAAGCGTAAAACCGATCAGGATCAAGAACGCAAGCGCGAGAATTTTGATCGTCGGGTTGCTGTCGACGAAATTTGAGATGCCCTTAGACGCGAACATCATCACGCCCACCGCAAGCATCACGGCTAGGATCATGATCTCGATGTGATTTGCCATGCCCACTGCGGTGATGACGCTATCAAGCGAAAAGACGATGTCAAGTACGGCGATCTCGGCGATAACGACCCAGAAACTCGCATGTCCTTTGCCCGTCTCGCGCTCCTCGTGCTCGCCGCTGACGCTTGAGTGGATCTCAAGCGTGGACTTGCCGATGAGGAAAAGTCCTCCCAAAATCAGCACCAAATCACGTCCCGTGATCGTAAAGTCAAACACGCTAAATAGCGGCTTTGTAAGCTTCATAATCCAAAATAGCGAAAGCAAAAGCGCAATCCTCGTTAGCATCGCAAGCGAAAGCCCTAGTATACGGCCTTTGTCGCGCTGCTCAGGCGGCAGCTTGCCGACTAGGATCGCGATAAATATGATGTTATCGATACCAAGCACGATCTCAAGCCCAGTTAGCGTCACGAGCGACAGCCACGCCTCGGGCGAAAAAATCCAATCGAACATTTTTTTCCTTTTTTATAATTTAGGGCGCGATTATAGCCAAAACGGGTTTAAATTTGATTGAGCGAGCGGGTGCGGGCATTTGGGGATCAAATTTGACGATTTTGGCACACGAATATTTGCGTTTTGAGGCGATGAAATTTGACGGATTTTGGTTTATTTGGCAGCGGTTAAATTTGCCGCGATGAAATTTGATTTTGTAAAATACGCCGCAAACGGCTCTACGGATAAATTTTTAGAAAAACTAAATTTAAAAAATTATCTTAAATAAAGGGCGTTTAAGCGATAAGCGGATAAAATTAAAATCTTTTGTGAAATTTAAATTGAAGTGGTGACCCCTACGAGACTCGAACTCGTGTTACCGCCGTGAAAGGGCGATGTCCTAACCGCTAGACGAAGGGGCCACGAATTAGCGGAAATGGGATTTTACATTAAAGATAATAAAAAATAGCTTAAATCAAGGATAAAAAATCATGAAAAAATTTTCTAAATTTGCTTTGAGTACGCTTGCATGCCTCGCGCTTGGCGGCTGCGCGGCCCTGCAAAGCCAAAAATCATCAGACAAATTTACCGTCACCATCCTCACTCCGCCGCTAAAAATCAACGATGTGGGCTTCTTACATAAAAACGCAAATCAACTAAATTTGCAAATTTATAGCTCTGGCGTAAATACGGTAAATCTCAAAATAAACGATAAAATTTGTATGAACGGCGCGTGCTTTGAGAAAAAAGAATTTAACAAAAAGTTCTTTTTGGAGGAGAGATACGACGACTTTTTCGAGGAAATTTTGGAGCGCAAGCCGCTGTATGACGGCATAAATGTAATGACAAATTCGTGCGGTTTTATACAAGATATAAGTAAATATTCAATAGAATACGAAGTTTGCGGTAAAAATATCAGCTTTTTCGATGCTAAAAACCGCATAAAAATCATCATAAAAGAGCTTCAATGAAATTTATCGGCGCGCACGTCAGCATCGCGGGCGGCGTAGAAAACGCTCCGCTAAATGCGGCAAATATCGACGCGAATGCCTTTGCGATGTTCGTCAAAAATCAGCGCCAATGGGAGGCTAAGCCGCTAACCCCAGAAAATATATCCAAATTTAAGCAAAATTTAAAAGCAGCCGGCATCGAGCCCAGGCACGTTTTGCCGCACAACGGCTACCTTATAAATTTAGGCCATCCAAACCCAGAGCAGCGCCAAAAGTCTATCAACGCCTTTTTGGACGAAATTTACCGCGTAGAGGCGCTTGGTCTAGTGATGATAAATTTTCATCCGGGCTCATATCTGAATGAAATTTCGCCAGAAATTTGCCTCGAAAATATCGCAAACTCGGTAAATTTCCTGTTAGAAAATAGCCAAAACGTAAAGCTAGTCATCGAAAACACCGCAGGTCAAGGCTCAAATTTGGGCTTTAAATTCGAGCACCTAGCCTATATCATCAAGCACTGTACCAATAAAAGCAGGATCGGCGTGTGTCTAGATACCTGTCATACCTTTGCCGCGGGATACGACATCAGAGATAACTACGAGCGCGTGATGAGCGAATTTGACGAGATAGTCGGGCGCGAAATGCTGCAGGGTATGCATATAAACGATACGAAATTTGACCTAGCCAGTAAAAAGGATCGCCACGAGAGCCTAGGAAAGGGCTTTTTGGGCTTAAAGACATTTGAAAATATTATAAACGACCCCCGCACGGACGATATCCCGCTAGTTTTAGAGACTATCGACGAGAGCATCTGGGCGGATGAGATAAAAATTTTAAGAAACTTTAAAGGAGCATAAATGAGAAAATATATCGGCGTTTGCCTAGCGGCTTGCTGCTGTCTAAATGCGGCGGGCTTTAAAATCCCCGAGCAAAGCGGCGATAGCATCGCGCTTTTAAACTCAAACGTCGCGACGAGCTTCGGTCCCGACGCAGCCTATAATAACCCTGCAAATATGGTATTTTTGGGCGGCGGACACTATCTAGAAAGCTCGCTAACTCACCTGCGCATGTCAAAGACGAAGTACAGGCACTATAACGGCGACAAACTAACATCTAAAAGAGCGACCGCACTCGTGCCCACGTTTCACTTCGTGACGCCGCAGTTTGATGACTGGCGCTTTGGCCTCTCGGTCGTCGTGCCTGCGGGAATGTCGATGAGATGGGACGAAAATTTGCCTAAAGCCACCTCTAAAAAATTCGACCTAAAAGTGATCGAGGTAAATCCTAGCGTCGCCTACGCGCTAACCGATAACATCGCGTTAGGCTTTGGCCTTCGCGCCGTTTACGCCAGAGGAGAGGCTGTGCAGGAGGTATCAGGCCCCCTACCGGCCTCTCAGGATATCAAAGGCGACCGCGTAAATTTCGGCTATAACGCGGCGATCACCTATAAACCGACTTCAAATTTGAGCCTAGCGGCCACCTACCGCTCGAAAGTAAATATGAATCTAAAAGGCGACACCGACATCAGCGCGCCAGCGCACCCGAGAGGGGCATTTCCGAGCGGCTCATATAGCGGCAGCGCAAAGCTATCCGTACCGCTACCTGCGAGCTTAAATTTAGCCCTATCGTACAAAATCGCAAACACCACGCTGCTATTTGACTTTGAAAGAACCTATTGGTCGGCGTGGAAAGAGCTTGACTTCAGCTACCCGGGCGCCTCGGCCGCTCACTACCGCAACCCGTTTTTTGCGGCATTTGACGCGTCTAAAAAACGCGACTGGAAGGATAGCAACGCCTACCGCATAGGCGTAGCGCACGACGCTACGGATAAGCTCCGCCTGATGGGCGCGGTTACGTTTGACGAGGCCGCCTCTAGAGCCGACACTACGGGCTTTGACCTGCCCGATACCAAAGCCGTCATCTATGCAGCGGGCTTTAACTACAAATTTACAGACGCTTTGGAGCTGGGAGCTAGCTACTTCTACCAAGACAGAAAGGCGCGCGACGTGCACTACTACTCAAACGCGTCGGGGCTTTATCCAAACGGCAAATTTGAGCGCGGCAACGCTCAGGCGATAAATTTGAACGTGAAATATAAATTTTAAGGCGTAGCCATGAACTACCCTTACGAAAATTTCGAGGATATGCTAAACGCCGCAGTGGGTAAAAACGGCGGCGGCATCGCGATCTATACAGAAACTAGCAAGATTAGCTACAATCAGCTACGCGCAAACACCTTTACGCTGGCTGCGTTTTTGCAAGGTATGGGCATAAAAAAAGGCGACCGCGTCGCGATGATTGTAAACAACTCGCCCGAGTTTATCGCTAGCTACTTTGCCATCACGCTACTTGGCGCCGTGGCGGTGCCGATAAATACCTTTTTAAAATACGAAGAATTTGAATACATCATAAACGACTGCGGGGCGAAATTTCTCTTTGCTTCGGTCGAACTCTCAAAAGAGATAAAAGGGCTAGATAGCAAAACCGCGATCAAAAAGATCGTCTGGATCGGAGATAGAGCCGAATTTGACGAAAACAACATCAGCTACGCGCACGCTCTAAACTGTAAAATCGAGCTAAATTTGACCGACCGACCGAGTATCGACGACCTAGCCCACATCATCTACACCTCAGGCACCACGGGCAAGCCAAAGGGCGCGATGATCAGCTACCGCAACCTCATCTCAAACGTCCAGGGCGCGCAAGAGGTCTTTCACGTACGCACGAAGGATAGATTTGCCGTGTTTTTGCCGATGTTTCACAGCTTTACCCTCACGGCGATGGTGCTGCTACCGATATTTTCGGCGTGTTCGCTTATTTTAGTAAAGTCCATTTTCCCGTTTTCAAACGTCCTAAAACAAGTCCTGCTCAAGCGCGCGACCGTATTTTTAGGCGTGCCCGCGATCTATACGGCTATCGGAAAGGCAAAAATTCCGTGGTATTTTCGCTGGTTTAACTGCATTAGGATTTTCATCAGCGGCGGAGCACCTTTGGCAGAGCAGACTATCACGGATTTTCGCGTTAAATTTCCGCGCGCGGTGCTGATAGAGGGCTACGGCCTTAGCGAATGCTCGCCTATCGTCTCGGCAAACACGCTGCAAAAACAAAAAATTTCAAGCGTCGGCTTACCGCTACCGGGCTACGAAGTAAAATGCATAAACGACGAGATGATGGAGCTGCCAGCAGGCGAGGTCGGCGAGCTAATCGTAAAAGGCGACTGCGTGATGCAGGGCTACCTAAATATGCCGGACGCCACCGACGAAACGATCGTAAACGGCTGGCTACGCACGGGCGACCTCGTTAAGATCGACGAAGAGGGCTATATCTTTATCGTCGATCGCAAAAAAGACCTCATCATCTCAAAGGGTATCAACATCTACCCGCGCGAGATCGAGGAGGTGCTCTTTAAACTGCCAGAAGTCGAAGCTGCCGCAGTTATCGGCGTCAGAGACGAGCACGCAGACGAGGAGGTTACGGCCTTTATCCAGTTTAAAGAAGATATGAGTCTGGATGAAAAAGATATCCGCGCTCATCTAAAAAAACACTTGGCGAATTTTAAAATTCCAAAGACGATTTATTTTAAAGACGAACTGCCTAAAAACGCGACGGGCAAGGTGCTCAAACGCGTTTTAAAAGAGCAGATAAAGGATGAAATTTAGTGCGGTTTTTGATAGAGTTTATCGGCGGCGAGCAAAATTCTAAAATTTCCTCGCTCATAAAATGCAGCGAAAACGAGGCGAAAATTTTACGCCACCTGAGCAAAAACTACGTCGAGGGCACTCCGCAAAGTAGCGCTTACGACGTGCTTTGCGCGGTTTTTGGTAGCGAGGAGTATAAATTTTTAGCAGGCCTTGCGGACGTAAAAAACCTGTTAGAAAGCGGCTGGATCGTGCAGGGCTTTTCTATATTTAAAAACCAGGGCGCAGAGGGCTCCGGCTCAAATCTGCTCGGTCTGCTTCACAGCGAGATCTCGCTCTCGCCGCTTTTTCTAAAAATTTTAGAAGAGGGCGAGTTTGGGCTTACGCTGCCTGCAGTCGCGCCCTACGCCGATCATCTTGATTATCTAAAAGACCAGTTTTTGCGCGTGGAGCTTTACGGCAAGCTCTCGTTTTTTAGCAAAAACGTCTCAAGCGACGCCAAAAGCCGCCTCGAAAAAGATGTAAAAGAACTAGAAGCCATCATCGAAAAACGGCTAAATTTAAGCAAAATTTCGATCTCCGTAGAGCAAATTTTCAAAGACAACTCGCTAAACGACAAAGAGCAGCTGATTTTCCTCGCGCTTTTAAAGGAAGAATACGTCGGCGAAACAGACGCAAACCGCGATCTAAACGCGCTTGTCGGGATTTTAAGCGCGGATGAATTTGAGCGCATCAAAAACCGCGCCCTACTGGACGAAGGCTCAAAACTAATCGAAAACGGCCTCATCGACTACGACGAGTCGCTAAACACTTACGGCGGCTTTAGCAGGACGTTTTACATAACCGACGAAATCTTACAAAGCGTAATGCACCCAAAAACCGAGAGCAAAAGCAAAAAACTAGCGCTAGAAACTCTCGTAAAAGAGCAGGAGATCTTTGAGCTCATCGAGCCCTCGACCGACATAAACGACGTCGTACTGGACGTGAAGGTAAAAGAGCTGCTAGATGCGATCCTAAAGCAAGTAGATCGCCGCGTGCTGGCGCGCCTATCTAGCTGGGGGATCAAATCGCGCAAAAACGTGGACGCCAAAATCATCTTTTACGGACCGCCGGGCACGGGCAAAACCATGAGCGCGCTAAGCCTCGCAAAGAGCCTAAAAAAGCAGGTTCTTAGCTTTGACTGCTCTAAAATTTTGAGCAAATACGTCGGCGAGAGCGAACAAAACGTGCGTAAAATTTTCGACACCTACAAAGAAATCTGCGCCAAAAGCAAGAGCGAGCCCGTGCTGCTGCTAAACGAAGCCGATCAGTTTCTAAGCACGCGCGTCGAGGGCGGCAGCGGGGCGGATAAAATGCACAACCAAATGCAAAATATATTTTTGGAGCAAATCGAGCGCTTCGAGGGCGTGCTCATCGCCACGACGAACTTCTTGCAAAGCCTGGATATCGCGTTTTCTCGCAGGTTTGATTATAAGATCGAGTTTAAAAAGCCCGACCTCGCCGCTCGTCTTGCGATCTGGCGCAAAGTGCTGCCCGAAAATGCGAGCTTTGAGGAAAATTTCGACGTCAAGCAGCTGGCTAAATTTGAGCTAAGCGGCGCGCAAATCATGCTCGCGCTCAAAAATACCGCGCTAAAAGTCGCCGTGCGCGAGGACGGGATATTTACGATGGGCGACTTTGAAAGCGAGATCAAACGCGAGATGAGCTCAAATTTCGGCGAGGATAAAAAGGTCGGGTTTGACGGGTAAATTCGGCTAAATTTGGAGTGCAGCGGATTAAATTTAGCTAAATTTCGCCTAACGTTTTTGTTAAATTTGACTGGATTTTATAGCGCTTGCTCTAAAATTGCGTTACCTACTCGACTTTATAGCGCGTTCTTGCAAATTTAAGCGTTAAATTTGCAGCTCGGCGGGTGCAAATTTGGCAAGAAATTCAAATTTGTCGCAGTCGTCGCGACTCAAATTTGTTGATTTTAAGTGCACTTTTGGCGCAAATTTAAAAAACTTAAAAAAGCGCGAGCGAATTTCTATTTCACCAAGTCAAGCTATTCTTGGGCACCACAACCGTTTGCGCTCCGCTATGCACGATCATCTGCTTTATATCAAAAGAGTATTTCGACGAAATTTTAGTCGGCATTTTCATCACGTATATTTTCCTGCTCGTTGTTTTCGTTTTTAAATTAATCAAGCTACTTTTAGGCTTCAAGGACGAGAACAAAAAGCCCGTTCGGGAGCAAATTTTAACTTGGCTGTCAAATATCGCTTAGATCGCCACGCTCAAAGCAGGATTTTACACCAAACCCCTCGCCCGCTTTTAAAATTTCATCCCTTAGCCTCTCGTGTCCTGCCGATAGAGCCGCGATCTTGGCTAGTTTTTCGTCTTTTATCTGCGCAAATTCGCTCTTTAGAGCCGATAAAATTTTATTTAAAAACGACGCATTGCCGAGCATCTCGTTTTCAAATTCGTACAAATTTAGCGACGTCAAAACGCGGTCTTGCACCTCGTCAAAGCTCGGTATAAAGAGCGCAAAGCCGTTTTGCTCGTGCGCGCGCATCGAGCCAGCGATCTTTTCTTTTAGAAAATACACGGCAATTTTTACGGCGTTTTCATAGTTTGCGGCGACTTTGAGATTTAGCTTTTCAAAAAACAGCGCCGTCTTTTGCAGTCCTTTAAATTTCGCCGTCTCATAGTCTCGCAAAAACGTCCTATACACCTGCCCCGCATACGTCCTAACATCGGCAAACACGGTATCGGAGTGCGTTTCATCCTCTTTTTGCGCGTTTTCAAATTCTGATTTATAAATCATAAATTCGCGCTCCAGCCGAGCATAAATTTCATCCAGCGCCGCGCCGATCTCCTCTTGTAGCGCACTTAAGCCGCGCTTATACGTCCTAAAAAATTTGGCAAATTTCACGTCGTTGTAGATGAGTTTTGAAAACACCTCGTCGCTGTCAAAATCTACCGCCTCATACGAGCTAGCTTCAAAATACTCGCCCTTTAGCAGCGTTTTTCGCGGCGCGTATTTATACTTTTTCACGCTTTTTGAGCTGGCTAGGATCTCGTCTGCAACGAGCTTTGCGACGTGTTTTAGCTCGTTAAAGGCTAGCTCGATTTTCGGTTTAAAATTTTCTTGCACGGCTCTTAAATTTGACTCTAGCTCGGCGTCAAATTTAGCGATTATCTCACCCGCTTTTTCGTAAATTTTAGCAATTCGCTCGTGCTGAGCAGCATTTACGGCAACCAGTCTAGCGCACTTTTCGCGTACGAACTTTTCTTTTATCTCTTCGCCGCCAAAAAGCTCGCGGACCGCGCTTATCACCTCGCTAAAATTTGACTCCGCCAAAAGTACCGCGTCGCCGTTTGCCTGCGCCGTTACGGCCTGCTTGGCAGAAACAGCGATAATACGCTCGAAAAATCGTCCGTAGGTCGTTTGCGCGTGAGTTTTGAGGCGCTCAAGCTCGTCCTTGCTTAGCTTATCTTTTTGATTTAGCAAACAGATCGCCGTTTTGCCCCCGTCCGCTAAAAACTCATCGATCTGCGCGGCTTCGCTAGCGCGCGCGGCATTGTCGGCAAGGCTTAGCCAGATGACGCCCGCGACGTCTTTTAGCACTTTGTGCGTGACGGCGGTATCGGCCTTTGAGAGCGAGTTTAGCCCCGGCGTATCGACGAAATTTACCAGCTTTAAAATTTCAGAGGGCGCGTAGACGCAAAGCCTGCTAACATCATCGCCAAACACGCGCTGATCGACGAAGCGCCCTATCTCCTCGACGCCCAGATACAACTCTCTGCCGTTTTCGTAAAGCACGCTAAGCCCCGGCGCGGCGCCGTATCTGATAAAAGTCGGCTTTGAAGTCACGGGAGTTAGGCCAGACGGTAAAATCTCGCTACCCAAAAGCGCGTTTAAAAACGTAGATTTGCCGCTAGAAAACTGTCCAACTATAGCGACTGTAAGCGGGCTAGATAAAAACAGATCGAGTTTATTTAGCTCGCGCTCTAGCTCGGCACTCGGGTGAAATTTGGGCTCGGTTAGCTCATTTTGTAGCCGCCTAAATCGCCCGTGAAAATCGTCCGAAAATATCTTAAAATACCGCGTTTTATACGCGTTTATAAACTCCTCAAACACTTTGCAGCTCCAAATTTATAGCATTTATCGCCTCGCTTTGCGAGTTTAGTCGCTCTAGCTCGCGCGAGTCTCGACCGCTAGTTTTCGCTAGCTCGGCAAGCTCGTTTTTTAGGGCTTCTTCGCTGATTGCTAGCGCTTTTTCTTGCTCTTTTAGCGCGGCTTCGATACGCTTTTTAAACTCGCTTTTTTCAAATTCACTAAGCTCAAAAACGAAATTTTTGATCCTTTGGGCGCCTAAAAACTCCTCCGCAGCTAGTTTGGCGACCTCGGATACGCCTTGCGCGCCCGAGTTTGCCGCGACTGCCACCGCATCCGCGACCTCTATGCACTCTAAATTTATCCCTTTTGAGTGCAGATAGTCGTTTATGCTAAAGACCTTGGTCGCCACCGTTTTGTCATCAAATTCGCCAAATTTTAGCGCGATATTTTGCGCGCACGCAGCGATCTGCCGCACGATCTCGTTGCGGTTTTGACGCATCAGGACGATGACGCCGTCTTTGATCATCGTTTGCGCGATACGAGCCAGACGCTGCGGATCGATCTTTTGTTTTTTGGCGGCTGCGTAGTTTACGTCGTCCGCCACGCGCTGCTTTAGCGTTTGCGCCAAAGACCGCAGCCCAAGCTCGTAGCTAGCGGCTGTTTTAGCCGTATCTAGGCGCTCTAGCTCTTCTTTTACTGCGTCTCTTACGTTCTCTAGGCGGCTATCTAGCGCTGCTTTTTGCTCGTTTAGTTCAGCAAGCTTTTGCGACAAGCTCAAATTTGAGCCTGTTAGCTTTAAAATCTCGTTTTGCGTATCTGCCGTAAACTGCGCGCAGACGCGACACAGCTCCTTTTTATATGCCTCGATGCCAAGGCGAGATTTTTGGCTACTAGGGCCAAAAAGCGTCTCGTAAAGATACTGCTTAAACTCCTCGACGCCGCTGTTTTGCCCGCCCTCAAAATAGCTTTTGGCGCTCACGGCGAAAAACTCCGCCCCGACGCCAAGACCGCGCGTGCGCTCCTCGACGCTCTTTTTGGCGTAGGCGGCGACCTCGTTTAGCTCGCCCTCCTTTAGCACGTCCGCGTGAGTTAGCAGCACGGCGAGCTTTACGGCATGCGAGTTTTGCAGGCTTGAGACGATGAAGTCCAGATCCTTTTGCGTAGCGCTTTGCGAGACGTTCATCAGGTGCACCATGAGGTCGCACTCCCGCATAAACCTCCGCACCAGCTCTTCGCGCGCAGCCACCGCGTCGTCGATACCGGGCGTGTCGATGATGCGCACGTTATCCTTTAAAAGCTCCAAATTTTCGTAGAGCTCGACGCTTTTTACGAATTTGGCGTATTTTGAGTCTGCCGAGGTGTAGCGCTTGATCTCGTCCGTTTTGACGATCTTGCTAGCCGGCGGTTCGGAGTAAATCTCGCTCGTGCTAGGGCTCTCAAATTTAGCTTCCGATTCGCCCTCCGCATTAAATTTGACGTTTAAATTTTTCGCCGTTTCGCTCTCAAATTTGACGCCCGCACCGCCGTAAATTTCGGCTATTTCGTCATCTTTATCTTGCGCTATTCCAAGCTCTTTTAGCTCAGCTTCGCTCCAAAAATTTACCCTTGCAAAAGGCTCGGGTGCATACTTTAGCACGGTTAAATTTACAGTTTCGGGCACGTTTGAAGTGCCCAGGATTTTCTTGCCCAGCAGCGCGTTTAGCAGGGTTGATTTGCCCGCATTTATGACGCCCGTGACCGCGACGTTAAACTCTAGCTCGCGCGCTTTTTGGCGCGCTTTTGTCGCCGCGTTTGCAACGTGGGCGTGCGGGTTTAGCGATAAAATTCGCTCGCAGATATCGTTTAGTGCGTCTATTTTTTGGTGAAAGACGTCTGATTTTTTAAAATTTGCGCCCTCTTTCTCGTTCCCTGCGGGCAAATTTGCACTAAGAGAGTGCAAAAACGCCGCAAGCCTGCTAAAATGCGCGGCGGAGATTATATTTTCGGTTTGCAGGATTTCTAAGGCGGCGAGGAGTTTTGATTTTGAGATTTTAGCGGATTTTAGAGCGTTTATAGCGCCTAGCTGAGCGCACTGGAGGCTGTATATGTCGGCCTTTAACCCAAGCGCGTGAAGGATATCCCTAAACTCCTTTAGCGCCATAAATCTATCAAAATTTTCAGCATCCGCCGCAAGTAAAACGGCGAGGCTTCGCTCGTCTGCGAGAATTTGCGTTTTGGGGTCTAAAAACAGCTTAAGAGCGCCCCAAATTTCGCTTAAAAATTTATCCGTATCCACCGCTTAGCCTTTGATAAAATTTGCGTCCGCAAGGTCGCTTTCGTGGCGAAATTTAGCATAAATTAAATTTAAACAAGCTTGGGCGGGTTATTTTCGTGATAAATTTAAAGAAGTCTGCGTAAAAAGCAAATTTGACGGCAAAATCGCGTCAAATTTACATAGCGGCTCGCGGCTGAATGATGTTTTGATCAAATTTTTGCTCGGTGTCTTCACTCATTATGCGCAAAATTTTGCTGCGTTTGATCTTCGCATCGTCCTTAAATATCGCGCGTACTTTGTCCATGCCTGCATAAAAGTCGCGCATAAGTACGACGCAGATGTATTTGCCAAAAAACGTCGGCTTTATGACGCCGTTTTCTTCGTAGATCGCGTTTACCAGCTTTAGCAAGCTAAGCTCGACAAACAGGTCTTTGTTGATGTTCGCATCGTTTTGTTCGTTGTAGGCTTTGATATCGACTGCGCCGTCAAAAAGCCTTGTTAAAAACGTATATTTTAGCCTCTCTTTTTTACTAAATGCGCATTTTGCGATGACAGGACTTTGTCTATATTTGACCTTTCTGCCGTAGTCAAGTAGGTTAAATGCGTTTATCACGAGCTCGCCGTCTAAAAAGCTAAATGCACCGCTACCAACGCCAACGTACTCTAAATTTGACCCCACGTATTCGTCGCGAAGGTCTGCGCTTTTTTCATTTGAAAACGCCCAAGCGTTGCTTTGTCTGTAGCCGCTTTTAGCAAATTCGCTCACAATTATCTCGTAAAATTCGCGCTCGTTATCGACGTTTGACACGCCGAGCGAGCGAGCGATGTTCTCTCTCGTTAGCTCTGATTTCATAAGCGGATAGAAGGTGATCTGCTGCGGAGAGATCGATTTTGAGACGTTTATGTCGTTTATTAACTGCTCTTTTGTTTGATTTGGTAGGTTAAAGATGAGATCAAGGCTGATGACTGGGATTTTACCCAGAGCCTTCTCGAGCTTTCTTTTCGTCTCTTCGGCTGAGCCAAATTTCTCATATCTGCCAACTCTTTTTAACGTCTCGTTATCAAAGCTTTGCACGCCTACGCTTAAGCGGTCGATAAGCCCGTCAAAACGGCTGAGGCTTTCTGGCGAGATGTGGTTTGGATCGCTCTCGGCCGAGATATCTTCGATGCTAAAGAGATCCTTTGCGAGTTTTAACGTCTTTTCAAGCTCAGGTTCGTTGATAAGCGTCGTGCCGCCGCCCACGTAAAACGAGCTAAAATCAAAGCCAGCCTCTTTTATCTGCCTCATCTCCTCGCGTAAATTTTCAAAGTAAATTTTCGCAAGCTCCTGCTCGTAGTGGTACTTGTGAAACGAGCAGTACGGGCAAAATGTGTGACAAAAGGGAACGTGTGCGTAGAGCATGTACTTTTTGTCTTTTTTTGGAGTTTTAGTGTAAGTTGTGGTCAAAATGTCTATGTTAAATTCGTTGTATAGTGATTTTTGAATAGAATTATGAGCGTAATTTACCGCAAATTTTTCTATAATATTCTTAAATCCCACAATTAATTCCTTTTCTTAATTTTTATCGCGTATTTTACTTAGGTTTTGCTTAAAATAAAATTTTAAGGTCCTAGTCTAACCTATTTAAATAAATTTTACGTAAATTTTGCCGGAGAAATTTACGGGTGAGCTTATATATCTTTTTGTTGTATTTCGTTAAATTTTATCCATAAGCTTGAATATTTTACTCCTTAGCCCTTGAGATGATCTTGCTCGAGTCAAGCTCAAATTTCACTCCGTCTTTTGCCTGCAGATAGTAAAATTTACCGATATTGCAAAGCGACTTAATGCCATAAATTTTAACCGTCTTTTCATCTATCTCACAAGGTCTTTGATCTTTGCCTTTCGCCTTGCAAAGAGACTTTGGTAGGGCATTTAGCGCACTTTTATCAACTAGTAGAAATTTATAATCCACATCGCCTATATTAAATATTTTGGCTGAGTATTTGATAAACAAAAGCGAGTTTGAAACTATCATAAGAGTGAGTGCAGCGTAAAATACAAACGAAAAGTCCTTGGTTTCTTTGATGCTTGAAACGCCTAGCATAAACGAGAGCATGAATGAGCAAAATAGCATCCAAAGCGCCAAAAATTCGCTATTTTTTGAGATAACAACCGAAATGATAAAGAGTAAAATCATGAGAAACGACAAAAGATAGATGATAAAATTTGGTCTATCTTTAAAGAAAACTGCCAAATTTACTCCGGCGTAGGAGAGTAACAATAGCGATAAAATAGTGCCCCAGCCGTAGTTTAGCTTGAAGGCTGCAAGGGCTAAAACGGCAAATGAGACGAGCGTTAAAACGTAGATGAAATTTGAGTTATAAAAAAATAGAAATTTTGGCTTTTTAAATTTGTACTTTTTATCGTCTTTTTGGTATAAAAATGAGATAAAAACCAGGACTAATATCTCAAAAAAGGTGATAAATGCGGTAGCGCAAAAGAGCAAAATGCCCGTAAATATCATCTCTGAACTATCTAAGCTCGGGAAATATCCGATCTCGGAGCCAAAATACAAAAAGTAGCAAAGCACACTAATAATCGGCACGATGAAATTTGAATGCCTAAAGAAAAAAGCAACGCACTCTTTTATGAAATTTGCCTTTAAATTTGCCGAGTGCTCACTCAAACGACTCTCGAAAAATGAGTTTAAAAGTAGCTCGTTTTTGACCTTTTCAAGCTCGTCTGACTCCTTTGATAGCGCTCTTTTGTAAAATTCATAGTTTTGCTCGCTAAAGTCTTTTTTGATCTCGTCTTTTATGTCTAAGACAATAAGAACGATCTGCTCTTTTATCTCGACGAGCCTTTTTGAAATTTCAGCAAAATTTGTCCTATTTAGCCTATCAAAAAGATCGCTCTCTTCATTTAAAAGAGCGATCAAACGCGCTTGTTTACTATTTCTTATCTCGCAACATGAAAAACTCGCCTTTAAGAAATTTACAAATTTTTTAGCGTTTTTAATGCTCTCGTCTTTTTGGTTTAAAATATCTTGGTAGCTCAAATTTTACCTATCTTATTTAAAATTTATAAATTTAGTTATCTAAGCACCTTTGCGATTTCGCTCCAGCCCAAATGCTTGGCTAAATCAGCCGCAGTTTTACCGCTTTTCGTGCGCGCGTTTTTGTCGGCGCCATTTGCCAGCAGTACGTTTACGAGCGCTAGATTGCTCGCGAGCGCCTCGTGGTGCAGCTGCGTAAATCCGAGCTCATCGGCGTCCGTGAGGATACTTTGGTTTTCTTTTACGTATTGCTCAAATTTCTCGCGCACATTTTTACACATCGGGTGCTCGATCAAATTTTCCGGGTGTTCTTTTTGCTCGTAAACGACTAAAATATCGTTAAAATCGCCAAAATCAAGCCCCCATGCTTTATCGTGCTCTTTTAGCTCGCCCTTTTGCATGCGCGAGCGCATCGCCTGCACGCTAAAGCCGCCGTACGCGCGTCCGCCCGCCGCAAACATCCAGTCGCTCATCTCGTCTATCTTTGCGTTCACGCGGTCGCCGTTTTTTACGTTTTGCACTGCGTCAGGCTCGTTTACGAGCGTGCCAGAGATGGTCTCGCCGTCAAAATCCACGTCGTTTATCCACATGTGCTCGCCGACTTCCTCGCCGTTCACGACGTCTAAAAAGCAAATTTTAACCATCGCAAAATCAAGCCCAGGCACGACCCTGTGGCGCTCCCAGTAAAGCTCACGCCAAAAGTATCTGAAACTTTCGCGCGCCTGCTCGAATGCGCGCTGCATGCAGTCCTCTTCGTTGCTTGCGAAATAAATCGGCATTTGCTCGCCAAGATCCACTTGTTTGCCGAAAATTTTCTTAAAAAAGCCCATTTTTTATCCTTCATTATTTTAGATTGAGAGTTAAAATTTCAATACGTTAAATTTGACGAACCGTCAAATTTTGAATGAAAAAAATAAAGCGACGGTTTCGCAAAATTAGGCGAGGCGATTTAAATTTTTGCGAGGGGAGTTACCGAGTGGGTAATGACCGAGCAAAAATTTAAATCAACGACGCATAATGAAGCGAAAATACCCGCTATTTTAAGTTTTTAAAGCTTATCGGTAACTCCAAATTTAACCCCTTCACGAGCCTTATACACTCCTGCAGATCGTCGATACTTTTGCCGCTTACGCGCACCTCTTCGCCGCGGATCGCCGCAGTTACTTTTAGCTTTGCGTCTTTGATCGCTTTGGTGATTTTCTTCGCGTTTTCGCTGTCTAGGGTGTCATTTAGCTTTAGCGTCGCCTTTAAATTTGCGCCGCTGGCACTTTCGCGTTTGCTTTCAGTCACGGCCACGGGCGGGATGTTTCGCTTGATGAGCTTTGAGATAACGATGTCTTTTAGCGCGTCGATTTTGTTGTCGCTAGAGCTAAGAAGCGTGATGATTTTTTCCTTTTCGTTTAGATCTACTTCAGCCGCAAGCCCCTTAAAATCATATCTCGCCGCGATCTCTTTTTTCGCCGTTTCCAGCGCATTTTTGACCTCCATCATATCGACCGCCGCGCTTATATCAAAACTATGCTCAGTTGCCATTTTTATCCTTTCAAAAATTCTTTTATATTTTCCGCGATCATCGCTACGAGCCGCTCTCTAGCCTCAAAACTCGCCCACGCTACGTGCGGCGTGAGTATCAAATTTTCCTTGTTTTTGATATTTAGCAGCGGATGATCCGCGCGCATGGGCTCTGTCTCCAGCACGTCGGCGGCAAATCGCAAATTTCGCTCGTCTATCGCGCGGGCTACGGCGTTTTCGTCCACGATACCGCCGCGTCCGAAGTTCATGAGCAAGGCGCCCTCTTTCATCAAATTTAGCTCCCGCTCGCCGATCAAATTTCGCGTTTTTTCGTTTAGCGGAGCATGGATACTCACGATATCGCAGCCGCTTAAAAGCTCGTTTAAATTTAGCCTTTTAAACTCGGCGTTTTCGTTTGCGCCGCTAGTGGAGTAGTAGCTCACTCTCGCGCCAAATGCTGCCGCGATGCGCGCCACGCCCCTGCCGATCTCGCCAAGCCCGATGACGCCAAAGCTCTTGCCCGCGATCTCGCCGATACTGCGGTCTAGATTCGTAAAAATTTCGCTCTTCGCCCACTCGCCGCTTTGCGCATAGTTGTCGTAAAATTTAATACGATTCGTCAGTGCAAAAAGGCAAGCAAACGTATGCTGCACGACGCTAGCAGTGGAGTAGCCCGCGACGTTTTTTACCGCGATACCTTTTGCTGCGGCGTGCGCGAGATCGACGTTGTTCATGCCAGTTGCACTTATGCAGATTAGCTTTAAATTTGACGCGTCCATCGTCTCTTTGTCGACGACGACCTTGTTCGTGATGACGACGTCCGCGCCTTTTAGTCGCTCTACGCGCTCATTTGCAGCGGTAGTCTCAAAGATAACAAACTCGCCAAACTGCCCAAAAACGTCCAAATTTACGTCGCTTCCAAGCGTCGCGGCATCGAGGCAGACTATTTTCATTTTGCGTCCTTATTTGATAAAGTGCCCCACAAATTTAGAGTAGTTATCTAAAATTTCGCCGCCCCTGCGATATCCCAGCGCGCACGCTTCGTAGGCGAAAAATACGCCAGCTTGGTAGCTATTTCCGGCGGCGTCTTTGTTAAATTCGTAAAATTCCTGATAGATCGCGCGGTTTTGGCCGTAGTTGCCGCCGTTTTGCGAGCTAATGCTGCCGTCGGCCTCTATCACGCTCACGTTTGCGCCCTCTCGCCCGAAAACCGGCTTTTTCACGCACTTTTTACCAGCGATCGGCTTGTCGCTAGCTTGCAGCAAAAGCGGGTGATTCGGATAGAGATCCCATAAAATTTTCAAGATACCTTTGCTTTGAAAAAGCAGCGTGTATGCGGGATTTAGGATGATGGCTTTTTGATTTTGGACGATGTTTTTTAGGATGATGGCTAGCTCACCTTCCTCTACGGCGATGTCCTCCCACGGCACGAGCTTAAACCAGTACTCGTAGTTTTCGCCGTCAAAAAACACGCCCTCCTCGTCGTTAAATACGACCTCGTGGACGTAAGCAAACGCCGTGTGAAAGCCCGCCTCCTCGGCGATATACTGCAGTAGCTTCACGGTCTGCTCATCCTCGCTACTGCCGGCCACCGAGCTAAATAAAATTTTCCAACCCTCGTAGTGCTCGCTAAAGCTCTCAGTCTCCTCATCTAGCGTCACGAGGCGCCTAAAATTTTGCTTTAACGCGTCATAAAGGTCGTTAAACTGCGCACTCTCGTCCATGCGGTTAAACTTAAGCGCCGCCCACTGGATGATCGCCGTCTCAAACACGGCCGTCGGGGTATCGGCGTTAAATTCGATGAGTTTTATCGGCTTTCCGTCTAGCCCGCCTGCAAGGTCAAATCTACCGTAGAGATGCCAGTGTACGTCGTTTTCCCAGCTTTCGCGCACGAGATCTACGAGATTAAACGGGATGCCGACCTCGTGGTAGAGGTTGTTGTCGATGACGTGTTGAGCGGCTGCGACGAACATATCGTATAGCTCGTTTGCGGCGTTGTAGTAGGCCTCGGCTTGCGCCTCGCTCACCTCGACTAGCTCGTCTGCTACGTAGTCGCTGCCGTCTGGATCCGTGTGCCACGTAAAGCCAATCTCGCCTAAAAATTCGTTATTTAGCGGGCTGATTTTTTTTAAATTTATCATGATTAACCTCCAAAGCTTGAGCTTGAGCTTGAGCTACTTGATCCGCCGAAAAATCCACTCTTTCCGCCGCTTGATTTACCCGCCGAGCTTGTGGCCTTGGCTTTGTTAAAGCTATCTACGCTCCTTGAGTAGGCGCTTGGGTTTTTATACGCGCTTTGGCGCTGCGACTGATAGCCAGGGTTGTTAAACAGCTTGTTGCCTATCCAGCTTCCGATGATCGCGCCCGCAGCCGATGCCAAGAGCGCTTCGCCCATGCTCATGCCGCCGCTTGAAAGTTGCGCGTTTTGAGCGTTTGGATTGGTCAAATTTGACGTTCCGGCGTCGATTTTGGCGTTTTCCTCGGCGACTAGCTTATCCATCTCCTCTTTGCTTAGCACGCGCTCGGTGCCGTTAATGTCCTTTAGCACGACACGCGTTTCGCTGCTCGGATACTCCTCCAGGACTTTATATTTGCCCGGCGCGGTCTCCTCGATGATGACGAACGCTCCCGTTTTTTGCGCCGCTTCGTTTAGCGCGCTACTTTCGCCGCCGTTATCGCTGCTACCGCAGCCAGCCAACCCTGCTATTACGACCGCGCCAAAGCCGCCGACCGCAGCGTAGCTGGCTACTTTTTTTATGCCTTTAAAAACTCTCATTTTTTATCTAGCTCCTTTGAAATTTTCTTGCTTTTTACCATTATCACGCCTTTTTTAAATTTGATAAATTTTGATTTTCCGATGTTTTTTATGATTTTATTTTGCGTTTTTTTGAGGCTCTTACCGCTTAAATTTTGCGATTTTAAAAACTCGGCCAAGCTCGTCCATTTGCCCTCATTCTCAGGTTTACTCTCGACAAATTCTACGTCGATGGGGGCTACGTATTCGCCGTTTTGGCGAGCTAGCAGCGGACGCTCGAGCATACTTAAAAATCCTCTTAGTTTCTCGTCTCTTTCGCGGTAAATTTGAGCTATTTCGGTTTTATTGTTTAGCAAAATTTGCTCTTTTTCGCGAAAAAGCCTCTCTTTATCGGCTTGCAAATTTTGATTTTGTTCTTTTAGTTCGCCAATTTGCGAGAGTAGAAATTCCTTCACGTCAAATTCGCCGGTTTTAGCGGCTTTTTTTGGCTCCGAGTTTTTGGCGGATTTTGAAGTTTTGGGCGCTGATTTGGGTGCGGTTTGGGGCTCGTAGCCTTCTAAAACCACGTATTTTACGCCGTCTTTTTCAAAGGTCTTTAGCGTTCCGCGACGAATGCGGTTGTAGACGGCTTCCTTGGTTACGCCTAAGATTTCCGCGGCCTCGCTCACGGGCACTTTGGACATATTTTTCCTTTGATCGTTAAATTTGGCGTAGATTATGGCAAATTTTGGCTTTGATGCGAGTTAAACGGGTGTTTGAAAAAAGAAAAGGCCGCCGAAGCGACCCTTTTGGTTAGAGCTTTGACTCGTAGCGTCTAAGCATATATAGACGTTTAAGCATTTTCTTGCGAGCCGCGATTTTTTGTTTTTTGCGGATCTCGGTCATAGGCTCGAAAAAGCGTCTTGCGCGAACTTCAGTCACGACAAGGTTCCTGTCGGTTTGCTTTTTGAACTTTCTGTAAGCTTCGTCAAAAGACTCGTTAGGATGTACCTTAATACCAGGCAACGTCCTCACCACCTTTCAATTAAAATAGACGGGGATTATAGTTTAAATTTGATAAATTTAAGCTTTGCTCGCCGTCCGGGCTTTAAATTTAGCCTTTTAGTATATGCTCCGCCGCTATCATCGCCGAGCTAATACAATCGGGCGTCGAGCAGCTAGTAAGCCTCGTATATCCGTGCACTCCGCCCGTCGCCTCGCCTACGGCGTATAAATTTTTAATAGGCTTGTTATCGTTTATATTAAGGACTTCAAAGTTTAAATTTACCCTCACGCCGCCCGGAGTATAGCTGATGCCAGGAGCCCCGAGTATCGCGTAAAACGGCGCTTTTTCTATCGGAGCGACTTTGGTTAAATCTTTTTTAAAATCGGCATCGGTTTTAGCGGCGACGTTTTCGTTATACCGCTTTATCTCCTCTTTTAAAATTTGCGCGTTTAGCTTAAATTCCGCCGCCAGCTCGTCTAGGCTCTCAAATTTTTTCATCTTGCCCGTTTCTATAAATTTTTGCAGCCTTTTTGGATCGTGGCTGGAGGCAAATCCGGTTGCGTCAAAGATTATCGTCGGAAACCTATCGCTTTCGTTTTTTTGCATATTTTCTAAAATATTATCGGACAAGGTCTGCCTGTCGCCGTCCTCGTTCATAAATCTCTTTGAGTTTTTGCCGTCAACCGCGATCGCAAATATCAAATCCTCCGTCGGAATGCCGAACGAATAGCGCCCCAGGCTAACCTGCACCGGCATCGCGCCCGCTTTTACCATCGTTTTTAGTGCGCCAGCCGTCGCACCTGGATTTGACGGCGTGGATGCTAGCGCGAGTCTTGGATTTTGCGCCGCTTTAAAGGCTTTATCCGCCGAAAATCCGCCGCTTGCAAAAATCACAGCCTTTTTAGCTTTATAAAATTTAACGTCTCCGGAGACGTTTTGCGCATCGTCGTCGGCTAGGTCTTTGTCAAATTTATACTCCTCTCTCACCTTTAGCCCTATCGCCGCACCGTTTTTATCCAGCACGATTTCATCGACTTTTACGCGTTTTAGAGTCTTGCCGCCTTTGCTCTCAAAGTGAGAATTTAGCGCCTGCACGCACGCTCCGCCTCCGCCTACGGTTTCTAGGCTTCTTGCCACGCTATGTCCGCCCAGATGCTTTAGTTTTTCGGCGTATTGCACGCCTCTTGCTTTGGCAAATTCATACGCTCTTTTTGAATTTTCGGCTATCCTATAAGACTGCTCTATGTAGTTAAAGCCCTTGCCCGCCTTGTTTAGATCTTTTACGAAAAGCTCGATGGAGTCTTTGATGCCGGCCTTTTCCTGTTGTTCGGAGCCCACGCAGGCAAAATCAAGCTGAGAAACGACGGAGTTTCCGCCCATTCGCGACATCTTTTCTAGTAGCGCGACGCCAAGCCCACCCTCGGCTGCTACGATGCCCGCAACGTTTGCGCTAAGGCCGCTACCTACCACCAAGACGTCGTATTCCGCATCCCATTTTATCTCGTCATCTTGTGCCGCTTGCAAATTTAGCGCACCAACAGCGGCTGCCGCGAGGCTGGTTTTGATGAAATTTCTTCTAGAAATTTTTTTCATAACATCTCCTTTAAAGAATTTATAAAATTATACATCGTAAAAGGGGCGTAATAGCAATTTTAATACGCGTTTAATAGCATTAACTCTATAATCCATCAAAAATTATCACTACTTTGTAATCAGGATGAATTATGACGAAAGAAGAATATAAAAATTATTTCAAATTTGCTAGCAAACGCTATATCGCCTACATCCTGATAACCTGTACCGCGCTGATTTTACCTTTTATATCTATCGGCGGAAATCAATTTTTCCTATTAAGCTTTGAGCGCAGCGAGCTGCATCTGTTTTTTGCTAAATTTAACGTTCAAGAGCTATTTTTGATGCCTTTCGTGCTCATCATTTTTTTTATTTTTATATTTTTTATGACGAATTTAGGCGGCCGCGTCTGGTGCGGCTGGAGCTGCCCGCAGACGATATTTCGCGCGATCTACCGCGACCTTATACAAACTAAAATTTTAAAAATCCGCAAAAGCGTCTCAAACAAACAAACAATTGCCGAGAGCGGCGTCAAAAACGCGCTAGCAGTCGCGATCTGGAGCGTTTTGGCTTTTATCGCGGCAGCGAATTTTCTCTGGTTTTTCGTCCCGCCGCAGGACTTTTTCGCTCAAATTTCAAATCCCGCCGAGCATAAAATTTTACTTGGAGCTTGGCTTGTTATCGCTGCGTTTTTGATATTTGACGTCGCGTTTTTGGGCGAAAACTTTTGCGTTTACGTCTGTCCGTACGCTAGAGTGCAGTCCGTGATGATCGATGCCGACAGCGTGCAGGTGATCTACGACGAGGCGCGTGGCGGTAAAATTTACGATGGTCAAACCAAACTCTGGAAAAAGCCGCCTGACCCGCAAAGCGAGTGCACCGGCTGCGAAGCCTGCGTGAAAATTTGCCCGACACACATCGACATCAGAAAAGGCATGCAGCTAGAGTGCATAAACTGCCTAGAGTGCGTGGATGCCTGTACAAAAACAATGTCGGGGCTAAATTTGCCTAGTCTAATTAGCTGGACTAGCTCAAATTCGCTAAAAACCAAGCAAAAAGTGCGGTATTTGCGCTTTAAAACAATCGGTTACTGCGCCGCCATCGCTATCGCCGCAACCGCGCTAACGCTAATGAGTGCCAAAAAAGAGAGCATGCTGCTAAACATAAACCGCACAAGCGAGCTGTATAAGGTAAATAAAAGCGGCCAGATCGAAAACGCATACGTATTTTTGTTTGAAAACACCGACGCGCACGCGCATGAGTTTTATTTTGACGTTAGCGCAGAGGAAGCTAAAGCGCCGATAAAAATCGAGCGCCCAAAGACTCAAATTTCGTTAAAAGCGGGCGAAAAAAAGAGAGTCGTAGTCGTGCTAAGCGCGCCTAAAGCGGCATTTACCGGTACAAATGAGCAAACAACGAAGATAGAAATCTCAGCCTACGCAGCGGATAACAAAGAAAAAATAAATGTTAAGAGGCGGACGATTTTTGCCCATCCAAGTGAGTAAAAAATTATTTTTTTATAGTATAATCATACTTTAAGATTTTTTAAAATTTGGGGGCTATAAAAATGGATACGAAACCGACGAAACGAAGCACCGAGAGAAAAGAGAAATTCATCCAAGCCGGGCTTGAAATTTTCCTCGAAAATGGCTACGAAAACACGAGTTTAACGGATATCATCAAAAAAAGCGGCGGGTCGCTGGCTAGCATCTACAAATTTTTTGAAAATAAAGAAGGGCTCTTTCGCGCTATCGTAGAGCGCGGATTTGACGACTTTAGAATGCAGATAGACGAAAAAATCGATCTAAATTTGCCGCATAAGCTGGATGATTTTTTAACCAAATTTGCGATGATATTTTTCGACATCATCTGTGAAAAGAAAACCACGCTAATCTCAAGAGTGATGATGAGCGAAGGCGCAAAAAACGACGGCCTTTTAGGTAAAGAGTTTTTGGATCAAATTTTAAGCAAAATCGATAAAATTTTAATCGATTTTTTCGAGCGCGAAGACATAAGAGTCCAACTAAATCCATGTATCTCTCCTTACGTCGCAGCCAAGGCGTTTGCCGCAGTCGTTAGAGAGCCTTATCACTATAACGCGGTTTTGCTAAACGAAGACATAATACTAAGCGAAAAAGAGCGCGAAGAGCACGTAAAAACGCGCATAGATATGTTTTTGCACGGTGTAAAAAAACACTAAATTCGTCCCTCAAAAATTTGACTTTTCATTTAAATAAGAGTAAAATAGCCGACTTTATTTATAACAAATATTACAAGTTAAATTTCGTATAAAAACTAAAAAATAAAGGCAAATTTATGAGAAATTTTAAAAATATCTCTGTTTTGTTATTGGCGTCGCTGCTTTTTACGGCATGCTTTGATAGTAACGATAAAAAAAGTGCGGCCGTAGCCGGACAACAACGGCAAATGCCGCCGTCAAAGGTTGATGTATTCGTAGCCAAAAAATCAGACGTGCCGATCAGCTTTGACTACACCGCGACCCTAACGAGCCAGCAAGACGTAATCATATATCCAAAAGTAAGCGGCACGATAACCAAGCAATTTTTTAAAGCAGGCGACAACGTAAAAGCAGGCGACAAGCTATTTTTGATAGATCCCGAAAAATACCAAGCCAGCTACGACGCGCTTGAGGCCGCTATCGGCGTAGCAAACGCAAATTTAAAAAACGCTCAGACCGAATTTAACAGAATCTCAAATTTATATAAGAAAAACGCCGTTTCGCAAAAAGAGTACGATGCGGCCGTTTCGGCGCTCGAGATCGCAAATGCAAATTTACTAAGCGCTAGAGCAAACGCTAAAAACGCCAAAATAGATCTAGGCTACACAAGCATAATCGCGCCTTTTGACGGCGTTTTGGGCGATAACCTAGTAGACGTGGGCTCGCTAGTCGTAGTAAACACGACTCAGCTCGTGCGCCTAACCAAAATCAACCCGATCGAGGCCCACTTCCACATCTCCGACGTCGATAACCTAAACCGCGTCAAAATGCAAGAAAGCGGCCTCTGGGCGCAAACAAACTCGGACGCCGTGCTTAAAGTCGGCCCGGGAGAGTTTAATGGCAAGGTAAATTTCATCGATAACGTCGTAAATACGAATATGGGCACAGTTTTAGCCAAGGCCGAATTTAACAACGACGAAGGCAAGCTGCTACCCGGCATGTTCGGCCACGTGACGATGGGTGGATTTTATCAAAAAGACGGCTTTAAAATCCCTCAAGTAGCACTCCAACAAACCGACGTCAAGACCTACGTACTAGTCGTAGAGGATGGTAAAGTAGCCTCCAAGGACGTAAAAATCACCTACCAAACCAAAGACGCCGCAGTCGTTAGCGAAGGGCTAAACGAAGGCGATAAAATCATAATGAACAACTTCCTAAAAATCGGCGTGGGTGCACCCGTCGAGATAGATAAGGACCTAACCGAAAGCTTTGGAAAAGGCGCAAATTTAGAGCCTAAAAACGAGCAAGAAAAGGCTAAATGATGTTTTCTAAATTTTTTATAAATCGCCCGATATTCGCCACCGTCGTATCTATCATCATAGTTATCGCGGGCGCGATGGCGATAAAGGGGCTTCCTATCGAGGAGTATCCTAAGCTAACTCCGCCTCAAATTTCCGTTAGCGCCGTCTATACGGGCGCCGACGCTCAAACCATCTCCGACTCCGTAGCCAGCGCGATCGAGGATCAGATAAACGGTGTAGAAAACATGCTCTATATGCAAAGCACCTCAAGCTCGAGCGGCTCGCTAAATATCAACGTTTATTTTAAAATCGGCACCTCGGCTAAGCAAGCCACGATCGACGTAAACAACCGCGTCCAAGCCGCACTCTCAAGACTGCCTCAAGAGGTGCAAAACATGGGTGTAACCGTGCGCGAACGCAGCAGCTCGATCCTAGAGGTAGTCGGCTTTACGAGTTCAAACATGGACTTAGTCGAGCTGTATAACTACGTAAATTTAAACATCGCGGACGAGATCAAAAGGGTTAACGGCGTGGGCGACACGGCGCTAATCGGCAGTAAAGAGTACTCGATGAGAATTTGGCTAAAACCGGACAAACTAGCCTACTACAAGCTAACTCCTAGCGACGTCATCGCTCAAGTAAAAATCCAAAACAGCCAATACGCCGCCGGCAAAATAGGCGAGCAGCCCTCAGACGGCGACAATCCTTACGTTTATTCCGTTCGCTCAGACGGCCGTCTAAAAAATGCGGCGCAGTTTGGCGATATAGTAATCAAAAGCGCCGACGGAGCGGTGCTAAAGCTAAAAGACGTAGCGACCGTGGAGCTAGGAGCGGCTAACTACGCATCTGACTCGATGCTAAACGGCCAAGACGCCATCCCGCTTTTAATCTTTATGCAAAACGACGCCAACGCCCTAGCCACCGCGCAAGCAGTAAACGCAAAGCTTGACGAGCTAAGTAAAAATTTCCCCGCAGGCTTTAAACACACGATCGCATATAACCCGACCGAATTTATCGAAGTTTCTATCCAAGAAGTTATAAAAACTTTCATCGAGGCGATGATCCTAGTTATCATCGTTATGTATATGTTTTTAAAGAGCTTCCGTGCCACTATCATCCCGATACTAGCCGTTCCCGTGTCTATCATCGGCACGTTTGGCGGACTATACGCGATGGGATTTAGTATAAATTTGATCACGCTTTTTGCGCTCATACTTGCCATCGGTATCGTCGTGGACGACGCCATCATCGTTATCGAAAACGTGGAGAGAATTTTACACGAGGAAAAAGACATCACCGTCAAAGAAGCGACCTATAAAGCAATGGAGGAGGTACAAACCCCGGTCATCTCGATCGTGCTGGTTTTATCAGCCGTTTTCGTTCCGGTTTCTTTTATGGAGGGTTTTGTCGGCGTGATCCAGCGTCAGTTTGCGCTCACTCTGGTTACTTCGGTTTGTATTTCGGGCTTTGTCGCGCTTACGCTTACTCCGGCGCTTTGCGGCGTTATGCTAAAAAAACAAGAGAGCAAGCCGTTTTGGTTTGTGCAGAAATTTAACGACTTTTTCGACTGGAGTACGAAAATTTTTACCGCAGGCGTCGCAACGGTGCTGCGTCACGTTATCATCAGCCTTATTTTAATAGGCGTCATGGGTTTTGCGACTTTCGAGCTGTTTAAAAAAATTCCTAGCGGCCTCGTACCGTCCGAAGATAAGGGTGCGCTGATGGTTATCACTTCACTACCGCCGTCAAGCAATATGCTAAAAACCAAAGAAGAGGTAAAAACTATCAGCAACATGGTTCTAAGCAATCCAAACGTCGAATTTACGATGGGTTTTGCCGGATACGATATGCTTGCGGGTGCGCTTAGAGAAAACTCAGCCATCAGCTTTGTCAAGCTAAAAGACTGGAGCGAGAGAAAAACGCCCGATAGCCAAGCAGGCGCGCTAACGGGGCCTTTTAACGGCATGCTTTGGGGCTCGAAGGAGTCGATGAGCTTTGTCGTAAACGTCCCGCCTATCATGGGTCTTTCGATGACGGGCGGCTTTGAGATGTATCTGCAAAACAAAAGCGGCAAAAGCTACGCCCAGATCGAAGCCGACGTGAAAAAAGTAGTCGCGGCGGCAAACGCTCGCCCAGATCTAACAAGCGTGCGCTCGACGCTAGAGACTAATTATCGCCAGTTTAAAATCGACATCGATAAGCAAAAAGCCCAGATGTTTGGCGTGAGCGAGAGCGAAATTTTTAGCGCGATAGGTTCGACTTTCGGCTCTTACTATATCAACGACTTTAGTCTATTCGGCAAATCATACCGCGTCTATGCCAGAGGCGAGGACCGCTTTAGAAATAACCCCGAAGACTTGCGTAAAATTTACGTCCGCTCAAAAGGTGGCGAGATGATACCGCTAAACTCCGTCGCCACCCTAACCAGAATTTTGGGTCCCGATATCGTGGACAGGTTTAACCTTTTCCCGGCGGCTAAGATCCAAGGCGACCCAAAACCTGGCTACACATCGGGCGACGCGATAAAAGCGATACAAGAGGTAGTCGAACAAACGCTAAATATGGAAGAATACTCCATCAGCTGGGCGGGCACGGCGTATCAGGAGGTTAGCTCGCAAGGCACGGGCTCTACGGCGTTTATATTCGGTATGGTTTTCGTATTTTTGATACTAGCGGCGCAGTATGAGCGCTGGCTCATCCCGCTAGCCGTTATCACGGCCGTTCCATTTGCGGTTTTTGGCTCGCTAGTCGCCGTTTGGGCTAGAGGGCTAACAAACGACATTTACTTCCAGATCGGACTACTGCTTCTTATCGGTCTATCTGCTAAAAACGCGATCCTTATCGTAGAATTTGCGATGCAAGAAAGACTAGCGGGCAAGAGCGTATTTGACGCAGCCGTTAATGCAGCTAGGCTTCGCTTCCGCCCGATCGTCATGACCTCGCTCGCATTTACCCTGGGCGTTTTCCCGATGGTTATCAGCACGGGCGCGGGCGCTGCGTCTCGCCACTCGCTAGGCACGGGCGTGGTCGGCGGCATGATAGCGGCCACTACGATAGCGATATTTTTCATACCGATGTTTTACTATCTGCTAGAAAAGCTAAACAACAAAGTCTGGGACAAAAAACCAAGCGGAGCACAGGAGATTAAAAATGTATAAAATTTTAACTTTAGCCGTGGCGCTATTTTTAGCGGGCTGCTCGTTTCGACCCGAGATCCCCGAGGTCGATACGAAATTTGAATCTACGTATAAATTTGAAACTAGCGACATCAGAGACGAGTGGTGGAAGGAGTTTGGCGACGAAAATCTAAACGCCCTCGTAGCTAGCGCGCTAGAAAAAAACACCGACCTTCGCACGGCTTATTTAAATTTACAAAAAGCGGCCGCAAGCCTAGGCATCTCTGAGGCCGATCTTTTTCCTAGCGTAAATTTAAACGTCGGCTACACCAAAGCAAAAAGCAGCGGCGAGACCTACACCAAGCAGCCTCAAACGCGCTACCGAACCTCGCAGGTAAATTTAGGCCTAAGCTACGAGATAGACCTATGGGGCAGAGTGAGAAACAGCGTCGAGTCGGCTAAAGCTAGCCTAAACGCGACCAAGCTCGACTACGCCACCGCGCGCCTTAGCATAAGCTCTAGCGTGGCTAAAAGCTACTTCGCGCTCGTGGCTCTAAATATGCGCGAAGCCGTACTAAAAGATACGCTAAAAACATACGAGGAGACGCTAGCGCTTCGCAAAACGCAGCTTGATCTAGGCGGCATAAACGAGACGACCTATCTGCAAAGCAAGGCCGCCGTCGAAAGCGCAAAAGTAAGCCTACTAGAGGTGCAAACCTCGCTGTCTCAGGCTCTAACGTCATTAGCGATACTAACGGGTAAATCAAACGACGAGATCCTAAAAGGTTCCGTGCAGAGCGCTAAAATGCTACCTAAAGAGCCCGAAGTGAGTGCGGGCGTGAGCGCAGATATACTACTGCGAAGGAGCGACGTAGCTAAAGCCTACGCCGATCTAAACGCGACTAACGCGCTAATCGGCGTCGCAAAGGCCGATTATCTACCGTCCATCTCGCTAACGGGACTTTTTGGATTTTCCAGCGTGGATTTTGAAAATATCTTTATCAGCAACGCAAACACGTGGAGCATAGGCGGCACTTTGGTGCAGAAAATTTTCGACTATGGCAGAACCAAAAACAACGTCCGTATCGCCGAAACTAACGAACAAATCGCAGCCGTAGCCTACGAAGCGGCGGTCAAAAAGGCTCTGGGCGAGGTTAGAGACGCGCTAAATAATCGCAAAAACGCCAAACTAACGCTAAATCAAGTCAAAGAACTCCTGAACTCGCAAGAAAAAATCTATAAGCTAGCCAAGGATCAGTTTGAAGAAGGCTATACGGGGCACCTGGAGCTACTCGACGCGCAGCGCAACCTACTCTCGGTTAGACTCCAAGACATCGCGGCGAATTTGAGCCTTATCGACTCGGTCGTAGACGTTTACAAGGCATTTGGCGGCGGATTTAAAGCCGAATAATTTTACTTTTTGGCGGAGATTTTCCGCCTCTTTTCTTTTAAATTTTAGCTGTTGTTTCGGCTAAATTTTACTTGTTTTACTTCAAATTTTGCGCTTGATTTTTCTATTGGCGTACGACGCAACCCTTAGATAAATTATTTGTATTCAAAGACGTAAATTTGTTTCAAATTTGAGCGACGCGCAAAGTCGGTCAAATTTACATCATTTTTTCCAGAGTACACATTTTGCGGATTTTACGAATTTGTCGCTTAAAATTTACGGTTTTTTAGCAATACTTGCAAGCAAGAAGGCAAATTGCGATCAAATTTGCAGACGTATTTCGAGATCAAATTTAGCGCAAACACCCGCCGCCAAATTTGATTTTTAATTTTAGCAAGCGCCGCTAAAATACTGTATTAGAGCAAAATCGGCCAAATTTAACGTTTTTGATGTTTTAACCGCCAAGCAAAATTTGCAACGCGCGATGATTTCGCAAATTTACATTCTTAAATTTGACGCAGCGTAAAAAACGGGTGCAAAAATTTGAAATTTACAAGTCGAAATTTGACTAAATTTATGCCCTGCTTCGCAAAAATCATAAATTTGACTCAAATTTAGACGCGAAATTTTACTCTTTGTTGGTTAAAATTTGTACGATAGTTTCGGGCAAAATTTCATGCTCTATCGCGTGGATTTTTGCTTCAAATTCCTCAAGGCTCATCCTCGCGCTCTTTTCAAACGCGCGCTGAGCGATGATTTTGCCGCCGTCTAGCTCCTCGCTGACCCAGTGCACGCTCACGCCGCCCACCTTCATATCGCTATCAAAGCTCTCTTTTATCGCATGCGCGCCCTTAAAAAGCGGCAGCAGCGACGGGTGCAAATTTATCGCGCGAATCTGCCTCGTAAAAACGGGCGTGAGGATGCGCATAAAGCCCGCAAGCACGGTTAAATCGACGTTTGCTCGCTTGATTTCCTCTACGACCGCGACGTCAAATTCCTCTCTCGAGGCAAAATTAACGTGCTCGATGACGACGCTTTTTAGGCCGTATTTCGCGGCTTTTGCGATACCGCCTGCGTTGGCTTTATTTGTTAGCGTTAGCGCGACTTCGATCCTGGCTTCTCCAAAAACTTTGCCGTGCAACCTCTCTAAAATCGCCTCCAAATTCGAGCCGCCGCCGCTAAATAAAACCGCTATTTTTTTCGTAAGCATTTGAGTCCTTTGATGACGTCCGCGGCCGTGAGCGCGTAGTCGTTGATTTTGATTTCGCGGGCGGCTAGAGCGTGAGCTAGCGTGCCCGAGATCGCGGCCCTTAGCGGGTCGTAACCCTGCGCAAGTAGCCCCGCGACGATACCGCTTAGCGCATCTCCGCTACCGCCTTTTGCAAGCGCGGCGCTGCCCTGCGTCATGACGTAAACCTCACCGCCCTGCGCGATTAGCGTATTTGCGCCCTTTAACACAAGCACGCATTTAAAATTTCGGCTAAAAATTTGAGCGAGTTTGAAGCGATTTTTTTGCACTTCGCTAGCGTCAAATTTGCCCAGATTTGCAAGCTCTAGCAGGCTCGCAAACTCTTTTGGGTGCGGCGTTATCACAACCTTTTCGCTGTTTAAAAGCTCAAGCGTACGCGGCTCATAGCAAAGATCGGCGTCGATAACGAGCGCGTCTTTTGTTTTTAGCTCGCTAAAGAGCTCGTCTTTTTGCGCCTCATCAAGCTCGCCAAGCCCCATTCCTACGGCACCGACTCGCATTTTGGGCGCTATGCGCGCGCTTTGCATCAAAACGGGCTCAACGCTTAAATTTTCGCCCACGACGCTAACGAGTCCCGCACCGATAGTTAGCGCGGCAAGTCCTGCGATACGCGCCGCTCCGCCCTTTTCGCCGCTAACGACAAACGCGTGTCCAAAGTCGCCTTTGTTAGCGTTTTGTTTTACGCGAAACGGCAAATTTAAGTCGCTCCTGCCAAGCTTGTAAAAACTCGTTTTCGTCTCGTAAAGCTCACGCGAAAGGCCTAAATTTGCGACTTTCACGCGCCCTACGAAATCCTTTGCAAAGTCGCTATAAAGCGCGAGTTTTAGCGCACCCATCGTCACGGTCGTATCGGCCTTAAAGACCGCGCCTTGCGGCACGCCGTTTTTATCGAGCCCGCTTGGGATATCGCAGGCGAGCTTGTAACCGGGCTTTTCGTTTAGCAGATTTATCAAATTTATCATCCGCTCGTCTAGCTCGCGGCTAAGTCCCGTACCGAATACCCCGTCGATGATACAGTCAAATTCGCCGCTTTCCATCAAATTTGAGATCAAATTTACGCCGCATTTTAGCACTCTGGTTAGCTCGGTTTTTGAGATTTCGTTTTGTTTGTCGCCGGCTAAAAATGCGAAACAATCAAATTTGCCGCCCAAAAGCCGAAGCGCGGCAAGCACGTCTGCGCCATTGTTTCCGCTACCGATAACGCCTAAAATTTTACGGCGTTTGGTCGATGATTTTTTGAACTTACTTCGCACGGCGTTAGCTAACGCGTTAGCGGCGTTTTGCATCAAAACTTCGGTGTTAAGCCCAAACTCGCTCACCGCCCTAGCGTCAAGCTCCGCCGTATCCCAAAATAGCTTTTTCATGCGCCCTCCTGCTTCACTCGGTAGCTCAAAGCCTCCAAAATATGCGGCTTTTTGATGATGCGCGAGCCCTCGATGTCGGCGACCGTGCGGGCGACTTTTAGGGTTTTATTGATAGCGCGGCGACTGAGCGAAAATCTCTGCGTCGCGTGATCTAGCGCCCCGCTCGCCTCATCGTCGCAAATACAAAATTTAGCGATCTCTTCGTCGCTAAGCTTGCCGTTTAGCTCGCTTTGCGCGCGCGAGATTTGCGTCTCAAACACGCGCAGCACGGTATCTTGCATAGATTCGCTCGTGACGTCGCTTCTATCATCGGCGCTCACCTCGTCCATCTGCACGTGAAGGTCGATGCGGTCAAGCACGGGCGCGGAGATGCGCGATTTATAGCGCTTGATCTCAAGCTCCGAGCATTTGCATTCTAGATTTTTGGAGAGCAGATTGCCGCAGGGGCAAGGGTTCATCGCGGCTACGAACATAAATTTAGTCTCATACGTGATTTTTGAGTTTACGCGCGAGATGTTGATTTTATAGTCCTCCAGCGGCTCGCGCAGGCTCTCTAAAATTTGGGGCGCAAAGTGCGGAAGCTCGTCAAAAAATAAAATTCCGCCGTTAGCCAGCCCAACCTCGCCGATCCTAGCCGCGCTCGATCCGCCGCCAAATATCGAGCTGCGTGTGCTCGTATGATGGGGCGAACGAAAGGCACGGAGTGCGGAAAATTCGCTCTCTTGCTGATTTAGCGAGCTATAAGCGCAGCTGAGCAAAATCTCATCTAAACTTTGCGGCGGCAAAATGTATCGCAGGCGCTTGGCGCTCATGCTTTTGCCGCACCCGGGGCTTCCTTCAAAGATAACGTTGTGCATGCCGCAAGCAGCCACCAAGCAGGCTCTTTTTGCTCTACTTTGGCCTTTTACGTCGCTAAAATTTAGCTCGAAATTTTGATTTTTTACGAAGCTTTTTTCGCCGATTTTGATTAAATTTGAAAAAAGCGGATGAACGGTACCGACTTTGCACGAGGCGGCAAATTCGGGCTCGAGGAAAAACTTGATCGCCTCGGCCAAATTTGAAACGGCGTAAATTTCTAAATTCGGTATGGCGCCGGCTTTTTGCGCTATCTCTTGCGGGATCAGTACACGAGAACCCGGCGCTTTCGCGCTCAAAAAAAGCAATATAGAAAAAAGGCTAGCCGTACTTTTGGCTCCTCCGTCAAGCCCAAGCTCGCCAAATGCAAAAATAGGCTCAAAGTCGCGCTCTTTTTGCAGGGCGATTAAAAGCGCGATGGGTAGGTCGAAGTGACTGCCTGATTTTGGCATATCGGACGGGGATAAATTTATGATGATTTTTTGCGCGGGGAAAGAGAAATTTAACGACAAAAGCGCCGATTTTACGCGTTCGGCGCTCTCTTTGATCGAAGCTCCCGCAAGACCTACGATATTAAGTGCGGGCAAACCGCGGTTAAAGCTGGACTCGACGTCCACAAGCCGTAATTCGTCATTATAAGTGGCGCATTTTAGGGCTTTCATGCGTTTTTTTGCTTTTTATACTCTTTGTCAAATTTTTTGCGTTTGTTGTAGCCGATGCGCTCGATAAAAAGGTGTCCGTCGAGATGATCCATCTCGTGCTGGATCGCAACCGACAAAAGCCCGTCAGCCTCGAGCTCTTGGCGCTGTCCGAAGCGGTCTTGATACTCTAGCGTGATAAACTCGGCTCTTTTTACGTCCTCGTAGTATCCAGGTACGCTCAGGCAGCCTTCTTGATAGATTATCTCGCCCTCTTTGCGTAAAATTTTGGGATTTATGATTTCTAGCAGATCCTCTTTGCGCTGCTCTTTGCTCTCTTCGTCTACTAAATTTATGATCAAAATTCGCTTAGCCTCGCCCGTCTGGATAGCAGCTAGTCCGATGCCGTTTTTAGCGATCATGGTCTCATACATATCGTCTAAAAATTTATGCAAATTTTCGTCAAATTCTTTAACCTCAAGCGATTTGACGAAAAGTTTTTTGTTCGGATAGGTTAGGATTTCTAGTATCATTTTTCAGTCTTGTCCTCTAGTACCAAAAAGTGTTCGCCGTCTCTACCGGTGTTTACAAGCGAATCAAGCGCCAAAGAAAGCATCTCCTCAATAGTTTTTGTCATGTTTAGATCAAAAGTGACCACTTCCATATCAAACTCGTATTTCTCTCCATTTAGCATGAAAGAGGTGTCGTAAAACATATCGGTTATACGTTTGCAGGCTTTTTGTGCGCCGCTTATGTCGGTATGCTTCATCAGCATAGCAAAACATCCTCCGCCGTAGTGCGACAAGATATCGCTACGCCTCGATGTACGAAGCAACATGCGAGATATATTTTTTAAAACGGCCAGCTTACCTTTTGATCCGATGCCATCCAGCGCGCTATCTTTTGGCTTTAGTAGCATAACAGAGGACTTGTAGTCGTATTTTTTTATATTTTCAGACTCGATACCGAGCGTCTTGAGGAAAAATTTTCTATTATATACGTCAAATTTTTCATCATATATAGACTGTTCTTCAACCAGCTTAAAAACCTTACTAATCTCTTCGTAGCTCGTTTTGATAACTTCGATATGCTTGTCCATTAGCGAATTTAGCTTGTTTAAGTCTTCGTTAAAAGAGTTAAAGACGCTTTGTATCGTGATCAAATTTACATTTGGATCTAGGCTTTCCGAGCGTTTTTTGATGATAGTTTTTAAAACCCCCAAATTTTTATATATGAGCGCAACGGCCTGTAGCATGCTTTTTATCTGCATAAAGCTATTTTTGACCTCGCGCTCGATATTGATTTGTCTATCGTCCTCGAGTTTGCCGATCTCGTCTTCGATCTTTATGATCTCGCCGACCTTTTTCTTAAAATCATCAGACTGCTTTTCGAGCATCTTTTCAAAAAAAACGGTGTAGTTTTTCGGGATCGAGGGGATATTTTCCTCGGTTAGTTCTTTTATGATCGCCTCGGAAAAACCGTAAATGTTAAACTCGTCCTTTTTGGCTTTTGCGCCTACTTTTTGAGTAGGCGCGCTATTTGCTGCTACGTTTTCGCTTTTTTTGTTGTCTAACTTTATCAAATTCTACTCTTTACTTAAAGCTTTTCTCCAAAACTTTATCTATAAGCCCGTACTCTTTGGCTTCGACAGAGCTCATGAAAAAGTCCCTGTCGGTATCTTTTTGGATTTTAGCTAGTTTTTGACCCGTATTTTTAGCTAGGATCGCGTTTAAAATTTCTTTCATACGCAAGATTTCCTTCGCCTGGATCTCTATATCCGTCGCCTGTCCGCGCGCGCCGCCTAAAGGCTGGTGGATCATAATGCGCGAGTTTGGCAAAGCATAACGCTTGCCCTGTGCACCGCAGCTAAGCAAAAACGCGCCCATAGACGCTGCCTGACCGATGCAGATCGTGCAGACGTCGGGCTTGATGTAGTTCATCGTATCATAAATGCTAAATCCGCTCGTTATCACGCCGCCAGGACTGTTTATATATAGATAGATATCCTTGTCTGGGTCTTCAGCCTCTAAAAACAGCATCTGAGCCACGATCGCAGACGCCATGCCGTCCTCGATCTCGCCGCTAAGCATTATTATGCGGTCTTTTAGCAGGCGCGAGTAGATGTCGTAGCTTCTCTCGCCCTTGCTCGTACGCTCGATGACATAGGGGATGTAGTAGCTCATTACTCCGCCTTTTTCTCTTTCTTATCGCTCTTTAGCGCAAACATCTCGTTAAATAGCTTCTCCTCGATCATCGACATTTTGATCGCAGGTAAAATTCCTTGATTTTTATAATTTTCAAGGTGCTGTTTCGGATCTACACCCGAGCGGTACGCCTCAAAATACACCGCTTGGATCAGCTCTTGGTCGCTTACTTTTATGCCTCTGCGGCGCGCTAGCTCGTCTATTATAAACGTTAGTTTCACGCTTTTTACCGCGTCGTCGCGGTATGTCTCGCGCTGTTTAGTTAGAGCGTCTTTGTCCTCTCTAAATTTAGCCATCTGCTCAGGCGTAAAGCTGCTCCAAGCGCCGCGGAACTGCATATCCATCTCTTGCTCTACGATATTTTTCGGCACGTCGAAGTTAAATTTAGTCACGATCGCGTCGGCAAATTTAGGCTTTAGCTCTTCGTTTACGTTTTTAGCGTGCTTGTCGGCTTTGATTTGCTCTTTTAGCCTCTCTTCAAATAGCTCGACGCTTACTTTCTCCTCGCCCGGCATGATGCGTTTTAGTGTCTCTTCGTCGATCTCTTCAGGCACTTTTTTGCCTTGGATTTCGTGCAGTTTTACTTTAAACGTCGCGTCTTTGCCCGCAAGGTGCGCAGCGCCGTACTCGGCAGGAAATTTAACCTTTACGTCGCGCTCTTCGCCGACTTTTAGTCCGATCATACCGTCCTCAAAGCCTGGTATAAACTGACCTGAACCGATTTCTAGTAGGTAGTTTTCGGCTTTGCCGCCCTCAAACGCCTCGCCGTCTACGAAGCCCTCGAAGTCAAATTTAGCAAAATCGCCCTTTTCAAGCGCCTCTTTTTCCACTTTTTCTAGCGGAGCCATCATTTTTAAAATTTCATTTTTTCTCTCGTCGATCTCTTTTTTGGTTACGCGCGGAGTGCTGACGCTTTCTATCAGCTCCTCGTAGCCGTCGATGTTTATAACGGGTTTAAACGAAAGCTCGATCTCAGCGTCTATCTCGTTCTCGCCTCTATCAAATTTAGTCACGATCGGCTCGCCGATAACCTCTTCAAATTTTTTATTTAGCTCTTTTAGTCCAGCGTCTATGACGTCTTTTAGCGCGTCTTGCTCGGCATCGGCTGTTAGTTCTTTTTCGTAACGTTTTAGCACCACGTTCACAGGCACTTTGCCCGCTCTAAATCCGTCTATTTTCATATTTTTCGCAGCTTTTTTAGCAGCGTTTTCGAGTTTGGATTTTACGTCCGCGCTCGGTATTTTCGCACTTAGCGAAGCATTTACGGCGTCGATTGCCTTGGTTTTGATTTGCATTAAATTCCTTTAAAAAATAAAAATTTCCTAGAGTGTAGCAAAATTTTCCTTATTCATAGTATAAATTTAAGCGCGCGAAAGGCGAATTTAAGTAAAATCATTTATCAAAATTTAAATAGCGAAATTAATCAGGAATGCAAATGCAAGAAAATTTAAAAAACGAGAATTTAAAAAAAGAAAAGTTTGAAAGTTGCGTCGAGCAGATGCTAAATTTGGTCGGCGAAGACCCGCACAGAGAGGGGTTAGCCAAAACTCCTGAGCGCGTTTTTAAAGCTTACGAGTTTTTAACGAGCGGCTACTCGCAAGACCCCAAAGTCGTACTAAACGACGCGCTGTTTGACAGCTCAAATAACGAAATGGTTCTCGTGCGCGATATCGAATTTTACAGCCTTTGCGAGCATCATTTGTTGCCGTTTTTCGGGCGCGTGCACGTGGCCTACATCCCAAATCACAAGGTCGTAGGCCTTAGCAAAATCCCGCGCATGGTAAATATCTTCGCCCGTCGCCTGCAGATCCAAGAGCAGCTAACCGAGCAGATCGCTGAAGCCGTGCAAGAGGTCATCAAGCCAAAAGGCGTGGGCGTCGTCGTCGAGGCGCGCCACATGTGCGTGGAGATGCGTGGCGTGGGCAAGATCAACTCGACCACGACCACGTCGGCGCTGCGAGGCTGTTTTTTAAAGAGCAGCGAGACTAGACGCGAGTTTTTCTCCCTTATAAATTCGCACAAAGAAGTGAGATTTTAGTGAATTTAGATAGCTTAAAATCAAAACTGGGCGCAAATTTATCTCTTTCTAGCGTCTTTGGCGTGATCGAGCGAATTTCTGCTACGACGATAGAGATCTCTGGCCTGCGCCCCAGCATCGGCGACATCGTGCAAATTTGCGCTAAAGACAAGAGCAAAAGCGGACTAGCGATGGTGACCGAGGTGCGGCAAAATACCGCGCTCATCTCGCCTTTTGGCTTTGTAGAAGGCTATAAGATCGGCGACTTCGTCTATCAGAGCGACCAAGGTATGAAAATACCCGTCGGCGACGCTCTTTTGGGGCGCGTAGTCGATCCTTTTATGAATCCAAAAGACGGCAAAGGCGCGATCGCCGCGACCGAGTACGCCCCGATAATGCGCGCTCCGATCGATGCGATGAAGCGTGGGCTGATAGATGAAATTTTTAGCGTCGGGGTTAAAAGCATCGACGGACTACTAACCTGCGGTAAAGGCCAAAAACTAGGCATTTTCGCGGGCTCTGGCGTAGGTAAAAGCACGCTCATGGGCATGATCGTAAAAAACTCGCAAGCTCCGATCAAGGTAGTCGCCCTCATCGGCGAGCGCGGACGCGAGGTGCCGGAGTTTATCGAGAAAAATTTACGCGGCGATCTAAGCGGCACCGTCGTCATCGTAGCCACTAGCGACGATAGTCCGCTGATGCGAAAATACGGCGCCTTTTGCGCTATGAGCGTGGCCGAATACTTCAAAAACCAAGGCAAAGACGTGCTTTTCATCATGGATAGCGTGACGAGGTTTGCAATGGCGCAGCGAGAGATCGGGCTGGCGCTGGGCGAACCGCCGACGTCTAAGGGCTACCCTCCATCCGTGCTCACCCTACTGCCTCAACTGATGGAGCGCGCGGGCAAAGAGGAGGGAAAGGGCAGCATAACGGCCTTTTTTACCGTGCTTGTAGACGGCGACGACATGAGCGACCCGATAGCCGACCAGAGTCGCTCGATCCTAGACGGCCACATCGTGCTTAGTCGCGAGATGACGGACTTTGGCATCTACCCGCCTATAAATATCCTAAACTCCGCCTCGCGCGTGATGAGCGACATCGCGACCAAAGAACATAGAGCAAACGCCGCCAAGCTAAAGCGCCTCTACTCGCTCCTAAAAGAAAACGAAGTGTTGCTACGCATCGGCGCGTATCAAAAAGGTAGCGACAAGGAGCTAGACCTTGCCATCTCGAAAAAAGAATTTATAGATAACTTCCTAAAACAAGACGCCGAAGAGGGATTTAGCTTCGAGCAGACGCAAGAGCTACTAGGCGGGATAAACTAATCAAATTTAGGCTTCGCGGGCAAATTTGAGCACGATTTATCCTTCTTGCTTTTAAATTTGACGGGCTAAATTTAAGCCAAATATTTTTATCGAGCGGCGCGTAAAGGATAAAATTTGAGCAGAAACTACGACGAAAATCCGCTAGTTTTACAGGACGATTTTTACCGCATCGCGCTTGGCTGTGCGTTTTTATTTAGTGCTAACCTTTTTATGGCGTTTTTGATATTTTTTAGCGGCATAGTGGATTGGGAAAGCGGCTCATTTTGGGAAGTTTTCGCAGCGGAAGCAATGCGAACCCGCGGGTTTATTTGGATGTTTGCATCCGTGATTCTTGCAAACGCTTTAGCTGCCACCGACCTAATCAAAAAAACTCAAAAATCCCTCCCTCGTTTATCTTTACGAGGATAAAATCTTCCAAACCAAAAAGGGAGTAACGATAAATTTGACGGATGTCCGCGAAATGCGAAAATCGCCCTACCAAATTTTAGGAGCAATACCGAAAAATCCGCTTTCCGCGATAGTAATCCCGTTTATGTTCGTCTTGGCCGCATTTATTTTTTATGCGCTGATTTTTTTCGCCAAATGCGTGCTCAGAGCCTTTGACAAGGACGTAAATTTAAGCTATTTTTGTAACCTTGCCCTATTTAGCCAAACGAGCGTTATAAATATTTATTTCATCTCAAAATCAGACTACGCTGCGGTGCGTGAGTATTTTGTTGCAAAACTGGGTGCCGATATCGTGGAGGCGCCTTGGACGATCAAATTTTACGACGCCAGAAACCTTCAACGGCTTTAAATTCGGCGGCCGCTTTGTTCGCCTTGCATTAAATTTACCGAGCAAATATACGCATTTATCCCGTATCGCCGCCAAATTTACATCTTAAAGACGCGGGTTTTAAGCGCCGAGATTTAGCCGCCTTTGTCTCAAGTCTGCGGCGCAAGTTTTGATTTACTGCGTGCGGTTGCCGACTTTCTGGGTTTGGTTTCTGCAAATTTCATTGACCTGCTCGCCTTCGTCGTTTTGCAAGATAACCTCGTAGTCTATGCACTCGCTTCCTTTGTCAAGCCCGCCCAAATCTCTAAATTTCGACAATATTATTTCAAAGGATTTTACGTCGTCTAGGGTAAAATTGTCGCTTATTTTAGCGTATTTGAAATTTTTACTAGGAAGCATATAAAAATCTCTAAATTTTTGTTTTAAATTTAGCGTATAAATCGTCGTGGACGCAGCACCGTTATCGCAACCATTGACTTTACTCTCATCAAAGGCAAGCGCGAGGCAAATTTCATCCCCGCAAACGACTTTTGTATCTTTAGCGAGGCTATTTACGCGCACGGTTTGTTGCCGTTCTTCGCCCTTAATCTCAAAGGTATTGCGAGCGAGCTTTTTTGTTATTTTATCTCCGCTATAGCCTCTTGCCTCAAGCTTATCAGGCCGAACAAGCCAAGGCTCATTAGGATTTTAGGAAAGCTTTCAAGCGGGATTTGAAGCCCTCTTATGGCATTTAAATTTTCCTCGGTGCCTTGCGGAGCTGCAAAAGAGGTGCCTCTCATAGAGTGTAGATTAAAGAAACCGATAAATTTCTCACGACCTTATACGCCGTTTGAGAAAATATCTTGGTTTCGTTTTCAAAAAGAGAAATATCGTATATGCCGTATTCATAATATTTAAGTTCTCTTCTTACCCACATCTCATCTGGCGAGCGGTCGATCTCGTCGTATCCATAGTAGCGCCCCGGCATATCTTTTTGCAAAAAAAGGTCTTCTTTCCTCTCGTCTTTATATCTAAGCCAGACTCCGGTTTCGTTTTTAACATATAAATGGTCAAATTTTATGCCTTTTGCAAATCTGCCTTTTCCAAGCCAAAATATGGGTCTTTTTTCTAGGGGCGGCAGAGCGGCGACAGGAGGTAAGCTTTGCAGCTCTTTTTCAAATTTTTCATCGATATAGTCGCACGCGCTAGTGGGCATACTAGGATCGCAACCCTCGGGCGTATCGACCGAAAAAAGCGAGGTTAGGATTAAATATACAAGTAGCACAAAAACCACGCAAGCGCCGCCTATAACCCAAGCAATAATTTTTAAAATTCTTTTAAAAGTTTTCATATCTAAATTTTATACCATTTCGCCTGAAAAACCACAAATTGTAACTTCAAATTTGCCTTTGCGCCGCGTCAAATTTGGATTTATTTCTCCAAATTTTCACCCAAAATACGAAAATTTTAATTTTTAAATTTTCTAAAACCTTAAGAAATCAAACTAAGTTTAGGATATATTTTATCTTTTTATATCAAATTTGTCCGAAACGGCGATGTTTTGCTTATTTGATAAGGAATTTCAATATATAAACTCTATCAAAAAACGGCTAAATTTGAAAAAATTAAGCTAAAATTTTAATCAAAAATTTATAAAATTTGTTATATTATCGTCGCGAAAATAAAAGGGATAAAATATATCCTAATTGATAAAGGTCAAGCGTGAGAGTATATCTAGACAACAATGCCACGACGATGGTCGATCCCGAAGCTTTCGAGCTTATGAGGCCGTTTTTCTGCGAAAAATACGGCAACCCAAACTCGCTTCATAGATTCGGCTCCGAGACGCATCCGGCGCTTCGCCGCGCGATGGATCAGCTCTATGCGGGCATAAACGCGAGCGATAACGACGACATCGTGGTCACGGGCTGCGCCACCGAGAGCAACAACTGGGTGGCTAAAGGCGTATTTTTCGATCATATATTAAATAAAGACAAAGATCACGTCATAATTAGCGCCGTTGAGCACCCGGCGATCTCGGCGACGTTCGAGTTTCTCAAAAAATACGGCGTGCGCGTGAGCCGAGTGCCCGTAAATGAAAACGGCCTACTCGATCCAAACGACCTAAGAAAGCTCATCGACGACAAGACCGCACTCGTTAGCATCATGTGGGCAAATAACGAAACGGGCACGATTTTCCCAATAAAAGAGTGCGCGGCGATCGCTCACGAGCACGGCGCGCTGTTTCACACCGACGCGACGCAAACCGTCGGCAAGATCAAAATAAACGTGCGCGAGATGGGCATGGACTTTATGAGCTTTTCGGCGCATAAATTTCACGGACCAAAGGGCGTAGGCGGCCTATATATCAAGGACTCGCAAAAGCTAACGAGTCTGCTTCACGGCGGCGAGCATATGGGCGGCAGACGCAGCGGGACGCTCGATGTCGCGGGTATCGTCGGCATGGCGCAGGCGCTGGAAAATAGCAACAAACTAATCGAGTTTGAAAATCTGCACGTTAGACGCCTGCGCGACAAGCTCGAGGACGCGCTACTGCAGCTGCCCGACGTCTCGGTCGTGGGAGAGCGCGCTCACAGGCTACCAAACACCATCCTAGCCGCCATAAAAGGCGTCGAGGGTGAGGCGATGCTATGGGATCTAAATCAGGCCGGTATCGCGGCATCTACGGGCTCGGCGTGCGCGTCCGAAACGCTAGAAAGTAACCCGATAATGGAAGCCATCGGCGCTAGCAGCGATCTAGCGCACACGGCGCTAAGACTGTCGCTGTCGAGGTTTAACACCGAAGAAGAGATCGACTACGCGATAGAACATATCAAAAAGGCGGTGGTGAGGTTGCGAGCTATTTCAAGCACGTACGCTTACAACCCTAACGGCAAGTAACGGCTTGTCTTTTGAGCGCCTTTGAATGAGTTTGAAATTTTCGCCCTGCGGCAGACTATATGTCTAGCCTTGGGACGAAAATTTCCGCACAACATTCAAATTCATCTCAAAACAAGCGTAGCGTTTTTGCAAAGCAAAATGTTTCTACAAAATACTTCGCCTTATGTTTTGCAGTCAAATTTGAAGTTAAATTTAATTGAAATTTGAGCCTAAAAAGTCCAAATTTGAGTTAAATTTAAAAGGAAGCAGGCGGCAGTATCGCGAGATGGATTTGAATGGTGTGAAGCAAAAATGAGCAAGGCTAACCACGTAGGTTGCCGCAGCGATATTTTTGCAAACTCATTTAAAGACGCTCGCGAGACAACGCCTCTAAAAAGGAAATAAAATGGCAAAAAATAATCTAATCGGCGGCTCCATCTGGGACGAATACTCACAAAACGTCCAAAACCGCATGAACAACCCCAAATTTATGGGCGAGATAACCGAGGATGAGGCAAAAGCAAGAGGCGGTAAGCTCATCGTAGCGGACTTTGGCGCAGAGAGTTGCGGCGACGCGGTGAGACTATACTGGCTCGTGGACGAGAAAACCGACCGTATCATGGACGCTAAATTTAAAAGCTTTGGCTGCGGCACGGCTGTAGCAAGCTCCGATACGATGGCCGAGCTTTGCGTCGGCAAAACCGTGGACGAAGCGGTCAAAATCACCAACATCGACGTGGAAAAAGCCATGCGCGACACGCCTGACACCCCCGCCGTTCCGCCACAAAAGATGCACTGCTCGGTCATGGCCTACGACGTCATCAAGGCCGCCGCAGCGCAGTACAAGGGCGTGGATCCTGAGCATTTCGAGGACGAGATCATCGTGTGCGAGTGCGCACGCGTGAGCCTGGGCACGATCAAAGAGGTCATCCGCCTAAACGACCTACACACAGTCGAGGAAATCACGCAATACACCAAAGCAGGCGCCTTTTGCAAGTCCTGCGTACGCCCGGGCGGACACGAAAAGCGCGAGTATTATCTCGTGGACATCCTCGCAGACACCAGAGCCGAGATGGAGCAGGAGAAAAAGCAAGCCGTAATCGACGCGCAAGTTTCTGGTAAATTTGACGACGTGAGCTTTGAGAGCATGACCGTCGTGGGCCAGCTAAAGGCCATCGAGAGCGTCATCGACAGAGAGATCCGCCCGATGCTGATGATGGACGGCGGCAATATGGAAATCCTCGATTTGCAAAAAGACGCCGAGGGCAAATTTGACGTCTATATCCGCTATATGGGCGCTTGTAGCGGCTGCGCTAGCGGTGCGACTGGCACGCTATACGCGATCGAAAACGTGCTTCAAGAAAACCTCAGCCCAAATATCCGCGTCCTACCTATCTGATTTGCTTTAGACGGCAAATTTGACGCGGCTTAGGGCTCAAATTTGCATTAAATTCGGGCGGTTATTTTAGCCGCCCCTACTCTACTTGTTTACAAATTTAAACGCCAAATTTAGTCTCGCCATTTTAAATTTCACTCTTTTACTTCCTTATAAAAGCTTAAGTTACGAGCCAAACAAACAACGCTCGTTATCAACAGTATCAGTATCAGCGGCACATATAGATAGACAAAAATCAACGCCGATGCGTCTCTATGAACAGCCTTGCCTTCCAAAAACAGCGAGCCGACAGGATAGTATAAAACCAGCGTCATGATCGCAAAATTTTCTATCGCGAAAATCCTATTACTTTTTTCGGGATTTTCGACGAAAAGTTTGCTATACCTGCGCTCCGAAATAAAAAATACGCCTACGCAAATGGCGCTAACTATGAATGCCCCGTATAATTTATCAACATTAGATGAAAACAAAATCAAAAAAGCCATCGCCGCAAAGCTCACGAAGGCAAATCTAACCAAAAGATGAATCTGATATCTGCGCTTTAAATTTTCGGGGATTTGAGCTAGAGCTTTGCCGTATTCTAGTGCTTCGGCCTCCTCGTCGCTTTGGCTTGGCTCGGATTCATGGCTCGCGCACTCAAATTTCGGCTCAGATTCGGTTGTGTTGCTTTGATTGGCTTGCGCTTGGCTTAAATTTTGCCCATTAGTCGTCTCGTCTGCAGCTAGCTCGCTGATTTTCTCTTGCGATTTTAGTACTCTTTGCGGCAGATATACGGTCTCATCGGCAGCAAATTCGTCGTTGGCGTTATGAGATATGATTGCTATAGGAAGCATAATTATTATGATAAAGATCGCCTGCACGGTCGCTCGCGTACTAAAAGCCGCATCCAAAAATAACGCATATAAGCTCGCCGCAATGAAAAAAAGAGCGATGGTTTCAGTACATATCAAGGTAAAGGCCTTACCCTCGTCGCCAAACAAAAATACACTATACCGCTTGCGTCTAGGCGAGCTCAATGAAAAGAGTATTAACGCAGCAGACGTAACAAGCGCCACAGCAAATAAAAAAGGTGATGATGGGTGCGCAGGATCTATCAAGAAAGAAAAAAGAAGCACTATAAAAGTTGCAGAAAGCCCGATAAATAAATTCTTACTAAAGCGCCAATTATCGTAACTTTTTAAAGCATCTTGCGGAATTTGACTGATGTCGACGGCGACTTTATCTTTTTGAGTTTGCGTTTTTGCCTCCTTTTTTGTTATTTTAGCCTAAATTTTAATTCTATCATCATCAAAACCCACCTACCCCTATTTCCAACTTACGAAATTAAATTTTTCTACTTCATTTATCAAAATACCTAAAATTCCGATAAT
>CAURVK010000012.1:0-53285 GCA_963528285.1 uncultured Campylobacter sp. | reverse complement strand
TTTTGGTGCGCGAGATCAAGCTTGAGATCTACATAAACGGCAAGCGTTTCGGCGCAGTGATGGCCACTCCGACCGATCAGGAGGCGCTAGCAGCAGGCTACCTAATCAGCGAAAATTTGATCGCAAGCCCCGAGGATATCGAGAGTATCGAGCTCTCAGAGGACGCTTTAAGCGTGCGGGTAAAGGCCAAAATCAACGAAAAACGCCTCGAGCAGTTTGACGAGGAAAAGGTGATAATCAGCGGCTGTGGACGCAGCTCGACGGCAAACATCGACCCGGGGGCCATGGCGGCGCGCTCGATAAAGGGCGAGGTTAAATTTCACAAAGACGAAATTTTGCGCCAGATGGGGCAGTTTTACACGCAGTGCGAGCTTTACGAGATGACTGGCTGCGTGCATACGGCTAAGCTTTTTGTTAGCGGCGAGCAGTTTTTTATCGGCGAGGATATCGCCCAGCACAACACGATAGATAAAGCCGTCGGCAAGGCGGTACTGGCAGGCGCGCAGCTGCAAAATTCGTTTTTGATGGTGAGCGGCAGGCTAAGCTCTGAGATGGTCGCAAAGGCCGTCATGCACGGCATCCCAGTGCTCGTCTCGCGCACGGCTCCGACTAGCCTTGGCGTCGTGATAGCGCGTAAATTTAACCTCACGCTATGCGGCTTTGCTCGCGGCGAAAACATAAACGTATATAGCGGAGCGGAGAGAATCTATGAGTGAGCAAATACGAGAACTGATAACTAAACTGCTAAATCCAAAGGGTAGGCTGGACTGCGGCGCGGCGTTTAAGATCGCTGCAAAGCTGGGCGTAGAGGTCGGGCTGGTCAGCGACGAGGCCGAAAAAATGGGTGTAAAGATCGACAACTGCGAGCTGGGGCAGTTTGGCGGGCTCGAAAACGGACGTGGCAAATACACCGTGATGACGCAGCTAAAGCAGATGACCGACGAAAAGGGCAGAATCCTGTGCAAAGACGCTAGAGACGCGGCTGCAGGCGTGGGACTCAAGACGATCCGCTCGGCGCTAAAAGACTATAAAATCGACGTAAAATACTGCCAGCTGGGGTGTTTTAAGGAGAAGAAAGGAAAAAAGATGAGAGTAAAAACCAAAACTTGGATAGAAAACGACGAGGGCGAGCTTATCTTCGGTAAGGGTAAAACCGAAGTCCTAGACGTCATCGCCGAGGTCGGCTCGATCTCAAAGGCCGCCGAAATCCTAGGCATGAACTATAAAAAATGCTGGACTCATCTGCAAATTTTGCAAAAAAATCTAAAAGAGGAGCTCTTCACCACCAAACAAGGAGGCGGCGAAAACGCAGGCACGACGCTAAACGAACGCGCACACGAGCTCATAAACGCCTATAGGCAGCTTCAAAACGACATAGAGGATTTTGCAGATAAGCGCTTTAAGGAGTTGTTTTTGAAAAAAGACGGCGAGAAAAAGGACTCGGCCAAAGACGACGCAAACGATAAAAAGAAATAAAACCACATCAATTTAAGGGAGAAAAAATGTACGTAAAACTAAACGATAGGGTCTATCTAAACAAAGACAAGATCACTAGAATAAAGGTAGATAGCGTCCAAGACGGTATCAGGATTCGCTTCTACGAGGGGCAAAATCAAGTCGCTAAAAGCGGACGCTTCGAAACCGAAGCAAAAGCTATCGAGTGGCTAGAGAAAAATTTTATAAACAAATAATAAAATGGTCGTGAGCCTCTGTGGCTCGCGCTTCTCTGCTTTATCAAGTTAAATTTGCCGCCTTGCGGTTAAATTTAGCTTGCTCAAATTTAATCTCTAAATTTACTAAATCATTTCCACCGCAAAAGCCCTAAATTTGCGAAAATTTACTATAATTACCGCATCAAATTTAAAGAGTAAAAAATGGCAAATTTAGACGAAATAAGAAAAAATATCATCCTAAAACAAGGCGTGCACTATTTTGATTATACCGCTTCGGGGCTTGCTTATGAGCCCGTAGAGCGCGAGATAGCGTACGCCCTCAAAACCTACGCCAACACACACTCCGACAGTAGCTCCAGCGCCATCATCACACAGAGGCGCTACGAGGGCGCGCGCGAGAGCCTAAAAAAGCTGCTTGGGCTTGACGAGCGGTTTTGTCTCATCGCCTGCGGGCAGGGCGCAACGGCCGCGATCAAGAAATTTCAGGAGTTGCTTGGCATCTATCTGCCGCCTGCGACTAGAAATGCGATCGGCGAGGCAAATTTGCGCGCCGCTCAGCTTCCGCTCGTGCTCGTTTCGCCCTACGAACACCATTCAAACGAGCTTAGCTTTCGCGAGGGGCTTTGCGACTACCTGCGCGTGCCGCTTAGCGAGTCCGGCGAGATCGATTTGCTTGCACTCGAGCGTATCTTGAAGCTAAATACAGGACGCCGCATCATCGGCTCGTTTAGCGCCGCCTCAAACGTCACGGGCGTCATCAGCGACTACAAAAAAATCAGTGAGCTAATCAGGGCCGCGGGCGGTATCGTGGCCTTTGACTGCGCGGCGCTTAGCTCGCATGCAAATTTAAACTGCGACTATTTCGACGCGATTTTTCTCTCGCCGCATAAGTTGCTCGGCGGGCCTGCAAGCTGCGGGCTTTTGGCGATCAAAAAGGAGCTGCTAAACAGCGATGTGCCGACCTTTGCCGCAGGCGGGACGGTTGCATACGCTAACCGCGAAGGGCACGTGTTTTTGAAAAATCCCGAGCAGCTAGAGGAGGGCGGTACGCCGCCTATCATCGGGCTTATGCGGGCAAATTTGGCTTATGCGCTGCGAAACGAGGTGGGCTTCGAGCAAATAAAAAGCGCCGAGGACGAGCTCGCGCGGCTTTTTGAGAGCGAGCTAGCGGGCATTGACGAGATCATAAACTACGCTCCAAAGGGCGCGCCGCGGCTACCGATAATTTCGTTTAACGTGCGCGGCGTCTCGGCGTATGATTTCGCCGCGAGCCTTAGCAACGACTTCGGTATCCAGACGCGCGCGGGCGTGATGTGTGCTGGGCCGTATGCCCACGATCTGCTGGGTATCAAGGAGGGGCGCATGCCAGAAAGCAAGCCGGGCTTCGTGCGCGTGAGCCTGCACTATACGCACACCGAGCGCGACGTGCGCTATCTCGTGGGCGCGATAAAATCCTGCATCAAAAAACACCGCGAGCTTTGGGGCGAGGAAAAGGCGATGTATGAGATGTTTGGCGGGAAGATTTAGCTTTACAATAGTGGTTAACTAGAAACAAAGTCAACAAATTTAAAGAGGCGCTACAAATGAAAATTCAAATAATATCTTACTCCACAATATTTAAAATAAATGATCCGCACATGTCTTGCACTATTAGCACTTTTGAACGTCCTAAGAGTTTTGATGAATTTGATATAAATGTTATAGATTTAAATAGTCCTAACTTATGGAGTTTCAGCCCAGAATACCAAAAGTGCACTGAGGCCGTATATCACCTTAAAACATTAAAAGAAATTATGAGAAACTCAAAAAGAGGTATATTTATCATAATAATGCCTACAAATATAAAGGTATCAGTGGACTATTCTGGATGTTATACAAATCAAACCGTTGCAATTAAAGATATTCTCAAGCAAGTTAACCAGGAATTATCTACACTGGTTTTGTCTAATATAAAGTTAAGATATGAAATAAGCACAACAACCATAGACGAGCAAAATTTTTATTCCGATTTTATATTTGACAATGTGGATGGCGAGACCATCAAATGGTCAAATGGAGGTAAGAGCACAATAGTAAAACATAATGAGAGGCTATATTCGACTACTCTTTTTATCAAAAACGCAACTAATGATTTAGAAATTTTAGTATCATTTATTGTTTCTAGATTCCAAAAATCCGATGTTCCTGATTGGTTTAATGGTTTTGAGTATTTCGATGATGCAATGCTGAAAAACAAACGCAACAAATTATTGGATATATATCGGCAAATTGAAGATATAGATAGGCAAATTGATGAAAATAATAAATTCAAATCAATCCTATATTCAACAGGAGATGAGCTAGTTGGTGTAGTGAAGGAAATTTTAGTAGATATTTTCAAACTAACAGACAGTCATTTTACAGATGTGAAAAAAGAAGATTTTAGATTCGAATTTGAAGATGTTAACTTTATAGTAGAGATAAAGGGAATAAATACAAACGTCAAAAATAGCAATATAGCACAGTGCAAGAAACATGTAACTGATTTAATAGCCGAAGACGATACCAAGTCCCCTGGCAATGTAAAAGGCTTGCTAATAGTTAACCCTCAACGTGACATAGAGCCTGGCAAAAGGGAGCCGATACATGCCAATCAAATAAGCTATGCAAAAAGTGAAGGTATATTAATAATAACGACTTTAGAATTACTAAAATTATATCAAGCATACACTAAAGACGAAGTTGTTAGTAATAAATGTTTTGAGACGTTTAAAAATAACGTCGGAGAGTTTAAATTTGAAGAAGAGGCAAAATAAATTTTGATTTATAAAAAGGGCGCAAAGCGCGCCCGAATCACGCAAATTTAAGCCATAAATTCGACTCAAATTTGCGCGTAAATAAAATTAGTTTTTGCGACTGTTCGCGTCAGGCGTGAAAAGCGGCTTATCCAGCAGCTTAAAGTCGCCGATAAATTTCTGACCCTCTTCGCTCGTCGCCCACTCGATAAATTTATTTGCATTTTCGATGTCGGCCTTAGCGCAGTGCTTCGGATTTACCGCGATTAGCGAGTAGAAGTTCTTTAGGTCGTTGTCGCCTTCGTTGATGATGACCATCTCAGGCGCGCCTTTTTTGGTGTCCTCGTACTTGATGTAGGTGCCGCGGTCGGTGAACGTCACGCCCTTTTGCTCGGCTGCAGCGTTGATGGTAGCTAGCATGCCTTGGCCTGTTTGCATGTACCAACCGTCTTTTTCAGGCACTTCGCCGATAATTTTTTTCCAGATACCTTTTTCTTTGTTGTCGGTGCCTGATTTATCGCCGCGAGAGAAAAATTTGATATTCTCTTTTTTGATCAGCTCAAAGCTCTCTTTGATATCTTTGCCTTTAAATTTATCGGCGATAGATTTGTCCGCGATAACGACGAAGTCATTGTACATTACGGGTTTTCTCTCGACGCCAAAGCCCTTTTCTACAAATTCTTTCTCAACTTTTGGCGAATGCACGAAAAGTATGTCCGCATCGCAGTTTTCGCCTAGTTTTAAAGCTGCTCCAGTGCCTACGGCAGTCCATTTGATATCGACGCCTGTTTTTGCCTTATACGCAGGATAGATCGCGTCTAGTAGCCCCGTGTTATCGGTGCTGGTGGTAGTTGCCATGATGAGTTCGCTATCGCCCGCAAACGCCAAAACGCTCGCGATTAACGAGCCTAGTATTACTTTTTTCATTTTTCTCCTTTTTTAAAAAGTATGCTATTATAGCACATTAAATTAACACTTAAGAAATATGCAAGGAAAGAATATTTGGATTTTCTACTAAACGGATTTTTGGAGGCCTTTAGACTGCTTTTTGGCGGCGACGAGGAGACGTATTCGGCGATCAGGGCGACGCTTTACACTTCGAGCGTTTCGATATTTTTTGCGATTTTAGTCGGCTTTCCGCTTGGATTTACGCTGGGATTTTACGATTTTCGCGGACGGCGAGTATTACGATTGCTTAGCGATACGGCGCTTGCGATGCCCACCGTTGCGATCGGGCTTATTTTGTATGCCTTTATCACGCGAAACGGCCCGTTTGGCGAGTTTGGACTGCTTTTTACGCTAAAGGCCGTTATGCTGGGGCAGTTCGTGCTAGCACTACCTATCATCATCTCGCTAAGCGCTAGCGTCGTGGAAAATATGGACAAAAAGCACTATCTAACCATCCTAAATTTACGCCTGAGCGCGGCGCGGCTAGTTGGCTGCGTGCTTTACGAGTTGAGGTATGCCCTGATGGTGGTCGTAGCGACGGCGTACGGGCGTATCGTGGCCGAGGTGGGCGTGGCGATGATGATCGGCGGAAATATTAAATATTTTACCCGCACGATCACGACCGCGGTGTCGCTAGAGACGAACAAAGGCGAGTTTGCGATGGGTATCGCGCTGGCTTTGGTGCTTATTTTTATCGCATTTGCGGTAAATTTGGCGATACACGCGCTAAAAAGGCTGGATAAATGAAATTTGATAAATTTGAAAATTTTAAGCTCGTACAAAGCGGCCTGGGCGCGTCAAATTTGAGCTTTTTGTTTAAATTTAACGATAAAGGCGAAAAGTGATAAACGTTAGAAATTTACGCCTAAACTACGGCGCGAGCGAGATTTTAAACATCCCGCGCCTTGATATCGATGTCACCAAAATCACCGCGCTAACTGGCAGCAACGGCAGCGGCAAAAGCACGCTTATGCGAGTGGTTTCATTTTTACAAAAGCCAACTAGCGGCGAAGTGCGGCTGTGGGGAAGCAGCGCGCCTAGTTTAAATTTACTGCGCGACATTAGCGTTTTGTTGCCAGAACCCGCGCTTTTAAAACGCTCCGTGAGGGAAAATTTTAGAGCCGTTTTAAAAAGCCGCGGAGTGCTGGCGGAATTTGACGAGCGAGCGAGCGAGGCGTTAAATTTGGTCGGGCTTGACGAGAGTTTTTTAAACAAGCGCCACTTTGAGCTAAGCTCCGGGCAGACGCAGCGCGTTAGCTTTGCGTTAAATTTAGCGCTTAGATCGCGGCTTTATCTGCTCGACGAGCCGACAAATAGCGTGGACGTGGGCACTTCAAAGCTTTTTGGCAAGGCGGTGCTTTATATGCGGCAACGATACGGCTGCGGCTTTGTGATCGCTAGCCACGACGACAAATGGCTAACCGCAATCGCCGAGGAAAACGTCTTTTTGCACAAAGGGCGCGTGTGCGAATTTGAGTACAAAAATATATTTGACGCGCGAGACGGGGTTTTGAAATTTGACGAAAACGCGATCGTAAATTTGCCGTCAAATTTGCGTAGCGCCGCAAAGATCGCCGTAAACCCGAGCAAAGTAATTCTAAGCAAAACTCCTGTAGATGGGTACTTGAGCGGTATTTTGCACTCGGTTTCGCTTTATCTTGGCAAAGAGCTTTTGGTAAAAATCAAAGTCGGCGACTTTTTGATTAAAACGCTGGCGCCAAATTCGCAAAATTTTAGCGTCGGCGAAAATATTTATTTTAAATTTGATGAGGAAGCGTTTTTGGGGCTTGAGTGAGCCCAGAAATTTTGCAAATTTCGCTTCAAATTTTAAATTTAGGCTCGTTTAACGCCCGTTAAAAGAGCCTAGTTAAAAGTAAATATCAAAATGAAGCGTAAATGCGAGATATATGCATAAATTTCATATTTCTTTTATCCCCTAAAATTCGCTACAAGCAATATGCAATTAAGGCATATTTAAGCGTATATTAATTTTTTTAATTTATTTTTTTTTAAGTATAAGAAATAAGCCAAAAAGTAGTATAGTTTCACAATCGAGAAAAATCTCAAAAAATAGACAAAAATGATAAAGGAAAGCGATGACTAGCAAGGGCGAATTTGCAGCGGGACGAGGACTTTACTACTCGCTTTTTTCGCGTTTTTTCGTTTTTAGTCTAAGTGGCGATAGATTTACCGGCCTAAATGCGATGCTAGGACTTGCTGCAGCTCACGCTCTAAACGAAGAATCAGCCGTTGCGATAATGCATATACAGGCAAAATTCGACGAGAAAAATCCTAAAAATTTAGCTGATGAGTTTGATGATATTTTCCACGCTCCGCCAAGCCCTCTTAGAAACTCACTGTCGTACTACGACGAGGGCTACGAGGTCGGGCATGCTTGCGCGAAAGTGCGTAAAATTTTAGCCCGCACCGACCTTAGGCGAGATGAGGCTAAATTTAAAGAAAACGAAGACAACGTGGGTTTCGTATTTGCGCTAATGAGCGAATTTATCGCGCGAGAGAGCGAGCTGGAGCTATACGGCGAGCTTGAGGAGCAGCTTTTTAAAGAGATCATAAACCCAAACATCGACGAATTTATAAATGACCTTTTTAATCACGAAAGCAGCGAAATTTACAAAGACGTTGCGGTACTGCTGCAAGGATTTATCGAGTTTGAACGCGTGGTTTTAAGCGCGCCGCGTCCTATAAATCAAGGCGAAAATAAAAAGACTTTGGACGGAGTTTCAAGATCCGAAGCCATAAGAAGACAAAAAAATCGAGTGAGAAAGATAAAAGCAATGGAGGAAGAAAATGCAAAAAAATAGGCGAGAATTTCTAAAAAAAGCCGGTATAGCGGGCGCGGTAGCGGCCACGGCCGGAGTCGCGACTGCAGCGGCGTCAAACCTAAAATACGGCAAAAGTAAAAAGACCGAGGTGCTTTATAAAAGAAGCAAAAACTGGGATCTATACTACGAACAAGCGAAATAAATAAAATTTAAGAAAGGATGAATATGTCTGAGGCAAATTTACGTCTTATGCCCCACTCAAACGCAGTCGGGCGAAGATCGTTTTTAAAAATGGCCGCGCTAGCGGGCGTAGCGGGCGGCATGAGCGGACTGGCTGCTAGTGGCGTAACTAGAAGCGCGACCAAAGAGGAGATGGCAAATCCGTTTCCAAACTCTAAAATCGTAAAAACTATCTGTACGGTTTGTTCCGTGGGATGCGGAGTGCTAGCCGAGGTAGAAAATGGCGTTTGGGTACGCCAAGAGGTAGCTCAAGATCACCCGGTGAGCGCGGGCGGCCACTGCTGTAAGGGCAGCGACGTCATCGATATGGTACGCTCTCACTGCCGCGTGAAATACCCGATGAAAAAAGAGGGCGGCAAATGGAAACGCATCAGCTACAAAGAGGCTCTCGACGAAATCGGCGCCAAACTAAAAGCGTATCGCGAAAAAAATCCGGAGCAAGTGATGTTTCTAGGCTCTGCAAAAGACAGCAATGAGCAAAGCTACTACATCAGCAAATTTTCCGCGATGTTTGGGACAAACAACCTAGATCACCAAGCTAGAATTTGACATAGCGCAACAGTCGCCGGTGTGGCGAATACTTGGGGTTATGGAGCTATGACTAATCACCTTGGAGATATCCAAAACGCGAAGTCTATCTTTATAATCGGCGCAAATCCGGCTGTAAACCACCCGGTAGGATTCAGGCATTTTCTAAAAGCAAAGGAAAATAACGGCGCGAAGCTGATTGTGGTCGATCCAAGATATACAAGAACTGCTGCAAAGGCTGATTATTTCGCTCAAATTCGCCCAGGCACGGACATACCTTTCATGTACGGCATGATGAATCTCATCTTTGAAAACGGCTGGGAGGATAAGAAATTTATAGATGATCGCACGTACGGTATCGACGAGATCCGCAAAGAAGCAGCAAAATGGACGCCCGAAGTGGTAGAAGACGTGACTGGAGTACCGGCTGCGACGCTAAAAGAGATAACGGAAGTTTTTGCTAAAAACCGCCCGGGATCAGTTGTTTGGGCGATGGGTCTAACTCAGCACACCATAGGCAGCTCAAACACTCGTATCGCTCCGATCCTGCAACTAATACTAGGAAATATGGGCGTATCAGGCGGCGGCTGCAATATCTTGCGCGGTCACGATAACGTTCAAGGCGCTAGCGACATGGCAAACGCACCAGATAGCTTGCCTGGATACTACGCCAAAAACGAAGCTACGTGGAAATACTTCGCTAAAATGTGGAAAGTAGACTACGAGTGGTTACAAGGAAATTTCGTAAAACCTGAATGGATGTTTAAGCCGGGATTCACCCTAGCTCGCTGGTGGGCTGGCGTACTTGACGGCAAAAACGGCAACGACCCGATAGAAAACGCAGGCGATAGCCTAAAAGCGCTAATCGTCATCGGCAATGGTATAACTTCAACAGCGCAACAAGCAAAAGTACAAGAGGGCCTTGACGGGCTTGAGCTTTTGGTACTGCTTGATCCTTTTGTAAACGACGCCGGCGTTATAACAAATAAAAAAGACGACGTCTATCTACTACCTGCGGCAACGCAGTTTGAGGGTGGCGGCACGGTCGTAGCTACAAACCGCAGCGGCCAGTGGAGAAGCCAGGTTGTAGAGCCTTTGTTTGAGAGTATGCCCGATCAAGAAATTTTATTTGAACTGGCAAAGAGAATAGGCTTTTACGATGAGCTAACTCGCACGATCAGAGACTCTGAAGGCAAGATCGAGTGGCCTGAAGCAGCTACTCGCGAGATCGCTAGCATCGTAAAAAGCATCGGTTTAACGGGTTGGACGCCGGAGCGCCTAAAACGCCATCAAGCTAACTGGGATAAATTTGACGAAAAAACGCTAATGGGCAAAGAGGGTACCGAGGTAGCCGGCGAATACTACGGCTTGCCGTGGCCTTGCTGGACGGAAAAGCACCCTGGTAGTCCAAATTTATACGATATAAATAAACCGGTAATGCAAGGCGGCATGGGCTTTAGAAACCGCTTCGGCCTAGAGCATAACGGCGTAAATCAGCTAGCTGGCGACGGTAGCGCGCCTGTAGGCGGCGCTCAAAGCGGCGGATATCCGGAGATCAAAAAAGATAATATCGAAAAGATACTAGGCATCACGCTAACTGATGAAGAGCGCGAAAAAATGGGAGCGACGTGGGCAACCGACGCTAGCAACATAATCGCCGAAAAATGCATGGAAAAGGGCATCGCTCCGTACGGCAACGCACGTGCCAGAGCGATAGTTTGGACATTCGTCGATCAGATACCTCAGCACAGAGAGCCGCTACATACGCCTCGCCAAGACCTTGCGCAGAAATATCCGAGCTTTGAGGATAAGCCGAATCACTACCGCGTATTTACGAAATACAAGAGCTTGCAGCTAAGTAAGGACTTCTCAAAAGAGTTCCCGATAAATTTGACTACGGGACGCCTTGTAAACTTTAGCGGTGCTGGCATGGAAACGCGCGCTAGTATGTATCTATCTCGCATCACGCCTGAGATGTTTGCAGATATCCATCCTGAGCTTGCGGCTAAACACGGCATTAAAAACTGGGATTTCGTATGGATTCATTCGCCTGAAGGCACGAAAATCAAAGTACGAGCTAGAGTCGTACCGTCGGTTAAACCAGATACTATATTCTTGCCGTTTCACTGGGCTGGATACATGCAGGGCGTCGATATGACGGGTAATTTCCCTGACGGCACCAAGCCTTATGCGGTAGGCGAGAGCGCAAATACCGTCGCTAACTACGGCTACGATATAGTCACTCAAATCCCAGAAACAAAAAGCGGTCTATGCCGCATAGAAAAGGCGTAAAATGAGCGAATTTAATGATAATAATAGACTTAAATTTTACTGCGACGACGATAGATGCATCGATTGTAACGGCTGTGCGGTGGCTTGCGACGAGGCTCACGAGCTGCCTCTTGGTATCCGTCGCCGCCGCGTCATCACGCTAAACGAGGGCGTGCCAGGTAAAGAGATCTCGACCTCGATAGCCTGCATGCACTGCGAGGACGCTCCGTGCTCGCTGGTTTGCCCGGTTGATTGCTTTTACATCAGAGCCGACGGCGTAGTGCTACACGACAAAGATATCTGCATCGGCTGCGGATACTGCCTATACGCGTGTCCGTTCGGTGCGCCTCAGTTCCCGCGCGAGGGAGTGTTTGGCGCGAAAGGCTCGATGGATAAGTGCACGATGTGCGCAGGTGGTCCGCTACCGACAAATAGCGAAGCCGAGCGCGAAGAGTACGGCCAGGATAGAATTTCCGAGGGTAAAGTGCCGGTCTGTGCGGCTATGTGCTCTACAAAGGCGCTGCTAGTAGGCGAATCTGCAATGATAGAGAAAATCTATGGCGACAGAGTCAAGGCTCGCGGCTACGGCTTTAAAGACCTAAAACAAACTCCGACCTGGAAGCTTGCTTATTATGCCGGCGATAGACTAAAACTAAAAATCTAAATTTATAAATTTGGTGTAGTCGCTCTGCACCAAATTTTTATCTATTTCTATTGCCTTTCCTCATAAGCTCCGATTAATGGTCTGCTTATTAAGATTTAGTCAAGCGCTATCTTGCCCGCTATTTATCGATAAGGTTTTTATCTTTTTAATATAAATTTATGGACAAAACTTTAGTATTCTAGCTATCTTACAAAAACTTCAACCAAATTCATCTTTATTCATCCTAGCTTCATTTAAGACCTTTATAATGCGCTCATCCAAACAAAGAGTTGGAAATAAAAATCAAAGGACAAACAATGAACAAAGTATTAAGTATGGCTGTTTTAGCAGCGATTTTAGGTGCCACAGGCTTACAAGCGGCTATCACATATAATGATGCCTTAAACATAGCGGAGAAAAACTTCCCAGGCTCAAGCGTCAAGGATATCTCAGTAGACGTTAAAAAAGGAACGACATTTTATGAGATAGAGTCTTTCAAAGATAATGTAAAAAAAGAGATCAAGATCGACGCAAACAGCGGTCAGATCGTAAAACAAAAGGATAAAAATAAAAAATTGATCCTACCAAATGAGGCGATAGACTTTTCAAAGCTCACCCTCAATATCGACGAGGCCGTAAATAAAGCGCTCGCCCTTGAGGCTGGCTGGAGTCTTGATGAGGCGGATCTTGATAATAAGAACGGCACTTGGATATACAAGGTCGAGCTTAAAAAAGGCATGAGCGAGAAAAAGGTGATAATAAACGCTCAAACAGGCGAGATCATCGGCAGCTATACGAAGTGATTTTATGCGCCCGAGTAGCTTCGGGCGCCGAAATTTAGGCAAAGGAAAAGATATGAGCAAAAATACGGATCAAAATTTAGACGAGAAAACTAGCGGGCGAAATTCGGATGAAAATTTAAACGCAAACGTCGGTGTAAATTTAGACGATAGCGCGAGTGCAGCGAGCGAAAGCGCTCTAAATTTAGATGAAAACGGTGAGGAAAGCACGGCCGAAAACCCAAACCGAATTTTAGATAAAAGCGCCGAGCGAAATTCCGGCGAAAGCGAGGCGGAGCAGGGCTACGAAAATTTAGATCAAAACGCGAGCAAAGCAAGCGGAAGCGCGGAAAAAATATGCGGGGGCGCCCCAAAATGCAAAGCGCAAAATTTATTTAAAAAAGCACTCGAAATTTCGCTACAAAGCGCGGCTGGCACGTTAGTTTGTGCGGGTAGGGCGGGGCTGTGGCTATTGGACGCCGCAAGCGAGCTAAAAGACGAAGCGCAAAAAGCGCAGCTTTCAAGGATAAACGAGGAGCAGGCGAAATTTGACGGTGCGCAGATCATCTCGCGCGCCATTGTCAAAGAGATTGTCGCAAAGCGCCTAAAAGCAGAAGCTAGCGAGGTAGAATTTTGTCAAATTTATCTAGGCAAGGTAGAGGCGTTTGGTAAAGCTAGCAGAGAGTATTTTTACGAGGCGAAGGCTAAATTTAACGACTTTTTATATTGTTTTAAAATAGCAGCCGGCAACGGAGAGATACTTAGCCTAAAAATAAAGAGTTAAATTTGATAAAATAGCGAGCAAAACCAAAAAGAGGCAAAGATGAAAATTTTAGTCGTCGAAGATGAAATTGACCTAAACAACGTCATCACAAAGCACCTTAAGAAAAACGGATATAGCGTCGATAGCGCGTTTAACGGCGAGGAGGCGATGGACTTTACCGCCGTGGCGCACTATGATCTCATAGTGCTTGATATCATGATGCCGGTGATGGACGGCCTTACATTTTTGCAAAAGTCACGCACCAAAAAGCTAGCCACGCCCGTGCTCATGCTAACCGCAAAGGACGAGATAGACGACATCGTAAAGGGGCTTGACGTGGGCGCTGATGATTATTTAGTAAAACCGTTTGATTTTAAAGAGCTACTAGCTAGGGTGCGCACGCTAATCCGCCGAAACAGCGGCAGCGCAGCCAATGAAATTTACGCAGGCGAGCTAAAGATCGACCTTTCTAAAAAGTCAGTCGAATTTGGCGGGCAAAATATCGAGCTAACGGGCAAAGAGTATGAAATTTTAGAGTTTTTGATGCTCAATAAGGGTAGAATTTTGACCCGCGATCAGATCAAGGAGCACGTCTGGGACTTTGACTACACGGGCGGCTCAAACGTCATCGACGTGCTTATTAAAAATATAAGAAAGAAGCTTGGCGAGTGCGAAATAATCCAAACCAAAAGAGGGCTCGGCTATGTTATTAAGGATTAAGCGGATCCTCGCAAACATCCCTATCACGGCGCGCGTGACGCTTTGGTATTCGTTTTTTATCCTCGTTATCGTAGCCGCTTTAATTGCTATTTCGGCGGTCGCGGCGGATGAAATTTTTGAGGACGTAAGTCAAAAAAAGCTCGCCAAATCAGTCACCAAAATCGCCAATAATACGGAAGAATTTGAACCATATGATGATGGGATATTTTTTATAAAATATAGCGAAAACGGCGAAGTGTTGGGTGGTTTGGTGCCTAAAAATTTTGATGGCTCACTTAAAATGGATAGTGGCGAGGTGCGGCTTTATGAAAACGGCGAAAACCGCTTTTACTACTACGACATCGCAGCTAAAGGTAAGAAAGTCTGGATCAGAGGCGTCATAAATGCGGAGAGATTTTTCAAAAAAGAGGGGCTATTTTTGCTTGCCCTTGGCGTCTTTGTTCCGGTTTTATTTGCCTTTGTGCTTTATGGTGGCCATAAAACGATAAAAAATGCCCTAAAACCAGTCGCCACGATGTCTAAAACAGCCCTTGATATAGGCTCTAGTAAGGACTTTTCAAAGCGTATCGAGCTACCCGCTGGCAAGGACGAGCTACACGCACTTGCGAGCGTTTTTAATAAGATGCTTGACTCGCTAGAAAAGGTCTATCAAAACGAAAAACAGCTCACCTCAGACGTCTCGCATGAGCTACGAACTCCTCTATCAGTCATCATGGCAGAGAGCGACTACGCCGCGAGCTACGCACAAAATTTAGACGAAGCCAAGGAGTCGCTCGACGTCATCGCCAGGCAGTCTAAAAAGATCGCCTTGCTGATAGATCAAATTTTAGAGCTTTCAAGGCTGGAATCGGGCAGAAATTTAACGCTAAAGCGCGTAAGTTTAAGCTCTATTTTGCAAAATCTTGCGAGGGACTACGAAAAACTGGCCGAGTCCAAAGGGATAAAATTTAGCCGCGACATAGCGCCAAAAGTTGAAATTTGGGGCGATGAGCTTATGATTTCGCGGCTAGCGGATAACTTTTTAAGCAACGCGCTAAAATTTACCGCGAGCAAAATCGAGCTAAGTTTGGCTGCGTCTAAAACGCACGCGCTATTATCCGTAAAGGACGACGGTGTGGGCATTTCGCAAAAAGACGGCGAGCTAATCTGGAATAAATTTTACCAAGCCGAGGGCTCAAGAAATAAAAGCTTAAACGCAGGCAGCGGTCTTGGGCTGGCAATCGCTGCAAATATCGCTAAAATTCACGGCGCGAAGCTCGGCGTAAAAAGCGAGGCGGGCGCGGGCAGCGAATTTTGGGCGGAATTTGAGATTTTGACTTAGGAAATTTCTAACTCTTAGTTTTGATAATATCTACACCAAAGCAAGTAGAAATTTAAAAAGATATAAATTTAATTAAATTTATATCTTGTAAGCTCAAGAAATGAGCTAAAATCGGCACTATAAATTTGATAAATCAAGCATGTTTATCTTGCTACGGTACTTTATCTCTTTCACGACGTCGTTTGCCGATATGCCTATCTGGCGGATGAGACCGACATTTTTATCTTGTTTAAAAGTAGCTCTTTGGCAGAATCCATCAAGATGATTGAGACATTTGTCGGCAAATTTTATATTTATTATTATTTTGCTTATTGTTAGTTCTTTATTTATCATCCTAAGCGCATTCTATCAGCTGTCTTTTTTAGCACGATCACCGCCCAGCAACGCTCGTAATCCCTTGGTAAAATTTCAGATACGCCAAAAGTCGTTTAGTGGTTGGTGCGTCCAAAGACGCTCTTTGTAGATTTGCTCATCTGAAAACGCGACCCTATCATTGCTGCGCTTAGTCAAGATGTCAAGTGTGTTCTTGGCAAGGTATAAATTTGTTTCCATGCCGCAAGTAGCCGTCACGCCAGTAGTTTTTAAAATTTCGTTTATTATCTATTTGGCTATGGATTTTGCATTGGCGTTATAAAATTTAACATATGAAGCAAGGTCTATAGAGGCCTCATCGATCGAATAGACGTAGATATCGTTTTTGAGACATGTTTTAGACTTCTAGCCGCATAATCGATGTAAAACGCATTCTAGGCGGCGCAATGATAAATTTTATATCTCGCGGTATCTAAAATGCTTACATCTATTATTTTTTACGCCTTTGGCTCTTGACGGCTAGGCAAACGCTTCCATTGCTGCAGCTAGCATCAGCTACTACTAAATTCGTATAAAGTAGATCAAGCCCACGTTTCACGCACTCGGCCGAGACGTAAAAGGACTCTAGATCAATAACGGCATAAATTTTGTTTTGCGCCTTTTTTTATGTGAGGATTGTAGATGAAATTTGGCAAAAGTTAGGATTCGTAAATTTTCAAGGGCAAAATGCCCTTGAAATTTATGATCTAACAGGCGACAAATAAGGATTTGCCGAGTGCATCGACATCTCGTTTTGCTCTCTAAATTTGATAAATTCATCTTCGCTTAAACGCCTGATATTTGCTATCGTCATCTTTAGCGGCGTGATGCCTGAGAGCGGATCTGGGTCGCCGGCGTTTGCTAGCTCGTTGCCGTCGGCCTCGCTATAGTGGAAGGTCGTAAATATCGTGCCTTCTTTTAGATCCGGATTTACGCGAAGCTTGGCCGCGATCTGTCCGCGTTTGTTTTGCACGAGCGCGTAGCAGCCTTCCTCTAGCTCTCTCTCGCGAGCGATATCCGGGCTCACCTCTATGAGTGCGCCCTCTACGCCAGCGCCGTACTCTAGGGCAGGGCACTCTCTCGTCATCGTACCCGTGTGGTAGTGATAGACCTTGCGTCCGGTCGTAAATAGGCACGGATAGACCTCGTCTGGCACCTCGCTAAGCGCGCCGCTACCGACCGGATAGCCGTCCGGGATATTCATCTTGGCTCTAAATTCGGCTTCTGCTTTTGCGCGTTCATTTTTATCGTCTAAGTAAAGCACCGGCGCAAATCGGAATTTACCGCCCGGTAGCATGGACTTGTGATCGGAGTAAAGCACGGGCGTACCTGGATGCTCCTCGTCGGGGCACGGCCAGCTGATGCCGCCTAGCTTGCCTAGTCTATAGTAGCTAATACCGCCGAAAAATTTAGGCATAAGCTCCCTTAGCTCGTTCCAAATTTGCTCAGGGCTCGCAAAGTCAAATCCCTCTAGCCCCATGCGGTTTGCGATGTTGCACACGACCTTCCAGTCGGGCTCCACGCCGTTAACGGGCTCGCTAGCTTTGCGAGTGCGTTGGACGCGGCGAGAGGTGTTGATAAAGGTTCCGTCCTTTTCGCCCCAGCCCGCGGCAGGTAGCACCACATCGGCCTTATGCGCGCTCTCGGTAAAGAAAAGATCCTGCACGATAAAGCAGTCTAGATGGTGCACGGCGTGGACGAAGTGCTCGGTCCAAGGATCGCTCATTACGGGATTTTCGCCGTAGACGTAGAGGACTTTTAGCTCGCCGCTATCCATTTTATCGGGTGCTTGCGTTAGCTTAAAGCCCGGAACCGGATTTAGCTCAAAGTGCCATACTTTGCGCGCTTGCTCCTGCGCGTAGGTCGAGTTTACCGCGCCGGCCGGGATGACGTTAGGCAGCGCGCCCATGTCGCATGCGCCTTGGACGTTGTTTTGACCGCGCAGAGGATTTACGCCTGCGCCCTTTTTGCCTAAATTTCCGGTTAAAACGGCTAAATTTGATAGCGAAAAGACGTTTGACGTGCCGTCGCTAAACTGCGTGATACCCATCGTGTAGCAAATCGCCGCCGCGCCTGCTTTAGCATACATTCTAGCTGCCTCTATGATGAGCTCTTTTTTTATACCGGTTTCGCGCTCGAAACGCTCAGGGGTAAAGTCCTTAACCGCTTCTTTTAGATATTCAAATCCCTCGGAGTATTTCTCGATAAATTCGCTATCTTGCAAATTTTCGGCGATTATGACGTGCATCATCGTATTTAGCGTTTTGATATTCGCTCCGATCGGGATTTGCAGATAGATATCGGCTTTTTTGGCCATATCGGTGCGCTTTGGATCTACGACGATCATCTTCGCGCCGCGCTGAAGTCCGCGCTGCATCTGCATAGCGATGATCGGATGGCACTCGCTCGTGTTGGTACCGATGAGTAAAAACACGTCCGTGTCGGTCGCAAATTCTACTAAATCGTTCGTCATCGTTCCGTTTCCTAGCGTGCTGGCAAGACCTGCCACTGTAGGAGCGTGTCAAAGACGAGCGCAGTGATCGACGTTGTTGCTACCCTGAGCTCGGAAAAATTTCTGGAAAACGTAGTTGTCTTCGTTATTTGAACGCGCCGAGCTAAAGCCCATGATCGAGCTTGGGCCGTATTTTGCGACGGTGGATTTAAATTTATCCGCGAGGAAATCATAAACCTCCTCAAAACTCACTTCTTCAAGCTCTCCGTGCTTGTCGTAGACGCCGTTTAGCTTTCTCATCATCGGTCGGCTTAAGCGTTTAGGAGAGTTTACGAACTCCCATCCGAACATTCCTTTTAAGCAAAGCTCGCCGTCGTTTACGTGGTGGTCTTTGCTAGGTTTGGCGTCTACGATTCTACCGTTTCGCACGATAAGATCGATGCCACAGCCCGTACCGCAATATGGACAGGTGGTCTTTACGATCTCTTCCATTTTTGCTCCTTTCTGGTATTACTGAAATTTATGAGATTATTATACAACGGCAAATATAAATTTAGTTTTAAAATTAGTATAATTTTTTAAGAATTATTTAAGTAATATGCAAATTTAGCATATTACTTTTTTGCTTTAAACTTTTATTTTTAGGGAAATTTTTAGGTATATGTTTAACACAATGTAAAATTTATTTAAAAATTATTACTTTTAAATGTATTTAGATGTATAATGGAGATAGAAAATCTTTTCAAGGAGCACCCATGAAAAATCTAGTCGCTTTTCTAGTTATCCTAGGTATCATTGGCGGTATTGCCATGAAGTATATTAACGCCTTTCCGGTACTCGACGAGACGGTCAAAGAGAAATGGGCTCAGGTGCAAAACCAATACAAACGCCGCGCCGATCTTATCCCAAATTTGGTAAAAACAGTTCAAGGCTACGCTAGCCACGAGGAAGGCGTATTTAAGGAAGTAACGGAAGCTAGAAGCAAGGCTTCTCAGATGACGATCGACGTTAGCTCGATAGACGATCCTGCTAAGCTAAAAGAGTTTGAAAACGCTCAAAAAACTTTAGGCGGCGCGCTATCTAGGCTAATGGCTATCACCGAGAACTACCCTCAGCTAAAAGCCGATCAAAATTTCCTCTCCCTTCAAAGTCAGCTTGAAGGTACGGAAAATCGCATCGCGGTCGCTAGAAAGGACTATATCGCAGCGGTCAAGGACTATAACATCGCCCTTCGCAAGATACCGGATAAGTTTATAGCCGCAATTTTTTATCCAGAGCTCAAAACTCGTGCGACGTTTGAAGCAAGCGAGTCCGAACAAAGCGCACCGGACGTATCTTTCGCCAAATAACCCAACCAAGGTACAAAAATGAAACGCATTTTATCTACTTTATTTTGCGTTTTTACGCTTTTAGGACTTACGGCTATAAATTTATCGGCAGCAGATAATGCTACTGAACAAAACAAAACCGTAAAACAAACCGCTACTCAAACATCAAATGAAAAGAGTTCAAATTTCCCTGCCTTAACCGGCAGGGTAGTAGATCAAGCAAGAGTACTAAGCCAGAGCACAAAAGACGAACTAGAAACATTACTAGCTACTCACGAAAACAACACCACTAATCAAGTAGTAGTAGTTACTATAGAATCTCTAGGTAACGCTCAAATAGAAGAGTACTCCATAGAACTAGCTAGACGTTGGGGTATAGGACAAAAAGGTAAAGATAACGGAGTAGTATTAGTAGTAGCTCCAAACGACAAACAAGTACGCATAGAGGTAGGATACGGCCTAGAAGGTACTCTAACGGACGCTCTTAGTAGTAGCATCATAAACTACTACATAATCCCTGAGTTTAAAAAAGGCGATATAGAAGGCGGCGTAAAGATCGGCGCGCAAAAGATTTTAGCCGTGCTTGAGGGCGACGAGAGCGTAAAACGGCAGCTGGACAAAGAGAACGAAACGCCTGTGGAGGCTTATGGGATAATAGCCGGCATGGCGCTGCTGTTCGCGTCGGGGATTTTGGGCGCGGCGCTCGTGCGTATCGGGGTTTGCGCGGTTTTATCGGGCTTTATCTCGGGCGTAGTCGCGGGTGCGTTTGGCATAGAAGATTTTGCCCTTAGAGGCGTGGTTATGTTTGCGCTTTTTGCGCTATTTTTTTATTTGACCAAAAATATAAAACCCGGCTCCGGCGCAAATTCGGGAGGCTCTGGCTACTCTGGCGGCTACGGCGGCGGTTCCAGCGGAGGCAGAAGCTCTTCTGGAGGCGGCTTTAGCGGCGGAGGCGGAGGCTTTGGCGGCGGCGGAGCTAGCGGCAGATGGTAGCGTCGTGAGGCTTAAAATTGGCGTCAAATTTTGCTAGAACGCTTGCTAAATTTTGCTGATTCTAGCCTAGTCGTATCGGCGACGCCGTTTGCGATAAATTTGATGCTAACGTAATGTTTTGATTTTTAGCCTTTTTTGCAAATTCGCAAAAGAAAAAGCGGACGGTAAGGGACTGATTTAACCAAAATCAAGCAAGCAAACGGCTTTAAATCCGCTACATTACGCCAATAGCCCAAAAATACGCAAATATAAATTTAACTGAAATCCGTAAAAATCAAGGAAAGATATGAAGCGCATTTTGATTATTTTGTTTTACGCTTTTACTACGGCTTCGCTTCTTGCCGCTAAGACCGGGGTAGATGAGCGTTTGGAGTTTCCGATTTTAACCGGCAAAATAGCAGACGGCGCCGGGGCGTTAAGTCCTGCCCAAAAAGAGGAGTTGAAGGAAATTTTATATTTTCAGGAGAGGTTTGATAAGGTTGAAATCATCGTAGCCACGATAAGCAGTACCCCTAAAGACGGGCTAGAGTGGTACGGCGCGCAGTTAGCCGGTCGTTGGGGGATATTTGGCAAAAAAGCCTTGCTTATAGTAGTTACGGACGATAAAAAAGCATATATCGAGGCTGGAAGCGGATATATCGGCGTACTAAAAGACGAGGTAAGTAAAGATATTATAAGCAGGGACATAATCCCAAAACTCGCTAAAGGCGATGTAGCCGGCGGCATCAAGGCAGGCGCACAAAAGATTGCCGAGGCTATTTTATACGAGAGAGGTTACGAAGGGCTAAAAGCGCGGGAGGCTTTGCTAAAATTTATAAAAGAAGACTTAAGCGTCAATGAAAGTACGAAGGGCAAGCTAATAGCCGCGTTTTACGAATTTTCGGGAAGGACGCCCGAGCAAAGCATAGATCTAGCAGGTAAAATACTTAGCAGCGACCCTAGTTTTGACGATGAGTCCGTGCAGAGCACGGCCTTTAGGCGTAAGATGATAGAATTTGATATAGAGCAAAGCGACGAAGCCTACGTTCCCGATCCGGGCTATATTTTTATAATGGGATTGTTTTACGGGATTATAGTATTTGTGCTGGGTTCGGCGGCTTTAAATTTGGGCTTTGCTAAGCTTGGAAACTTTTTGGGCAAGGTATCGTATTCGTATCTCGGTAGCCTTATCGCATGCTTTCTCATACTGCGAGGTAGCGGGTCGCACTATCTTACGGAGTTTTTGTTGTTTGGCGTAATCTTTGCGGCGATTTATTGGATGCTTAAGGATAAGGATTTTGACGCGGACGACGAGCCGTATCCCAAACGGACGAAAAAAGTAGGGCGCAAAAGACGGAGCTAGTTTGTTTTTGCGCAGGTTTGCTTTGCTTAAAGCGCGCAAATTTAACGTTGCCGTAGAAGTCGCTTTTAAAATTTAGGATTTTGGCTTTAAATTTTAGCCGTCGCCCTAAAATTTGCAAATTTTCCGCTAAATTTACGCGCCTGGTTTCTTTGCGATCGTTAAATTTGCTCTAAATCTCTCCCAAAATCTTTTTATAGTTACTAAAAATCGGCGAGTCCTCGCCAAAATACAAACTCATTGCGCGCACGTAGCGATCGAGCGGATTTTGGATACGGTTTAGCGCGAGGCGGTCGCGAAACGGCAGGTCGTAGCTGCTTAAAATCACGCTAAAAGGCACGGGAAAATCGGTGCCGAAAAGGATTTTGTCGTGGATTTGCGTTTGGGTTTTTAGGTGCGGCAGGATGCGGGCCTTGTTTATGCAAAGCAGCGCCGAAACATCGGCATAAAGCCCGTCAAATTCGCGCAGCCAACGAAGTAGCGTGAAGTAGTTTGCGCCGAATTTCTCGGGATCCCTGGAAAGCGCCGTGAGGGCGCCGTCGCTTGAGGCGCCCATGTGAGCGCAGACGATGCGACAACCCAGATTTAGCGGGGATTTTAGCTGCTCGATGCTCTCAAGCGCCTTGTTTGACGCTAGCGAGTTTTCGTCGCCCACGTGGATCACGAGCGGCAGCCCAAGCTCGCTAAGTAGCCTAAAATAGGGCCCGTAGCGCTTGTCGTTTAGATCCGTCTCCCAGTACGAGTGCAGCAGCTTGCCGCCCTTAAAGCCCATTTTGTGGTACTTTTCGATCAAATTTAGCGCGTCTTTGCGGTTTGGATTTACGCTAAAAAACGGCACGACTTCGCTCGGATTTTGCACGTAAAATGCAAAAACATCTTCGTTTGAGGCGCAGACGGTTTTGTCCTTGTGCACGAGATTTCCGCTCGCGTCAAATTTCGCATCGACGCCGAAAACCACGGACTTTTGGACGAAATTTGAGCTTTTAATCAGCCGCGCGAAGTTGCTTTTATAGCCCTCAAAGCCGTTTTTTATAAGCTCGCGCCTGTTTATGTCGAATTTCTTAGCGAAAAACGCGAGCGCTAGCTTGTCGTAAAATCGGTCGAATTTGACGTCTGAGCTAAGTAAATGCGAGTGGATATCTACGGTTTTGATCTGCGTTAAATTTGCGCTTTGCAAGCCGCCAAATTCGCTCTCCCGCACGGCAGTTTCGTTAAATTTACCCCGCGAAAACCCGCTCGAATTTGCTTCGTTTGCCGTTAAATTTACGCTCGTTTTGGCAAATTTATCTTTTGCGCAAATTTGATCTGCCGCGTTTTGGTAAAACCCGAGCGTTTTTGGTGCGGCCGTCTCGCCCGCTCTCAAATTCGAGCTCAAATTTACCTGCGAGTTTTGCTCGGTTAAATTTGCGCGAGTTAAATTTGCCTCTGTTTTGCGAGCTAAATTTAAGCCAAAGCTTGCGGCACTTGCGCGGGCCGAGTTTGGCGTCAAATTTGTCGCCGTTTTTCCGCCTCTCAAATTTACACCAAAACTAAAAGCCTCCAAACCCTCGCCTGTGCGGTAAAAACCATCTCGAAACATCGTTTCTCCTTTTTAAAATTTGGCGAAATCATAGCCTAAATTTTAAAAAGTGTCAAGTGACGCTTTACGCTTTATGATTTTCTAAGCTAAATTTGCGTAAGATTTCGTCAAATTTAACGAAAGGAAAGAGATGAGCTACAAGATGAGCGAGCTTTGCGAACTATCGCAAACGCCCAAATCAACGATACTCTTTTACGTCAAGGAGGGGCTTTTGCCCGAGCCCGTGAAGGTAAAAGACAACGTGCATCAGTACGGCGAGGATACGCTTTTGATGCTAAATTTCATCAAATACGTCCAGAGCAATTTCCACCTCAGCCTAAAGGAGGTAAAGGCACTCACGCAGCAAAAGGGCTTTAGCTTTAAACGCTGCTACGAGGCGCTTTTTGATTCGCTCGATACCTTTATGGGGTCAAATTTCGCCCAGACGCTAAGCGCCGAGCAGGCATGCGAGAGGCTTGGTATCAGTCAGGCCGAGCTGGATAAATTTATCGAGGAGGGATTTATCTTTATGCGAGGCGGCAAGCTAACCGAAAAAGAGGTCGAGATCCTGCAAATCGTGCTAGAGACCCAAAAGAGCGAGCACGGGCGGGAAATTTTACGGACTTATATAAATTTAGCCAAACAAATGGCCAAAATCGAAGCCGAGTGTGCGCGCGAAATTTACGCGAAAGCAGAGGATAAAAACGCGGCCTTAAAGCTCGTTTTCGACAATATCTTGATCCTAAAACCCTACATCTTAAATTTCCACACCTTTGATGCCTACAAAAAGGAGAACAAATGAAAGGCGTTTTTTCGGTTAGGGGCTTTTTGCCCTTTTTGGTCGTTATGTTTATCAACGCGGTCGTCGATCTTGGCCACAAGATCACGATCCAAAACATACTTTTTAAGAGCATTGAGGATGAAAATTTACAGATCATCCTGACCTCGCTCGTAAATTTGCTAATCTTGTTGCCCTACATCATGCTTTTTAGCGTTTCGGGCTTTTTAAACGACAAATTTTCGCGAACGCGCATCACGAGATACGCGGCGGCGAGCGAAATTTTACTCACGCTTTTTATAACCGTGAGCTACCTTTGCGGCTGGTTTTACGTGGCGTTTGGCACGACGCTGCTGCTAGCGGTGCAAAGCGCGATCTATAGCCCCGCTAAATACGGACTAATCAAAAAAATCGTAGGCGGCGAAAAGCTGGGTGCTGCAAACGGTATCGTGCAGGCCTTTACTATCGTGGCGATTTTGCTTGGTTCGTTTGTTTTCTCGGCGATTTTCGAGAGCTACGCCGCTACTAGCACGGACGCCGGAGAGATGATAAAATCAGTCTGGTTTATCGGCGCGATACTTTTCGTTTGTTCGGTAGCCGAGACGATTTTTACGTTTAAGATTCCGTTTTTTGAAGCAACCGATGCGGAGCTTAAATTTGATGCGAAAAAGTACTTTAAACTAGGCTACCTAAAAGAAAATACTAAGCACATCTTTAACAACAAAAACGCCTTTTTATGTACGCTTGGGCTTTCGGTTTTTTGGGCGGTGGCGCAGCTGGTTATCGCCGTTTTCCCGGCTCACTACAAGGCCATGAGCGCGGATAATAACGTTATGATCGTGCAGGCGATTTTAGCCGTTAGCACCATCGGTCTGGTTGCGGGCTCGGCGCTAGCTGGCAGCTACTCGAAAAACCACATCGAGATGGGTATCGTGCCTTTTGGCGCTTTGGGGCTTTTTGCTTCGCTACTTATGTTCGCGCAGGGTTCAAGCGCTGCGTTTATGACGCTGGCGTCGTTTTTGTTCGGCTTTAGCGGCGGCATTTTCATCGTGCCGCTAAATGCAAATATCCAGTTTTTTACCTCCGAAGAGCAGATGGGCCGCACGCTAGCGGGCAGTAACTTTATCCAAAACATCTTCATGGCGGCGTTTTTGCTGCTTGCGATGGCGTTTAGCATATTTGCCGTTAGTACGCCGGAGATTTTCGTCATTACGTCGTTTTGCGTACTCATCTGCGCACTGGCGACGATAAAATATCTACCGCATCTTTTCGCACGTTTGCTTATCATGCCGTTTTTTAGGATAGGCTACACGATCAACGTCGACGGCGTCGAAAATATCCCGCAAAAAGGCGGCGTGTTGTTGCTTGGTAACCACATGAGCTGGATAGACTGGGCGGTGCTGCAGATGGCCTCTCCGCGCCCGATCAGATTTGCGATGCACAAGAGCTTTTATGAAATTTGGTACCTAAAATGGCTGTTAAATTTATTTGACGTGATCCCCATTGGCGCGGGAGCGAGCAAAAGCGCGCTAGAAAAGATCCGCGAGTGCCTGGATGCCGGCGATGTGGTGGCGTTGTTTCCGGAAGGCCACATCAGCTATAACGGACAGATAGACGAGTTTGCGCACGGTTACGAGATAGCCGCAAGCGATACGAACTCCGTCATAGTGCCGTTTTATCTGCGCGGTCTTTGGGGTTCGAGCTTCTCGCGTGCTCAAAAATACTATCAAAGAATCAGCCGTAAAGTAGACGGCAAGCGTGCTATCAGGGTGAGCTTCGGCGCGCCTTTGGCGCCTGAGACCAAAGCCCCGCAGGTGCGCGAAAAGGTCGTCGAGCTGTCGTTTTTTAGCTGGGCGGAGTATCTAAAGACTCTCGAGCCTATGCAGTTTAGCTGGCTAAAACACGCCAAAGCGGATCTGTTTAAACGCTCGATGGTAGATAGCACGGGTGCTGATCTAAACAATCTCAAGGTTATCGCGACGGTGCTAGTGTTTTTGTCTAAATTTAAATTTGCGTTTTTAAAAGAGCGAAACGTCGGCGTAATACTGCCGTCCTCGGTGATGGGTAGCATTATAAATTTGATGCTATTTATCAGAGGTAAGATAAGCGTAAATCTAAACTACACGCTTAGCGAGCAAAATTTGATCGGCTGCGCGGACAGGGCGGGGCTAAGAAGCATAATCACCTCTCGCCAGTTTATCGCCAAGCTAAAGGCTCGCGGCTTTGAGCTGGAAGAATCTCTAAAAGGCAGACTAATCTACCTCGAAGACGTCGCGCAGAGCATAAGCAAGGCCGATAAAATTTGCGCGATGTTAAAGGCTGTGCTGATGCCGCGCTGGCTGCTCGAGCTTATATATTTTCGCGACGTTCGCATAGACGACGAGGCGACGATACTCTTTAGCAGCGGCAGCGAAGGCACGCCAAAGGGCATCGTGCTAACGCATAAAAACATAATGGCTAACATCAAGCAAATTTCAGAGATCGTAAACACGGACGGCAACGACGTGATCCTAGCGTCGCTACCGATATTTCACTCGTTTGGGCTTACTGCGGCGACGTTTTTCCCGCTTAGCGAAGGTATCGCCTCCGCTCACGTGCCTGATCCCACAGACGCCTTTGCCGTGGGCAAGATGGTGGCTAAATACCACGCGACGATAATGTTTGGCACGTCGACGTTTTTTAGACTCTACACCAAAAACAAAAAGCTAAATCCGCTGATGTTTTCTACGATCCGCTACGCGATAGCGGGCGCAGAGAAGCTAAACGCAGCCGTTAAGCGCGAGTTTAAGATGAAATTCGGCGTCGAAATTTACGAAGGCTACGGCACGACCGAGACCTCGCCCGTTGTCAGCGTAAATACCGCAAACGTGCTAGAGCCCGAGTTCTTTAAAGAGCTCGTTTTCTCAAAAGAGGGCAGTGTGGGCCTACCGACGGCCGGCACGATAATAAGAATCTGCGATCCAACGAGCCTAGCAAAGCTAGAAAACGGGCAGGCGGGCCTCATACTAATCGGCGGCCATCAGGTAATGAAGGGCTACTATCTGGATGAGGAGCGCACGAAAGAGGCGATCGTCGAGCTAGACGGCGTGCGCTACTATAACAGCGGCGACATCGGCTTTTTGGACGAGGCGGGCTTCCTAACGATCACGGATAGGCTCTCTCGCTTTGCTAAAATCGGCGGCGAGATGATAAGCCTAGGCGCGCTCGAGGCTCAAATCTCAGGCGTACTGGGCGATGAGGTTACCTTTGTCTGCACCAACGTCGCCGACGAGAAAAAGGGCGAGCAAGTCGTCATGCTCTTTAGCGGCGAGATGAGCGAAGAGGACGTGGCCGCGCGCATCAGGGCTTCAGCGATACCTTCTATCATGCAGCCTTCAAAGATTTTTAAAGTAGGGGCCGTACCTGTACTAGGAACCGGTAAAGTGGACTTTAAATCAAGCAAAAAGCTAGCGGCCCAGCTGGTTGCCGGCGAGGGGAATTTAGGCGCGGCGGAGGAAGCTTAAATTTACGCTATGATAGGCAAATTTGGCGGCTAAGTCGTCAAATTTGCCTATCGTCTAAGCTCCGGCAAAAGACCCCTGCAAAATTAAATTTTAAAACAGCGATACCCGCTTATAAACACCTAAGTTTAATCACAATATAATAATAATGAAAATAAAACAACAAGGCAAATTTTGAACTTAAATTTAAAACAAAAACTCTTCGGTAGCAAACTTAAAAAGATAGTTTGGTCGGTCGTGCTTTTTACGGCGATACTCTGCGCCGCATTTATCCGCATCGTGCCAGATTACTCCACTTCGCGGGGCTTTGCCGTCGTTTCTCTTTCCGATTACGACAAATATAAGCAGGGATATTGTCTAAAAGAGGATAGAATTTTACCGAAGGAAGAGTTATATAAAAGAGCCGTAAGGAGCTATTTTATTAATCTTTACGAATACCTTAGAGTAGAGAGGACATACAATATCTTTGAAGATAAATATGTGTATGACGATTACTGTATGAAATCTGATAAAAGATGTCGATTTTGGGCATCGGATAGACGGATAGGAATATACGAATTGAGTGGCTTTATTGATAGAAATAAAACATGGGAGCAAAATTTAAAAAATTTAGATTTTTATATTATAGATATTTTTAAAGACGTCCTTGTCGGTAAAGACAATAAATTAAAATACACTATCTTGTATGATATTGCGGGTATCGGAATACAGCTTTTTACCTTTGATAGTATAGAAATAATCCATATAGACGAGGTAAAAAAAATAAAAGATTTGAAATTAGTGGGTCAAAGAAAGAAAAAACAGAATTTGTTTCCCGATACCGGATATTCGAAGTTTTATTTAAAAATAAATGTGCTAGAGTCGGCAAAAGGTATCAGGCAGGATATAAAAGCCGATATACCGTTTGGAATATATGATTTAATAAGATATTACTACTATCCTATTTCTAGTTGCGGCTACGTGGATAAAATTTCAACCGAAAAATATGCAGAAGACTATACGTTAACAAATTTCTTAATAAGGGAGACAGAATGAAAGAAAATATAATGCTTGAGAGTAACGAGAGATATAATTACAATAAAATAAAAGGCGAATTTTGAACTTAAATCTAATACGCCTCATAACGATGATAAATTTTGGGTTTTTGCGGTTATGATAGCGTAGAAAATAGCGTCGTTTTATCACGGCTTAGCCGTACTGGCGGTCAAATCTGCTTGATAAAACGACTAACTAGCCTGCCTAAACGCCAAATCCGGCTACCGCAGCCTAGCTAAATTTACACCAAATCCCTGCTGCTAAAGATAAAATATCCGCCCACAAGCATAATCGCGCCTAAAATCAGCGGATAAAAAATCGAATAAAGTACGAATCCAAACGCGCTAAAGTTGTTTAATACGAAATTCGACGCTACGCCGATCACGGCTAAATTTGGATCAAATAGGCTAATCGCCGCGATCCTAAAGACCTCGATCGGGTTAATGAGCGCGATAAAAAAGATGATATCCTCGCGCACGTTGCTCTTCATCAAAAAGCCGATCAGCGCGAGATCCAAAAACGCTAGCAGGATAAGCCAGAGCAAAAATGCGACGCCTTGACCCATTTCTTGGTTTTTGATCATCGACGAGATGAGAAATCCAAACGACAAAAATACGAAGCTAAGCGCGAAAAGTAGGGCAGTGTAGAGGGTTAGGATATTCCACGGGATTTCGATTTTTTTAATTAGCCCGGCAATCACCGCAATAACAAAAGAGAGCAAAAGCGGCACGAAAATAACGAAAATGCGCCCCAAAGCCTTGCCGAAATAGTATTCGCCCAGGCTAACTGGAAAGCTAAGCATGTATTCGAGCAGGTTCGTATCGCGGTCGGCGCTGATGCTGCGCACGGTCGAGATGAGGATAAAAATAGGCACGATGATGATACAAATTTGGATAAAAAGCAGCAAAAGCCGCGTAAGTCCGCTAAAACCGAGCACCCGCGAGTCCGTCACGCCGCTAAAGATAAAAGTAACGATAAGCCCCATAAAAACTAGCATATAGATGAGAAACCAGCGCGAGCGCAGCGACTCGGCGACGTCTAGTTTGGCGATGAGTAGGAGGTTATTCACGGTCGCCTCCTTGCGCGATCGGCTCGTCTTTGATGATGCGGCCCAGGTCCATCTCGACGTAGCGGTTTGACATACTCTGCACCTCATCAAGCCTGTGCGAGATGAAAACCAGCGTCTTTTCGCGCGCGAACTCGCCTAGTAGATCCATAAAATTTCGCCTGGCTTTTGGGTCTAAATTTGCCGTCGGCTCGTCAAACATCATGGCTTCAGTGTTTTTAGCAAAGGCGATTGCGATTAGCATTTTTTGCTTCATGCCGCCCGAGAGTTTGTAAAAGGGTTTGTGAAAGTTTCCTTTTAGATCAAGCTCCATTTTCTCGCAAAATTTCTCTATATTTTCCTGCGCTACGCCCGAGCTTTTGCAGACGAACCCGCAAAGCTCTTTTAGGTTAAATTTAAGCGGCGGCGGCGTTTGCGGGACGAAAGATATCACGCTAAGGGCTTCTTTGCGCGCGGTAAATGGGTCAAAGCCGTTTACTCTCACCTCGCCGCTGTTTGGTTTAAATTCGCCCAGTATTATACGCATCAGCGAGCTTTTGCCCGCGCCGTTTTGCCCGAGCACGACCGTTTTTTGCCCCTTTTTTATGCTTAAATTTACGTTTTGCAGTATCTTTTGCGAGCCAAAAGCCTTTGTGATGTCTTTTAAGATTATCAAATTTATCCTTTTAGATGAGCTTTTTAAAGCCGTTGTCGAATTTCAGCGCGTCGTGGTGACACACGTCGATACAGCGCCCGCAAAGCGTGCAGTCGCCGCCCACGAGACGAAATTCTTTTTTATTTTCGTCGCCGTCTAGTTTAGCGTTTTTCTTCGTGATTTCAAGCACGTGCGGCACGAGACAGGTATCGATGCAGACCAAACAGTGGTCGCAGCGATCTTTGTTCCAGCTAACTTTAACGGCGTTGGTGCGGGTTAGTAGCGAATACGTCGCGCCGATAGGGCAGACGTAGCGGCACCAGCCTCTGCGGGAGTAGAAAATCTCGACTAAAAGTACGAAAATCGCAAACCAAATCGCGTGAAAATAGCCGTAAATGACGAACCTAGACACGATACCCGTCACGCTAAATACCTCAAACACGAGCTGTGCGCTAGCAAAACTCATCGCGATAAAAAGCGCGGTAAAGACGTAGCGCCATTTGGGATCGAAATTTCGGCGTTTGATTATCTTTTTAGCGGCTAAATTTTCGTGGATTTTCTCGCCGATCTCGCCCAAAAAAGTATAAGGGCAAATCCAGCCGCAAAACGCTCGACCGCCCACGAGCGCGTAAAAAAGCAAAATCGTAGCCGTGCCGATGATTAAATTTATCGGAAACTCGTGCGTCGCGGCAAATACCTGAAAGCTCATAAAAGCGTCGGTCAAATGAAAACCTAGGATCCTTGATCCGCTGATGTCGCCTTCTAAAATTTGAATATCCGCGCGGTAAGAAAGCACGAACAAAATATGCACGAGCGCGATCACGATTAGGCGGCGTCCTCGCCAGCTGAGGCTTTTTTTGCCCTCGCCGTTTTTTATCGTCAGCGTATCGAAAAAATCGACCTTTGAGACCGTACAACGAGTGCTATATTTATCCATTTTCTACTCTTTAAATTTTGAAATTTCATCAGCTAGCGCGCCTAGATCCTCGTCTGATACGTTCGTGAGAAGCCCCTTCATCAGGCTATTTGGCACCTTGCCTTCTTTGTAGTTTTTTAGCGAAGCCAGAATTTCGTCCTTGTTTTTACCAGCGATGCTAGGCGCCATCACGCCCTTGCCGTTTGCTCCGTGACAAGGCGCGCAGGAGGTCAGGTATCGCTTGCTAACGCCCTCGCTAGGCTGATTTGCGACGCTATTTTGTAGCTGTTTTATCTTTTTGATCTCTTCGCTATCTTGCAAATTTAGCTCTTCGTTTACGACCTTTGGCTGCGTTTGCTGCGCCGGTTTTAACTCGGGCCTGCTAGCGTCCTTTACGGGTGCTGAGGGCTGGCTAGTCAGCATAAAAACCATGAGCGCAAGTACCAAAACTCCAAAGATTATCGCTATTTTCTTTCCCATTTTAGCCTCCTATTTTTTTCTAAACTGCTCGTTAAATTCGCTGATTTCGTTTGCTAGGGCGCGGATTTGCGCCTCGTCTAGGGTTTGGACTAGGTCTTTCATCAGCGGGTTTGCCTTTTGCTTGCTCTTATATGCGATGATCATGTCGTAAATTTGATCCGAGGTTTTGTTTAGCAGCGACGGGCCGATGATACCGTTGGCGTAGTCGTCGTGGCAGGCGGAGCATTTTACGATAAAGTCCTTGCTAAGCCGCCCTTTGATGAGTTTTAAATTTATGCTTTGCAGCGGGCTTCGCACCATCGCTAGCGCGCCGACTGAGCGGCTAGTCTCGCTCTCCTCGTCGTCCAGGCCAAATTTGACTCTCTTTTTGCCGTTTATATCGTAAGTCATAAACTGATCGTAGTCTTTTTGCGCGGTTGCGTTTGAGTCTGCTTTTTGCGTCTCTATCATGCCTGCGGCGGCGGGCGTCGCTTGTGTTTTTGCCGCTTGCGTCACCGGTTTTTTATCATCCTTGCTCTCGCAGCCAGTTATCAGCATAGCGGCGGCGAGGGCGACGAGACAGCCTAAAATTTTATTTCTCATTTTTATCCTTTGTAAATTTCGTCATAGCTGCGGTTTGGCGCTATGTCGATGATCTGTGCCGGGCAAACCTCGGCACACACTCCGCATCCGACGCAGCCTTGTTTAAATTCGGGCAAATTTCGCCCGTCGCTTTTAGCCATCGTTATGGCGGCGTCTCCGACGGGACAGAGGCTAACGCACAGATCGCAAGGCTTGTCCACGCTATTTTGAACGGCGTCTTTTACGGCTTGCTCGCGGTCGTTGTAAATTTTACGCTCAAGCATTTTCGTAACGCCGCTTAAATTTACGTTTTCGTTTTTGTACGCTAGACAGGCTTCGCGCCCTCGCAGCACGCCCACGCCCATCTTTACGTCGCTGATCTGCGTCGTGGCGTGATCTAGCGCGCCGCTAGGACAGGCCAAAACGCAAGGGAAAAGGTCGCACAGATAACAGCCTCGCTCGTGCGGATTTATGTAGGACGTGCCGTTTGAGTAGCCCTGCGTGATGTCTAGTAGCTCGATGCTGTGATACGGACAGACCTGCACGCACTGGCCGCATTTTATGCAGAGCGATTCGAAATTTTTAACCGCTCCGGGAGGCCGTAAAAAAAGCTCGTCCGCACGCGTTTTGGGTAAAAAATATCCGATGCCGTAGCCTGCGGCCGCCGCACCTGCCGTTAGAGCGATAAAATTTCGTCTATTCATAGCGTTGCCTTTTGATCGTTGTTCGGGCGCATTTTAGGAGAGCCGTCCTCTAAAAGCTTAAGCGGCTCGGAAAAAGGCGCAAGCTTAGCTAGAAAATTTAGCCCGCTAATCACGGTCGAACCGTAGAAAAAGCGCAGAGTCGGATAATACTGCCAAAGCTTGTCGGCGTAAACGAAGTGCAAGTAGGGCGTATCGCCGATACCGTCTCTATCGACGTCGAGTCCCTCGTATTCGTCGAAATAATTACCACTCCACTCGTTTAGCTCGATCTTTGAGCCCGGAGTATCGTTGATAGCCGTTTCCATATTGCCGATAAAATCGTTGCCCTTAAACACGCTTTTTTCCTGCGTCGCGTGCATTTGTAGCCCGATGACGTTGTATAAAATTTGATTATTTTCGATCAAATTTACTGTGCCAGGATTTAGCGGCGAGCGGTCGGAGTAGATGCCGCGCGAGTTATACAAAAAGGTATTTTCGCTCACGGTAAAGCCCGAGGTATCTTTTAGCGCGATACCCACGCCAAAGGCTCCGTTTGAGTTGATTATCACGTTTCGGCGCACGAGGGAATTCGTAGAAAACATAAAATACATCCCCACCGCGCCGCCGCTAAATTCGTTATCCTCGATGAGGTTGTCCGCCGAGTACATCGTATGCACGGCGTAGCGATTGTTTTGTCCGTAGTTCTTGCGGATTATGTTATTGCTGGAAAACCACGCCACGATGTCGCGGCTGTTATAGACGTAGTTTCGCTCGATCAAGTTTTCGTGCGAATACCATGCGCGCACGGCGTCTCCGCGTCTAGGCACGTCAAAGCCCTCTTTTGAGGTGATGTTGTTATCTTTGATGACGGCTTGATTGCATTCTGATAGCTCGATACCAAAAAGCACGTCTTTAAAGCGGTTTTTCTCGACTAAGATATTATTGCCCTTTGCGCAGCTTATGCCTGCATCTAGGTTCATCTGGCTCGTGCCGCTGCCCTCGATGTTTAAATTTATAAGCTTCACGTTTTTTGCCGTTACTTTTATCACGCTTGATTTGCGGTCGCCTCTGATGATCGCATCTTGGCCTTTACCTATGATTGAGAGCGGTTTATCGACGATTATATTTCCTTCGTAAAGGCCGTCGTTTAGGCGCAAGATGTCGCCCGGCTCGGCGGCATTTATAGCGTCTTGCAGCGGACCGGCGAAGGCCGTCAAATTTAGCGCGCAAAAGAGCAAAAGCTTAAATTTCATTTGGCTTCTTTGAGCTCTTTTTTCTTAGAAAATACGGCTAGGATGCAAAGCGCGCTCATAGCTATCATCACCCAAAATCCTATGCTAGGATACGAATGCGTCGTAAACTGCGCGACCTTACCGTCGCCAAGTACCGTCGGCATAAACGGTTTTATCTTAAACGCGCCCCACTCTTGCATATTGTGCCCGTACCAATAAAGCCAACCCGCAAACGCGCCCATAAAAAGCAGCGGAGCGATGGCTGGAAGCACCATGAGCAGGGAGTTAAATTTGCCGTCGTAGTACAAAAAGGCTAGCATGCAAAGCGTGGAAATAAGCAGATAATAAGGCGCGATTGCGCGCTCGACGTTGCCACCGTGCTCCATCGGATACATGCCGATGTAGTGATTTATGGTGTTCATCTCGTGCACGTCGCCGCCGTATCCGTCAACGTGGAAATAAACCGGGATACCGTCCGGAAAGGCGTCTTTTGGGTAGTTTGGCGCTTCAAGCGCGACGTACCAGATAGGAAAAGACGGCGTGCCGATCTCGGCTTTTTGCTCGATCGCTTTTTGCAGGCTGGCTTTCACGTCGTCCGGCATCAAGTGATTTTTGTACTGAAACGAGGTGTAAAGGTCGTAAATTTTATACGAATACCCTGCAATCGGCTCGCCGGCTGCGATTTTGGCCTTCGCGCCGAACCATCCAAGAACCGGGATCGTAAAACAAACGGTCATCAAGACTAACGCGATAATAGTGTAAATTTGATACTTCTTCATCGTTTCTCCTTTATTAAATTTAAAAAATTTTTCGCAAAACGCTTTTTAAATTTAACGTAGGAGGCTCGGGTTACGCGCGCCGAGCCTCAAATTTAGCGGACTGATTCGGACCGCTAAGCCCGAATCAAATTTGGATTACATTCCCGCGTTTTCGTCGATCCATTTTAGGTATTCGATGATATCTTTGACCTCTTGATCGCTCATGTGCTGATTAGGCATTCTTAGGTTAAAGTAATCGATCATAGACTTGATATACTCGTCGCTGTAAAATTTAGATGGATCTTTGATAAAGTCAAACACCCATTTCTCGCCGTTTTCGTGGCGCAAAAGAACGCCGGTTAGATCTGGACCCGAGCTAACCTGACCGATGACGTGGCAGCCGTTACAACCGCCTTTTAGATAGGCTTCCTCGCCTTTAGCCGCAGCCGGGCTCATAGGCGTGGCGATCTCTTTAGCTAGGTTGTTTTTAGCTCTTAGGCCGACGTCCGCGGTTTTAACCATATACTGCCATACTTGGTACTCCCATAGTATCGCGCCGTTTACGTCGCCTTTTTTATAGGCTTCGTCGGCTTTTGCTTTTACTTCAGGGATTTTGCCGTACTGATCCAGCGCGTCCGTAACTAGTTCTTTTACCTTAGGATATTTTTCGTAATGCTTCTCTTTTAGATACGTAACGACGCTTTGGATAACCTCGTCAGTAGCTTTGTTTGTAGCGATTACTTTATCGTATTCGGCTTTTAGAGCCTCCGGGCTTAGGGTTTTTAGCTTGCTTGCTTTGGCGGATTCGTATTTTTTGTTCGGATCTTTAACTAGCAAGTAACCCATCATCTCAAGGTGCAGCGCAGAGCAAAACTCTGTGCAGTAGTAAGGGAATACGCCCTCTTCGTCCGCTACGAAATTTACGGTTGCGGTTTTACCCGGCTCTAAAGAGGCGTGGATGTTGTAAAGATCCACGGTAAAGCCGTGCGTCTCGTCCTGGGCGCGCTCTAGGTTCGTTAGGTGGATAGTTACGTTGTCGCCTTTATTTACCTCGATGTGCTCAGGATTGATGTGGCTTCTGATCATCGTGGCGTAGACGGTTACGTTTTTGCCGTTACGCTCGACTCTTTCCTGTCCGGCAAGAGTTGCGAACGGACTTTCTTTGCCCGTGCGAGAGTTTGTTCCCATCGTGTAGGTAGTAGCCGGTTTTAGCTTGCTAGCCGCGATCGAAACTACGTCGTGAGGCTCGCCAAGAGGTATCGGCATATCGTATAAAAGCTCCATCTTAGCGCCCGTGATATCGATAAGCTGGTGGTTTTGCGGGTGAAGAGGACCTACCGGGTTAAAGCGATCGATCGAAAGTTTATCAAGAGCGATAGCGTATTTACCCTTAGGTTTTGACGATTTACCCTCCATAGTATCAAGGTGTCCGATGTTGTAGTGGACGTTGATCCTATCTAGGACTTTTAGATTTTTATAGTCCCATTTTACGATTTGGCTATCGACGTAAAGAGAGGTGTAGATGATGCCGTCTTTTTCGTCAAAAGAGTTGTGCAGAGGTCCAAGGCCAAGTTCGACCTGTCCTTGCAAGCTCTTTGCCATATCAAGCACTGGGATGCCGTACGGATCGGTGCCGGCGAACTCTTTTTTATCGATCAAATTTTTGATCTTTTTAAAATCATAAACCGTCGCGTGAGTATCTAGTTTGCCGCCGATAACGATATAGCGGCCATCAGGAGTGACGTCTACGCCGTGCGGGCTCTTTGGCTCAGGGATCAAAAATAGCGCGCCGGCTTTAACCGCGGCGTCTATGGTAACTACTCTATGGCCGTTTATCTCCATGTAGTTTTTCTTATCCTGAGCTAGTTTTTCTAAAATTTGCCAGTTATAAACGTGCAAATAGTCCGTATCGTTTCTACTAGCGCCCGCTTCAAACGGAGGCAAGCCCTTTTCGATACCTCCGGTGTACATCTCCGAGTTTATGGAGTTAGAAAACGCCCAGCCGAAGCTCTCGCCTTTACCGGCGTCGCTTAGATCCTGCCAATACGGAGGAAGCTCGAGCGAGAAGGAGGCTTTCTCGTCTATCTTGCCTTTTGGATAGTCGAATTTCCAAAACGTTACCGCGCCGCGGTATGCGCTTTCGTACTCGTCTATCGAGTGATAGCCGTTATCTAGCGGAGCCGCGTACTGCGCCGCTTCGATGACGTATTCGCTATTTGGGGTGATGAAGCTGCCGCCGTGTTCGCTTTTTACGATTGGATTAACGACGATTTGCGTAGTTTCAAAATCGTGCAAATTTATAACCGCGATGCGAGGGTTGGCCTTGTCGTTGATGAAAAGATAATCGCCGACGTATTCGCCGTTTTTCTCGGTTAAAGCAGGGTGGTGAGTGTCGCCCCATGAAAGCTCCTTGCCCCTAATCGCGCCGCTTTTTAGGATGGCTTTAGACTCCTCGTCGTAGCCGTATCCCTGCCAAGGCTCGGGCGTAAAGACGCCGATATACTTGTAAATCCTCATTGAAGGCACGCCGTAAACCATTACCTGTCCGCTTTGGCCTCCTGAGGAAAATACGATGTAGTCGTCTTTTTTACCGCTTGGCTGATATGTTTTAGCGGCCGCTAGGATGTCTTTTTCCGTTAGTCCGCGCGCTTTCATGATAGCTTGCAAATCGCTATCCGATGCACACGCACTGCTAACGGTAAACGCCAGGCCCGCAGCCGCAACGATACCGCAACTAAGTAGTTTGTTCATTGAAAATCTCCTTTCCTAAGATTTTTTCTTGTAAATTTGGATATTGCCGTTTATGCTAACGGCTATGACGCTATCTTCGTCGTTAAAAATTTTTATCACGGCGTCGGAGTTTTTGCCTATTTTTTCTATCTGTTTAAACTCCGCGTCGCTTCGTAAAATTTCGCCGTTTCCAAGCCCGATATAAACTTTATCCTGCACGACCAGTAGGCTTTTAATGCGTGAATTTGAGATTTTGTAAATTTGGACGATTGGGTTCGGGGCGGCTTTGGTCTCTGTGCTCGCCGAGTTTTTTGTTTCTAAATTTGTAGAGTTCATCAAAATTGCGTTTTCTTTGTCGCCCAAATTTGCTTCGGCATCCAAATTTGTCGCACCAGTTTGCTTGCTTGTTAAATTTGCTTCGGCGTCAAATTTGAGGCTAGCTATCTCGCCGCTAGCAAGTCCGAAAATCACGCCTGAGTTTATCTCCGCCGCGCTCAGAGCTACGGATTTTAATCTGCCTAGATTTTTTGCCTTCATGGTGCTTAAATTTACGCTAAAAACCGATCTATCCCAGCTGGTTATCAGTGCGGCGCCGTTTAAAATTTGACAGGTTACGATACGGTATGTGCCGTCAAGATTTGCGCGCGTCAGCTTTTTTGACGCAAGATCGTAGGAGATAAAGGCGTCTTTGCTGACGACCGCGTAAATTTTATCGTTTGCGACGTGAAGGTGCGTTACCTGCGTATCAAGGCTTAAATTTGAAAGATTTAGCATGCCGGCAAAAGAGCTAAAATCATCGTTAAATTTAGCTATCTCGCCGCCAGCAAATCCTGCGTATAAATTTGCGCCATCAAAGGCTAGCGAGGTTATCTCGTCTGTTTTAAAGTCAAATTTGCTTATGGGTTTTAAGTCTTTTTTGTTAAGTATATTTAGCGAATTTTTGGCATCGTAGATGGCTAGGGTTTTGTTTTGCTCGCTATACGCGCAGCTTTTTACGTCGAGACTAGCCGTAGCACTAACGTCGCTTGCGAAGGAGAAAACAAATAGAGCGCATACGAGCGCTATAATCTTCATGGATGACTTCCGAGTTTTAAATTTCCGCTAAAGAAACTATACAACCGGAAGGCTTAAAGTATATTGATTTAAATCAAAATCGTTAATAATTGAGCATAAAAAAATATCTCTGTGTTATAACGTAACACTCATAACAACTAAATAATAAAGCTGTTATTATTTCAGATTTTCCAGCGTTTTCTTGATGTTTTGCGCCGTTAGATTGGAGATCTCGGCGACGAATTTATCGTTTTTGTCCAGCACGTATAGCGAGGAGCTATGAGCGACGGAGTACTCCATGACCGATTTTTCAAGCAGCACCTTTTGATACTTCACGCCGTAGCTTTTTGCAACCTTAGGTAGATCGTCTAATACTATACCGTAAGAATTTGGATAAAAATACTTCGCGTACTCATCGACATTTTTAGGTTCGTCGCGCTCCGGGTCGAGAGTGACGAAAATCACGACGATATCGTCTCTTTTAAGCTCGTTTAACACGCCGCTTAAGATACCTAAAGTCGCGGGGCAGACGTCCGGACACGAGGTGTAGCCAAAGTATATGATCTTATTTTTACCCTCAAAGCTCTTTAGACTCACCGCGCCGTTTGCGCCCTTGCCGGTAAAATCGTAATTTTTTAGACCCTCGGCGACGTTTGCACCTTGACCGTTAGGGGCGTATTTGTTTGAGTAGAGTGCGAGATAACCTACACCAAGAACCATTAAAATCAGTATAAGTACGATAATAAGCTTTTTCATCATCCGCCCTTTTAAGTAAAATTTGCGTCTATTGATGCAAGTCGAAATCTATATAAAGTCCGCTTCTTTTGCCGTTTTCAAGCACCTCGAAACGGTACCTCATGATGTTTATCAGGCACGCGCTTAGCACGATGTTTGATATGTAGGCGTTGTCGCGTTTTTCTACTTCGGCCTTAATCACACCCATGTCCATATTTACGCCGTGGATCTCAAGGCTCGGGTTTTTAAACCCTTCTAGCCCCTCGATACGCACGATCGTCGGCTGCATCGTGTAAACGGGCTTTGGCGAGAGGCTAAATTTAACCGTCTTGCCGCGAAACTCTACGCCGCATGAGTGCTCGGTGTTCATATCGCAGGGAAGCGGGGTTAAATTTGCCCCCACGTCCTCTGCGCTCAAAAAGTCCTCTTGTGCTTGCGGTTTAAAAAACAGGTACGCCGAAGTACCCAAAACGCCGACTAGAAGGACTAAAATTATGAGAAACTTTTTCATTATAAAATTTTAATGCGCGTGCCCGGAGGTTTCTAAATTTTTAACCGGTATGTCGATCACATCAACTATTCTGCCGTCGCTAAATTTGAGAGTCAAATTTACTTTATCGCCCGCTTTTATTGGCTTTTTTATGTCCATTAGCATTATATGAAGGCCGCCCGGTTTTAGGCTCACCGATCCCTCGGCCGGTACCTCTATGCTATCTATTTGTACCATTTTCATCATCCCGTCTTCATGCTTATGCGTGTGAAGTTCGGCGCTTTGAGAGGCATCCGTGCTTACACTTATTAGTCTTACGGCTTTTGGCATATTGTTTGTGATATCCATAAATACTGCGCTGTTTTTGACGTTTGGCGGAGTGGCTTTGGCGTATGCGTTATCCGCACTGATAAGAACGTAATCAGCAAAGCAAAAAGATGCTGACAATGCAATGGCAAATGCAACTAATTTCTTCATTTTCTTTCCTTTTTTGAGAATTTATTTCACTTTTGGTGTGATTTATCATACCCCTTTGTAGCTTAAAATTTTATTTTTTTAAAATTTAAGCCAATTAATAATATAATCCAAGCTCATTTTGAAACACGGATTAAAATTTTGTTTAAAAAGTTGATTATATTTTTCATTTTTTCTATTATATACTCTCAAATTTTAGCCGCCAAGGTTCTAGCGGATGCAAATTTGACGGGTGCAAAATACTGGCTGGAAAAGCTAGGCACAGCCGACGTCAGATACGGTTACTACGAGGCTAAGACCAAAATCATCGTCGTAAATAAAGCGCAAAAAACCCTGCAAAGCTTCGAGTATGCAGGCGGCGCGCTGAAGGAAATTTTCTCGCAAAGCGTGATAACGGGCAAAAGCGGGGATAAATTTAAAGAAGGCGACCTAAAAACGCCGGTCGGAGTTTATGACGTTACCGATAAATTTACGCCGTCCGATCCCTTTTACGGGCCGCTCGCTATGTCGCTATCATACCCGAACGCCCACGACAAAGCCGCTCAAAAAACGGGCGGAGGCATCTGGATACACGGTCTGCCGATGAAAGGCAAACGCGACGATGAAGTAAAAACGCGCGGCTGCGTGGCGTTTAACAACGACGCGCTGGTAAAATTCGGCAAACTAATCGGCAGCGAGGGCGTCGTGATAATCAGCGAAAGCCAGAAGGTAGACGCTAGCAAAGACGACATCGCGCGCGTGCTGGCGCATCTGCACGAATGGCTGCAGGCGTGGCGAGATAACGAAACTAAAATTTACCTCGGCTTTTACGCGGACGAATTTGTAAAGATAGAGGGCAAAAATGCGCTAACGAGAGCCAAATTTGCCGAAAATAAAAAGAGAATTTTCGCGCTAAACGAAAAAAAGAGCATAAAAGCTTCAAATTTTAGCGTGACGCCGTATCCAAACGTCAAAGGGCAAAATCTTTTTAGGGTGGTTTTTGATGAGGATTACGCTGCGCCTAGTCACGAATTTAAAGGAAAAAAAGAGCTCTATGTGCGCCTAGATAAAGATAAATTTAAAATCTTAACGGAGAAGTAAATGCAAGAAAAAAAAGAAATAGTAAAAAATCAAATCGAGGAAATTTTAAAGGCTAGGAGCGAGTTTTTCGCCGAGCTAGACCGCCAGGTGCCAAAGGTTGCGGGCACGGACGTGTTTGACTTTGCGGCGGTTAAGGAAGCTGATCTAAAGGCTCTCTACGCCAAATTTTACTCTTACGATTATAGTATTAGGAAGCTACTTCCTAACGTTTATGAGGCGTTTGGTGTAAAATTTAATGTCTGAACTCGTTTTAAACAGATCCGCCTACATCCATAATCTAACCAAAATTTGCGCCAAAGCAGGCGGCAAAGATCGCGTGATCTTGGTGCTAAAAGACAATGCCTACGGGCATGGAGCGGCGCTTGTGGGGTGCGAGGCGGCGAGCTACGGCATCAAATTTTGCGCGGTCAAAAACGAAGCCGAGGCGCGCGAGCTAGAGCCCTTTTTCGAGCATATTCTCATCCTTTCGCACATCCCTACGGGCGGCGAGAGCGAGCGGTTTATCTATGCAGTAAACGACGTTTCGCTGATTGCTAAAATTAAACAAGGCGCGCGCGTACATATCGCCGTCGATACGCTCATGCACCGAAACGGCGTCGCGGTGGGCGAAGTACGTGCGGCGTGCGAGGCGGCTTTGGCGCATGGACTGCAAATTTGCGGCGCATTTACGCACTTTAGAAGCGCTGAAGAGCTTAGTAGCGATTATTTCGTACAGAGGCAAAATTTCGCCGCGGCAAAAGCCGTAGCGCGCGAAATTTGCGGCGACGGCTTGGTCTTTCACTCGCACAACTCCGCTGCGACCGAGCGTTTCGGCGAGCTAGCGGACGAGTATGTGCGCGTGGGCATCGCAGCCTACGGCTATGCGCAGTTTGACGAGAGCTTAGGGCTAAAGCGCGTGGCGTCGCTCTGGGCGCATAAGGTTAGCGGCAGAGCGCTAAAAAAAGGACAATGCGTGGGTTACGGCGCTAAATTTTGCGCGAGCGAGGATATGCAAATCGCCGTTTACGATCTAGGCTACGGCGACGGACTGTTGCGCTACGCGGGCGAGGGCGAGCTAAAGACTGCCTGCGGACGGCGGTTGCTCGGTAAAATGTCGATGGATAGCTTTTGCTGCGAAGATGCGGGCGATAAAATTTGCGTATTTGACGACGCTAGCGTTTGGGCGGATTTTTTCGGCACGATAAGTTATGACGTCTTGACCAAGCTCTCGCCTAGCATCTCGAGGCGGTTTGAGTAAAACTTTTTGCAAGTGCGCTTGAGCGCGCAGGTAGCAAACCCTTGCGCGCAGAACTAGTGGCAAAAGCTAGCTTTCCGAATTTATGAGCTTAGTCTACTATCTTCAAAAGCGTAAATTTGCCGTCTGATTCAAATTTACGCCGAATTTTGCCTAATATCGGCTCGCGGTTTTGTAAATTTAAGACATTGCTCGGCAGTCGTAAAAATTTATTGCTTTTTTCTTGGGCGGATCGTGCTAATTTTGCCTAAGCGTCAGGTTTGCTAAATTTTGTTTACCGATTTATAGCCTGCCATATCAGCGGGCAAAGCATTTTATGTTTTAAGGCGCTACCGTATTTGCTTTATGCCTCTACGCCGGCGTTTTTAATTTGGATTTGCGATAAAATCGGACGGGACTCTATGCGGCTAAATTTTCGTAGCGGCGTCAAATTTACGCTGGGTTGGCGCGAGCCGCATTTTGCAAAAACCGAAGCGGAGCATTTGGCTAAGCAGGCAAAATTATTTAAATTTACTTCAAAATATCCCGAAGCGCCGTTTTTAGATCACTAAATTTAAAGTTAAATCCGCTCTCTATTAAGGCTTTGGGATAGACTTTCGCGCCTTCAAGCAGTACGCCGGATCCCTCGCCCAGCATCAAATTTAGCGCAAATTTAGGCACTTTAAAAAACGTCGGTCGCGCTAAAACCTCGCCTAAAATTTGAGTAAATTCGCCGTTTGTACTAGGAGTCGGCGAAACGAGATTAAAAACGCCGTTTTGGCGGTTTTGCAAGGTAAATTTAAACGCCTCTAGCAAATCAGCGATGTGAATCCAGCAAAACGCCTGCTCGCCGCTACCGATCTTGCCGCCAAGACCGAGCCTAAATGCGGGTAGCATCTTAGCTAGCGCGCCGCCTCGACCTAGCACTACGCCTAGGCGAAATATCGCCGTTTGCATCCGCACTTTGGCGGCCTCGCTCTCCCACTCGCATGCTAGTTCGCCCAAAAATCCGCGGTCAAATTTGACCGAGCTCTCGTCGTGGCCAAGCCCGTTTTTATATATCCCGACGGCTGAAGCGCTGATGAAAAAGGGCGGATTTTCTAGCTCGTTTATAGCGCAAACCAGTGCGCGCGTAGTCTCTATCCTGCTTGCGCGAAGGCGCTTTTTATACGCCTCGCTCCATCTTGCGGCGATAGAAGCGCCGGCTAAATTTATAACCGCGTCGCAGCCTTTGATGAGGTTTTTGAGCGCGTCTTTGTCGGCGTAGGCGGCCCTTGGGATAGCTACTATCTCGTGCCCCTGGGCTCTAAAAAAGCGGCAGAGTTCGCCGCCGATAAATCCGCTTGTGCCGTTTACGGCTATTTTCATATTTTGCCTTTTTGATAAATTTGCTTTGATGCGTGCGGTCAAATTTGAAGCGCCGCAGGGTTAAATTTGGCGTTAAATTTAATGCCAAAAATCAAGACGTTTTGCTAAAATTTGACGGCAAAACGAGGGTTTAAATTTGCCGTCAAATTTACTTTCTAAAATACTCTTTCACGCCGTTTTCGCTATCTAATTGCGAGCGTAAATTTTCTAGCGCGGCGATGCGGTCTTGGGTACTTGGATGCGTGCGAAACAGCGAGCCCAGAGCGCTTTTTACGCCGCTAAAAGGGTTGATGATAAACATATGCGCGCTTTGTTCGTCGGCGTTTGCCATCACTCGTCCGCGCGCGTAGTCCTCGAGCTTTCGCAGCGCGCCGGCTAGGTGCTGGGGCTTGCCCGTTATCATCGCAGCGCCCCTGTCGGCCTCAAACTCCCGCGCCCGCGAGATCGCCATGCGTATGATCGTGGCGGCCAGCGGCATGATGACGGCTAGAGCGATTAGCATCAGAGGATTTTGCTTGCCTTGACGATTCGCCGCGCCAAACTGCGCGAAATTTGCCAGTATCGCGATCGCGCCGGCAAAAACAGCCGCTATCGAGCCCGTCAGGATGTCGTAGTGGCGCACGTGGCTTAGCTCGTGAGCTAGCACGCCCTCGATCTCGTCTTTGTTTAGTATATTTAGCAGTCCCTCAGTCACGGCTACCGCGGCGTGGCTGGGGTTACGACCCGTGGCAAAGGCGTTTGGTACGGCTTCTGGGATGATGTAGATCTTTGGCATCGGCAAATTTGCCTTCGCGCAAAGCCCGCGTACGATCTGATAAAGTCCCGTCGCGTGCGCCTCGTCAACGGGTACGGCTCGGTAGTGCTTTAGCACGAGGGTGTCCGAGAAAAAATACGAAAAAAAATTCATCCCAAGCGCAATCAAAAATGCGACCATCATACCGCTAGTGCCGCCTATCGCGCCGCCGACCGCTACGAAAAGCAGCATTAGCACTGTCATCAAAAATGCGGTTTTAAAAAGTTCCATTTGTTTCCTTTGTTTGTATAAATTTTACGAAAATATCTCGCCGCCGTCTTTTATCTTTTTGATAAAGGCAAAAATATCTCGCTCCGCTGTGCCCATCGGAGCCGAGCCCAGCGCGCCTAGATCGTTAAAATAAATAGCGTCGTCCGAGTTTAATTTTATGAAAAATCCCAGGTCGCCGTCTTGGCCTATCATAATAAAAATTTGGCTCATAAAGCTATACTTCGTAGGTTTCGTTTCGCTCGGCTAGAGCCGCGCGCCCGTATAGATACGCACCCGCGCCAGATTCGTTAAAAACGTCCACGCACTCCTCGCCATCGATATCTTCTAAAAATTTTAGATATAGCGGCGGAAATTTTATCATCGTTTATCCTTGCCTATTACGGCGTTTTTAAATATCGCGGCGTCCGCACCCGTATCGCTAAGCGCGGCTAGCTCGTTTTCGCTTTCTACAAAGGCGCAAATTTGAGCGTCAAATAGATAATCCTGCGCTAGCTTTGCCGCTTTACCGGCAAGCTCGCGGGGCACGATGATAAATTTCGCTCCGGCTGCATTTGCGACGATGATCTCGTTTAGATTTTCAGCTTCAACGCTAAACTGGGCGCCGAGCTCCTGCGCGCGCTTTATCGCTGTTGCGTCAAATTTAAATAAATTTTGCTTGCCCGCTTCGACCTGTAGCGAATTTTCGCGCCAAAACAGCGGCTCATAAGGCACTAGCTCGTGGCCGATTAGTTTCATTTTCTATCCTTTATACAGTCCTCGCAGACATAACCGCCGCCGCTTATTACGGCGTCTTTAGCCTCTATAAAAGTGCCGCATTTTTTACATTCGACGAAATTTTCGGCATCTTTGTCCTCTTTTTTTGCGCCGCCTTTTACGCGGGTTTTAAAAAATATCAAATAAATCGCGATTAAAACCGCTAAAAAAGCTAAAATTTTAAATAACATCGCCACCCTTTATAAATACGTAATTTCGGTTGCCGCGCCCGTAAATTTGAGCTTTGAGCCCGTCTATCTCGCTTTGCACGCTGCTTCCTTTGTAGAGTAAAATTTGAGTTTGCGCGTCAAAAAAACCATCGCAAATCCCAAGTAAATCTTTCGTTTTCATCAGCGCGCGGCTAGTGATTAGCTGCGCCGCAAAGGACTCGCCGTCCTGGATCTTGCAAGGTTTTACGCGGACGTTTGCTAAATTTAGCTCGGCCTTGACGTAGCTTAGAAACGCCGATTTTTTCGGGCTAGGCTCAAAGAGATGCCACTCGCACTCTTTTAAAATCATCGCGAGAAATATCGCTGGAAAGCCCGCTCCGCTGCCGACGTCAATCGCCGTTTTAGCACCCGCAATTTGCGGGAAAATTTCAAGCGGAGCTATGCTATCAGCGATCTGCTCGTTTAAATTTTTGTAGCTAGTTAGGCTGTGTACGCGGTTAAATTTAGCCAAAACCTCGCTAAATTTCGCCGTTTGCGCGTCAAAGTCCCTCGGCAGGTCAATTTTCATCTAGCATATGCCCCATCTGCTCTTTTTTCACGCGCAGGTAGTTTTCGTTAAATTTGTTAGCGTGTATCACGATAGGCACGCGGGAGACGATTTGCACGCATTTTAGCCCGGACAGTTTCTTCGGGTTATTGGTTAGCAAATTTATCTTTTCGATGCCAAAGTGCTTCAAGATAAAATCCACGATCTCATACGTGCGCTCGTCGGCCTTAAAGCCTAGCTGGTGGTTTGCCTCGATGGTGTCAAGGCCCTGGTCTTGCAGGTGGTAGGCGTTTACTTTGTTTAGTAGGCCGATATTTCGCCCTTCTTGGCGCAGATAAATCACCATGCCGCCGTGCTCCTCGATGTATTTTAGGCTGGCTTCTAGCTGGTCGCGGCAGTCGCACTTTAGGCTACCGATCGCATCGCCCGTTAGGCACTCGGAGTGGATGCGGACGTTTACGACCTCGCCGAAAGGTCTTTTAAATATCGCTAAATGTTCCTTCTGGCCCTCCTTAAATGCCTGTATCTCAAATATCCCGAAACGAGAGGGTAAATTTGCCGTATTTGAAAGCTCGATATTCATAAAATTTTAACTCCTATTATGTTACACTAAGCGTAAATTGTAGCGAAGTAAAAGGAAAATTATGTTTAAACGTTTTAGAAGACTCAGGATAAATCCAGCTATTAGAGAGATGGTGCGCGAAACTAGCGTTGTGGCGAGCGATTTTATCTACCCGCTTTTCGTCGTCGAAGGCAAGGGCGTGAAAAAAGAGATAAGCTCGATGCCGGGCGTCTTTCAGATGAGTTTGGACGAAATTTTAAAAGAGTGCGAAATCGTGCGAAATTTAGGCATAAAAGCGGTAATATTGTTTGGAATCCCGAGCCTAAAAGATAGCGTAGGCAGCGATGCTCTAAGCGATGACGGCATCATAGCGACCGCGCTACGAGCGATAAAGGATAAATTCCCCGATCTAGTCGTGATAACCGATCTTTGCTTTTGCGAGTACACCGATCACGGTCACTGCGGTATCCTAGATAACGTCCATCAGACCGTCGATAACGACGCGACGCTGGAGATTTCCGCCAAACAAGCGCTGATCCACGCTAGAAACGGCGCCGATATGATCGCTCCAAGCGGTATGATGGACGGCATCATCGCTACCTTGCGCGGGGCGCTGGATTTGAGCGGATATGAAAATTTGCCGATTATGGCGTATTCGACCAAATTTGCTTCGGCGTACTATGGGCCGTTTCGCGACGTAGCCGAGAGCGCGCCGAGTTTTGGCGATAGAAAAAGCTATCAGATGGATAGCGCAAACCGCCTAGAAGCCGTGAGCGAGAGCCTAGAAGACGAGGCGCAGGGCGCTGACATCTTGATGGTAAAGCCCGCCCTTGCGTATCTAGATATCATCCGCGATCTGCGCGAAGCTACGAGACTGCCGATCTGCGCGTATAACGTGAGCGGCGAATACGCTCTGCTAAAAGCTGCGGCAAAAGCGGGCGTCATCGACTACGAGCGCGTGATGATGGAGACGCTAGTAGGATTTAAGAGGGCGGGGGCGGATTTGATAATCAGTTACCACGCCAAAGAAGCCGCCGCTTTACTAAGAAAATAGCGGCTTGTCTTTTTGAGCGCTTTTCCGAGATTTCGCAAAATTTTCGCTCCGCAGGCTATATGCCTAGCGCACGCTCAATTTTGCTTCAAAACTCGAAAAATCATCTCACAATACTTCGCCTTGTAAATTTTATGGGTAAAATTTGGGAATTTAAGGGGGCAAAATGCGGCACTTTTTGACGTTAAACGATTTTAGTAAAGACGAAATCATCGAAATTTTAAATTTGGGTTTGCAGATAAAAAAAGAGGCAAAGGCGCGAGATTTTAAGCCGTATCTAAAAGATCAAAAATTAGCGATGATATTTGAAAAAAGCTCGACTAGAACGCGCGTGAGCTTTGATGTAGGGATGAACGAGCTTGGCGGGCACGCGCTGTTTCTTAACTCGAGCGATATCCAGATCGGGCGCGGAGAGCCGATAAAAGACACCGCTCGCGTGATCTCGCGAATGTGCGATCTCATCATGGCTCGCGTTAATCGCCACGAGACGTTAGAAGAGCTTGCTAAATTTAGCCGCGTACCCGTGATAAACGGCCTTAGCGATAAGTTTCATCCCGCGCAGCTGATGGCCGATCTCATGACGGTGGTTGAATGCGGGCTAAAAATAGACGAGATAAAAGCGGCGTTCGTGGGCGACGGCAACAATATGGCCCACTCGTGGCTGATGCTAGCTAGCAAGCTTGGCTTTGAGCTAAGGATCGCTACGCCAAAGGGCTACGAACCGGACGCCGACGTCGTAAATTTAGCGATGAAAAACGCGCAAATTTCTGGAGCTAAAATTCATCTAACTCACGATGTAAAAGAAGCCGTCTCGGGCGCTAACGTCGTTACGACCGATACTTGGGTCTCGATGGGGCAAGAAGCCGAAAAAGAAAAGCGCCTGAGGGATTTTGCTGGCTTTTGCGTGGATGAAAATTTGATGAAATTAGCTGTGCCCCGAGCGATATTTTTACACTGCTTGCCGGCTTACCGCGGATACGAGGTGAGCGAGGCGGTCTTTGAGGCGCATGCGGATGAGATTTTTGCCGAGGCGGAAAACCGCTTGCACGCGCAAAAAGGCGTGATGGTTTGGCTGGATAGGCAGCGAAACGGGTAAGTTAAGGAAGTAAATGAAAGAAAAAAATCTACAAAAAACATACGAAAAAATCGACGAAATATCAGGTGAGCTCGGGATAAAAGAGGGCGAAAAAACGATATTTGAGATCGTGCCGACGAGCGATCCTAATCAAATGAGCCTCAGCCTAAAAAGCGGCTCGTGGGGCGGAGTGGAGCCTTGGTTCGGTATTGACGAAAATCAAAATTTGCACACGATGGTTTCGTTAAAATCGCTCTCGCAGCTCATCGAAGCCTACCGCAACGTCCAAAAGGAAAATTTCGAGCTAAGGCTTGAAAAGACGATCTGGCAAAACGTGCCGATAGATTTTGCCGACGTTTGGGTCGTGGCGATGGACGAGATACGCAAGATCGCCGCAAAAAATAAAAACAAAAAAAGCATCGACGTAAATTTGGAAAAACTGGTAAAGGGTATCAAAAAGCAGCATCCGAATTTGTTCGTCGATATGCAGGATTTAATGAAAAACGCAAGGAATAAAACGCTATGATAGATTTTGACGCTTACGTGAAGTATTCGCGCCCGGGACCGCGCTACACGAGCTATCCGACCGCGCCCGAGTTTAGCGATAAATTTAGCTACGAGGACTACCTGCGGGAGCTAAAAAACCGCGACGCCTCGCGCCCGCTTTCGCTTTATTTGCACCTGCCGTTTTGCCGCAGCGCCTGTTATTTTTGCGGTTGCAACGTGATCTATACGAGCAAGGAAGACCGCAAAACGCGCTATATGCTGTATCTACAAAAAGAACTCGATCTGCTAGCGGCAAACCTCGACACGAGCGCGCCCGTGCTGCAAATGCACTTTGGCGGCGGCACTCCGACATTCTACGGAGCGGATCAGCTTGATGAAATCATAAAAATGATAAAGGCTAAATTTAAAAACTTCTCGCCCGAGGCTGAAATCAGCTGCGAAATCGACCCGAGATTTTTAACGCCCGAGCAGCTTGACGTGCTGATTTCGCACGGCTTTAACCGCGTTAGCTACGGCGTGCAGGACTTTGACGAGCGCGTGCAAAAAGAGATCCACCGCATCCAGCCCTACGAGATCACCAAAAACGCCGTAGATATGGCGCGTGCTAAAGGCATAAACTCGATAAATATGGACCTGATCTACGGCCTGCCGTATCAGACGCTAGATAGCTTTAAAGCGACGCTGGATAAGGCTCTGACGCTATCTCCCGACCGCCTGGCGGTGTTTAACTATGCGCACGTGCCGTGGATAAAAAAATCTATGCGCAAATTTGACGAAGCCACGCTACCAAGCCCTAAAACCAAGCTTGAAATTTTAAAATACACGGCCGAGTTTTTTATCAAAAACGGCTACAAAATGATCGGCATGGATCACTTTGCAAAGCCGGGCGACGAGCTTTTCGGCGCGCTTGCTAACGGTACGCTACACCGCAATTTCCAAGGCTACACGACCAAGGGCGGAGCCGATCTCATCGGCATCGGACTAACCAGCATCGGTGAAGGGCAAAGATACTACGCGCAAAATTTCAAGGACATGGACGAATACGAAAAAGCCCTAGATAGCGGCGTTTTGCCGTATTGCAAGGGCATTTATCTAACTGGCGACGATCTAATCAGAAAAGCCGTGATAATGAGCCTGATGAGCAACTTTGCGCTTGATATTAAGGCGGTCGAGGCTAAATTTGACATCAAATTTTTCGAGTATTTTAAAGATGATTTGGTTGAGCTTGAAAATTTGAGCGAATTCGTAACCGTAACGCCTGAAAAAATCAGCGTAAACGAGACTGGCACGCTAATCATCCGCAATATCGCGATGTGCTTTGACGCGTATTTGAAAAAAATACCGGAAAATTTACGCCGATTTTCTAAAACGGTTTGATGGGTGGATATGTTTAAATTTAGTGAAATTTCAGATAAATGCGTAAAATGCGGCAAATGTATCCAGGTCTGTACGATCCACAAGATAAACTCGGACGAAACGACCTCTCCGCGCGGATTTTTGGATCTCGTGGGAGCCTATGAGCGTGGCGAACTAAAGCTTGATAAAAGTGCGAAAAATATATTTGAGAGCTGTTTTTTATGTACGAGCTGCGTCGAGGTATGTCCAAACTCCTTGCGCGTGGATACGGCGATAGAAAACGTCCGCCGCGATATCGCGGATAAATTTGGCATTGCATGGTACAAAAAAGCGTTTTTTTGGCTACTGCGCCACCGCGCGGTGATGGACTTTTGCGCGAGGCTGGGGTATGTGTTTCAAAGCTGCGCGTTTAAGATCCGTGAAGGCGCGATGAGTCCGAGATTTAGCCTGCCGATGGTGAAAAAAGAGCGGCTTTTGCCAACCGCTAGCAAAAAGAGCTTTTTAAACTCGCACGCCGAGTTTATCGATAACGGCGGCGATAAAACCATCGGTGTTTTTATCGGCTGCATGGGAAACTACGCGTATACTGGCATCGGCGAGGCTCTCGTTAAGATCGCGCGCGAGCTTGGGTTAAATTTAAATTTGATGAAAAAGCAGGCCTGTTGCGGCGCGCCGGCGTATTTTACGGGAGATTTTGCGACGGTTGAGGTTTTGGCAAAGCGAAATATCGAGTATTTTGAAAAAATGCTAGGCGAGCTAGACGCCATCATCGTGCCGGAGGCTACCTGTTCGGCGATGATAAAGATCGACTACGAGCACTTCTTTCACGATGACGAGCATTGGCGAGAGCGCGCAAAGGCGGTGAGCAAGAAGATATTTTTAGCGACGGAGTACTTTGAAAAATTTACAAATTTAGCTGAAATTTTGGCTAAAAAAGGCAAAAATTTGACCTCTGTGACCTATCACGATCCTTGTCACGCCAGAAAAATGCAAGGCGTATTTAAAGAGCCTCGCAAACTGCTCGCTCAAAACTACGAAATGACTGAAATGGAAGATCCAAACGAGTGCTGCGGATTTGGCGGCGTGACGATGCAGTCTGAAAAATATCATCTAAGCCGCGCGGCCGGACAAAAAAAATCCGAGATGATAAAAAACTCGGGCGCAAAGATCGTAAGCGCGGAGTGTAGCGCCTGTAAAATGCAGATTTCAAATGCACTACACATCAGCGGTTCCGATGTAAAATTTGAGAACCCGATAGAGTTAATCGCAAGGGTGCTTGGATAGAGTTTGACGGTAAGTTTATACTTTTTTGTTGTATAATGATAAGACGGTCGGTCGATACTGTAAAATTTGATAAATGTCCTAAGGAAATTTCGTGAAAAAAGTGATATTCGTTATTTTGATGCTTTTTGGCGCCTTGCTTGCAAACGACGAATATCATATTTTTGTGAGCGCTTTTGGCGACGACGTAAGCGAAAAGGCAATAGAAAGCACGCGATTAGCCGTCGAAAAAAAAGTAGGCGACCTTGAGGGCGTCGAAAAGGTCGTTAGCGGTAAATTTGGTAGATACCGTGCCATCGCGATAAAAACACAGCCTCTAAGTGGAGAAAAAATTAAAATTTTAATTAATAAAATAAAATCCGTAGGATACAAAGAGGCGTACGCCGGGATAGTAAAGAATGAAAACAACGACGATAGAGGTATTTCGGATCCTAAAAACTCGGTAGAAGAAAAAGACGTAACTATGCCTAAAAAACGAGGATTAAGAAAGAAGCCGGACCTATTTTTTAAAGAGGCTCCGGAACCAATGGGCTAAAATTTAGCTTGCATGTGCGGCTAAATTCTAATTTTTTATCCTTATTTCCAAAAAAATTTTAAAAAAAGCTTGACTTTGAAAAGAAATTGGGCTATAATCCAACTTTCACAAATCAAGGATGCTGGTGTAGCTCAGTTGGTAGAGCTACTGCCTTGTAAGCAGTGGGTCGGCGGT